>JBGSLF010000152.1:0-34624 GCA_041740855.1 Gemmata sp.
ATCCGGGGTGGTCTCAAACAGATCCACCAGTCGGCCAACCTCGGCGTCGGGCAAGGAAATACGGATCACGCGTTAATCCTCAGTCGGTCAGAAGTCATCCCGAGGACAGAATAGACAAAAGCAACCGGATCGTGAATCAGATCCATCAAGGTTCCGACCAACCACAGACACGTTGTTCTGCATCAGGAGCGCCGACGTAGCGAGTTGCGGCAACGTGGCCTTCTTGCTTGCTTGTGGAATGTCCTCGTGAAAAATTGTCAGGACGATGACATGCCACTCTGCCAGCGGATCGGTGGCAGTCGATTCTCCAACAAGGGAATCAAGATTGTGATAACGAGTGTTCTTTGCGAATTTGGCAAGAAACTCAACGAGCTTTGCTGGTATGGAGTCCAATTCGATGGCAACGAGCGGGTTTGGAGATGGGTCGGGCAGCGACTTTACTGCGTCGTATAGCTTGTTCAGATCGTGGCCATAGCCCTTAAACGTCTTAATGGCCGGCATCGCTAAGTCGTTGCGTGCCATGTGGTCGATCAGTAGGATCACCTTCAGCAAGCGTTCGATCCCGATTGAGAGTTGTAAGAAGGCGGTGTAATACGCTCCCTTGTTACCAACGTGCCCTTGTTGAAGGGAATTAAGGCCGGTTTTGAGGCAGCCCTGAAGTAAGTAACCTTCAAGGGTGAGTAAGTGGTGAGTTTGAGAAAACAGCGTACTCATGTGCAACCTCGGTGAGGAGTAATAAATATAACAGACGTAACTTCCGGATGTTAAGTTCGCAGACAATCCAGAGTGCCACCTGCGGATTTTGGCGAGGCGCGTCAGTCATGACGCGGGTTGTGGCAGAAACCCTTTGGATTTTGGCCGCACCTCCGCAGTCACGTCAGGATGTGGGCCTCGTTGATCTCTGTTATTTGTCTTCTGATTTCAAATCTGTGTAATCTGCGTAATCTGCGGATAACGCTTAATGGCAAGTGATTGGCGAGCCGCGTCAGTCATGACGCGGGTTGTGGCAGAAACCCGTGTGTTCACACACACGGCTCGCCAAGATGCCAAAAGCGACAGCCGTACCCCAGATCTTGCCGAGATCACGCCGTGCGATGGAAGTGCCGATGACTCTGCCCGCTTCCGCAACGCAAACCTTCACCCACACCGCCTGCACGGTGTGTGGCTGCGTGTGCGATGATCTGCGTATCACCACCGCGAACGGCCGCATTGTGAAGGCGGAAGGGGCTTGCGTTCTGGCGGAGCCGTGGTTCCACGCCCAGAACACGGCCCACCCGCCGCATTGCGAGATCGATGGCATTGCGGCCGAACCGGAGGCGGGCTTCGCTCGCGCCGCAGCACTTCTCGCAGCGGCCCGTTATCCACTCATCTACGGCCTTTCACGCAGCACGACCGAAGCGCAACGCGCCGCCGTGGCTCTGGCCGATCGGCTCGGGGCCACCATCGATACCACCGCCAGCACGGGGCACGCGCCTTCCATCATCGCACTGCAACAGGTTGGCGAATCGACTTGCACACTCGGCGAAGTGAAGAACCGCGCGGATCTGGTGATCTTCTGGGGCAGCGACCCGGTTCGCACGCACCCACGCCACCTGGATCGCTATTCGCTCGAACCACGCGGCCGCTGGATTCCCGGCGGGCACGCCGATCGGTTTCTGGTGGTTATCGATGAAGAAGAAACGGAGACGGCGAAGCAAGCGGATCTCTTCATCCGCATTCCGCGTGGGAAGCACTGGGAATCGCTCTGGGAGTTGCGCATGCTCGTCGCGGGGTGCGCCCTTCCAGAATCGTCAGCGGAATCGCCTGCAGAAGCGTTCCCGAACCTGCCGCAATTGCGCGACCTCGCCGCCCGCATGACTACTTGCCGCTGTGGCGTGGTCTTCTTCGGCTCCGGTTTAACTGCGGGCAAGCTCGCACATCGCACCGTGGAAGCGCTACTGCAACTGGTGACAGATCTGAACCACCACACGCGATTCTACGCTCGGCGCATGCGGCGTTACGGCGATGTGGCGGGTGCCGATTCCGTGCTCGCATGGCAAACCGGTTATCCGTTTGGCGTGAATCTGAGTCGCGGTTATCCGCGTTACAACCCCGGCGAGTTCACCGGCCCCGATATGTTGGCTCGTGGTGAGGCGGATCTGTGCTTGCTTGTGGGAAGCGAAACGGTCGCCGACTTCCCCGCATTGGCAATCGAACACCTTCGCCGCATCCCGGTGATCGCGCTCGATGCGCCCGGTGTGCAGCAGATCGTGCCCGCGACGGTTCAGTTCACCACGGCGGTGTATGGCATCCATCGTTCCGGCACGGCATACCGGATGGATGAAGTACCGATTCCGCTTCGCGTTCTGCTGCCCACGGATTATCCGAGCGACGCCGAGGTGCTTAACGAACTCCTGAAGCGCGTGGAATAACTCAATCGCACGCGAAAGAAAGGTGGGGGCCTGCGGATTTTGGCGAGCCGCGTCAGTCATGACGCGGGTTGTGTAAGAAACATAACCAACTCGACAGCTCGAATGCGTTTCCCTGTACGATCGCTGTTGCTGTATTATTGTGCGAATGCTGCAAGGTGGTGTGCCGAAACCCTTGCAAACCAACTCCAAGTTCGGCGGCAGAGGGCTTCGGCGTGCGTATCATCCTAACGGCCGTGGAAGACGACCTCGCCGACGCCTGGGAGCGGCACTGCGGCGACATGCCTGGCGTATCAGTCCACCGTGGGTCCATCCTCGACCTGTCCGTTGATGCCGTAGTCAGCCCGGCGAACAGCTTTGGGTTCATGGACGGCGGCATCGACCACCTGTACTCCCAACACTTTGGCTGGGAGGTTCAGGGACGGCTCCAAGAGCTAATCCGCACCCGACACCACGGCGAATTGCTGGTCGGCGCGGCCGAGATCGTCGCGACTGGGCACCCTCGCATCTCGCATGTCATCGCGGCCCCGACCATGCGGGTGCCGATGGTGCTCACCGACACAGTCAACCCGTACTTGGCGGCCCGCGCGGTCCTGCTACTCATCAAACATGGCGTCGTCCCGTCGGGGAAGCTGGCCGGTGAACCAATCGCGGCCGTGGTGCAGTCTGTAGCGTTCCCAGGGCTGGGTACGGGGGTCGGGCGGGTCGGCCCGAACACGTGCGCCCATCAGGTGCGGGCGGCCATCGAGGAGGTCGTGTTGGGTCGTGGGCATTATCCCCGCACATGGGCAGAGGCGCAGCAGTGGCACCAGCTCTTGTACACTGACCGTGTGCGTAACTTGCAGCGGATGTAGTCAAGACGCCAATCCGTTCTGATGGACAACATTGCTGAATGGTCCGTGACAGGCGGAACGCGCGTTCTGACTCGCACGGCTGACATGACTCTTACGGCGACGGAGGGCGGTTCGGTGGCGTTGATTACAGAACCGTACCCCGAACAGGTGAAGGTGTGGCCGCAGGACGGCCGCCACATCCTTGCCCAATTCGACGACGAGACGGTCGTCGTGTACCAAGCGTACCGCCCGACAATCGGTCGGTTCGCCGCGGAGCACGGGGCGTTCGGGGGGGACTTCAGCTACTCCCGCATGAGCTGGGTGAAACCCAACTTCCTGTGGATGATGTACCGATCGGGGTGGGGCACCAAGGAGAACCAGGAGATCACACTCGCCCTGCGGGTGCGACGGGCGTTCTTCGACTCCCTCCTCGCGGCGGCCGTGCCGTCGTCGTGGGACCGCGAGCAGTTTGCCACGGAAGAGGACTGGTCGCGGTCGGTTGGTCGGTCGTCGGTGCGGCTCCAGTGGGACCCGGACCATCACCCTTCGGGGGCCAAATTGGACCGGCGGGCCATCCAGTTGGGACTGCGGGGCGAGGTGTTGGAGGCGTTCGGGCGACGGGAGTTGATCGAGATCATAGACCTGTCGGCGTTCGTCACCGAACAGCGGGAGCGGCTGTTGTCCGGCGGGGTATCTGCTCTGGTTACGCCCCGCGAGCGGGTGTACCGCCCGGCCGATCCGGCGGTCGCTGCGTGGCTGCGTCTCGCGGAGGCCCCAGTCGCCGATCCGCTCTGATGGCCAACCTTGTTGAATCATAACGAAGAATCTGGCGTGGGCGGAACGCCTGTCCTGAAGCACTTTGAAGCCCCATATCCTCGCACTCGCACCAATACACGCGACGCTCTTGTACCGCCCGAGATCGATGGCAATAATCGATGGCAATAATCGATGGCAATAATCGTGTCCGTGGACATCGCAAGCCTTCTCGGTGAAGTGAAGAGCGATAACCCCTCATCATCACGCACATGATTTGCATGGATTCTTTGGGCGGCGGAAGCGATTGGAGGGGACTGTGAAGCCGGCTACCATTCGGGAACAATGGGGAGCGCGACACTTTCGGTGCTCGCCGACGAAAGCCGTCGAGTCATTACCCTTGCGGCAGACCGACCGAGAATTGCTGCGCGACATCGGGCTGCCAGTCGGCCCAAAGACACCACTGAAGTTGTTCATGCGGTTCGAGGACGTCGAGGTTGTCCACCGACCGCGAGGCGCCTGCCTCCTCGAAGACGCAGGGATTGAGAAGGCGAAGAAATATCCCAAGACTGGTCACAAGGAACTCGATTGGTGGGTTGATCTGTCGCAGTTTGTTGTAATCGGAGAAGTCTTAGGAACGTTCTTCAAGAGTAGGTGGTTGTGCGTGGACAGCATCCGTGGCGGTGTTTGGTGGGTCTACCCGAAATTGTCTGAAGGGAAAACAGACTGCGAGTCAATCAATTCGGGCCTGGCCAGCTATCTCGAAAGCTTGCTGGCCTACAAGGAATTCCGCGAGGAGTGGAATCGGTTGCTGCGTAAGTACCCAAACCCGGACGAAGCGGACCTGGAAAAGGAAGACCGTCGAGCCATGAGGAATGCGCACCGGAAATTTCTGAACCGCTTGAAGAAAGCCGATCCCACGGACTGGGAGGAGAGCTTTTGGTTCCACCACGCTTGGGACGAGGCCATTCTGCTTGAGTCGTGATTGTGCCGCCGAACCGCCCTGATGGCCAAGCGAGTTGAATCGAAACGATGATTCCGCAGCGGGCGGAACGCGCGTTCTGACACGCACGGCTGGCATGGATTCCTGCCGCGAAAGAAGCCCACTTGCGTCGCTGTGCTTGTTGACCCGTCATCCACAGCCGGTTAGTGTGCGGGTATGGATTACACTCAACTCATCACCGTCGAACCGGGCAAACGCAGCGGGCAACCGTGCATTCGCGGGATGCGAATTACCGTGCGGGACGTACTCGAATATCTCGCTGGCGGGATGACCGTCGATGAACTGCTCGCGGAGTTCCCGGAACTGACCGACGACGATGTTCGAGCGTGCTTCGCGTTCGCCGCCAGCCAATTGGAGAGGCCAGCGGCGTGAGCCTGTTGTTCGACCAGAACCTGTCTCGCAGCCGCTGAGCATCATCGTTCGGCGGCGGAGGGCTTGCGGTGGGCGAGCGTCCCGGCGACCCGATCCCGGAAGGGCACTTCGTGCAGGTCGTCGGGCGGCCGATGGACCCGGCCGACCTGGCGCGTATCCGGGCCGGCGGGGTGGAGTCGCTGTGCCGGTTCTTCCTGGCCGGCGGTCTGAACGAGTAGTCCCGGTACAAGCTCCTGCGGTGCTTCTTCCCGCTGTCGTTCCGGGAGTTCAAGGCGCTGGAGCGGCGGATAGCCCCAGACGCCGAGCCGCTCTGATGGTCAACCGAGTTGAATGAAGGCGATGATTCCGGCGTGGGCGGAACGCGCGTTCTGACACGCACGGCTGGCATGACTCTTTTGGCGGCGGAGGCGAGCAGTGGCGGAGGCATTCACGTTCTTCTGGAAACATCGCCTCAGCCAGTGGCACCGCGCGCCGTTCGTCCTCGGGGGCGTGACCTTCAACTACGCCGAGCAGTACATGATGTACGCCAAAGCGCTGCTGTTCGGGGACCAAGTGGTGGCCGAGCGGATTCAGGCGGCCGAGACGCCGCGGGGGCATCAGGCTCTCGGGCGGGAGGTGCGGGGATTCGACGAGTCAGTGTGGGTGCTGTTCCGTGAGGGCATCGTATACACTGGCAACTACGCCCGGTTCAGCCAAAACGCGGACCAACGGGAATTACTGTTCACCACCCGTGGGACAACGCTGGTGGAGGCGTCCCCATACGACCGGGTGTGGGGTATCGGGCTGGCGGCGGACGATCCGCGGGCGCTCGACCGGTCGCAGTGGTTGGGGCTTAACCTACTCGGGGAGACGCTGACCCGCGTCCGCGAGGCTCTGCTGTTCGAGCACGCCCGAGGCGAGCCAAGTCAGCCAAGCCGCTCTGATGGTCAACCGAGTTGAATGAAAGTGAAGATTCCGGGGCGGGCGAAGTGAACGCCTGACGCACAATGAAGGGCGATCGCCCTTCACCATAACGCACACGGCTGGCATTCCATCGGCCGCAGAAGCCAGGCGTTGCCTCAAGCCGATCCTGCTGTGTAAGCTGAACGGGTCGAATGTTCACACACGGTGCGTCATGTCTATTCCAATCTCAATCGAGCTTGAACGCGAAGACGACGGACGGTGGCTGGCCGATGTGCCGGACTTGCCGGGTGTGCTGGCCTACGGAGAGACTCGCGAAGAGGCCACCGCTGCCGCCCGCGCGTTAGCCCTTCGGGTACTGGCCGACCGAGTGGCGAACGGCGAGGATGTGCCGGCCGCGGTGATCGATCTGTTCGCGGTGCGGGCATGAGCAGTTGGCCTTCGGCCAAGGCGCGACGGGTGCTGGCGGCGCTGTTACGGATCGGCTGGCGGCTCAAGCGGCAGACCGGTTCGCACCGTACGCTGGAGCGGGCAGGGTGGTCCGATTACGTGTTTGCGTTCCACGATGACGTAGAGATTGGGCCGAAGATGCTGGCCCGCATCGGCAAACAGACCGGTCTCACCCCGGGCGACTTGTGACCGCAACTCCGGCCGAACCGATCGCATGGTCAATCGACTTGAATGAACGCGAAGATTCCGGGGCGGGCGAAGTGAACACCTGACGCACAATGAAGGGCGATCACCCTTCACCCTAACGCACACGACTGGTACGGATTCTTTCAGCATCGAGAGGGCGTTTAGTGCGGCAAGTCGCCGGACGATCGTTGTGGCTGGGCAACGCCGGCGACCTCCGCGACGCTCGCGCGGTGATGGCCGCCGGTGTGGAGGCTGTCGTCGAACTGGCCGACAATGAGCAGTTGGCGGTACTGCCCCGCGAGTTGGTCCGGTTGCGGTTCCCGCTCTCGGACGGTGGCGACAACCCGGCCTGGCTGCTGCAACTGGCGGCGAATTCCGTCGCGGCGCTGATGCGTGCTGGAGTGCCGGTGCTGATCTGCTGCTCGGCTGGCATGAGCCGGTCCGTGTGCGTCGCCACCGCCGGAATCACTCTCTTGGAGGGCCGGTCTCTCTCCGAGGCGTTGACGGCGGTGGCCGGCACAGGTCCAGCGGATGTGTCGCCCGGCCTGTGGGTGCAGTTTCAGCAGGCACTCTCGGCGGGTAGGCCGTTGGCAACGTCCCAGACGCCGAGCCGCTCTGATGGCCATTCGGCTTGAATGAAAGCGAAGATTGCGCGGCGAAGTGAACGCGCGTTCTGACACGCACGGCTTGAGTGAATTCTTCGGCACCGGAGGCTTGGCGAGTGGAGGCGTTTCCGTTCACTAAATCCGAGTGGACTGCCGTGAGCGACGCGACCCTGCCGGTGGTCAACGCCGGGCTAGCCGAGGACGCGGTGCTGCGGGCGTTCTACCTCGTCGGCCTGATCGACGTGCTGGCCGGGCTGCGGGTGCGGTACGGCGACCACCCAGTGTTACTGGAGACGGAGGCCGACTTCGCCGAGGGCGATGGCGAGAGGGTGACTCTGTACCAACGGGCCGCCGGCATCGCGGCCGCGCACGGGCTGCCGACACTCAGCATCCGGCTTTCGCTGGCGCGTGTGTTGTTGGACCTGGGCCAACCCGCGGAGGCGGCCAACGAGTTGTCGTTGTGCGAGAGCGAGTTGACCGACACCGACGATTCGGAGCGGACGTCTTGGTCGGATCTGGTCATTGAGACAAAACAGGCCGCACTCAATTTTACATCTGACCTCGCAGACTGATCCGTTTCTGGGGCTTCGTCGCTCGTCGGTAATGCCCCGCGAGTTGGTCCGGTTGCGGCGAGCGGTGGCCTGTTCGATGTTTTCACCTGACGGGGGCTGAGTGTGGGCAACCGAACCAGATGGGTGTTCGCAGTCGCCGCGACGGTCTCAGGGCTGGTCTACTGGTGGTACGCAGACTGGTGGGCCTACGTGGGCTTCCCTGAAGGGCCGATGCCCAAGTTCGTCATGCCGTGTTGGTGGCAGGTCCTTGAGAGTAGCATCGTGGGTGTGGCGGTTGGCGGCCTCTTGGCAGTCGTGTGGTGGCTGGTTTGGTGGGCGTGTTCCCACACAACGGCTCGCCAAGATACTACAGACTCATTCGAATAATCAGTCGGGCTGTAACGTCTAGCTTCGAGCCGGGTATAGTCCTCCGGCGTTAAGGTGGACGTTCATTCGGAACCCCTGGAGAGAAGTCGATGATTCGCAATCTGTTGGCGGCTGCGGTTGTGGCGACCCTGAGCACTGCGGTGATCGCTGCCGATCTGAAATCTGGCCCGCAAACTGGCGAGCAAGTCCCTGGCCCGTTCCATCCGCTGAACATCAACGGTGAAGACGCTGGCAAGAAGGCGTGCCTGTATTGCAAGGCTGGCGACGATCCCGTTGTGGCCATCTTCGCTCGCACCGCCGATTGCCCCTGCGTGGGCAAACTCGCCGCCGCTGTGGACGCTGCCGCAGATAAGCACGCCAAGGCTAACGTCAACGCGTTTGCCGTGTTCTGCTCGTCCGACGAGAAGCTCGAAGGTAAGCTGAAGACGATGGCAGAAAACGCCAAGCTGAAGAAGCTCGTGTTGGCTATCGAAGCGGCCGCCGGCCCCGAGAAGTACGACATCAGCAAGGACGCCGACATCACTGTGATCGTGTACAAGGATCGCACGGTTGCCGCGAACTTCGCCTTCCCGCTGGGCAAAATGACCGAAAAAGACGTGGAAAAGGTCGTCGCCGAGATCGCCAAGGTCTCCAAGTAAGCCGATCGCTTATCGTGATGAACGAACCGGAAGCCCGCGGATATTCAATCCGTGGGCTTTCTTCGTGGAATGACCGTGAAACTGTCGCGACTGCACAAATTCCGGGCACCTCGCCCGCACACGCCAGAACTTCTTATCGATCGAAAGTGTTAGCTGAAATAGCTTTATGGAGTAATTGCGATGGGAGTGTCATTGATGGCACGCCCGATGCACTAAGCCCAATACCTCTTTTCGCGATTTCTCCCGCGATTTCTCCCACGATTAATCATTCGATGGCTTAGGCCGGGTTCCGAACCCCCGGTTGTGCTGGTATTTCCTGGAGACTTCATGCACCCCGCAGTGACACCCAAGTTTGGCTTTCTGATCGATATGGATGGCGTTTTATATCGCGGAACCGAGCTCATTCCCGGCGCGGATCGATTCGTGCGCGAATTGTGCGACCGCGACATTCCGTTTCGATTCCTGACGAACAACAGCCAGCGTACACGCCGCGATGTGGTCGCCCGGTTGTCGCGCATGGGGTTGGATGTGGACGATGAACACGTCTTCACCAGTGCGATTGCCACCGCACGCTTCCTGGCCCAACAAAAGCCCGGCGGCACCGCGTATGTGATTGGCGAAGGCGGGCTTCTTACCGCGCTTCACCAGCATGGTTACGCCGTCGTGGATCACGACCCAGATTACGTGATCGTGGGGGAAGGGCGAACCTTCAACCTGGAGTTGGTGGAAGCCGCCGTGCGCATGATTCTGGGCGGGGCCAAACTGATCGCCACGAATATGGACCCGAACTGCCCCACGCAGAACGGGCTTCGGCCCGGTTGCGGTGCGATGGTCGCCATGCTCGAAACCGCGACCGGCGTAAAAGCCTTTAGTGTGGGAAAGCCCAGCCCGGTCATGATGCGCGCCGCGCGAAAGGAACTTGGCCTGACGACAGACGAAACGACCATGATCGGCGACACCATGGAGACGGATATCCTGGGAGGCGCGCAACTCGGGTTCCACACTGTGCTGGTGCTCAGTGGCGGAACCAAGCCCGATGATCTGCCGCGTTATGCGTATCGCCCGGAAGTTGTGGTGCCTTCGCTGGCCGAACTGGCGGATCAGATGGATCGCAACGGATGGCGGTTGCCCTGGCAGGGCGGAGGCGCGACCAACGGGAAGGCCGCGTTGCGTGCCGCCGTCGCGCTGTAAATTGCTAGCTGTAAATCTCAAAGCTCGACTGTCGCGAAAGTATCGGAACCCGATGAGCCGGAAGCGTCAGCGACGGGAAAAGCAGGCCGTCGCTGACGCTTCCGGCTCGTCAAAGGCACTTCCGAAACAGCCTGTAAGCGATGAAGCCACCCGCAAACGCGAGTGGCTTCATCGCTTGGAAAGCGGTTGCGAATCAATTCTTCAGCGGGTCTACCGGCATCCCATCTTTGCCCGGTGCCACTTCGACACCTTCTTTTGGGGCGATGTTGATAATCGGTTCCGGCGTGATCCGAACCGGCCGACGATATTTCTCGTTCATGTCACGAAGGCAAACCACCAGCCCGTTATCGGCCGCAAGATAAATCCGATCGGTAACGGTGTTCACGATGTCGACGTTAAACTCGGCGAGATCAAGCCCCGCGAGTGGAGCCGATCGGCCGGTGGTTGGATTGGTGGGGCGTTTGGCATCGTATACCAGGAATCGCCCCTGGCGATCGCGAACGTAGACGAACTCCTGGTTCGCCGCAATGAGGCGATCGGCGGCGGAATCCGATTTCCACACCACTTCGCCAGACTCGCGATTTACACAGGTGACGCCCGAATTATCTCCCTGAGCATAGACATACTTATCGGTGACGAACGGCGTGCGGTTCCCAATGCCGCCCACTGGTGTGCGCCACAGAATGCGTGCCCCGCCATCCGGGCTGCCGGCTGTACCTTCGACCGCAACCAGATAGCCCGAACTCAGCGGAACGTAAGCGTTCAGCCCGCCTCGGCCCGGCGTGGCTCCGATCGGGTCCGCCATCTTCTGCAGCACTTCGATCTTCTTGTCGCGTTTGTTCAGTGCGGTGAGCAATTGCGCATCTGTCGCGGCCCACACGCGGGTGGGCGTGAGGAACAGCGGGAACAGAATGCGGCTTGTTAGTCCGAATTCCCAGCGGGGCGGTGCTTGAACATTTTGCGGGCGAAGGTCGGAGAGCGCCAAAGCCGCGGCAATCGAGGGCGGAATGGTGCTGAGCGATGGCGTTCGCTGGATATCTTTCTGGAAGTCATTTCGCATGCGGTAAGGCTGGCGGAGCGTGGGCAGAACGCCGAGCGATGGCGTCATGTGTTCGTTTTCGAGCGTGTACGGCGGTGTGATTCGCGGCAGCGCGGAGAGCGAAGGGGTGCGGCTTCCCGTTGTTCCGCCGATCGGTGCCTGCAGCGAAGTCGGATAACGTGGCCGATCGAACACATCGGGTGTGTTCGTCCGATACATGTGTTCCGGGGCGTATCGCTTCATCAGGTTATCGACCGGGTTAACCGCCTTGGGATCGTTCACGGGTGCGCGGTCAGGATCGCCCGCATCTTTGGGAACGCCTGAAATGGCGATGGGTCGCGGGAGATCATAGACCGCGATCCGGTGCGCCCCGCTGTTGCCGGTTCGCATTCCCAGCACGCAGTACACGCCGGTTTCGTCTGCCGCCAGACCGGTCGTGGGCGGCGATCCCAACTCGGTAGTGAACTCCACAACGCCGGTGTAGCGGTGGAAGGCATGCAGTTTGGTGACGTGGGCGACAAAGACGAATTCCGAATTCGCGGCCACCCCATACGAGTTCGCGTAGTCGCCGTTGCCCAGTTGAGCGAACCATTGCAAGCGCCCGGTCAGGGCATCGCCAGCGATGATCAAGCCCGTCCGCGTTTGGACGAAGATCTGGTCGCCAATGGTTTGAATCTGGGTAAGCGAATCGCGCCGGCCTGCGACCGGAATGTTCGCCATCCACTCGATCTTGAGGTTCAATCGTTCCAGCGCCGCCTTATCTGGCGGGATGGCCCGAGAGTACACACTGTTAACCTGTGCGGAGGCCGAGAGACCTACGGCCAGAACAAGAGCCACGGCGGCGAGGAGACGATGCCACATGATCGGAGGCTCCGGTGGAGCGGGCTGCGAGGGGCTATGCATTAAACTACCACGCCAATCGCCCGAATGGGAGTGTGAGAAATACCGGCGGCCGCGTTCACCATAAGGTTTGCGTCGGCAGCGCGGGTTATAACGATCACTTCTTTCCCAACGCACGCTTTCGGCGGAAGAAGTCCGTAAGTATGGCCCCGCAGGGTTCCGCCATCACTCCGCCGAGAACCACCGCGCGGTGGTTCAAACGGGTATCGGTGGGGATCTGGTAAAGCGTGTCGCACGCTCCGGCCTTCGGGTCCGTAGTACCATATACGACCATGGCGACGCGAGCGTTCACTATTGCCCCGGCACACATCGGGCAGGGTTCGAGCGTCACATACAGAATGCAGTTATCGAGCCGCCACGATTTCAGCGCGTTGCCCGCCTGCGTAATGGCGATCATTTCTGCGTGAGCGGTGGGGTCGTTAAGCTGTTCACGCATGTTGTGCGCTTGCCCAATCACGCCGCGTTCCGGATGCACCACAACCGCCCCAATGGGCACTTCATCCTCCGCTTCGGCGTCTTCCGCTTCACGCAGGCACAGTTCCATATGGTGGAGATGGAACGGATGGTTCACGTCGGTGAATGTGAGATCGAACGGGTTGATCGGGTCCATGCGGCCCCCTGGTCCGGGTGGATCGAGTGCGTGCGATCGGTATACAATCCTACGCCCTGGAGAACTCGCAAATGCTCGAAGTTGCGGACGCACTGACCGAAGTCTTGTCGCAATCCCGGCCTCGCAAGGTGGTCGGCGAGGAGATTTCGCCCGCTGCTCTGGGCATGTTGCTGGCCGAAGATATTCATGCCGATGCCGATGCCCCGCCGTTCGACAAATCGCTGCGCGATGGCTACGCGGTGCGGGCCGCAGATTGCGACGCACGCAATCCGGAGCTGCGCTATCTGAAGCCGGTCGCCGAGATCGCCGCGGGTGCGATGCCCACGATTATCATTCGCCCCGGCGAGTGTGCCCGCATCTTCACCGGTGCCCCGATTCCGCAGGGGGCCGATGCGGTCGTGATGCAGGAAGATACGGAAACTCTCGCCGATGGGCGGGTGTGGGTCAAGGATGCGAACGTGAAGGCCGGGCAATGGGTGTTCGCGCGTGGCACCGAAATGCGGGCGGGCGACGCGGTGCTCTCTGCGCGAACCGCGCTGAACCCCGCAGCGCTGGGTGTGCTCGCCGGACTCGGGCAGACCATGGCGAACCTGTTCCCGGTTCCGCGCGTGGCGATTCTTTCCACCGGTAACGAACTGGTCGAACCGGGCGAACCGCTGAAACCGGGGCAGATTCGCAACTCCAACGGTCTGATGTTAACGGCGCAGGTGTTGCAAGCGGGAGGCATCGCACATTATCGCGGGATTGTGCGCGACGACGCTGCGGACACACGCGAGATGATCGCCGAGGCCATCGCCGATTCGGATGTGGTTCTGATCGCGGGCGGCGTTTCGGTGGGAAAATTCGATCTGGTGCCGGCGGTGTTGGAAGAACTCGGCGTCGCGATTCGCTTCCGACAGGTGCGCATGAAACCGGGGAAGCCACTCTTGTTCGGCACCCTCGGCGAGACGCTCATCTTCGGCTTGCCCGGCAACCCTGTGAGTGCGTTCGTGTGCTGCGAACTGTTCGTGCGGCCGGCCATTCGCAACCTCGCAGGTCACGTTAACCCTGGTGTTGTGACCACCACGTTGCCACTCGCCGAACCGATCGCCGAAGTGAACGATCGCCCCACATACCGCCCTGCGAAGCGTGCCGTGGGCGAAACCGGATGGAACGTGCGGCCGTTACCGTGGGCTGGCGCGCCAGACCTGCGCGGCTTGCAACCCGCCGATGCGCTGATCGTGTTGCCGGCTGGCGAAGCCCGCTTCGATCGCGGAACGCCTGTGCCCGTGGTGTTGCTCGATTAATTGCCCTGGCTCCGCCTATTCTGGAAGGATTCCTGATGCCTCGCGTGTTCGTGCCCGCCATCCTCTCTGGCGTGTTGCTGTGGGCGGCGTTCTTCCCGCTGAATCTGGGCTTCCTCGGGTTCTTCGCGCTGGTGCCGTGGTTATCGCTGGTGCGTGCCGATGTGTCGCGGCGGCGGCGTTATTTCGCGGCCTATCTGGGTGGCGTGGTGTTCTTCGCACTTGCCACGCAGTGGATTCGCGTGGCCCATCCCATGATGTATCTTTCGTGGCTCGGGCTAACCATTGTGACACCGGTCACGTGGGTGCTGGCGCTCGCACTCATTCGTCGCTTCGATCGGCGTGGCGTTCCGCTTACGTTCGCGGTACCGGTGGTGTGGGTGATGCTGGAATACCTTCGCATGCACTTCCCAATCGGCTTTCCGTTCCTGCAACCGCTCGGCGTGCAGCACATGTTCGGGTTCGGGTGGTACTTCCTGGGCTATACACAGCACACGTTCTTGCCGCTGATTCAGATTGCGGACCTTGGCGGGGTTTATGCGGTCTCGTTCGTGGTTGCGGCGGTTAACGGCTGGCTCGCCGACCGAATCTTGCCATCGTCCGTGGTTCGTCGCGCACTGCGCTGGAATGCCACCTCGCCCACTGAATCCGCAAGTGGCACGACCCGCCCGGTGTGGGCGACGCTTTGCGTGCTGTTGCTTCTGGTTGGCTCGCTTGCGTATGGGTTCGTGCAACTGCAACACCCGGCATTCGCAGATGGGCCGCGCGTGACCGCCCTGCAAGGGAACGTTCCGCAAGATGAGAAGATCCTGCGTTCCGGCTTACTGGTGACGAGCTATCGCAAGCTATTTGAGGAAGCGAACGCCGCCACACCGCGCACTGATCTGGTGATCTGGCCGGAAACGTGCTTCGCGGACGACTGGTTCGAAATCTCGGAAGGGGAAACGGCGGACCCGGAATTCGCGAAACTCACACGCCGGCGGCAGGCGAACTTCGCCACCGCGTGGTGGCCCACTCCCACGCTGCTTGGCCTCAATAGCTTGGTGTGGGAAGACGGCCGCGCGTGGAAATACAACTCGGCTTTGCTTATCGACACGCAGGGCCAGAAACTCGGCCGCTACGACAAAATGCATCTGGTGCCTTTCGGCGAATATGTTCCGCTCGGGAATGTGTTGCCATTCATGAGTATGTTCACGCCGTACGATCACGATTACTCGTGCCGACCGGGCGAATCCTGGACTCGCTTCCCGCTGCGAACCGCCGATAATCGCGCGTTCACGTTTGGCACGTTGATCTGCTACGAAGATTCCGATCCATCTTTGGCCCGCGAATATGTTCGCACGAACCCGGTCGATTTCCTGGTGAATATCTCGAACGACGGCTGGTTCCGCGGTTCGGAAGAACATGAACAACACCTCGCCATTTGCCGCTTCCGCGCGATTGAAACGCGCCGCGCCGTGATGCGGGCTGTGAACATGGGGATTTCCGGCGTCATCGATTCGGATGGCCGCGTGGTCGCATTGCCGGGCGAAACCTGGGCGAGTTCCAAGCAAACCGAGGCGATCGTCTCGGCCGTGGTTCCGCTGGATAACCGGGCTTCGTGGTATCCCGTGCTCGGCGACTGGCTACCGCTTGCTTGCTCGCTTGTGGTGCTGGTTGTGCTCCTGCGTGGCTGGTTCCGGCGCGGATAGTTTGCCCTTCCTCGTTCCCGGCAAAGTGGGTATCGCTTCGCCAGATTCTGGACGCGGAGGTTCACCATGCTTCGCCTGTGTGCGCTCGTTGTTGTCGCGATTGTTGTTGGCACGTCTGCGAGCTTGGCCGTTGCTCAGCCCGCGGATGCGCCGGTTCGCTTCAAGTGGGTTGCGGGCCAATCGCTTGAGTACAAGGTGGTGCAAAACACCGCGGTGCGAGAAACCTTGCTCGATGAGAAGGCCGAAAAGCCCGTGGTCACCGAGGCTCGCACGGCGCTCACGCTCGTCAAGAAGTGGGCGATTACGAACGTGGATGCCGATGGCACGGGCACACTGGTGATGAGCATTTCCGCGATGCGCAACGAGTTCCGCAAGCCCGATGGCAGCAGCGTGGTTCGCGATTCGGCCAACCCCGAAGATGCCAAAGAGATGGCCGGCTTCCTGAACGTGCCCGTAGTCACGCTGCGGGTGGATGCACGGGGAAATCTGGTGGATGTGAAAGAGGCGAAAGCGGGTTCCGCCACGCGCTTGAACGCCGAGTTGCCATTTCGCCTGATCTTACCCGAAGCCGGGCCGATCGCCGGGCAGAAGTGGGACCGCACATTCTCCTTCAAGCTCGACCCGCCGCACGGCACCGGCGAGAGCTACGAGTTCGCCCAGAATTATCTCAACAGCGGAGTCAAAGACGGGCTGCTGATCGTGGGCGTGGAAACGACATTGAAAAGCCCACCCAAGGCGCTGTCCGAGCGTGTGCCACTCGTGCCGATGCTCTGGACCGGCGAAGTCTACTTCAACCCAACCGCAGGCCGCTACCACGCCGCACGATTGAAGGTGAAAGCGGAACTCCCGAACCATCAGGGCGAAGGAACGAAGTTCGAGTACGAAAGCACTTACGTGGAAGATCTGCAGGAAAAGTGAGCCACGGATGCGAAGACGGAAATCATCCGTGGCTGGTTTTCTCTTCTCAGCTTTCCGCTACACATGGATTCTTCAGCACGCCGATCTTTTCAATCTCGACCTCCGCCACATCGCCTGCCTTCAGTAGCACCGGTGGCTTGCGTGCGATTCCTACGCCCGGCGGCGTGCCGGTGAAGATCAAGTCGCCCGGTTCCAGCGTCATCACTTGCGACAGGAACCAGAGCAAGTGCGGCACGCCGAAGATGAACTCCTTGGTGTTGGAGTTCTGCAGCGTGGTTCCGTTGAGCCGCAATTGCACCTGCAGATTGTGCGGATCGGGGATCTCATCCGCGGTGACAAGCACGGGGCCAGTTGGTGCGAACGTGTCGAAGGTCTTGCCAATGATCCATTGCTTCTCTTCGCCGCGGAACTGCCAGTCGCGCCCGCTCACGTCGTGCCCGCAGGTGTACCCGCCCACGTAATCGAAGGCGCTCTTATCGTTGGGAATGTGCTTCCCCTTCTTGCCAATCACAACAACAAGTTCCGCCTCGTAGTCCACTTTCTCCGCGACTTTCGGAATCACAATCGCGTCGCCATGTGCGATCAGTGTGTTGGGGAACTTGCCGAACAGCACCGGTTCCGGCGGAATGGGGCGGTTCCCTTCGATCGCGTGATCGCGGTAGTTTAGCCCAATGCACAGAATCTTGCCGGGGTTGGGAATGGGCGGCAACACCTTCACGGCGTTGGCCGCATACGTGACCGCAGACTTCGATGTCGCGGCCTCGGCGGCCAGTTTGCGCACAGCCGGTGACGCCGCGAGCAGGTTCTTCATGCACGATGGCAAGCCCGCATCGGTGGCATGAAGATCGACGTACTTGTCCGCGAGGGCGACGGCGGCTCGTGGGCCGTGTGGGGTGAGGATCGTGGCCAGACGCATGGAGAAGACTCCCGATAGAGTGAGTATGGGAGTATTCAATGAGTCTGGAACGCGACCGCAAACGGGAAAATGCGCAGTGCGCTATTTCGATTCGGGTAGCGGGTCGAGTTTCTTGCGAAGATACGCGAGCGCTGCCAGGCGATAGGGATCGTCGTTAACATCATCGAACGGCAACGCATCGCGGCTATCCGCCGGGCGAAGCGAGTGAAGTTCCGCCTGCCGACGCAGTTGGGCGGAGAGATCCGCAGTAACCGGCACTTCTAGACCCGGATCGGGGCGAATGCCCCATTCATCGGTCGGTTGGCTATCGGGTTTGCGTTGGCGGGCCTTGCCATTGGGCCGAAACGATGTGCCCGTTGTCACGCGAAACTGCACGCCACCGAAGCCGGCATCGCGGGCGTTTTGGATCGACGCACGCCCCACTGTTCGTTGCCCAATCACAACACACCGGTTGTTGTCCTTCAGCGCCGAAGCAATTAACTCGCCGCCGCCGGTTGTCTCTTGCCCCACGAGAACAACGAGTGGCAAGTCGGCATACTTTCCGCCGCCCAATGGCGTGCGAATCTCGCCGCTCGTGCCGGCCTGTGCGGGATCGCGATATTCCATGCGAGAGATTACCGTTCCACCGGGCAAGAACATACCCGCGATGGCGGTGCCTGGTGTCACGTACCCGCCAGGGCACCAACGCAAATCCAAAACCAACGCACGACAACCGCGGCTCATCAGTTCTGTCATCATCTCGCCCACTTTCACATCAAGCCCGGTTTCGATGGGGCCAAGCCGGATGTAGCCAATCTTGTGCTTGCGATCCAGCATGCAATCCCATTTGTCGTCTTGGGTGCGCATCACGCCGAACGCGCTTTCGGGTGTGTACGCTTCGGCCTTCAGCGAGGCGGTGAAGGGCTTGGTTTTGTCGCGGCGAATTGTCAGCGAGCGATCCGGCGGAATGATCTGGCCCGTGTTCGGGTCGATCATCTGGGCACGCGGGCTAGCGAACTCCGCGAACAGGCTGTTGGCGTTCTCGGCGGTGATCTCGTTGCCGTTAAAGTGCGTGATGATGTCGCCGGGCTTCACTCCGGCACGTTGCGCCGGGCTACCGGGAATCACGCGCCGCACCTTCCACGGCAAGCCGGCGGGGCTGACCACTTGATCCACGCGCGGATTCGGGCCGAACCAACCGGGAAGCCGCCCCATTCGCCCGGATGCCACCATATTCTCGAGCTGATAAAGCGCCCAGCGTGTGCCCACCACGCCTTCGAGTTCAATTCCCACGCCGAAGTCTTGATCGACCGATGCGAACGTGTTCAACCGCGCGCTATACAAGCCGCAGCCGGGATCGGTCGCGTACTTGAACCCATTCACAGCCGCGAACATCGACTTCGCCCCGGATAGCTTTGGGTTGTCCCCAAGAAGAATGCGGGCATCGGCCAGGGCTTGCACCATGTCTGGCACGGAATTGGCGTTCGCAATCGTCGCCGCCACCGCGTCGGGCACGGCTTGCCCCACTTCTTCGTATAGCCCACGCGCAGCAGCACTCATCAACTCACGCACATGATCTTTCTTTTCGAGAACGTAAATTGCCGCCACTTGATCCGCAAGGCGATACACCGACTGGGCAAAGTTCTGGGCCTCATTCCGGTTCACCACGCCGTTGGCCACCGGCTTGGCAGTGATAACAGGCGGCACCGGCGCAGTGGGCATGGCGGGAGCCAGAAGTAGCGACACAACGATTCCGGTCATAGGTTCCTCCCAACAAAGCGAACACATCGAGTTTCCAGCGTTCGAGAGGGGGATTCAAGTGACGGTTCGTAACATTCCACGGTTGAGAAATGGGTAACGGGCGGGAACTGTGACGCGAACGGCTTGAAAATCATTGGCTTTTCGCACGATTCCCGCGTGCTTGGCTTTAACTCGTGCATGAGGTGAATGTGGAAACTAATAGTCCAAACTCGAAGTTGCCTGCGGTCGTGTGGCTCGCCCGGCACGCCGAAACCGCCGCACCCACATTGTTCCACGGTGCCGAGTCCGACATTGAACTCGGCGAACACGGCAGGCGGCAGGCGGAAGCGGCGGCGGATTGGTTCGCCCCATTGCGGCCGACCGTGGTGGTCTCTTCCGCCATGATCCGGGCACGCGAAACCGCAACGCCCATCGCCGCCGCGTGTGGTGTGCCGCATCTCATCGAACCGCTTCTCCACGAACGGAAGGTAGGTCCGCTTTCCCGCAAGCCCCGCGCCGAGGCCGACATCATCTGGGACGAGACCATTGCAAGGTGGCAGAAGGGCGATACGAGCTATTCTTACCCTGGCATGGAATCGTTCGATGAACTCCGCGACCGCACGCTGCCAGCATTCGAGCGAGTCGTGCGGGCGCATCCCGGTGGGCGTGTGGCAGTGATCTGTCATGGCGTGGTGTGCAAGGTGCTGCTGTTAAGCATTCTGCATGGGAAAACTCCCACCGATTGGGTGAACCTCGGCAAGATTCCGAATCTAGCGGTGAGCGAACTGGTTCCGGAACGCGATAAGTGGCGCGCCGAGCAATTGCTGATCGTTCCGCCGCCGGTGCAAGTTGTAAACAGCACATCAGACCCAAGTATTCCCAAAACTGAAGCCTGAGAAGCGTGGCAAGTTCGCGCGTCTGGAGGGCACTCCGCAAGCCCACCTTCCCGGTACAAAGTACGCGATTCTCCACTCGCATCTGCTGGAATTCCCAGCTTCACAGGGCAAAGAATCCGATTGTGCGGTTCGTATGAAGTGTTTCGGATTGGCGGTCGATATCTCATGCTAGCGGTAACGGGTTAGCCCGGCCCGCGGACAAACGCCGGGGGGAACCGGCCCGCGTTGCGGGTTGGATCCGGCGGAAGCCCGGGGACCGTGCCGCAGGGGGAAACTTCATGACCGGTGAAGAGTTACTGGCTCCAGTAAGCGAGACAGAGACCCTCCGGCAACAATTGTTGCAGGCTCAGCGATTGAGTAGCGTTGGGGAACTGGCTTCGAGCATTGCGCACGAGTTTAACAACATCCTGACGACGATCATCAACTCGGCCAAACTCGGGATGCGCAATCCGGACCCCGCCGAGAAGCAAACCGCATTCGAGCGGGTGATTAAAGCCGGCCAGCGTGCCGCAGTAATCGCCAGTGGAATGCTTGGCTTCGCCCGCAAAAGCGGCACGCATCGCCAGCACTGCGAAATTGCCCGGTTGGTCGAGGAAGTGCTAAGCCTCACGGATAAGGATCTGATGAAGCACCGCGTGCATGTGGACACGCGGTTTCTGTCGCGGCCCAAGGCGTGGGTTGTGTCTGGGCAGATCGAGCAGATTCTGGTGAATCTGGTGATTAATGCTCGGCAAGCCATGCCCAACGGCGGCCGCCTGAAGATCGAAGTGCGCGAAAACGAAGCGGGCGACACGGTGGAAGTGAAGGTGGCAGATTCCGGCGTCGGTATATCGCCCGATCAATTGCGCATGATCTTCGAACCGTTCTTCACCACCAAACAACCGGATGAGTATGGCCGCGGTGGCACCGGGTTGGGGTTGAGCGTGTGCCGGCAGATTATCGAGCAACATCAGGGCCGCATTCGCGTCGAAAGCGTGGTGGGCAAAGGCTCCACGTTCACACTGAAGTTGCCCAAACGACTCCCGGACGACCCCGAGTGATCGGGACCGACTCGATACGGCAGACACGCCCAGAAGACGTTCTCGTTACTGTGCGGCCTCAAGAAAGCTCCCATTCGCGTGCGACGCGATTGGGAGCTTTTGTCATTTTGTGCGATTCGCGCAAGTTCGGTCGATCGCGGCGTTCCCTTTCGTTCGCAGTCGCGTAACCGCGATTTTCCGAATAATTTCGCAAACGGCGTGAGTTATGCTGCGTTTGAGCATCCGAGAAGAGTTGCACCAAAAGGAACACTTTCATGAACGCCTGCACCCGGTGGTCGCTTGGCCTTCTCACCTTGGGCTTCGCCGCCGTCACGCCCACGAATGCTCTGGCTCAGCAGCGAGTGGATCCGCGGCAACCGATCGTCATGCCGCAATTCAACAGCTATCCCGGTTTGCCGGCGAATCAGTTGTTCCGGCCCGCAGTTTCCCCGCCATCGTGGTTGAACCCGGCGATTAACAACCCGTGGATGAACCGCACGAACGTGGTTCCCGTTCCGGTGAATCGCTTCGCACTGAACCCATTGCAGAACAACCCGTTCCTGGCTAACCCGTTGCTCCGCAACCCTGGCATTAATCAGCCACTGGGCGTGCCAGGGCTTGAGCCGGGTTTCTCGCCGGGTGCCAGCGTGCAAATCGAGCCGCCCGTTGCGATTCAGCAGGCGGGCACGATGATGTACAAGGGGCCGGACCTGCAAGTGAATCCGTGGTCCGGAACGGTGTATCGCCCGCAGTCGGGCGTTGCCACGCTGGCCGATGGTTCCACGTTCTTGCGGGTGCCCGGCACCGGGTTACCAACGAGCACGGGAACCTATGCGACCGGCACCGGCTTGTACTTCAACCCCGCCGCCGGCACATTCTTCAACCCCGCTTCCGGTGTCGTCTCACGCCCCGGCCGCACCAACGTGTTCGTGCCTTACGTCTGGTGAAACTGGTGAAGTTGGCTCAGCGCAGTAGCTTCAAGAATTCGCGCATCCACGCGGGGTTATCGTGCCATGTTCGGCATGTCACGATATTCTTGCTAACAACCACTTCGCGATCCACGTATTTGCCGCCCGAGAATTCGCAATCGAATTTGCACTTGGCAACCGTGGTAACTTCCAGCCCGCGAATAATATCCGCCGCGGCGATGATCTCGACGCCGTGACAAACCGATGCGATCGGCTTGCCCGCCGCGAACACTGCCTTGGTAATGCGGAGCAAATCGGCATCGTAGCGAAGATATTCCGGGGCGCGGCCACCCGTAATCACCATGCCATCGAGCTTGTCCGGGTTCACATCGCGGAACGCGGTATCGGCTGCGAGTGTGTAGCCGGGTCGCTCCTGTGTAATGTCCCACCCTTCGGGCCGTTCGTGTAGCACCAGGTGATACCCGCGTTTCTCCGGGCCGGCCACGATCACTTGATAGCCTTCTTCTTTCAATCGAAACAGCGGGTAGTAAGTATCGAGAACCTCGGCCGCGTCGCCGATGGGCATGAGAATGGTTTTCACAGTCTGAGTTCCTCACGGTGTAGGGATAAAGAGAAGCCTATTCGCTTGAGGTGCGAAATCCACGGTGGCGTGGAATCACAGTGCGATTGGCCCGCGCACATAGCCGCCTTTCAACCCGCAGACTGTCATGAGCATTTGCCGCTTCACGCCGGGAATGTAGGGCAATAGTGGCAACGCCCAGTCGCGGCCCCAACCCAGAATGGGCCAATCCGACTGGAAGAACGGCGAGAGCATATAGGTGATGGTGGCGTAGTAATCGATGTAGGCTTTTTGCTGCTTTCGGAACGCGGCGAAGGCGGTCGGCGGATCGCGATGCTCGCGCAGCGCGGTTGCGAGCCGCCACGCATCGACCAACGCCAGATTCGCGCCTTGCCCCAAGTGCGGACTCATCGCATGTGCGGCATCGCCGATCAAAATCACGCGATCATCGAAATGCTGGCGACAGTGAACGTGCCGATAGGTGGTGAAAAGAAACTGCTCGAAATCGTGAACGAAGTCGATAACCGGTGCCGCTTCCGGTGCGAAGGCGACGATTTCTGCTTTGAGTGCTTCCAGCCCGCGTGCTTTCATGGCGGCCACTTCGCGAACCGGCAAGCCCCAATACAGGCTGACCAATCCATCGCCGATTGGTAACAAGCCGAACAGCTTGCGGTTGCGTTCGACCACTTGCACCAGCTTTCCCTTCACGCCATCGCCCGGTGCATTCAGCCAGAGCGTGCCGTGCTCGTACTCCATCACTTTTGCCCGGAAACCGCACACTTTTCGCATGCGCGACCGCGAGCCATCTGCCGCCACCACGAAATCGAACGGGCCATGCTTTCGGTCGCAGGCATCGGTGAGCATCACGCCAGCGGGGGAATCTTCGCGACCAACGATTTCGCACGCCACGCGAACATCAACCGGCTGCGACGCCACAAGATCGTACAGCGCGTTGAACAGTACCCCGCGATGAACGCCGTAAGAGTAAGACTGCGGCGTGTAATCGGTGAACCGCGTGCGGATGAGCGTGCCGCCGCTGGCGTGCCGCGCATAGAGTTCTTCAAGTCGGGCGGCATGCGCAAGCACGCGATCGAGAACGCCCAAGTGCTTCAACACCGCTTGCCCGGAACACTGCAGCAGAATGCCCGCCCCAACCGGGCCGAGTTCCGGCGCTTGTTCCAGCAGCGTGACTGTGTGGCCTTCGCGGGCGAGTAAGTATGCGGTTGCCGCGCCTGCCATGCCGAACCCAACAACGCCAACGCGGTACATGGGCGATACTCCGGGCCATGGCTCATCACAAACGGTTTGAAGGCAATGAATGGCCTAACCGGATACGATACCGGTGGGCAACACGAATGAATTGCACAAAGTGCCGTAATGCGAACCGGCGGAATCGTATTGTGTGGCGGGCGATCTTCGCGAATGGGCGTGCCAAAGGCGATGCTCCCGTTCGGCGAGGAGGTTCTGCTTCAACGTGTTGTGCGATTGCTGCGAGAAGTGGTTGAACCGGTCGTGGTTGTCGCCGCGGTTGGCCAGGATGTGCCGCAACTCCCCGATGGCGTGCGAATCGTTCGCGATGAAGTGGAAGCGAAAGGCCCGCTCGCAGGGCTGGCGGCCGGGTTAACCGCAGTCGCCGGTGCGTGCGATGTGGCGTTCCTCTGCGCGTGCGATGCACCTTTCCTGCAAACCGCGTTCGTGCGGCGAGTTCTTGAACCACTTGCGTCGCAGTCGTTTGATCGGGGCGACAAGTTTGATGCGTCCGTTCCTTGCGTTGGTGGTTTTCTGCACCCGCTCGCCGCCGCGTATCGCGTCTCGTTGCTTCCGCTCATCTGCGAACGCCTGACCACGAATCGCCTGCGAATGCTCGATCTGTTCGAATGCTTCCCCACACGCAAACTCGAATCGCACGAACTGGAAGACGCTGATCCGGCCTTTGCTTCACTGCGAAATATCAATACGCCGGAAGAGTATGAAGCCGCGCTGCGGCAGTTCGGCGAGCCACCCGCGGAAGCCGGCGAGTAATCGGCAGTACAGATGCGGGCTTCATCGCCATAGAATTAGCTTCGCTATCCACCGATCAATTACCATCGACTAACAACCATGCACCCACACAAACCGCACTACGATCGCCACGCAGGCACCGACGCGAACAAGAAGTTTCTGCACAAGATTAGCCGGCAAAAGATCGCTCCGCCTGCGATCGAAGCGGGCGTGTCGGCGGCAGATCTCATCGACTCCGCGTTCCTGTCGTACAACGGCGGCCGACTTCGCGAGGGCTGCCAGCTCTTCGTGAAGAAGATGCTCGCGGATAATGGCACGATCGGCCTTGCGCTCAGTGGCGCGCTCACGCCCGCCGGCTTGGGTATGTCGTGCCTGGTGCCACTCGTGGAAGCGGGCTTCATCGATTGGATCGTTTCGACAGGCGCGAACTTATACCACGACACGCACTACGCGCTGGGAATGGATCTCTATCAAGCTGGCCCGAATCTCCCGGACCTGGAACTGCGCGAGAACCAAGTTATCCGCATCTACGATATCGTGTTTGATTACGAGAACCTGCTGGGCACCGATGCGTTCTTCCGCAAGCTTTGCCGCGGCGACGCATTTCAACACACGATGGGCACAGCCGAGTTCCACAACCTCGTCGGAAAGTATCTCGCGGATGGAGAGTTGCAGGCGAACCGCGTGGGCAAGAGCTTGCTGGCCGCATGCTACCGGCACAGCGTTCCGGTGTTCACAAGTTCCCCCGGCGATAGCAGCATTGGCATGAACCTCGCGGCGCTCATGCTGGAAGGCTCGCAGTTGCGCATCGATCCGCTGCGCGATGTGAATCAGAGTGCGGCCATTGTGTGGGATGCGAAAACCAGCGGCGGCAGCAGTTCCGTCTTCATTCTAGGCGGCGGCAGCCCCAAGAACTTCATGCTGCAAACGGAACCGCAGATCCAGGAAGTGCTCGGGTTGGCCGAAGCCGGCCACGATTACTTCTTACAGTTCACCGACGCACGACCCGACACCGGCGGTCTCAGTGGCGCGACACCGAGCGAAGCGATGACGTGGGGCAAAGTGGACCCGGATAAGCTGCCGGACTCCGTGACGTGCTATATCGATTCAACCGCCGCGTTGCCACTTCTCACGGCGTACAGTCTCTCGCGCTGTGCGAAACGCCCGCCGAAGCGGCTGTTCGATAAGTTCCCGGAACTGACGCGCCGCCTGGAAGCCGGATACGCCGAGTCGCGGGCGAAACGCGCGGACTAATCGCAACCGGCGGCGAGTTAGAATAACTCGCGGATGACAGAGCCGGAGTGAATGAGCCGGACCGGGCGATTCTGCCGGTCCGGTAACATTGCCTCGGAATCGATGCCGAGCACATGGTAAATGGTGGCGAGCAGATCGCCCGGTGAATGTGCGTCGCCGGTTGGCTCGCCCCCGTTGGCGGTGGTGGCTCCGATCACACGTCCGCCCTTCACTCCGCCCCCCGCCAGCACAACGCTCATCGCCTTGGCCCAGTGGCCACGCCCCGCCTGTGCATCAATCTTTGGCGTGCGCCCGAACTCACCCATTGCCACCACCAGCACACGCTCGGCCATTCCACGGGCGTGGATGTCGTCGATCAGTGCGGCGAGCGCGCGGTCGAACGGTGGCAGCCGCTTCTTGAGGTTTGGCTCGATCGTGTAGTGATCGTCCCACCAGTCGACATCGGCCTGGTAATGGTTCACAGTCACGAACGTAACACCCGCCTCCACAAGGCGACGGGCCTTCAGAGCGGCGCGGCCCCAAGGGTTATCACCATATCGCAGTCGCACTCGCTCCGGTTCGCGTGCCACATCGAACGCTTCACTGGCGGCCCGGTTCGTGATCAGTTCGAACGCCTTGCGATAGGCCGCATCCATTCCGTTAGGATGCGTTGCATGGATTCCTGCGCCGAGTTGGTTGAGTAACTCGCGTCTGTCCGCGGCGCGGTTCGCGGTCACATCTGCGGGCAGAGCGAAGGAAGGGCCGGGGTTGGTGAAACGGAACTCGGCTTCGCCCCCGGCGTTCACCGGATCGAATTGCTTGCCGAGGTATGTCGCGAGTTGGAAGAAGCCTTGCCGGGCGAAGTAGGCATCTGGCACGCACACATACGGCGGCATTCCTTGCGCATTCGCCCCGCGAAGCTTCGCCACGATCGAACCTTGAGCGGGATAGATTTGCCCGCGAAATTGGACGTTTGCTTCGTGGTGGCCTGTTTGCACCAAATGCGACGCATCCGGGTGGTTCGGTTCGCTGTGTGTGACGGATCGCAGCACAGTGAACTTGTCCGCGGTGCGAGCGAGATTGGGCAACAGTTCGCAGAATCGCAGACCGAGAACGCGGGTGGGTGCGGTGCCAAATGGGCCGCGCACTTCCGCCGGTGCGGCCGGTTTTGGGTCGAAAGTATCGATGTGCGATGGCCCGCCCGCCATCCAGTAAAGAATCACGGCCGTATCTTTTCGTGCGGCGGCGGATTGCGATTCGCGTGCGAGAAGCAACTCTGGCAGCGATAACCCGGCGAGGCCAAGCGAACCCAGGTGAACGAAACCGCGACGAGTGAGGGGCGACATGGTTGGACTCCTTGCGGGAGCGATGGCGAGGGAGCCGAGCATACCATGCCTTGTGGGCAATTCCAACGCCCACACCCGCAAACGTTGCCCACTGACGTGTTGAACGCGGCGATGCCAGCGAGTACCCTCAGCACTATCCCACCGCGATCACCGGGGCTGTTACCCCGATTCGCTTCACTCATCCCGGAGAGAACCCACCGTGACCCGAATGCTTCTTGCCATGGGCTTGCTTGCGAGTATCGCGTTGCCCGCCTCCGCCGATAACTGGCCGCAGTGGCGCGGCCTCAAGAACGATGGCCACTCCGCCGAAAAGGGTATTCCCACCGAGTGGAGCGAAACCAAGAACATTCTCTGGAAACTCAAACTGCCCAGCGATGGTGCCTCCACACCTGTTGTGTGGGGCGATCGCATGTTCTTCACCTGCCCGGATGGCAAAGATATCGTCCTCCTTTGCATCGGAACCGATGGTAAGGAGAAGTGGCGAGATACCATGTCCAACACCGGGGAGAACCGATCGAACCCGGATAAGGCAACCGATGCCTCCGCGTCGTGCAGCACGGATGGCAAACATGTGTGGTCGTTCGTGGGCGGCAAGACCGCAGGACGCCTTACCTGTCACACCATCGATGGCAAACTGGTGTGGGAGAAGAACCTCCAGGACTATGCCAAGTTCGAAATCGCCTTCGGCAGTCACTGGACACCCGTGCTGTATAAGGGCGTGCTGTATCAACAGGTGATGCACCGCAACGCACAGATACTGGTGGCGTTCGAGGCACCGACAGGCAAAGAACTCTGGAAGGTCGAACGGCCGGGGCACAGCAAGGGCGAAAGCCCCGATGTGTATACATCGCCGTTTATCTGGGAGGGCGAAGGCGGGCCGCTCCTGGTTTCGCATGGGAACGACTATTGCACCGGCCACAAGTTGGATAACGGCGCGGAAGTCTGGCGTGTGCAGGGCTTGAACCCCAAGGCGAGCGGTGCATGGCGATTCATCTCGAACCCGCTCTTAAGCCCCGATCTGATTGTGGTGCCCTCGTGCAAAGACGGGCCAACCGTGGCATTCAACCCAGTTGGCGCGAAGGGGAACATTGATCCCGAGAACAAGGCCGAGTTGTGGCGATTGCCGTCCACCACCACGTTTCGCACTCCCGATGTGGTCGCGCCCGTTCGCGTGGGCGACATCATCTATATCACCGGCGATGGCCCACTTTGGGCGGTGGATGTGAAGACCGGCGCAACGATCTATCGCGAGACGCTTAGCCCCGGTCGCCGCCGGCCGAATCTGGTAGTGGCAGATGGCAATCTCTTCGTCACATCGGTGTTGGGCACAACCGATGTGATAAAGGTGGGGCGCGAGTTCAAGAAGGTGGCCACGAACAAGTTGCCCGACACGCTGTACGCGACGCCCGTCATCGCCGATGGCCGCATCTACATGCGCGGCTATCAGTATCTTTGGGCCATTGGTAGTAAATAGTGTGCGACTCGAAGTGCGGCCCGTGGCGCGAACGACACGTTAATGTGTCGCTTGCTTCGCGGCCCGCACTTCGGCTTATTCTTGTGGCGTCTTTGGATTGGGATACACATCCGGAAGTATGTTGCGGTGAATCGGTGTCGAAGGTTGGTTCGCACCGTTCGCCAGTGGGTCGCCTTCCTTCTCCAGTTCGACTCCGAACAACACTTTGAATTTCAAGTTGGCGATGGCGAACGTATCGTTCGGCAACAGTGCGGCACGCCGAACGCGTTGCCCGTTCACGCGGGTGCCATTGGTGCTTCCGAGATCGCGAACCAGGATCAGTCCATCGGTTTTAACCAGGACGCAGTGAATCTTGGATACGCCTTTGTGATCGTAGCGAATATCGCAATCTTCACTGCGGCCGACCAGTGACACATCTTTCACCAGATCAATTGAAGCAACGCCACTGAGGGATATGAGCCGGGCGCGCATAAGAACCCTACCAGACAAGAAGTTGGAGCCAATGGGCCTGCGTAATTGTTTCCGGAAATCGTCGCGGTTGCAACGCCATCGAACGGGAACATGCGGAAACATGCCAACGATACCCGCTGCCCGCTACAACAGCCCAGCCCAAACCGATTCTTGTCGTATCCTCCCACTTTTGGCGAACACATGCGTCGCATTGCCGTGATCGATTCTCATACGGGCGGAGAGCCGACCCGCGTGGTTGTTTCGGGCGGGCCGGATCTTGGCACAGGCCCGCTTTCCGAGCGAACGAAACTCTTGCGTGAACAGTTCGATACCTTCCGCTCTTGTGTGGTGAATGAACCGCGGGGTTCCGATGTTCTCGTGGGGGCCTTGCTCTGCCCGCCATGCGATTCGCGGAACGCCGCCGGTGTGATCTTCTTCAACAATGTTGGCGTGCTGGGAATGTGCGGGCACGGCACCATTGGCTTGGCGGTTACCATGGCGCACCTGGGAATGATTGACACCGGCGAACACCAGATCGAAACGCCGGTTGGCGTGGTTGCGGTGAACTTGCACGATGCCCACACCGCGACCGTGCGAAACGTGCCAAGCCACCGTGAACGGAAAGCCGTGGCAATCGAAGTGCCCGGTTATGGCCCGGTTCGGGGCGACATCGCATGGGGCGGCAACTGGTTCTTCCTGGTGAGCGATCATGGCGAAACCATCGACACGGCCAACGTCGAACGGCTTACGGAAGTGACATGGAAGATCCGCCAGGCGGTGAACGCACAAATACCCGATGTGGCCATCGACCATATCGAATTGTTCGGCCCACCGCACGACCCGGCGAACCACAGCCGCAACTTCGTTCTGTGCCCCGGCAAGGCGTACGATCGCTCTCCGTGCGGCACCGGCACCAGTGCGAAGCTGGCTTGTCTGTTCGCCGATGGCAAACTGCGACCCGGCGAAGTGTGGCGACAAGAGAGTGTCACGGGCAGCATGTTCGAAGGGCGAGTTGAGCCGACTAACCAACCCGGTGTGGTGATTCCGCACATCACCGGCACCGCGTTCATCACCGCCGAGGCCACGCTTCTGGCCGATCCCGCCGATCCACTTCAGGATGGTATTCGGGATAAAAAAGTCCAGTATTCTTGAACCGACTCCTACTCGACTGCTATCTAAACATTGACCCGGCTATTTTACTCGCCCGGGCGGTGCATTCCTTCGGAGTTGCTATGATCCACGAAGTTTCCGGCGATATCCTGCTAACGAAAGCCCAGGCCATCGCTCACGGTGTCGCGCCGGGAGACCACTTCGACCACGGGTTGGCATTGGCGCTGCGAGAAAAATGGCCCGCCATGGCCAAGGATTTCCGCCATTACGCGCATCAGGCGCACCCAAAACCGGGCGAACTCTGGGAATGGGGCGGCGTTGGCGACGTGCGGATCATTAATCTGCTGACTCAAGAAGAGCACGGGCACAGCGGAAAGCCTGGCCCGGCCAGTGAGGCGACCGTGAATCATTGCTTGCGGCGTTTGCGTCACGAGTTGGATAAGGGCGAGATCAAAAGCTTGGCTCTGCCCAAGATCGCCACAGGTGTGGGCGGCCTGCCGTGGGAGAAAGTGAAGCCGCTGATCGAGCACCATTTGGGAGACGTGAAAATCCCGATCTATCTTTACACGACGTACCACAAAGGGCAGCAGGCCGACGAACCAACCGCCTGATTATTCCTGCGGAATGTTCTCGGCCAGCCATTCGAGTGGGTGCAACGCCACGCGGCCCGTGAGATCGCGAATCTGGTGCCGGCACGATGTACCGGTGGCCACCACGGCCGCGGTGGCGTTCGCATTCAGTGCCGGAAGCAAAGCCAGATTGGCGACGTTCACGCTCACGCCGTAGTGCTCTTTTTCGTAGCCGAACGCGCCCGCCATTCCGCAACAGCCCGCGTCGAGAGTCGTGATATCTGCACCCGGCACGAGCCGCAACGCATCCGCGGTGCCCTTCGGCCCCACCAGCGCTTTCTGGTGGCAATGCGGATGGAAGAGCACTTTGCCCGAGCGCGTGGCGAAATCCAGTGACGGCCCGCTGTCACTGAGTTGCCGCGCGAGCCAACCTTCGGCCATTTCCGCGACCGCGGCCACACGCTTGGCCGCCGGCCCCGGAACCAACTCTGGCCATTCATCCACAAGCGAAAGTATGCAACTCGGTTCCAGCCCGAGAATCGGAATCCCGGCTTGGGCGTAGCCTTCCAGCTTGGCGATTCCTTGTTTCGCCAGCGTGCGCGCTTCCGTAAGAAAACCCTTGGAAATCATGGCGCGGCCGCAGCAAATGCCCGCGAGTTCGATCTCGAAGCCAGCCCGTTCGAGAACGCGAACCGCCGCACGGCCGATCTGCGGTTCCTGGAACGTGGTGAAGCAGTCGTCGAGCAGGACGACCTTGCGGCGTGAACTGCTCGCATTCCCTTGAACCACACCGGGTGAGTTCTTCGCTATCTTCGGCGCAGCGGAAGCCGATCGCTTTCGCTTCTCGAACCACTTCCGGAAATGTGTGCTGTGCCATTCGGGCAGGCTGCGGCGGCGGTCGATACCGGCCACGCTTTCCATCACACGCCGGACAAGCGGGCGGCGAACCAGCCAGTTGTTGAACCCCGCGAAGCGTGCGGCCAGTGGGCTGAGTTTGTGGATGTTCTTCACCAGCAGGTGACTCAGCGGCCGCGATCGCGTGGCGTAAAACGCCTGCAAGAATTCCGCCTTCAGCTTCGCCACGTCCACGTTCGCGGGGCACTCGGTCTTGCACGCTTTGCACGAAAGACACAGATCCATCACATCGGCGATCCACCGCTGGGATATGGGCACGCGGCCATTATCCGCGAGGCCAGAGGAAGCCCGCCGGTCGCCACTGAGTGATTCCGTTTCGCCTGGTTTTGTAGTGGTTAACGCAACTCGCAAGGCGTTCGCACGCGCGCGGGTGGTGTCCATTTCATCGCGTGTGGCACGGTAGCTCGGGCACATCGCACCGCCCTGTGTTTTGCGGCACACGCCGGACCCGTTGCACGCTTCCACACTGCGGAAGAACCCGCCTTGCTTGGAGAAATCGAGCACCGTTGGCGGATCTTTGGGTAGCGGGCCGGGTGCCACGCGCCAGTTCTCTTCCATCGCGGGGCCATCAACAATCTTGCCGGGATTCAGCACATTATCGGGATCGAATCCGCGCTTCACCTGCCGGAATGCGTCGTACACCGCCGGGCCGAACATCTTGCGGTTCCACTCGCTTCGCACCAATCCATCGCCGTGTTCACCGCTCAGGCTGCCGTTGAAGTTGAGCACCAGATCGGTCACATCTTCCATGATGCGCCGCATGGTGACCACATCGTTCGGATCGTGGAGATTCAGTACCGGCCGGATGTGAAGGCAGCCAACCGAGGCGTGGCCGTAAAACGCCCCATCCGTTCCGTAGCGGTGGAAAATCTCGCGGAACCGCGCTGCGAATTCGGGGAGCCGTTCCGGGGCAACCGCGCAGTCTTCAACGAATGTGACCGGCTTGCGATCGCCCGGCATTCCCCACAACAACGGAACTGCGGAACTCCGCAACGACCACAGCGGATCACGCAGGTTAGCTTCGATTGCGGGCACCGATGCGATCAACCCCACAGCCGAGCCAAGCCGGCGTTGCAGTTCATGCACGCGGAACGAGACATCGGCGGCGTCGTCCGAACTGAACTCGACCATGAGCAGCGCTTCGGGTCGCCCGCGCACCGCCGCCATGGTGTCCTTCAGGCTTCGCTGCGTGCGGGCCAAATCGATCAGCATCTTGTCCATTAACTCGACCGCGGATGGCCCGAGTTCCAGGCACACCGCGAGGGCATCGAGTGCCGCGTCGAGCGAATCGAATTGCGGGACGAGCAACCCGCGATGTTTGGGTCGCGGTACCAGATCGAGCTCGGCCTCTGCAATGACCGCGAGCGTTCCCTCGGAGCCAACAAGCAGCGGCACCAAGCCCGAGAGTGGCGAATGCGTGTCGCGCGTTCGCGCGGGCGCGGCTCCGTTCCGTTGCGATGGATCGCCCGCAGATGCTGGCAGCAAACCGGCGAGGTTGTAACCGCTCACTTTGCGCATGATCTTCGGAAAGCGCCGCTCAATCTCGGCTCCGTTCTCGCGAATCGCAGCATCGACCGCACGGAACGCGTCGCCTTCGCGCGTGCGGAGTTCCAGCTTCCGCTCATATTCCTTGGGGCCAAGCGTGCCGAACTCCACCTGGCTTCCGTCCGAAAGAATGGCGGAAAGCGATCGAACATGCCCGCTTGTTTGGCCATAAACGATGGATCGCGCACCGGCGGAGTTATTCCCGAGCATGCCGCCCAGCGTGGCGCGACTGGCGGTTGCCACATCTGGCCCGAAGATCAACCCATACTGCGCGAGTTCGCGATTCAGGTGATCCAACACGATGCCGGGTTGCACGCGAACCCGCCGAGCCGTGACATCGACATCCCGCATTCTGTTGAGATACTTGGAACAATCGATCACCAGGCCCGGGCCAATGGATTGGCCGGAAAGGCTCGTGCCGCCACCGCGTGCGGTGATGGGAACGCCGAGATCGGCCGCAATCTGAACTGTGGCAACCAGGTCGGCGGGGGTTCGCGGGATACTTACGCCGAGTGGGCGAATGAGGTAATGGCTCGCATCGGTGGCATACAAATGGCGCGTGGTATCATCGAAACGCACCTCGCCTGTTGTGTGTTTGCGAAGGTGACGGACCAAGGAGTCCCGGCGTTCGGCGGCGAAGTCGTGCATCGCGTTATTGTCCGCAAATGGGGAAAGCCGGACAAGGCGACGCAGCCCGGTGCCAGGGTTTAGTGTTTATCCGAACACGCCCGATCGCGCCTTTTTCTCTCTTTATCCTTTTTCCCCCGATCATCGCGAATTATCCGATTACGCCGAACATGCAACTCCTGTGGGATCTTCCTCAAGGCACAGGGGCAAGTAGGCCGATCATTCCGGACAGCAGGACGATATCAATTGTCCGGCCCGGAGTGGGGATCGGGAGATAACCATCAACCGCAGAGACGCGGTGACCGGGTTAACGTCGCCGGATTGTGGGATTGCTCGGCCGGCGGCCGCTTCGTCCCGCCACGGCTGGCAGAGCAGGAGCGTGCCATGCGAAGGGGATTCTTAGGATCAATCGCGGCTTTGGCGACCGGGGCCACTGTGGCCTGGGGCCAGGGTCCAGCGCTGTCTGATCCGGCGAGTAGGCAACCGGCTCCGATTGGCCGCGCCGGGGATATTATCCCCGTGCAAGGCCCGGCACCGACGTTGATGCCGCCGGTAACGGTTGGGCCTCCGGGCGATCCGCTCGGCATGGGGCCAACCG
>JBGSLF010000153.1:0-24096 GCA_041740855.1 Gemmata sp.
GACACGCTTGCGCTCGCCTATTCCCGCAACGGCCGCTACGCCGACGCCGCCGACGCCGCCCGCCGGGGAATTGCTGCGGCTGAAGCGAAAGGCGATGCCGAATGGCTGGCGGCACTCCGGACACGCCTGAAACTTTACGAGGCCGGAAAGCCATACGGAAATCTCTCGGCACGCGAGTGAGTTATGCGAAGCGGACCCGGATCGCCTTGCGGTCTCGGATTCCTGTTGTACATTCACGTTATCCTTTGCCTTCACGCGATATTGCATGCCCCCGCCGAACGCCACACCTGAAATCACACCAGCCATTGGCGTTCCGCCACGCGACGAGCTAGCGCCCATCGAGCCGGTACTCGAAGAAACCGTTATCGAACCGCGTTCCGGTTGGGAATTCCTCGGCCTTCGCGACCTGTGGCACTACCGCGAGCTTCTGTTCTTCTTCGCCTGGCGCGACATCAAGGTGCGCTACAAGCAGACCGTGCTCGGTGCGGCGTGGGCGGTGTTGCAACCGCTCTTGCTCATGACGGTTTTCTGGCTCTTTCTCGGCAAAGTGGCGAAGGTTCCCACCGGCGATCTTCCGTATCCGCTGTTCGTGTTCTCCGGCCTGGTGCCGTGGTTTCTGTTTAACACGAGCGTTGCCGCCGCGTCGAATAGCTTGCTCGATTCCGAACGCCTGATCTCAAAGGTGTACTTCCCTCGGCTAGCGGTGCCGTTCGCGGCAGCCGGGCCGGCGGTCATCGACTTCACGCTCACCACGGCATTGCTCATAGTGATGATGCTCGCTTACGGCATCACGCCGGGCATCACGCTGGTGTTCGCCCCGCTGGCGGTCGCCCTCATCGTGGTCGCGGCGCTGGGCATCGGCACGTTCCTGTCGGCGCTCAACGTCTCGTATCGCGACTTCCGCTACGTTGTCCCATTCATGATTCAGGCGTGGCTCTTTGCCACACCAAGCATCTATCTGGCCACGACCGCTGCCGGTGCGGACATCCCGGATTTCGTGCGTTGGATCATGATGGCCAACCCGATGACGGGCCTCATCGACTTCTTCCGGGCATCGTTGTTTGGCCTCGCGTTGCCGTGGGCTTCCCTGGGTATCTCGGCCGCTGTTGCCGTTGTGTTCTTCTTCCTCGGCTGCGTCTATTTCCGACGCGTCGAAGATCGTTTTGCGGACATCATTTGACATGGCACCTGCGATCGTCGTTGAGAACGTGTCCAAGAAATACCGCCTCACACGCGGCGAGGAACGGCTACCGTATCGCACCCTGCGCGATGACCTCGTCGGCCTCGCCACCTGGCCGGCGCGTTATCTTCGCGGGCAGACTTCTCGCAAGGAAGACTTCTGGGCACTCAACGATGTGTCGTTCGAAGTGCAACCGGGCGAAGTGGTCGGCATCATTGGTCGCAACGGGGCCGGCAAGAGCACGCTGTTGAAGGTGCTATCGCGGATCACACGCCCCACAACGGGTCGCGTGCGACTTCGCGGGCGGGTCGGCAGCCTGTTGGAAGTGGGCACCGGGTTCCACCCCGAACTGACGGGCCGCGAGAACATCTACCTGAGCGGTGCGGTGCTCGGCATGAAGCGGGCGGAAACACGCCGCAAGTTCGACGAGATCGTGGCGTTCGCGGAGGTGGAGAAGTTCCTGGACATGCCGGTGAAGCGCTACAGCAGCGGCATGTATGTGCGGCTGGCGTTCGCGGTCGCCGCCCACCTGGAGCCGGAGATCTTGTTGGTGGACGAGGTGCTGGCCGTCGGCGACGCCGCGTTCCAGAAGAAGTGCCTCGGCCGCATGGGCGACATCGCCAGCGGTGGCCGCACCGTGATCTTCGTCAGCCATAATATGGCTGCGGTGCAAAACTTGTGTACCGATGCAGTACTTCTAACTGATGGCAAACTGATCGCGTCAGATTCCGTGTCCGTCGTCATATCGAAGTACATGAGGCAGTTTGAGTCTTCCGCGAGGCATGAAATCGATTTACGGAAGCACAACGGACGGAAACCAGGTGCTGAGCCAATCATTAGTCGACTTCAATTATCTGATGGCACAGGGAGGCGAACGGATACCTTCCCCGCCGGTGGAAAGTTGGTGATCGAGATGGAGCTTCAGCCCAATGATGTTTTAACTAATCCGAGCTTAGGTGTTGGGGTAAGTGACCAGATTGGGAATCGGTTGTTCACGGTTGGCACGTACTACTCTGCTGGCGAACTTGAGCCAATCACTAATCCTACCTCGGTTCGATGTGATATTCCGGAGTTGCCACTAGCTCCAGGGCAGTACTGGCTTACCTTGGGGGTTGGAGTGAGTGAAGATCCATCACGAGATTGGATCCAACACGCCGCCTGCTTTTATGTGGTCGAAGCTGACTATTTTCGTTGCGGACGGAACGTATCTGTTGGGCAAGGATCGTTTTTGGTGCGAAGTCAATGGAGTATCACGCAATCGAAACTACTTGCCGATAGTGTTTAGAATTAATCAATATTTCGAAAGAATATTCGCTTCGAGTTGTTATGTTGCCGCCACAGCTACTTGTTATGTCAACGCAGCGAGCATGATGATGAGACGTATTTCGGGATTTATTAATAGGCTATTAGGACGACACTGTTCTCGACAGGAAGAGTGTAACCCCAAAGGTCTACATCCGCTGAATGATTCGTCTAATCGACTGCAACAACTGATCAATTCAGCGAGAGCATCACCAGGGCAGTTGTCCGGTACAGAGTATGGTTTCGTCATGGCGCTGGTATTTCGTTCTGCACCTTGCAACATACTTATCTTCGGCCTAGGCCGCGACTCGCATCTCTGGCAGTATCTAAACCCTGGTGGACGCACGGTCTTTCTTGAAGACAACAAAGATTGGTTTCGAGAAGTACCTGGCGCAGAATGTTATCTGGTCAAATATCCCAGTTTTACTTTGCCGGAGACCGTAAACTACAACGAGTGGGATCTTGTAATAGTCGATGGGCCTGCGGGATGGAAACCTGAACACCCGGGGCGAAGCGAGAGCATCCAAGCGGCTGCCCTGTTAGTACGGCGGCCTGGTGGAATTGTATGTATCCACGACTACGACCGCCCAGTTGAGCAGGAGCATTGTACTAAGCATTTCGGCAACCCGGCGATTGCTTTCGATCGTATGGCGGTCATAGTAGCAGGTGTGCACAAGCCACCGGCGAACGGTTCCAAACTGCCGGGATAGCAATTTCATGGGAAAACCATCCATCCACTTTTGTTTTGTGCTCGTGTCGGGTGGAAACGATTTATATCCTGAGATGTCTTACATCTCAATTTCGCTGGCTCGCCGCGCGAACCCCGGCGCTCGTGTGACGATCCTCACCGACGAGTTCACACCGAATACGTTGACGGACGTGAATCGAAGCGTTTTAGATTTGGCAGACAAAGTCACGGTTGTTGCAACTGGATTGGACGACGTTCGTGCCCGAAGCCGTTATGTTAAGACAATGATGCGTCAAGCAATGGACCCGGGTCCATTTATCTATTTGGATGCTGATGCGCTGGTTTTACGAGATATCTCGGGGTTGATAAGTCCAGACGTTGTATTGGCTGGTGTCGAAGATCGCAACCATCCTCAACCATATCCACATTTTCCTACTTGGGTAATACCGTGCTACAAGAGGTATTGTTGGAGTTATCCAGTTCGCCATTATTTCAATAGTGGCGTATTGTATATAAATGATACACCTCTTACTCATGAGGTTGGTAGATTGTGGCACGCCCGATGGCGATCTGCGTACGAAGAGATGGCTATCTATCAAGATCAGCCCTCTCTCAATAGTGCTTTATTTGATCTCGATGTTCCTGTTAAAGTTGTCTCAACTAGATATAATGCAATGGTAGATGCGGCCCCGTGGTTGTGTCGCGATGCTGCTATTTTTCATTACTTCGCAAGTGTGGGTACTCCGAGGTTTAAGTATACATTGCTTGGGCAATTGATGGAACATAGGCGTAGCACGGGCTGCATTTTATGGGAAGCTGTTGAGCGGGCCACGCGGGATTCGGACCCTTGGGTGCATCCTACAGAATCGGTATTATTTGAATTCTATACAGGTCATAAACGATCAGCGTTACGGCTGGTTGCAATACGAACATTTAATGGGCAATATATATTCCGATGTGTGTCAATCTTGCTTGCTGTGATGTGGCGTGTACCGCTGCGCATTGCACAACTTGCAATTCGATTCATGGGTCGGATTGAATAGTTTGCATTATTTTTCGTCACCTGGTTCCACTCATGCACGTGGTGATGCTCTCGGACGTGGAGACCTCGGGTGGGGCGGTCATGGCGTCGTCTGCGTATCTACCACTCAATACTCCACGAAAAAGGAACCGCTAACTTAGCCTCGAAGTGGTTCCGAGATGCTGCGGTACGATTGGCCAAGGCTGGATATCTTGTTTCAGCAATCCGCGCAGACTGGGTCGCATTGCGATTATCTTTAAATTGGGTATCTAATGTTTTCTTTGATCGTCTGTACTCACAATCCTGACGAGCGGTTATTCGGCCCCGTGCTTCAACATCTAATTCAAATTGCGACTAGCAATCCAGAGCAAGAAATCGTTCTCGTAGATAACAATAGCAACCCACCATTGTTGGAACGACACTACATAACCACTGTGATTCGAGAGTTTCCTCAGTTCCGCATTGTGGAAGAATCCCGTCCCGGTCTGACGTACGCACGTCTTGCTGCGCACCGAGCCACGACCACCGAATGGCTCGTATTCGTTGACGATGATGGTTTGATTGCGGCCGATTACTTATCTCAACTTGCTCATCTGATTGACCAGTTCCCATTCGTTGGGATATGGGGACCTGGTGATATTACGCCAGTATACATTGATCGGGTTTCTAACTCTTTGAAGGCGACTGTTGGTCCGTACTTCCTTGAGCGTCATCGACATCATCTAGCTTACGGTTGCATAACAGGATTAGCGGACTTTTGCCCTCCTGGCCTGGGCATGGCTATTCGAAGAGATTGTATGTCGCAATATTCCGAGGCGGTAAACATTAAAAGATTTACCTCTACTGACCGGGTGGGTAATTCGCTGGCGTCAGCAGGAGATAGTCAAATCTGTTTCGCCGCTATGCTGAATGGCATAGCAGTTGGTATAGCTCCCTCGTTGCGGATGACACATCAGATTCCTGCTACGCGAGCCAACTCAAGATATATTATTCGACTTGCATATAGTGTCGAGCGATCTATTCAACATGCTTTACATGAAGCATGGCCGAGTATCTATCCCCGCATGGATCAGGTTTATCCAGGCTTAATAAGTACAATTATTATTTGTTTATCTCAATTTATAAAGCTTTTCTTTCACCGTAATCTTCTTCTTACTCGTATCCACATCGCAGCGTTCTTAGGTCAACAAGCAGGCTACTACGATATCTGTAGAGGGTATCTGCCATTCTGGATAAGAATATATAGCAGAAGATTTATATAATCAATTTTAAATGATTTCTAGGGATTCCCATAGTTGACGTGCCCGATCTAAAAACAAATAGCGAAGTTAAATTTGTAGCTTTAAAAATTATGGTGGACACAATATGAGGGTATTATTTGCCTGTGACGTTCTCAAGTATGCTGCTGGCGGCGTGAAGTATTACATTCACGAACTCGTCCGTCATTTGGCCCTATTCGACGATATTGAGTTGACACTGCTTGCAGAGCACCCCGACGAACTCGTCACCCTACCCTCACACATTCGCCGCAAGTATTATCACTTCGGTAAGGGGTATGCGGTCCGTTCGTTTAACTATTTAGCTGTTTCGTCGCGGCATTTCGCCGAGTACGATATCGTCCATTTTCCGTTCTCGAATGTTTTTCTAGCGATGTCGCGTGCAATGCTGCGGAAGGGTGGGCCGAAGACTGTCGTGACTGTACATGATTTGATTCCGTTAGTGATACCGGAATACCGTACCCTAACTCTCAATCTATTCTACAAGTTGTGGATGCCTCGAATTCTCAATCGCGCCTCGGCTATTCTAGCAGACAGCCAGTATACAAAAGACGATATTCTCAAGTACTACCGTGTTCCGGCTGACAAGATTGTCGTCTCTTACCTCGGCCTCAAGTCGCAGTTTCAAGGGATTGCCCCGGTTACGCAAAAGCAACCGTTCTTCTTGGCAGTCAGCACGGTCGAGCCGCGGAAGAATTTCGACCGGACTGTTCAGGCGTTCCTCCGATTCAAGGAAACAACTCCTGAGTGGTCTGGCACTCTGAAAATCGTCGGCAAGCTCCAATTCGGTCACGAGAAGTTACTTCAATTGGTTGCGAACAACCCGTCCGTTGAATTGTTGGGGCCGATTGATGATGCCGCGCTCGGCGAGTTGTACCGCAATGCTACGGGTCTCTTATATCCATCTTTGTACGAAGGGTTCGGATTGCCGATTCTCGAAGCAATGGCATTGAGTTGCCCCGTGATAACAAGCCGACTGACATCGATCCCGGAAGTCGGTGGTGAAGCCGTGATCTACGTCGATCCTCTAGACGTTGACAGTATTGCGAGAGGCATTCGCTCCCTCGCCCTCGATCCCGTGCTTCGCGCCCGGTATATCACCGACGGGGTTGAACAGGCTAAACACTTTTCATGGGAGAAGTGTGCCACAGGGGTCCGCGATGTCTACCGTCAGGTACTCAATGGAAAGATGAACATGGTCCACGGTGCCCCATGAATAACCTCACCGATAAGCGGGTTCTCATCACTGGCGGGAATGGGTTTCTTGGCCGGCATGTGTGTGCGGCGGTTCGCGGGTATTCGCCCGCTGAGGTGTTCGCCCCGCGGAAGGCCGAGTACGACCTTCGCGAGCCCGAACAAGTTCGCCGTGTCCTGCGCGAAACCCGCCCGGATACCATCATCCACCTCGCCGCCGTGGTTGGCGGGATCGGTGCGAACCGGACCAACCCCGGACGATACTTCTACGAAAACGCCGTCATGGGCATCCACCTGATGGAAGAAGCCCGTCTGGCCGGGATCGGGAAGTTTGTCGCGTTGGGCACGATCTGTTCATACCCGAAGTTCACGCCGGTCCCGTTTAAAGAGGACGAACTCTGGAACGGCTACCCCGAAGAAACCAACGCACCATATGGTCTTGCCAAGAAGATGCTGCTGGTGCAGGCTCAGGCGTATCGCCAGCAATATGGGTTCAACGCCGTCACGCTTCTGCCCGTCAACCTTTATGGCCCGCACGATAACTTCGATCCCGAATCGAGCCATGTGATCCCCGCGTTAATCCGCAAGGTACTCGAAGCCCGAGATGCGGGTCAGCCGTTTATCGAAGTGTGGGGCACCGGAACGGCGTCGCGGGAGTTCCTGTTCGTGCGCGATGCCGCCGGAGCGATTGCCGCCGCCACTGACCGGTACGACAAGCCGGAACCAGTAAATATCGGTTCCGGGATGGAAATCCAGATCCGCGACCTGGTGCCACTGATCTGCGATTTGTGCGGCTACAAGGGTGAGATCCGGTGGGACGCAAGCAAGCCAGACGGGCAACCTCGGCGATGTCTCGATGTGGGCCGCGCGAAGAGCGAGTTCGGGTTCATCGCGAAAACACCGTTCAGCGAAGGCCTAGCGGATACCATCGCATGGTACGAAGCGAACCGCTGACGAATTACGCCAGTTCCCGATAGACCGCCAAGGTCTCAGCGGCGCACTTTTCCCACGTGAAGTGCTGAGCGCGTTTCAGGCCGCCTTCACGCAAGTCGGCTTGCTTGGCTCGGTCGATAAGCACACTCGCCAGAGCCGCCGCAAAGGCTTCGGGGTTGGTGGTATCAACCAACACGCCAGCATCGCCAACCGCCTCCGGTATGGCCGAGACGTTCGACGCCACCACGGGCACGCCGCACGCCATCGCCTCCACCGGTGGCAAGCCCAGCCCCTCGGCCAACGACGGGAACGCGAAGACGGTCGCCCCACAATATAGCGCGTTCAATTCCTCATTCGTCGCAAATCCAGTGAAGACCACTTTCTCGCGGATCTTAAGTGAATCGATCAAAGCCTCCAATTCCGCACCCACCAGATAGCTATCCCCAACAAGAACCAGGCGCGTCTCGGGGCAATCTCGGTCGGGAAGACGGGCGAACGCGCGGAGCAAACCCGCGAGGTTCTTATGCGGGTAGCCCCTTGCCACACTTAACACATACGGCTGGCGAACGGCGAACTTCGACAATACCGCGTTGATCGCAGCCCGATCGTCGATCGGGTGAAACGCATTACCTGATCCATACATAACCGTGCGGATTCGGTTCGGGTCTACCTTCAGGAATTGGACGGTGTCGTCACGCGACGCCTGAGACGGAACGATCACCCGATCCGCTGTAAGTGCGACACTCCGTTGTACCCACCTTGTGAACACCCGGTGACCGGTAGGCATGCTTGCAGGGAAGTGGCGATAGATAAGGTCGTGAACTGTCAGCACGAACTTCACCCCGCGTGGTGGCGAAGGCGAAACACTACCCAGGCCGTGGAAAATATCGAATTCGCCAGGGCGGATGTGTCGCGGGAGTGAGCCGTATTCCCAGAGGGTGCGTTTCAGAACGCTCGTTGGGGCAACCGGGGCCACGACAACTTTGAAACGATCCGGGAGGGTTGGGAGTTGCACACCTTGGCGAACAAATACTGTGAACTGCGTATCGTCGGATAAGGTGGCTAAGCCGCGGAGCAAACCTTCGAGATAAACCCGCCCGCCGGCCAACCCGGCCCCCACATAAAGAGCATTCAGGGCGATTCGCACGGTTGGTTCTCCGCGTCTGCGTCTACCTCCTGAGGAGCGAGCATTTTCTCGAGCTGCCGGACCCGTTCTTCGAGGATTCCTAATTCCTGAGTCAGGCGGGTATTGCGACGATATTGATGGGTAAGAGACACAGAAACGGTGAATGAGAACAGATAGATTAAGGTGAGGGATATCAAAAGAACTGCGGATGGATAACTTAATCGGGCACGGTCGGCAAACCACATGATCACAGTGGGAAACAAGCCGATCAGCAATAGCGCAGTTGCCAACGCCATCCAGGCGACCGCATATTTCTCGCGCAGTTCACGCCGGCGAACCCAGTGCAGAGTAATAGCGAAGGCAGTGCCTCCGCCGACGAGCATCAGAAATTCTGCGGTCATGCGGAAACTGGCTCGCGAGAGCGGAGGCGGTCGAAAACGATCGACATCGTTACCTTCAACATATAGTACGCCGTTCGCAGATGGCGAATCGACGACACACCGCCTTGCCGTTCGTGCATCGTAACAGGCAACTCGCCGACTCGTAACCCGTTTCGAGCACACCAGAACAGCGATTCCGGTTCGGGATAATCTTCCGGATAGCAATCCGCGAATCGCCGCCAAGCTCGTGGACCTGCGCATCGTAAGCCGCTTGTCGGATCGGTTACTGGCACTCCGGAGAGAAAGCCGATCAATCGTGCGAAGAAACGGATACCAATACGGCGAGCAAACGTGGACTGGAACCCATCGCCGCCACTAACCAGAAAGCGCGAACCGATGCAGAGATCGAGCGATTGCTGCTCGCACCGTTCAACAAGTGGCAAGAGGGAATCGGCATCGTGCTGGCCATCGGCATCGAACTGAATCACATACTTGTACCCGCCTCGCTCGACCGCGTACCGATAGCCGGTTTGGACGGCTACACCGATTCCGGAGTTAACTGGCAGGTGAACAACATGCACGGGAAAGGGAGCCGATTTCGCAAGAGCCTCGGCGACCATCGCAGTGCGATCTCGCGAGCCATCGTTAACGATGAGGACTTCAAAACCCTTGGGAAGGGCCACAAGCATCGCCAAGGTTTTAGGCAACGCTTCTTCTTCATTAAAGGCCGGCATCACGATCAAGTTACGCATTGTGGCACCTGGGCAAGTGTCCCGGTTGTAGGCGACACACGGGTGAGTCGTCTTAAGAAATCAAATTTCGTTTCAGCCACTGCGAAGCGCCCGTGGGCGACATCAATGAGAATCCTGTAGATGAGGTGGAGACGGATCATCCGCTTCTGTTGGGCAACGCGAACGACCTCGTTCCAACGCCGTACTTTCCCCTCTGCCGCGAGTCTGTTGTACAGACTTACTTCTTCCTCGAACCTCAGAAGGTTCTCGGTGTACTCTGCGGTCGCGTTGTCCGGGTGTCGGCGATAGGCGTAGCCGTATTCGGGTATTCCGATCAACTCCTCCCCTCGCGCGAGTAAGCGGGTGAAGAAGTCGAGGTCGATCACGAACTTCCAACAGCCTTCAAACCGACGGTCTCCGATGATCGGTTTCCGATAACAGACTGTGGGGCACATTATGTAGTTGCCCCGGAGAAGACTCGCGATCCCGTCAGGTCCGGCGACACGTAGGGGGCGGTCGCCCCAACGCACCAGATAATCTTTGATGCGGTCCTGAAAAGAAAACACCGGTGTTCCGTCTGGACCGATGACCCTCGCACGGCAAAACAACGCCGCTGCGGTAGGGTGGGCGGACGCTGAGGCAACCATGAGACCAGCGTAATTTGGCAAAAGTTCGTCGTCTGCATGCAGTATCGTGACTAATTCGGTGTCGGCTTCGTCAAGGCACCGGTTCCAGTTGGCTGCCATGCCCAACGTTCGCGGGTTGCGAACGTATTGGATACGGTGATCACGAATCGAGTGCAGGAAAGCTTCCGCGGATGCGTCCGGACTGTCGTCGCACACGACCAACTTCCAATCCGCCGATTCTTGGGCCAGGACACTTTTCACAGTACGTTCGAGATAATCAACACCTTTGTAGAAAGGTATTGCGAAGGTTAGTTGGGACTTGGTGTGGAGTTGGTCCAAAGGGCAGCCCCCACCGAAGAACTGTTAACAGTGAAGCGGATCGACTTTAACGCGTTCGCCGTCCGCATGAGTTATTCTTGTTTTCAGGCTCCCGCATGCTATCAGGCGAACCAGAAGGTCACAAGCTAATCAGGCTTAAAACACACAATTCACGCATCAGAGGAATTGCAGCAGTGGCGGAAATTTGAAGCACCGGCTTGTCCATTCCGATACTTGTGTGCAATGTCGAAAATGGATGTAAGAGAAGGGTTGTCGATGGTGTGATCTGAAAGCTGTCTGGTTTCAGCAGTGATCAGCCGATTTCTGACGCCAAGTCGTGAAGAGTCTGCAGAGATGGTAAGAAGGCTACTAATCCAAGTGTTGCCTTAGATTCGATTCCGAACTGTGAAACAGACTAATGGATGCGGCTGATTAACACGTAACCAAGCCGCTTCCACACAGAAGTGCATTTGCCTGAATCATTCGAGCGCAAGCTCACATTCTCAATTCAGCTGAATGGATTCTTATCACAGGCTCGGATACTGGCCGTTCCAGTTTTGGATCACGGGCATCTGCTGTTGAACGGGCATCGATTGCACAGGTGAGAATGGTGCTTGGGGATTCACAACTGCGGTTCCGCCGGTCGCACTGATCGCGCCTTGGCTACCGGGTTGCTTGTACGTCTGACGCAGTTCCCGCACACTGTTGCCGAAGTCTTTGTACTCATCTACCATCGAATCCCGCATCGCCGCCATCCCACTCGCACTACCCGCCGCCACAATCGAGCCGAGCATCAAATACTCCGTCGCAACAACTGCGCCGCATTCGTCATTCCACAAACGACGTAAAAGACTTGCCAGCATGTGAGCATCCTCCCTCAGTGAAGTAATAACGAACGAATATTCATACACGGGCCACAACTTTTACCCATGCGACCGCACACCGAGACGTGCACAGTCGAACACGTCATGTCACCAAGACATGAAGAGGAAACGGGTCAGTTGGCTAATGGGGTGTATTCACCCGGGCGAGTTTCGCATGAAGCCGGAGGGGGAATTCCGAGCCACTTCATGCAACGGGATTGTTGACAACATGAACTTAGGCCACGCTTGCGGTGGTGTCAAAAGTGGAATCACTTTCCCGAGGGGTGTGAGTGGTACTTTCCGTCCGATAACCGTCGTTGCTTGGGGTATCGATGAATTGCTCAGAGCTTCGCGCACCCGACCACTTAACCCGCGTGATGAAGCCAGCACGGTCGTCACGATCGCGGCGACAGTTCATGATCCCGCAAAGCAACAGAACGCTGCTTGAAGTGGAATCGGGCCGCCCATGTGGACGACCCGAAGGATAAGGCACGATAGTAATGCCGGATCAGTTACGCAGCTTTTGGCGGGCGGCCTCGGCGGCGTCGATTACGGTTTTGTTCTGCTCAGCGGAGATGCCGTTCTTTGTGCTCGCGAGTCGCGTTGCGGTGTCGAACATGCTCAACGCCCGCGACCGCTCTCCCGTGGCCGCCAGTGCATGCGCAAGATATAGCGCCATGCGCGGGTCGGAGGGGTATCGCTTCACGGCTGCCTCGAACACGTTACGCATCTCGCGGAACACTTCCGGCTTGTTGAGCTTCAGGTAAATTACACCAATCGTATCGAGGAAATCGGGCGGAAGGCGTTCGGCACCAATGGGCCGATCACCCGCCTTACCTTTGCGAACTTCCTCAACAATCGCCAGCGCCTTCGCCGGTTCGTTCTTCATCTCGGCCAGCACCCAGGCGAGGTTGTTGCCCGCGATGAAGTGCCGCGGATTCTCCTTCAGGAGTTCCTCGTATAGCGGGGTGGCTTCGTCCCACTTCTTGCGTGACAGGGCGATGTCGCCAAGCATAAGGATGGCGCGATCGGACTTGGGATGCGTCTTGCGAACTTCGCGAATGAAGGTTTCCGCTTCGTCGTAAGAACCGGCGCGGAAGAACCCGGACGCTGCGACCAATTGCCACGAGGCCCGCGTTTCGGCCACGGCTTTGTCGGCCACAGCCGGTTCGAGCGGTGGTTTCGCGTCGGCGATGCGTTTGCGAATATCTTCGACTTTGCGTTCGATCAGTTCGTTCGCCATCTTGGTCGCATCATCTTTTTTCCCGGTGGCGATTAACAACCGAATCGTTTCGGTCGCCGCACGGGCATCGTTCGGGAATCGCTCCGCCCAGGTCTTGGCCCATTTCAGTGCCGCATCTTTCTGGTCAGATGATTCAAGTGAAGAAATCAGCGATGGGAACGCGGCGGGGTTGCCGGGTGAATTCCCAATAATGCGTTCGTAGACCGCTGCCGCACCCGCGTAGTCGTTGGCCGCCAGAAGCGTTGCAGCTTCGAGGAACGGCAAGCGTGGATCGTTCGCGTTCTGCTTGGTCGCAGTTGCTAACAGCTCTTTGGCACGAGCCGGGTCTGCGGGCGGCATCAGATTGAGTTCCGCAAGCAAGATCATGCTGGGAACGTGATCGGGATAGCGATTGAGGCTATTGGCCGCCTCACGCTTCGCACCATCCGTATCTCCCGCCAAGAGGCGGAATTGCGATTTGGCGACGGCGATATCCGCAGGCTTCGCGCCACCTTTGAGCGATGCCGCTTCCCAGCTGTTAATGGCCGCGTACATGGTCTTGGTTTGGTCCCACTTGTCGTCGATCTTGCCAATATCTTCCATGATGAGCGACGCCAACGCTGTGGCCAAGTACACGCCCGGTTCATCGGGCATATCCACCGAAACGCGGATAGCTTCCGTTCGAGCCTTGGTCGGTTCGGCTTCAGCATAGGCCAGGAGTGCTTGCTGAAGGCCGCGGCGAGCGGCCGAACTCACACGGGTGAACTCGACCGCCGAGGCGAATCCGCGAACGGCGTCCTCGTATTTCTGTTCAGACAGCCGCAGGGCCGCATCGTATACGCGGAACAAGCCCTGGTCTTCGTAGCGACTCATGGCTTCCTGGAGGCGCTTCTCACCACCTTCGCGTGTTGTCGCCGCCTGAATTAGCACCGCATCGATCCCTTGATCGGGTGGTAACGCGCTGAGAATCTTCTGGGCTTCTTCGCGTTGACCCGCGCGGAACAGCGCGGCGGCCAACACCCGATCCACCGCCGCATCGCGCCCACCGGGGAACGTCTCGGGGTTGGTGAGATACTCAACGGCTCTGTCCGCTCGCCCGGTGCGAAGCAACCACTCGGCATTGAACAAGCGGCCCGCCTTATCGCTCGGATAATCGCGTAAGAACTTGCGGATCAGCAGATCCGCGGCCGCAATACCGTTGGCATTGGCGGGGCCGCCGGCTTCCGTTGGAGCCGCCAACAACTGGCAGCGATTCCGAAGCACTTCGATGCTATCCGGGTAGTCCGTGGCGAGTGCTTCCAGGCGGCCTTCGGCTTCCTTGGCTCGCCCGGTGCCGAGCAGATAGCTCGCCGCAGCGAGTCGCCCCATTCGATCGCCGGCAGATGGTGGCCGGAGTTTCTTCAACAAGGTGTCGGCCGCACCTTCGTAACCAGCGATCAGTTCGCTGGGTATGGGCTTACCCGGATTTTCGCGTGCGAAGCGATTCGCCACCTGCACGGCAGAACCCAGGTTGGTAGCCACAAGGCTACCGGCAATTCCATCCGGCCCGCCGAACATCTGATCCGCCCAGGCGCGTGCGGCCAAGGGGAGATCAGGCGAGTTGTATTTGGCTTCCAGTTCGCGGAGTCGCCCGAGTGCGGTCGCCACATCGCCGGTTCCCAGTGCGATACCGGCGAGCAAGGCATTCGCCTGAAACGCAATATCCGGGTTGGTTCGGTCGCCGGCCACTGGTGCTAGTAGCTTTTTGGCTTGTTCCAGCCTTCCTTGTCGTTCGGCGAGCCGGGCATCGAGCAACTGGCCCACGAGTTTGGCACGCGGAGCAGCTGAAGTCCGCAGTCGGGCCAGATGCGGTTCAATCTCTTCGGGCTTGCCCCCAGCCTGCATTTGCCATTCGGCCAGCAAGGCGTGAAACTCGTCCTGGCGAATGGTAGGGAGTTTCAACTCCTGGGCGGCCTTGAGGCCCATCTTCGCCTGTTCGATTGCGCGATTGCGAAGATCCTTGGCTTCACCTTGGTTACCCGCTTTCGCCGCGAGTCCCGCATCTGTGAACGCCAGTTCGGCCAGTTGCATGCGGGATTCCGGATGGGTATCCAGTGCGGTGGGATTCTGCGCCAGAAGCGAATCGATCTCGCCAGTAATCAGTCGCCAGCCAGCGGGGTCGGCCGGTGCGAGAATGTTTCGCGACGCAGTGGCCACGGCCATGGTGCGGGCCGCGATTTCTGGTAGCAGGTCTTTCAAAGTTGGGTCGGCTGCCATCTTGTTCGAGAGATCCAAACCCGCCTGCACCACGCTTCGCAAGCGTTCCGCGTTGCCACCCGGTTTGCGTGCGTCCGCCGCCCCGCGATCGAAGCCCACGGCTAACAGACTCGAAAGCCCGCGAACATCCACGGAAGATGCACCGGCGAGTTTGTCACCACGACCTGCCGCGGCAATCATGCCGTTCTGTGGGCTGAACAGGAATTCATCCACAGCGATTTCGGCGGGGGCAACGCTTTCCGGCCTCGCTTTGCGAGCCTCGGCTGTGCGTACGGGCCAGTTGAGGACCTCGGCTTCCAACCCCACTGCACGCCAGAACGGAATGCCATTCTCTTTGGCGGCTTTCAGGTAATCGCGCGAGCGATCGATCCGTTCCTGATTTCGCAAGTGGGCGGGCGTGGGCGTGGCGTTATCGTCGCCGGGTTGCTCGAACTCGAAGCGAGCCAGATAGAAGTTCACACGCTGGTCTTTCGGGTTCTGCTCGAGCGCTTTGCGAAGAATCGTTTCGGCGACGTTCCATTGAATCGGGCTTTGCACCAACTCGAACCGTAGTGCTTCTTTCATCACTTCTGGATCGGCAGAGAACTTCACCGCGGTTCGCAGTGCGTTCACCGCGTCGTTGCGTGCTTCATCATCCGGGATCGCCCCGAACATGCGGAACGTCTCGTTGTATTGCGGGTCGGGCACGTCTGGCAGCGGTTTGCCGTCGGTCTGAGCCTTGGCATACGCCTGATCACGCAGTGCGCGGGCCTTGATCCACATGATCTTCGCCTGGAGATCTTTGGCCTCGTCATCCGTGACTGCCTTGCTCTTTAACTGCGATTGCAAGCTTTCGGCGGCCTTATCGGCGAGGATCTTCGCCTCGTCGAATCGCGTGGCGGCCTCGCCCCAGTTCTTCCCCTTGTAGGCTTCCGAGCCAGTTGTAAAGGCTTTTTCGGCCGACGCGAGTTGTTCCGTCGTTGAACCGGAGGAGAAGAAAGTCTTGTAGGCCAGGAAGCCCGCCCCGCCTAAACACGCGAGTGTCAGACCCCACAGGCCAACTTGATAACCTCGTGAATCGCGGAGAGCCATGGTGTCGTATCTCTCAAAGTTGAAGGTCAGGTTCCGGTGGAATCGCCGGACACGGGGCGATCCTCGCTCACGTCGCCGATCGGAATAAGGAGTATAACGGCTTCAGTGCCGTTGTGCGCGGTCCAGGCGAACTTACCGGGCCAGCGCGATGGGAACGCGGTTGCAGCCGGCCACTGTTCCGGGCGGCAATACACCCTGTCGCGCCGCGGCGTCGATCGCCGGGAGCAGTTGCGTTTCTATGGCTTCGAGTGTGGCCGGGTTATCGGTTCCCACGGAAACCTGCACGGTAATGCTCGGTGCGGTTGTGCCAAGCCGCTGATGCACGCGCTGCAACGCGGTTTGCGTTGGGTCTTGCGTCGGGGCGAAGGTGTAGTGCCAGTAATACACCACCGTTGAGCGGCCCACGCCTTGCTCGAACCGGAACCGTTGGGCACTGGCCGCGGTTTCATCCGTTCCGGGGCGAAGCGGAATCATGCGGCGGAACTTGATATCTTCCGGTGCTCCGCTCACATCGCGAATGCAGATTTCCGGATGATGCTTGCGATCCTCGGCTTCCCGCGAATGCACCATGTACAAGCTCACATACGTCTTATCGGGATTCCGGTAATCCCGCAGCAGCAGATCATCCGTGTGGAATGGCAACTTCGCCCGCAGTTTCTCCAACGCTTCATCCCGCTGGCCGCCGATCCACAATGGTTCATTCGAATCCGGCTTCGTTATTGTCAGTGGAATGGAAGAGAACGGGCCGATCTGCATCGGATAGCTCGCTTCGCCTGCGGCATTCAAATGTCGAGCGAGTGCGAATTGCCCCGCCACGCCCAATACCAGCACGAACGCACCCGCCAGCACACCACCCGCCGGTGCGGGTCCACGCGACGGAGCTGCGGGCAATGGCGGAGCGGGCGACGGCGGAGCAGGCGACGCTGCACCGGCGGACCCCCGTTCTGTTATGCGAGTGAGAAGGAAATCGAAGAACAGGAACAGCGCGATGCCCACCGGCAAGCTAAAGAGTGCGGGTGCGTCGTGGAGTTTGCCGTTCATCCAATTCGTGCCGAAGTAAACCGCACCGAGATTCATCAACACTACACGCAGCGTGTTCGCGGCAACAGCGATGGGCACCGCCGCGATAAACAGTGCGATGCGATAACGCAGTGGGCGATCGAACAGGTGCCCCAACAGCGCCGCGAACGCCAGGAACGATACGATCTGCCCCAGCCCACTACATTCCTGCGCCACCACCAGCGACTTCTCGACGCCAGCAATCTTGATGGTGTGCCCCACGCGATGGCACACGAAGAACAGGCCAATCACGGTTTCGCTCACGCGGCTCACGATGTCTTGCAGCCACAATGCCGCGTAACCGGTCCACACGGCGGGGAGCGGGAACATGAAGAACAGGAACAACAGCGGGAAGTTAAACGCGGATGCCCACGCCCGCCCGCCAGCACACACGAGCAATCCGCGAATGACCGCGAGCAACGCCACGAAACCAAGCGGCGGCCAACTCACCACCGAGTAGCTCAACTGGCAGCCCACGCCGAACGCGATGGCGAACAGTCCCCAGCCAAGTTCACCCCGCACTGGTGGGCCAACGCGCCTCCAGATTCGCCACGCCAGCCCGAGGCTGATTGGCCCGACGAGCCAGCCGTGCGAATAGTTATCGTCGATATCCCAGGTGTGGGCGAGTTTGGCGAAGTTGCCTGAGAAGAAAGCCGCTCCCATACCTATGGCCGCGGCAGCTGCGATCCACAGGGGGGGCGAAGACCTCGACGCGGCGCTTGTGGCGGCGGAGGTGGGCGGGGGAACTGTGCTCATCGCCGGGTGTGCGTCCGTGGCGGTGGGTGAAAACGAAAAACGGGCAGGATGGCGTCCTGCCCGTTTCGCGTTACGGTGTGTCGCGCTATTACGACTTTAGAAGACGATTCGCTATCAGGCAACCACGGCCTTTTTGGCGCGACGGCGAGCCACATAGCCACCCATCAGCCCCATCAGCCCCATCAGCCCGAACGTCGCGAGCGTCGCCGGTTCGGGAACAGGTGTATTTGGATCAAAGGTGACTGGTGGACCACCATTTGCAGTCAGGTTAAAGTCAAGCGCTTCTACATCGGTGGTGTTAAAACGGAATCGGACAGTATCAAAATTTCCCAGCGTTCCAGTCAATCCCGCAAAAAAGAAAGGTATCGATTGAACCCCAGGGATAGCAGCGACGTTAAAATCGCCAGTCGCTTCAACAGTCCCTGCTTCACCACCAGATAACAAATCCAGACCAATCGTGAAGGCCTGATCAACACCGCTCAAACTAAGAAAAAGAGCAGCACCAGGATTGAAAGCAGTGGAAGGAAGACCCGTGTAAGCTACAGAGGTTTGGACAATGTCATCTGGAGGCACTGATACACTAAAATTGTTATTACCAATTGCATACTGTGCACCTCCCGGAACACCACCATCTGTTCCTGTGAACCTAATTGTCCTACTTGCGCCTAAATCCCCTACATTTGCTGTGGGGCCAACGGTGGTGTTATAGCCACCGCCAATGTTTACAAAACCACCAGTGTTAGGTGTTGCAAAGTAGTCAAGCGCGAGTGGTGCTGCACCTGCACTTGTTGTCATGCCGCTAACAGCGGCCACACTTAACATTAGCCTGAGCAAGTTTCTCATTGGACTTCCCTCCCGGACGGGTGTGAGGGGGGCGACGTTGGGGCGATTTAGGGGTGTGAAGGTGTGGGTTTAGGGGCACACCAACTCATTCCTCACCTCCGCCGGAACATCCGGCTGAGGCCCTCAACGAGGTCACTCCCAGGTGATTCTGACCGAAACGGTTCGATCGATTGTTGAATTTACCATCTCCAACCTGAACCACAAGAGCCAAGATTCCAATTTTTCACATCTTTACAGTTGTTTCTTTTGTGTGGCCTGAATCGACTCCTCATTTCCGTCCCACCCTGAATTCCGCGTCACTTTTGTTGCACGGAGGCGTAACCTCCTGCAAAATATTCGAACGATATTGCGAATAACATGGTGTTTTAACACGAGAAACCCGCGTCATTTCTGACGCGGGTTTCTCGTGTTGCATCAAGCACGATCTCGCACACCCATCGATTACGGAGCCGGTGCGTTCAGTTGTGTCGCGGGCAGCACTGTTGGCGCACCCAGTGCTTCCATTGCCATTCTCGCCTCCAATTGAGCGATCGACGGCACCTTGGCCGCAGCGGCGGCGGCATCGAATTTCTCCGGCCTCCCCTTTGGCTTGTTCTCTTCGCCGGGCACCGGATCGGGCATATCGAGGCGAGCAAGCCCCGATTGGGCCACCCGCATGCTGGGGTCAAGCGTGAGTGCCTGTTGGTATTGCGCCCGGGCTTCGTCTTTCTTCCCCTGTGCGGCCAGGGCGAAGGCGATGTTGCAGTGCGCACCCGCAGGTTTAATGGCCTGACAGAACGACTTGTAGCTCTCATCCCATTTATCTTGCTGGGACTGAGCCATGCCCAGGTTCACCCATGCCCGCTTGTGCTTGGGATCCAATTCCACCGCTCGCAGCAAAGCCGTCTCCGCACCAGTCCAATCGCCACGCGAATAGCAACTGTAGCCATAATCGTTTAGCAGATTGGCATCCTTGGGATGCGCCACCATGAGGCTTTCGTATTCGTTCGTCGATTTCGTGAACTCGCCAACTTTGTCGTAAAGCACGGCCAACCGGCGACTGGCCTCCCCAGACGCTTTGCGATCGAGCGAACGGGCTTTCTCGTAAAGGCGAATCGCCTCTGTGGTCTGCCCGTTCTTTTCATACTCATGGGCCGTTCGCAGGCACAATTGAGCGGTTTGCTTGGCGGGCAGTTCGATCGGGGGTGGAGCCTGCGACGTGGCCTCTGGCCCCACAAGCAACGCCGGCTTGATGTCTTGGGGGAAGCCATTCTCACCGGTTGTCGCTCTGCAACCCGTGGAAATGATCAACCCCGCGACAATCAGCAATCGTGAGACAGTGGACAGCATCGCTTTTTCCCCCGGTCGAAACGCCTGATCCCAAGCGTGGTTCGTCATTACCCACGGCGTTGAATCAACGGAAGCCGAAACCACCGCCACCAAAGCCACCTGCAAAGCCACCGAAACCACCGCCACCCGCGCCCAAACCGCCAAAACCACCACCAAAGCCGATGTTGCCGCCACCGAAGCCACCACCACGAACAAGCCCGGGATAGATCCGGTCAGCTTCTTCGCCGTAGAGTCCTTCCGCAGCCGGCCGCCCCACAAACACACGTTGGCCCGCATCCGTGACACCCGCCGCCGTCAATCCGTCGATAACAGCCTGGCGTCGGAGTGCAGTCAGAACCGGGAAGTTTGGCTCTGGCTGGATAATGACCGGGAACGGCACATAGGGCAAACGGGCGGCGATTCGGGCGAGATGATCGCTGCCAAACGGCCCCAGCACGGCCTGCCCATCGAGCCATACGTTGTAATAGATCACGAAATCGTCGGCTTCCGCTTTGCCCGCCTGGCGTTTGAGGTATTCCGTCGTAAACGTCCCAACCGGAAGCGGAATCGCACCTTGCGGGATGTCCGCGCAGTTATCAATGTCCCAGACAGTTCCAGCATGGCCACCGTGCCCGCCATGCCCGCCATGCCCGCCACAATCCCCGGTCTTGCAAGCGTTATGGCAGCCGATCACGGCCGCCGCGACGCCCAGACCCAGGCACACCCTGCCGAGGACCGACTGGGCGTACTGGATAACCCGTTCCATGTGCGTTACCCCTCCCTGGGTGAACGACCCGACCGAGTCGGATCGGTAATTAAAGAGCGTCGTTCGGAATCACTTCACGCCACCAGGCGGAAGAGCGATCGTTTCGTTCGGGTCCACGTGCCCGCTTGGCCCGACAATGTACAGATGCTCACACTCACGATACTTGATCATCCGGTGAATGTCGGTCCGCACGGAGCTGCGGTAGTCGTACGACCGACGACTTTCCAACCGGTTGGCCAGGTAGAATTCCAGGTCGCCCGGCTCGAAGACATCCGCTCCAGGCAGGGGAGTCAATTCCTGCGGTTCGAGCGGATGGACCAACTCTGGCGTCACCAGAATCACCAACTCTTGCTCGCCCCCAGACGTGCGGTTGCTCCCAAAAAACATGCCGATATAGGGAAGATCACCGAAGAACGGGACACGATCGGTGGTCGCCCCGATGTTGTTCTGGATCAACCCGGCGACCGCCATGGTCTGACCTTCCCGCAATTCAACCGTGGACGAGAAGGTTCGAGCGTTCAGCCCTGGAACGTTTGCCCCGCCAATGTTTGCTCCACCGGCGTTGTCACGAGTGCTGACCGTGGCCTGCACCGTTAACCGAATCCGGTCGCGATCGGTAATGATCGGGCTGAACAGGAGTTGCACGCCGAATGGGATGAACTGCACACCTTGAATACCACCGCCACCCGCTCCAAGACCAATGCCACCCACGACCGGAACCGGGAATTGCCCGCCTGCGAGGAAGGTTGCGGTTTGGCCGTTCATGGCGGTCAGGTTTGGTTCTGCAAGCGACCGGGCGTAGTTCATGGTTCGCAACGCACGAATCGCCACCGGGATCTGGCCGTTGTCCAGGTTTACCGGAAGATTGGCCGCCCCAATCAGACCGCCCGTTATCTGAGAAAAGACTGTGGTGCCGTTGTTATTGGTGATGCTGAAATCCACACCAATACTGCGTGCCGCCGCCCGATTGACTTCAGCCACCACAACTCGGAGCATGACCTGCTGTTCGCCCGGAACGCGAAGATTGTTGATCACGTTTGGCCCGGCGACTACATAACTTTCCAGTCCAGGAGTATCGGAAGGGCGAAGCGGATCACCCACCAATCCCGTTGGCGTGAGCACCGGTGGCGCGCCAACCGCACTGATGGAAGCCAGCGGCGGACGATTCGCAGGGCCACCGCCATCCGGGGCATTCGCGTTGGCGATCCGCAAAATCTGATGGGCTTCCTGAATATCGTGAGCCTGACCGGAGAGCATCAACTTGTCGCCAATCAAGTTAAGCCGCACACGACTGTTCGGGAATGCCTTGTTGATCTCAAGTTCCAGAGCACGGTAGATCGCTTCCAACCGTTCCTTCTCTTCTGGGTCGGGGAACACCCGAACCATGTAGCTCAAGATCACTTCCTTGTCCTTGTCGTCCGGATCCACGAACCACAGATTGAGGACGGTGATACCAGGCTTCTGCCCGATCATCGTAACTTGTCTGCCCTCCGGCTCCAGAATGCGAAACGCAACGATACTTGGGTCTGCAATTTGTGTCCGCGTTGGTGTCGCCTTCAGCAGAATCACGCGAGCGCGACCCTGAATCAAATCCAGCGTGTTCTGCGGATCCACAACACCACCGACGAACCGGCGAAACTCTGCCAGTTCCTTCTCGGTGGGAACGGGAGTTGCCCCAAGAATGCCCGTTCCCATTCGCGGGAGGCGAACACGCTCTGGGCCAAATGGCAGAGGATTGGGTGGCGGCAATTGCTGCGGATTGCCACCTCCCGGAACGGGCTGCGCCTGAGCACCCGCCTGCACAACGCCTGCACCCGCAGGATAAACCAGACCTGGCCCTTGAAGTGGTGCTGGTAATGCGATCGGCTGAATGGCCGGAGGCGGCAGAAATTGCGGCGGAGCGGCAAGTTCCACTCGCGGTGGAGGCAATGCAACGACCGGCTCGCTACCGGACGCCTCAGATCCTACCAACAGCGGTCGTGCGACGACTGCGACTGCGGTAGCAACTACCGCGCCTGCAACAACCCGAACCCACACACGACGTCCCGACCTCGGTGGGGTCGAGGCTTGATTAACACCCGGGAGCATAATGACACCTCCTGCGTCCGGTCGGAATCCAGACCGGGTGGGCAACTGTTCGGACGGGGCGATTGTGATCGTGCCCCACAGGCGCACCCCGCGCCCGCCCCTGTTGCCGAACCCTACAGACAGATTGATCGGCTAAATCCGGATGATCGATGAACTTTTTCTCAACGAAATCTCCTTCCCAGCTTTTCAAACATCATTTTGAAGTGTGCAATTTGGGCTAAAGAAAGTGACATGCAAGACGGAGATCGATACCCCACAATCTCATAATCACGAAATATGGCCAGAAATGAATGAACTTAAACTGCTTATCAATAATCTGTTAGAGCAATTGTGCTGAGTATAGGTGCAGAGTGTTGGCAAAGCATGAATTCATGCTAGACAGTATTTGTCAAATATGCGGATTTTACCTCTTGCGAAGGGAGTGGGTGGGCTTTAAACTCCCACTCGTTGACTGCGAGCAAACGAAGAAAAGTCAGACGAGACGGGAACCTGATTGCCGACAGTGTCAAACTTGATTAGTAAAGAAGAGTCAGAAGTAGCAATCAGAAGTTGAAAAATTTACCAGGGAATGAGGAACCATTCCAGTAAAACTCTCGACGAACGCTTCGACATGTGAGAACGCAAACCGCCGTGCATGAGCCACAGCGGATTGGTTAACCTGGAACTGACGCACAACATTGATACACCACGAGTTCGAGGGGCCCCAACTTGCCTCCGTTCTCGCTACCAAAGACTTAGAGTACACCACTCCGGAATGCAAACCGGAGAAACAGAATTCGCCCGATTCCCAACGAATTTCCAACAGAGAAATCGTTTGGTTGAGTTGTGGCAACAAAACTCCCCATGAGGGAGTGATGTGGGACTGACGGAATCGCCCAACATCCAAGGTTTGCGCCGTGCAAACCAGGGGCCCCAACCCGTCACCCGCATAACTACGGAGTATTTGCCCATGTTCGCAAAGCTGTGGAACGACGAAGCTGGTACCGTTGCAGTTGAGTACTTGTTCCTGACGACGATCGTTGGCCTCGGCCTCGTGGTCGGCTTCGGCAACCTGGAAGCTGCCATCAACGCCGAATACACCGAACTCG
>JBGSLF010000154.1:0-15415 GCA_041740855.1 Gemmata sp.
GCCAGCACGGTGGTGAAGAGCTTGCCCCAGTGGTCGCGGCCATCGCGCCCCGCACCCGCGCCGCCGGGAACCGCTTGCCCTACTTTGGGTGTGCGGCCCATTTCACCCGTCCAAATCACGAGCGTGTCGTCGAGCATGCCGCGTGCTTTCAGGTCGTCGAGCAGGGCCGAGAAGGCTTGATCGGTAACCGGGCAGAGGCGAGTCTTCAAGTCGATAAAGTTGCGGCTATGCGTGTCCCAGTAAACGCTCACGTTGGTGATGCCATCGTTGGGCCAGAACACAGTCACAAGCGGAACCCCGGCTTCAACCAATCGGCGGGCTTGCAGCACCGATTGCCCGTGCATGTTCATGCCGTAGCGTTCGCGAGTGCGGAGCGGTTCCTGGCTCAGATCGAACGCGCGGGATGCTTCCGGCGACGAGAGCAGCGCGAACGCCCGCTCGTAGTGCGATTCCATGGCTTCGGCAGCGGCGTGGTGTTCAAATTGGCGTGCGCGCGAATCGAGTGAACGGAGCAAGCCCTGGCGATCGCCCACGCGGCCCGCTGCGGTGTCTGCGGCGAGTTCGAAATCGCCCACGCGGTAATCGGGCTTGGAGGCGTCTGCATCAATTCGCATGGGGTTGAACAGCGGTCCGAGCAAACCCGCCCCCTGGCCGTGGCTCGATTCCACGAATCGCGGGGCACCGTTGGGAACAATCGGCATCATGGAAACATAGGGCGGAAGCGGGCCACTGCCGCGACCCAACCGCGAGAGCACGGCCCCATAGTTCGGCCAGTCGTCCGTGAGTGGGCCAGGCGGAGCGGGCTTTCCTGTGAGCAAGTGATGCGTGGCAGTGGTGTGGTTCACATCCGGGTGAGTCATCGAACGAATGAGGCAGAGTTGATCGGCACGCTCCGCGAGCTTGGGCAAATGTTCGCAGAACTGCAATCCCGGCACGCGGGTGGAGATGGGTTTGAATTCCCCACGATACACATCCGGTGCCTCGGGCTTCATATCCCAGGTATCTTGCTGAGCAGGCCCGCCCCACATGAACAGAACGATGCACGCCTTCGCCGGTCGGCGCGTTCCGGTTGCCGCTTGCGCCTGGACTCGCGCCTTGATTAAGTCGGGCAAGCCGAGACCGAACAGGCTCAGCCCACCAGCCTGCAGAGCATCTCGCCGTGACGGATGACGCGAAGGATTAACGGCAGGAGTGAAAGCGGAAGATATCGCCACGCGGCCTCCGGATAGAACCGATCTGACTTCACTTTAACCCCAGCAATTCGCGATTCCAACATCGAGCTTGCGATTGCTTTTGGCGTGCTGGTCGCGAAGTCTCGCCGTTGACACCATGAGCAGACCTAAAAGCAAGGGGCGATTCGCCCCAGGCGTGACAATTTCGCTTCGGCGTGATTGTTTCAGTTTGGGATATTGTTTCACGAAGGGGTGTAGGGGTAGTGAATGAATGAATCCGCAGATTCCGCAAATTATCGATAAGCAGGCAGTGGCGAGGGGAATTGTAGGTAAAGCTTGTTTGCAAGTTGCCCTATCCGCACGCAAGGCCCCTTCCTATAGTGCGCTCGATTTGAACAATCGCCCAGGAGATATCACGTGTCTGCGTTGCGGGTATTAGTAGCGGCGAGTGAAGTGGCGGGTTTCGCCAAGACAGGTGGGCTGGCGGATGTGGCCGCCGCGCTTCCGCAAGCGTTGGCACGCATGGGTAACCAAGTCGCAGTGGTAATGCCGTATTACAACGCAGTGCGGCGGTCGGGCATGCCGATCGAAAGCACCGGCGTTGTGTTGCCCGTGCCCATGGATGGCCGCGTGCTGGCTTGTCGCGTGTTCCGGTCGCGATTGCCGAATTCCGATGTGCCGGTTTACCTCATCGAACATCAGCCCTTCTTCGAGCGAGACGACCCCGCACACGGGCGAGGGTTGTACCAACAAACCATGTGGGGCGGGTATAAAGCGGACTATCCGGACAACGCAGAACGCTTCGTTTTCTTCTCGCGTGCGGTGCTCGAACTCGTGCCGCATCTTGGCTTCACGCCAGATGTGATCCACGCCAACGACTGGCAAACCGGGCTGGTGCCGGTGTTCCTGAGCGAGGTGTATCGGCTGCAGGGCGGTTATCAGCGGATGCGCTCGGTGTTCACGATTCACAACATCGCCTACCAGGGCATGTTTAACCGCGATGTGCTGCACATCACGGGCCTACCCGGTTATCTGTTCAACCCCGCACAGCTCGAATTCCATGGCCACTTCAACTTCCTGAAGGCGGGAATTGTCTACGCCGACGCGGTTACCACGGTTAGCCCCACGTATGCTCGCGAGATTCAGACCGCCAATTACGGTTGCGGGCTAGAAGGGTTATTATCGAGCCTGCATGGCAAGCTGAGCGGGATCGTTAATGGTTGCGATTACGATCACTGGGATCCCACCCACGATCCGCACATTATCGCCCCCTACACAGCCGAAACGGTGTTCACCAACAAACCGAAGTGCAAGGCCGAACTGCAACGCAAGTTCGACTTGCCCGAAGACCCAAAAGCCCCCGTGCTGGGAATGATTGCCCGGCTTGTGAGCCAGAAGGGGATCGATCTGATCACCAGTGCGGCACCGGGTTTTCTGGATCTCGGGTGCCAGTTGGTGATCCTGGGTGATGGCGACCGAGAGTATCATGACGAACTTCAATCGTTCCGCGACAAGCACCCGGATCGCGTGGGGATCTACCTCGGCTTCAATGAATCGCTCGCGCACAGCATCGAAGCCGGCTCGGATCTGTTCTTGATGCCAAGCCGCTACGAGCCGTGCGGATTGAACCAGATGTATAGCCTGCGTTACGGCACGCCGCCGGTGGTTCGCTCGACCGGTGGGTTAGCCGACACCGTTGTGAACGCAACGATCGAGAACCTGGCCGATAACCGCGCCACGGGCTTCGCATTCGACGCGTACACCGCAAACGCACTGTTTGACACGGTGAAGTGGGCATTGAAGTTGTATCGCGACCAACCCCAGCACTTTCGCCAAGTAATGCTCACAGCGATGGCACAGGACTGGAGTTGGGACCGCAGCGCGGTTGCGTATGAATCGCTTTACCGCAAGATCCTCGGGATGTAGCAAGTGATCTTGGTTCCGTGTTCCACGCGAATCGCGTCTTCAGCGTGGGGCTTCATGTGGGTTGGCCACCGCTTCGCCAGCCGCATCGCTAAACCGCGTTCGTAATCCGACCGCGATTCAGTTGAAGGGTTCGCGTCACGCAGCGCGGCAATTCCGCCAGCTCATGCGTCACGAACAACAACGTCTGATCTTCGCGCAATTCGCGATCGAGATACGCTCGGCACAACTCCACGCGGTCCGCGTCCAGCGATTGAAACGGCTCGTCCAGAATCACGAGCGGTGGGCGTTTCACCAGAGCGCGTGTGAGCAGCACCAGCCGTTGCTCGCCTGTTGAGAGCGTGCGAAACGGGCGGCCTTGCAAGTGCGTGATGCCGAACGCCGCGAACAGTTCGCGCACGCGAGCATCTTGTTCCGGTGTGGTGCCGCGATCCGTGACACCATCCCAGAAACCGGTTGCCGCGGCGCGATCGGCGGTGAGCGGTTCGGTGAAGTAGAGATGGAATTCCGGCGACACCAACCCGACGTTTCGCTTGACATCCCAGATCGTTTCGCCGGTTCCACGGCGGCGGCCAAACAGGCGAATATCGTTGGCGTATGCCTGCGGATGGTCGCCACAGAGCAAGCTCAAGAGCGTCGTCTTGCCGGAGCCGTTCGGCCCAACAACTGCCCAGCGTTCTCCGGCGTGAACTGTCCAGTTCACTGAATCCAGAATGCGATTTCCGGCATGCGACACGGTCACGCCTTCGAGTTCAACAACAGGCTCTCGCGGATCGCCAAGTGAAGACCGCTTCATCGCCTCTGCTTGGTTAATTGGCTTAACGCCATGTTCGCGCTGCCCCAATTCGAGTGTGTGTGTGATCCACGCGGGCACCACATCTTTGCGGCAGATGAGCACGAGTCGTTGCCCTTCGCGGACAAGTTCGCCTAGCAGTGCGGCCAGATCCGTTCGACCGCCGGTATCCAACCCCACGAAGGGATCGTCCAGTAACAGAAGTTCCGGCTTGGTGAGTAAAGCGCGGGCGAGGCGTGCGCGGCGGGTTTGGCCGTTCGAGAGCGTCATGAAGGGCTGCGCGAGTTGCTCGAATACGCCGAGCCGCTTGCACACTGCTTCCCGTGCTTCTGGTGTAGAGTGCGTGCCGGTTTGAAGGAAGGTTTCCAGTGACAGCGGCTCGTCACTGTCTGCGAATTCGAAGCGTTGCTGGTAATAATGACCGGCATACGAGAAGAGCCGCGACTCTTCTTTGAACGTCACATGCGAGATGATTTGCGAAGGATAATCGACCGGCACTCCGGCCAATCGTAGGCGATCGAGCAACGGCCAGTGAACGGCACCGGTTGCCAACAAGTGCTTGCCCAACGCCGCCTCTGCGAGGGTCGACTTGCCTGAGCCGATCGGCCCAACAACCGCCCACGCTTCGCCCTCATGGATCGCCCAATACAATCCGGCGAGCACAGCATGCCCGCCTCGATTCACCGTTACATTCTCGAAAGCAATAACGGGCGTTTTCACGGCGTCACCGGTCCAAGCAGTTCGGCCGCGCCTTCTGCAAGTAGCATGGCCGCGAGTTCCTGCCCCAGTGCGAGCGGCGCATCGACCGGACCGGAATGAGTGGCAACGATGCGACGTTTCCCATCCGCCGAGAGCACCGCCCCCCGCACGGTAAGCGTGTTGTCTTGCACCTGCGAGGTGGCCCCAATGGGGACAAGGCAGCCACCACCCAGCGCGTACAGCATGGCCCGCTCGGCTGTCACGCGTGCGAACGTGGCGGGGTCGCGCAGCGCTTGGACGAAGTGCTTCGTATCGTCGTCTGAAGCCCGGCATTCCAGCCCGATCGCCCCTTGCCCCACGGCGGGCAGCATCCATGTCGCGTCCAGAATCTCGGTGATCCGGTCGGCTAACCCGAGGCGAACCAAACCGGCCTCGGCGAGTATGATGGCATCCAGTTCTTGTTCATCCAGTTTGCGTAATCGCGTGTCCACATTACCGCGAAGCTCGATCAGCTTCAGATCCGGGCGGCGGTTCAGCACCTGTGCACGCCGACGCAAGCTGCTGGTGCCCACGGTTGCGCCTTCGGGCAGATCGTCGAAGTGGCGATGTTTCTGCGATACGAACGCATCGCCGGTTGGCCCGCGTGGTGGCACCGCAACCAGTTCCAGTTCCGGTTCCGGAATGGTGGGCAGGTCTTTGAGGCTATGAACTGCGACATCCGCTCGCTGTTCAAGTAGCGCGTTCTGAATCGCCTTGGTGAACACGCCGAAGCCGCCCATGGCAGAGAGGGCCGAAGCCTGATCGCGGTCGCCGTGCGTCTCGATGCGAATCAGATCCACTGCTCGCGGGGCGATTACCGGCCGCAGCCGATCCGCGATGTGATTCGCCTGCCAGAGTGCCAGCGGGCTTCCGCGCGTGCCGAGTCGTAGTGATGCGTTCATGGTGCTGTTGGTGCCCCGTTCGCGGTAAGCCAGTGGCGAAGCCGTGCCACGGCTTCCGAAGTTGGCACCGTGCCGGTTGTGAGGCGAGCTTTCTCGGTGGAGTCGTTCTCGGCCCGATCGGTGGCGAACCACACCGGGCGGAGTTTCTCCGGGTCTTCGGCTGAGCGCGGGAATAGATGCCAGTGCAAGTGCGGCACGAGGTTGCCAAGCAGTTCGTAGTTTAACTTGTGCGGTTGAAAGCACGCCTCGATGGCCGCTGCCAACAGCGACATTTCGTCCAGAAACGCGGTGCGGTTTGGCCCGAGTTGGCTTAACTCCGTGGCATGCTCGCGTGACACAAGCACACAATAGCCGGTGTAATACTCCCACGGCCCAAGGGTGGCGATGGAATGCGGAAACCGCCACACGAGCCGATCGCCCCACGCAAGCGCGGGGTTGGCGATGGACTGGCACAGCGGGCAATGGGGATCGTGCGGCATGCGATCATGGTAGAAATGAAGAAGGCCCACGGATAGGAACCCGTGAGCCTTTGCTGCATCTGCCATCTGCGATCAGAAGTCGCCGAAGTCGCCACCGCCGAAGTCGCCACCGCCATAATCGCCGCCATCGTAGCCTGCCGAGCCAGTATCGTCGGCCAGATCGCCCGAGCCGGTATCGCCCGCCGTTCCGCTTTCACCGGCAGTGGCATCGGACCCACCAAACATTCCACCGCCACCGAACATGCTGTTGTAAAGCCACATTCCTGCCATCGCGCCGAAAAGGCCACCGAACAGACTGGTCATGAATCCACCGCCGCCCGGCCCGCCTGGTCCGCCCGCGCCACCACCACCCGAGAACGCACGGATCAGCCCGATCACCAGCCACGCCCCCAGCATCACACACAACCCCAGGCAAACCCAACCGGCGATGTTCGATCCGCCCGCGTTGCGTTTCTCTGCAGGTTGGTCGGTCGCAGTCGCCGCTGCGGTCGTATCTTTCAACTCGGTGGCGACGAATTCGACCGCCGACTTCAAGATGCCGTCGCGGGTCGCAGTCTGTTCCTCCGCGGGTTGACTGGCCGCTTGCCGCAAACTGCTGCGAATCATCTCCCGAAGCTTGATCTCGTCTTCCTTGGTAAATCCGCGTGTGCGGGTTTCCTTGTCGGTCAGAACGATGACCACACCAGGACTCTTCGAGATAAGCACATAAATGCCGGTGGCCTTGCGGTTGGTGTAAAGCGATTTGGCCCACGCCTCGAAGACCGCGGTACGCTCGGTGTCGTTGGTCGCACGGTCGAACTCTGCCTTCCGATCGCTCGGAAGTGACTGATGGCTGTCGATCGTGAGTGTCAGCCCGTCTCGGAACATTACACCGTGCATCTCTGTTTTGGCGGCAGCGATCGCGCTGGGGCTGAATAACCCGGCTTTGTCGATCACTTGCAACTCTCCGGGCTGTGTGGGCACTTTCGCTGCGAACGCCGGAGGCGCAACTGCGCCGGCGCTCAGCAGGGCGGCGATCATCGCCAGCCTCGTCGTCAGTTTGGTCATCCTCGTCTCCTTGATGAATATGTTAATGCCAATCAAATTCGGCTATGTATTGCATATTCTACGCAAGAAACACGTACCACAATGGTCACAGTTTCCTCGTCCCTGTTCCGCCTACCCCAAGCGGGTATGATGAACATCCGCACCGGACGCGAGGTTTCGCCCATTGGGCGTCCGCTTATTCTTGCTGGGGAAGGCCCTCGGCAGATGCTATTTGCCAACCCGGAGAATTCTTAGCCGTGTCTCGTCTTCGCGCTACAACCATCCTTGCCGTTCGCACAGCCACCGGTGCCGCCCTTGGGGGCGATGGTCAGGTTACGCTCGGCAACATCGTGATGAAGAACGATGCCAAGAAGATTCGTCGATTGCTCGACGGCAAAGTTCTCGCCGGTTTCGCCGGTGCGGCCGCCGATGCGTTCTCGCTGCTCGAACGATTCGAAACCAAGCTCCGCGACCACCAAGGCTCCGTCCCCAAGGCGGCCACCGAACTCGCCAAGGAGTGGCGAACCGATCGCGTACTGCGGCGACTGGAAGCCATGCTCGTGATCCTGGACCGCGATAACCTGCTGCTCTTGAGTGGCACCGGCGACGTGATCGCGCCCACAGATAACGTGCTGGCGATTGGCAGCGGCGGGCCATACGCGCTGGCGGCGGCTCGGGCGCTGATGACGCACACGCAGATGAAGCCGGCGGATGTGGTCCGCGCGGGGTTGGAGATCGCGGGCGATATCTGCATCTATACCAACCGCAGCATTGAGGTGATGGAAATCAGTTAGTCTCACGTCGCAGATGGCGTAACGTGCGGAAAACTCGCACGCGATGCGCGACTTTCCGCTTTCCGATCACTGCGGCTTTTGGCATCACGATACACGACTGCGAGCACAGCACGATGGACATGACTCCCCGGCAGATTGTTGCGGAACTCGATAAGTTCATCGTTGGGCAGAATGCGGCGAAGAAGGCCGTTGCCGTTGCGATTCGCAACCGGTGGCGCAGGCAGCAACTCCCCGCCGATCTTCGCGGCGACATCACTCCCAAGAACATCATTTTGATTGGCCCAACCGGTGTGGGCAAAACCGAGATCGCGCGACGGCTCGCGCAACTCGTGGCTGCGCCGTTCGTGAAAGTCGAAGCGACCAAGTTTACCGAAGTAGGCTATGTGGGCCGCGATGTCGAAAGCATCATTCGCGATCTTACCGAAGCGGGCGTGGGCCTCGTTAAGCTAGAGATGCGGGCGCGGGTGCAGGAGAAAGCGAAGGAACGCGTGACCGAGCGACTCCTCGATCTGCTCGTGCCTTCACCCAAGAACAGCCCGTGGGAACCGGAACAGGAAAAGGAAGAACTCGAGCGACGCCAACGCACGCGCGAAAAGATGAAGAGCCGCCTGGATGCCGGCGAACTCGAAGATCGCGTGGTCGAACTGACCGTGGAACAACGCGCCACGCCCGTTCAGATTTTCTCCAACATGGGAATGGAGAATATGGATGTCGATTTGCAGAACATGTTCAACAACATCATGCCCAAGGGCGGGCAACCGCGGCAGCTTCCCATCAAGGAAGCCCGCAAAATCTTGATCGAGCAGGAAACCGAATCGCTGATCGATCGATCGGCCGTGGCGGAGCAAGCCGTCGAACGTGTCGAGAACCACGGCATCGTGTTCCTCGATGAGATCGATAAAGTGTGCGGGCCGCAATCCGGGCACGGGCCGGATGTGTCGCGGCAAGGCGTGCAACGCGATCTACTGCCGGTGGTGGAAGGAACAACGGTGAACACCAAGCATGGCCCGGTGAAGACCGACCACATCTTGTTCATCGCGGCCGGCGCGTTTCACGTCTCGAAGCCCGCCGACTTAATGCCCGAACTCCAGGGCCGCTTTCCGATTCGCGTGGAACTCACGGACCTGACACGCGACGACTTCCTTCGCGTGCTCACCGAACCCAAGCACTCTCTCACCAAGCAGTACGCCGAGTTGCTCCGCACTGAAGGCGTGACGCTGGACTTCACCCCCGACGGCATCGAAGCCATTGCGGATATCGCGTTTCAGGTGAATCGCACGCATCAGAACATCGGTGCGCGACGCTTGCACACCATTCTGGAAAAAGTAGTGGAAGAAGTGAGCTACGAAGGGTCGGACCTTTCCGAGAAGCGCGTGACGATCAACGGCCCATTCGTACACGATAAACTCGGTCCCATCGTGCGACACGAAGACCTGAGCAAATTCATTTTGTAGATTGCGGAATCTCATCGCAGACTCGTAGTTTCGTCGCGTTGTTGTGAACTTTTCGTTCGCACGCCAGAATCCGATCCATTTACGTTCCCTCGCAGAGTTCACCATGAATAGCTTCGTTCGGCCTACACCGATGACGGATCGCCTGTACGACTATGTTCTGTCGGTGGGGCTGCGCGAACCCGATGCGTTTCGTGAATTGCGAGAAGAAACCGGCACACTCGCGGATGGCGAATGGCAGATCGCACCCGAGCAAGGGCCGTTCCTCGCGCTGTTGGTTCAACTCATGGGTGCGAATCGCTGTCTGGAAGTGGGCACCTTCACCGGCTATTCCGCCGCGTGGGTCGCGAGCGTGCTGCCGCCGAGCGGGAACATCACCTGTTGCGAGATTAACGAATCGTTCGCCGCGGTGGCACGCAAGCACTGGGTCGCGGCGGGGCTGGCGGATCGCATCGATCTACGCATGGGGCCAGCACTGAACACGCTCAATACGCTCCCGGCCAACTCTTTTGACTATGCGTTCATCGATGCCGATAAAGCCAATTACGATGCCTATTACGAGAAGTGCCTGCAGTTGGTACGCTCGGGCGGGCTGATTGCGATCGATAACACACTCTGGGATGGGAAAGTCGCGGACCCCACTGTGACAGATGCGGACACCGCCGCCATTCGAATGTTGAATGCGAAGATCTTCAGCGACAGGCGGGTGTCACTGAGCTTTCTTCCCTTCGCGGACGGCCTCACGCTGGCGCGAAAGAATTGATGAGATTGACGCCCGCACACGCTTCGCCTGTTGCCAAGGGTTGGCATTCAGGTAATCTGACTCATCGACATCGTTCACCCTGAACCGCGAGTCTTGTCATGGCTACCACCCGAGGCGAGTTGTTCGCCGGCGTCACTGTTGCGATTATCACGCCCTTCAAGAATGGCGAAATCGATTGGGACGATCTCGGGAAAATCGTGGACTGGCACTGCGAGCAGGGAACCAATGGGCTTGCTCCGTGCGGAACAACGGGCGAATCGCCCACACTCACGCACGATGAAAACGAGCGTGTGGTGGCGTTCGTCTGCGAGCGGGCCAAAGGCCGCACCAAGATCATGGCGGGCACCGGATCGAATAGCACTTCCGAAGCGATCCGTATGACGAAGGCCGCGAAGAAGGCCGGAGCCGATGCCACGCTGCAAGTGGGGCCGTACTACAACAAGCCAACGCAGGAAGGCTACTTCCGCCACTTCGCCGCCATCGCCGAAGCGACGGATCTTCCCATCGTTGTGTACAACATTCCCGGCCGCACCGGGTCAAACATTCTCCCCGAAACGCTTGCTCGCATGGCGGAGAAGTGCCCCACCGTGGTGGCAGTGAAGGAAGCGACTGGCTCGCTCGATCAGGCCAGCCAGACCGCCGCACTCACCGATCTTACACTTCTAAGTGGCGACGATAGCCTCACGTTGCCCATCCTGAGCATTGGCGGCAAGGGTGTGGTGAGTGTGGTGGGCAACATCGTTCCGCGCGACATGATGGCGCTGGTAAAGGCGTTCGCCGAAGGCAAGATTGCGGAAGCGCAACAGTGGCACCGCAAGCTCTTCCCGCTGTGTCGCGACATGCTCGGCGTGGCCACGAACCCGATTCCCGTGAAGACAGCCATGAAACTGCTGGGCCGCACATCGGGCGAGATGCGGTTGCCCATGTGTGCCATGGATGCGACCGGCGAAGCGAAAGTGCGCCAAACGCTGGCAAACTACGGGCTACTGTGATGTGCGGACACACGCGATCAATAGCGATGCACTCATGGCGATTCACTGGCGAATCCTGACACGCAAATCTCACCGATGGGGAGCCATCCTCATCGCGGCTCCGTTCTTGCTCGTCATCATCACGGGCATTCTGCTTCAACTCAAGAAAGACTGGAACTGGATTCAACCGCCCACGCAGCGCGGTGCGGGGAAAACGCCCGCCATCACGGTGCAAGCCATTCTCGATGCCGCGATGACGCGACCGGAAGCGGGCGTGCGTGGCTGGAGCGATGTAGAACGAATGGACATTCGGCCCGATCGCGGAATTGCCAAACTCGTCACGCATGATCGCTGGGAAGTGCAGGTTGATCTGCAAACCGGCGAGGTGCTGCAATCGGTGTACCGGCGGTCGGATCTGATCGAATCGCTTCACGATGGTTCGTGGTTTCATGATCGCGTGAAACTGTGGGTGTTCTTGCCTTCGGCCATCATCGTGTTGGGGCTGTGGTTCACCGGGATGTATCTCTTCTTCTTGCCGCTTGCGGTTCGTTGGTCTCGTCGCCGGAAGCCCGATCGCTCGAAGCAATCCGCACAATCGTGAACTCTTCACGAATGCGGTAAAATAGAGATAATCTTGGGGCGATGTCGGCGAATAATGAACTGCCGACAGTTCCGCGATTGCGGCCGTGTCGTCGTTGCCGTTGTTTCCCCCCACGTCAATCAGGATTCCGCCAATGAATTGCATCGTTGCGAAGCGTTCGTTTGTCGCACTGGTCGCGGCGGGTTTGCTCGCCACCGCAACCCCCGCTTTCGCCGGCGATATCGCTAACCCACAAGCCGTCGAGAAAGCTCAAGGGCTAATTGATAAGTGCCAGAGTAGCATCGCACTGTGCGCGCACCCCACCGCTCAGTTCAACGGATTGCAGTTCCTGCGAACCGAACGCGTGGACGATGGCTTCAAGGTCATCTACACGCTGAACTACACCGCTTTTCGCGGCTGCGGCATGCGGTTCCGCTCCGATCTGGCGTTTGTGTTCGATGATGATGGCTACTATCGCAGCGTGGAAGTGTGCGGGCGAAACTGCACAGTCGCGCCGTTCGTGGCCACAGACAAAGCTCTCGCCGCAGCTTGCTGCCTGATTCGCAACGACCCAGGCTTGGCGAGCAACAACGAGATGTTCCGCTTTATCGAATCCGCCGACGCCCGCGAACTGATGAAGTTCCTCTTCGTCTATACTAAGTGATAGCGGCTACGGCACGCGCCTCTACGCGAGCCATTGCGATGCGAAGCGAGAAGGAGAATGGTTCTCTTTCTCGCTTCAAATGCGCGCAATCGGAGCGAACACCATGAAGTTGGCCATCGTTGGCATTGCGGTCGCGGCGCTCGTGTTCGTCGCCCTGTTTGCCATGCAATCGTCGCGGCAGGAGCTTTCCATGTCCGAGAATTTCCCCACGCTCGATGCAACAGAACTTGGTGCGAATGCCACGCCAACGCCAGACGGCGAACTCGAAACCGCCACGTTCGGCTCCGGTTGTTTTTGGTGTACGGAAGCGGTGTTCCGCCTTCTGCCGGGCGTGAAGTCGGCGGTGTCCGGCTATAGCGGCGGAGCAATCGCGAACCCGACCTACGAGCAAGTGTGCAGCGGGCGAAGCGGCCACGCGGAAGTGGTGCATGTCACGTTCGACCCCAAGGTGGTTTCCTTCGCCCGATTGCTCGAAGCGTTTTGGCGGTCGCACGACCCCACCACGCTGAATCGCCAGGGGAACGATTCTGGCCCGCAGTATCGCTCCGCCATCTTCTACCACTCGGAACGGCAGCGAGAACTCGCGGAAATGTATAAACGGAAGATCGATGCGGCGGGCGTATTCCGTTCGCCAGTCGTGACCGAAATCACGCCGTTCAGCGAGTTCTTCCCGGCCGAGGCGTATCATCAGGACTATTACGCCGCCAATCCGAACGAAGGCTATTGCCGCGTCATCATCGGGCCGAAAGTCGAGAAGCTTCGCAAAGTGTTCGCAAACGATCGCGCGAAGGAATGAGAAGGCCAGAAGGCCAGGCGTTGTGTTGACACTGCTCCTCCAAGGAGGGACACTGAACGAGTTCCGCATCCTGGCGGGTTCGTACACATGTGTTCTCTCTCCCATTGCTGGACTCATTTCGTTGCATTCGTGTTCACGCTCGCGTTGCCATTGATGGCTTACGCGGCGGAACCGCACTGGGCGTTCACGCCACCACAACGGCCAACAATCCCGCCGACCGGCCATTCGGTCGATGCGTTGATCCGGGCGAAACTACAGGCAGCCGCACTTCCTTCCGCTCCGCCGGCAAGCCGCCAGCAACTCATCCGTCGCGTGACCTTCGATCTCATCGGGTTACCGCCGACACCGGACGAGATCGACGCATTCGAAAACGACACAGCCCCAAACGCCTGGGAAAAGGTGATCGATCGGCTGTTGGCATCGCCTCGTTACGGCGAGCGATGGGGCCGGCACTGGCTCGATCTTGCTCGCTACGCCGATACTAACGGCTACGAGTTCGACGAACCCCGGCCCGATGCCTGGCGTTACCGCGACTACGTGATCGCATCCTTCAATAACGACAAGCCGTATGACCGATTCGTGATCGAACAACTCGCGGGTGATGAAGCCTATCCGGGCGATCCGGATGCACGAATCGCGACCGGCTTCAACTTGCTTGGGCCGGACATGACCGATTCATCCGACCAGGCGCAGCGGCGGTTAAACACGCTCAACGACATGACCGATACCGCGGGTCTGGCGTTCCTGGGACTGACAATCACCTGCGCTCGCTGCCACGATCACAAATTCGAACCGATCCCGCAGACCGATTACTTCCGCCTGCAGGCGTTCTTCACTCCGGCCGCGTTCCGCAAGGATTTGCCAGTGGCCACGCCAGCCGAGACGAAAGCTCGTGCCCGGCAGATGAAAGACTATCTTGCTCTCACGAAGGATCTTCGCAGCGGAATCGCGACGATTGAAGATCCACAACGAGTGCGACTTTACGAGGCGAAGTTGGCGAAGCTCCCGGCCGACGCCCAGGCCGCCCATCGCACTCCGCCCGAACAGCGTACCGGCGGGCAACAGGAACTCGTCGCCGAGACGGAACGAAAAGTGATCGTGACCGATGCGGAGATCGCCAAAGGGCTGACGGACTCGGAGCGAACGAGGATCGATGAGTTGAAGCGGCAGTTAAAGACGTTCGATGCGAAAAAGCCCATCGCTGCGGTTGCCATGGGCTTGACCGACAAACCCGGCGACCCACCCAGGACATTCCTGCTGGAACGGGGTGAATTGGCGAACAAAGGAGCTGAGGTGCTTCCGGGGTTCCCCGTCATGCTTTCCCCCAATCGCAAAGCCACCAACGCCGTGATTCCGCCTCAAACGAACAGCACTGGCCGACGCCTTGCACTGGCGAAGTGGATTGGCTCGAAGGAGAACCCACTGACTGCTCGAGTGATGGTGAATCGGCTCTGGCAACAACACTTCGGCCACGGCATTGTGGCCACCGCAAGCGACTTCGGCACGCGTGGTGAACCGCCAACTCACCCGGAATTGCTGGATTGGTTAGCCTGCGAATTCGTGGAGTCGGGCTGGTCGATCAAGAAAATGCACCGGTTGATGTTAACCTCCGCGACGTATCAGCAATCGACACAACCACGCCCGGAAGCGTTGACGAAAGATCCGGACAACAAACTGTTCACGCGGATGAATCGGCTGCGACTGGAAGGGGAAGCAGTCCGCGATTCCCTGCTCGCCATCACCGGGAAATTGAACGGCAAAGGCGGTGGCCCCGGCGTGGTGCTTCCCGAATTGGCACGTGCGGCCGGTGGTTCCCGACCGGTTACCGCGACAACCGATGTCAAAGAGTATCCTTGCCGCAGCATCTATCTATTCTCGCGACGGAATCTGCGGCACCCGTTCCTGGAATCGTTCGACCTCCCCGATAGCAACCTGAGTTGCCCGAAGCGTGAACGAAGCACAACCGCTCCGCAAGCTCTCTCGCTTTTGAACGCGCCGGAAGCCATCGCGGCCGCACAAGCACTCGCGGATCGATTGAACGCGGGAACGAAGACCGAGAGTGAACGCATCGTACAGGCGTACCGGTTCACGTTGGGTCGCCCGCCATCGGCAAAAGAACTCGAACGCGCGACGGCGTTCCTCAAAGATTCACCGTTGAGTGAATTGTGTCGCGCGCTCGTTAACCTCAATGAGTTCGTGTATCTGGACTGATTGAGGAAGCTCCTGATACATGAACCCGCTGACGGTGTCCCATATCTAAACCGGGAGAAATCCCTCGCGTGGAGGCCGCCTCCGTGATTCGCATCCAGTTGCCCGCGACCGAGGCCGAGCGTCTTGACGCCCTGTTCCGCTCGACCGACGAT
>JBGSLF010000155.1:0-41705 GCA_041740855.1 Gemmata sp.
AAACGGCACCTCAGCAATCCTGACGGAACTGCCGACCCACTCCAGACCGAATTCCGCTGGTTGAAAGTCACCCAGATCGCGAAGTTGTTTGCGTTGAACCCTGGCCAAGTCTCGAAGCAAGCCGATGCCGGCACATTCCTCGCAAACGGCAAAACCGGACACGACCGAAGAATTGACGTGCTTTCGGTCGTCAAGAAGGAACTGGAGCGACTGAACCGCAGTAGCAGTGCGTCTGCATTCACCGACGAGTAATCGCCCCAGATTCGGCGCAACACTGTTTCCATCTCATTTCCCGGCAAATTTTCTTACGCCCCGCTTCTTGGCAAAACTGCCTGGATGCGGGGCGTTTGTCGTTTCCATTTCATTTCAAGGGATTTCACCCCGCTACATTTCCGCACATGCCGGGAACGGACTCCAATGACCTCCGCGGGAAAAAAATTGAGACCGGGCACTACACTTCGTTCCGTTCGGGCAACCGCTGGACTCAAGCTGAGTGCATAGCCCCCAAGCTGATTGTTGGCGACTTGGGGGGCAGGTTCCCTCGCCCACCAGCATGATCGCGACTGAGACGAACTCAATCGAACGGCAGGTGACACGATGGTGACGATGACCGTTCACGACCGACTGGCTGCCCCAATCCCAATGAACACTGCCGAGGAATCGGCAAAGGTGGTGACCCGTGGTTAATCCCCAAACTGCAGCACTCGCAGAAACGCTAACCCTCGATCAATCTGAGGCCGCACGCCTCACCAAGTTGTCCGCGAAAACACTCGGACGTTTGGCTGATGCGGGTGAACCAATTGGCCGCATCAGGATCGGTCGGCGTGTGTTGTATCTGCGATCTTCGCTGGAACAGTGGCTTGCATCAAAGGCGGAAGGCGGTGCGACATGAGTGGAACCGAAACGCAGTGGACACGGGTATCGCGTAACACGCCATGCCCAGTGTGCGGCAAGACTGATTGGTGCCTGATTGCGTCTGACGAGAGTGCTGCCATTTGCCCGCGTATCGAATCGGCGAAGCGGGCAGGTGATGCCGGGTATTTCCATCGACTCGTCGAGACGCCGCGACTCTACGAACCTCGTCGCGTTCTCATCAGTAACCAAAAGCCATTGCCCGACCTGACACCGCTCGCGCGGCAGTATCAACACGCTGCGAACGTGGATCGACTTCACGCTTTCGCTGCATCCCTTGATGTGAAAGCCGAATCCTTGGCGGAGTTTGGGGTGGGTTGGTCGGTCGATCACGCAGCATGGACATTCCCGATGCGCGATCCGCAAACCGAGAAGGTAACTGGCATCCGGCTACGGCGGCCGGACGGGGCGAAGTTCTCAGTGAAGGATGGCAAGGAATCGCTGTTCCTGTCCGACACCATGACCAACAACGACCCGGTTTTGATCATCGCGGAAGGTGCCAGCGATGCGATTGCCTCGCATAGCATCGGGTTCCAGAACGCGGTTGGTAGGCCATCTTGCACAGGTGGCACGCAACATCTCGTGGCACTCGTGCGGATGCGAAAACCTGCTTCTGCGGTGATCGTTTCAGATAACGATGAACCCGGCATTCGCGGAGCAAACTCGCTGGCGGGAACACTTTCGCTTTACTGCCGAGAAACGCGGGTGATTACCCCGCCGACCAACTTCAAGGATTTACGGCAGTGGGTTGCAGCTGGTGCAACCCGTGCCGATGTGGATCAACTCTTCGAGGCGGCCAGCGTGGTGCGGCCGAACATCAAGATCACAACGAGGGGGAAGAAATGACCGCGACGGAATGCGATCTGGAGGTTGTCGCCGAACGCGATGGCAAGCGTCACAAGATAATTCTGAAGCAAGGCAGTACAGTTCTGCATCTCGATAGACTCGACTTGTCGAGTGAAGCCGCCCGCAAGAAGTTCCTCGATGCAGCGACAAGCAAGTACCTGGGGCTCGATCGCGAACGGATCGAAGCCGAGTTGTTGAGGTTGGCTGCGAACGACGGCACTTCCGCGACTCAGGAAGAGCAGTTGCACGTCCAGGAGGTCGATGTAAGCCGCGTTATTCGGCCAGAGTTATTCCACACGCACGAAGTGTCGGGCATCACGGTGGCGGTGTTGTTTGATGTGGGCGGTAAGCTCATGCCTCGCTGGCGAACGCACCTGCGATGGTCCGATGGCAAGCGTGAAGTGATCGACACGTCTGGTCGAATTCTGTTGCCAGACAGCAGTATGCTTTACGTTCATCCCAATCTCGGAGAACCGCCTGGCTCCGAGCCACCAGCATGGTCAGCAGACTCACGGCGGACCTGGCTTGAAGGAACCGACTCCCCAGACCCGTGCGATGTGTTCAAACGCGTGTCCAGGATGTTCGCAAAGTTCCTCGACTTCCCGCCGAACGCGGCACCTGGCACAACTGCAACGCTCACGCTGTGGTCGATGCTCACCTACGTTTTCCCGGCATGGGATGCGGTGCAGTATCTTTACGTTGGGGGGCCGATGGGTTCCGGCAAAAGCCGGGTGCTCGATGTTCTGCAACGACTTGTCTTTCGCCCCATGTCATCTTCCAACCTGACCGCGCCTGTGCTGTTCCGAAGTCTGCATGCGAATGGCGGAACGATGCTGTTCGATGAAGCCGAACGGCTCAAGCAAAGCACACCGGAGCAAGCGGAGATTCAAAGCGTGTTCCTCAGTGGGTACCGGCGCGGTGGTTGTGCAACGCGGTTGGAACCCGTGGGCGATTCATTCCGGCCGGTTCGTTTTGATGTATATGGGCCGAAATGTTTGGCGTGTATCGCAGGACTTCCTCCAACCTTGGCAAGTCGCTGCATTCCGATCACGATGTTCCGATCTGCCAGCGATTCTCAAAAACCGAAACTCCGAATCGATGGTAACTCGGCGGAATGGCAAACCGTCCGCGATGATCTCCACGTTCTTGCCATGGAGTGTGGGCCAGAGTGGATGAATTTGGCATCGCGCAGAGATGTTGTTCCGGACGGAATCAATGGGCGAAACTATGAACTTTGGCAACCTTTGCTCGCTCTTGCTGGGTGGCTTCAGGAACGCGGTGCGGCCGGCCTTCTGGCTCCTCTCCAACAACACGCACTGGCGAGCGTGATGAATGCCAGAGACGACGCAATACCTGAAGCGGATGAGACGTTGCTGGAACTCATGGTCGAATCCATTCGAGAGGGCCATTCGCCGACCAGCGGAGAACTGCTCACACTCGCGAAACTTCGCGATGAAGTAACCTTCAAAATGTGGAATCCCAAGACCGTCACGAACCGGTTGAAGAGCTATGGCATTGCGGCACCTCAAAAGTCGAACGGCGAACGCCGCTATAGGAACGTGACATGCGAGCAAATGAAAGAGATTCAAACCCGGTACTGCGTCGATCTTGGGATGACCTAGGGTGCAAATGGTCCCTATTGTCCCTGTGGCGTCGCAAATCGATTAGATGCAACGCATTATGTATTATCGATTGTCACTAAGACCGTTGTTTTTTATCGTCCCAGAGGGACAATAGTGACAATAGTGACAATCCTAGAGGTGAGGATACATGGTACTCGACATGTGGGCGTTCCTGGAATCTCTAGCGCGACCTTCTCTTGCTGACCCAGAATTGCCGGATCTCTCGCCGGATGAACTGCCCGAAAGCTGGCGTAAGGAATTCATCGAGCGTGCGGCTATCCTGGAGTTCGATTACGGGGCAACCCGGGAATATGCTGAGGCCTACGCACTCCGCGAAACCTTGAAGGACATGACCAAGGCTGGCGAGTTGTTCAACAACTCACTCGGCAATTTGCCTGATTAACGATGCGTGTCTCTTTCGTCTCACATTCATCTGGCATGAAGGAACCTACAGATGGCGTCAGTGAGTAAAGATCAGACCGGGAACGTTCGCATCCTGTTCACCGGTGCGGACCGGAAACGGCGAACGATATACCTGGGGAAGACCAGCAAGAAGAACGCGGAAGCGATCCGGACCAAGGTTGAAGCACTGGTGGCCGCGAACGCTTCCCGCTTACCCTTGGACACCGAAACGGCCGCATGGGTGGGAAGTGTCGGTGACGACCTAGCTGCGAAACTGGCGAGCGTGGGATTGATTCCCGAGCGGAGTACCTGCCAGTTTGCCGGGATCAAGGAATACTTCCTTGGGTACGTTGCAAGCCGTCCGGATATCGCCAAGAACACACGAAGGAACTACCTCCAGGCTATCCGCTATCTGGCCAACTTCCTTGGTGCCAACCGACTACCAAAGAACGTATCCGCTGGTGATGCTGAACGCTTCGCTGCACACATGCGTGGCAACTTCGCGCTTGCGACTGCGAACCGAACGATCACGCACGGGAAACAACTCTTTCGGGTTGCGGAACGCGACGGCTTGATTGAGAAGAACCCCTTCCGAGATGTGAAGGGTGGAACGATGGCGAACCCCGATCGCATGCACTTTGTAACCGCAGAACAGACGGTGCAACTTCTCGAAGCCTGCCCAGATGGAGAATGGCGGTTGATTGTGGCATTGGCACGATATGGTGGATTGCGAACCCCATCGGAGCATCTCGCGTTAACCTGGGCGGATGTTGATTGGGAACGGGAGCGGTTCCTTGTTCGTTCACCCAAAACAGGTTTGCGATGGGTACCAATCTTCCCGGAACTCCGGCCGCACCTTGAAGAAGCATTCGACCGAGCGGAACCCGGCGCGGTGCATATCATCACGCGAACCCGCGACGCTTCCGCAAACTGGCGGACAACCTTCTCGAAGATCATCTTGAGGGCTGGATTGCTTCCCTGGGAAAAGCCGTTCCAGAATTTGCGGGCGAGCAGGGAAACGGAGCTCGCCAAAGACTTCCCGTTACACGTTGCAACAAGCTGGATCGGTAACAGCGTTGCGGTAGCCGCGAAGCACTATCTGCAGGTCACCGATGCCGATTTCGCAAAGGCCGTGAAAGGCGACGCAGATTCCGACGCACGCGCGACGCAAAAGACGACGCAGACGGCAGCGGACAGGAAAAGACCCGAATGGTCAGAACTTGGGGAATCGCTAGAAAACAAGCCACTTTGTACTGTTGAGTCTATTTCTGTCCATTACTGTCCGGATGATCAGTACCCCCGACAGGAGTCGAACCTGTGACCTGGGCTTTAGGAAAGCCCCGCTCTATCCATCTGAGCTACGGGGGCGAGTTGGGTTCTACTACTCACTTTGGAGTCAACACCGACCGCACGTCGTTTTAGCCGTTTTAGTCGTTGTTCGGGAGATAGGCCACATCGCCGTTGAAGATGAATCGAATCGGTTCCTCAATGATCTCGATTTTCATTTGGAGGCCCTCGGTTTCCGCTTCCGCTTCTGCATTGCTGCCTTATCCGTGTCCTGCTTGACCCGCAGTTTCACGATCTGTTCGATCAAGTCGAGGGGCATCGATTCGTTCAGCGGAAACTGAAGATTCCCCTTTGGTCCGGCGTACGATGCGACTGCTTTCTCCAGGGCCTTATCGCCGGAGATCGGCGGGTACATGCCAATATGTTTCTTCCACGCAGCAAAGTAGACCAGTATTCCATGCTGCTTGAAAGCAGGCATCTGATAACTGACGACTTCCTTGGCATCCGGTGCGGCATTGCGGATCGCTTTCCGAACTTCCTCCAGTATCACCTGCACGTCAGCAGGGAACTGCAAGATGTAGCAGTCGATGTCGGTTGGTTTTGCCATACATCTACCTTGTGGCTTACTTCATCGGCAACGTTTGGACGAACTTCGTCGCCTTCTCGATCCACTCTGTCACCTGTTCGTCGTGCTCGATGCCTTCCGGCTCGACCGCAACCCAATTCCGCATCGCTCTGCCGGTAATGTCGAACTCCCGAACGTATGGCTCCATCATGGCTTCTTCGTAATTGTCCGGGCCGAGTCGAGCAATAAGCCGGTCTTTCCAGACGCCAACCAGTGCGTTGCCATTTAGGAAGAAGCAGATGCAGCCGAACATCTTCTTCTCTTCGATGTTCCTTTTGCGGTCCAGAGCTTCTCGAATGCGAGCGGCTAGAGATTCATCGAAGGGCATGAATCACTCCTTCTTCAATATGTTCTCGGCGACTACCCCGAACTGCCCCTGCACATCGACTACCTTCGCTTTGGGGTCAGCGGAAGTTGCTGTGTTGCCATAAACGTGGGCAGGCTTCTGGCTGTCCTTGACGATGATCGCTGTACCCTGAAACTTCGTGATCGTATTCCCGGCGATGACCACCGTGGCTTTCGTGGCGTTCACCGCAGCCCGGTAGCCGTTGAAAGAATTCTCGGAGATCGTGGCCGTCGAGTTCTCCCACACCCACACGGCGTTGCCTTGCTTTTCACCGATTCCGATGAAGGTATTGCCGCTTACCGTTGCCTTGCCCTGCACAAGAACCGCTGCCACGCCGCCGCCCTTGATGTGGTTGTCTTTAATCGTAGCCGTCGAGCCGTCCTTCACAGCAATGATCGGAGGTGTACCTCCTGTGCGAGAAAGCTCATTGTCCGTGATCGTCGCCGTCGATTCTTCAGTGACACCGATGGCAACCAGTTTGTTGTCAAGGCACTTGTTGCCCTGAATGATCGCAATCCCCTTCTTCTGCACGCCAATGCCGACCAGTTCATTTTCCCGACACTCGTTGCCAATAATGAGCGGCCTGGCTCCATCCTGACAGCCAATGCCCGCCATTTTGTTCTTGCGGCAGATGTTGTTTCGCAGGATCGGGCTGGCTCCGTCCCGACAGCCGATCCCGGCCATATCGTTCTCGTAGCACTCATTCCCTTCCACAACCGGAGCAGTGCCTTCCATGCGAATTCCGATTCCGGCACGTCGGTTCTTATAGCACTTGTTGCCCCGGATCACCGGTTTCGATCCTTCTCGACAACCGATGCCTGCCCGAATGTTCTGAAAGCACATGTTGTCGGTGACTATCGGGTTCGCTTTCCGGCAACCGATCCCCGCTCGCAGATTCTCCTTGCAGATGTTGCCCCGGATGATCGGCTCGGCACCTTCCGCCACGCCGATCCCACCGCCCATGTTGCGATAGACCAAGTTCCCGGTGATGAGCGGTGCGGTCTTCGACTTCTCTTTGCCGAGGATGCCGATTCCCACATCGCCATTGTGGTGAACGATGCAGTGGGTGACGGTGCAACTCACGCCTTGAATGCTGATGGCCGGGTTGGTTCCTTCTGCCTGGACTGAACCTTCCTCGTCACCCAATTCTTCGCCCTGCGAATCGAAGTGTTTCTTCCAAGTGGCCTCGTCGTAGACTCCGACGTTTGTGATCGTGAAGCCGTCCAGAGTGCTGCCCTCGGCCATCACGACGCCGGGAACCTTTCCTTCCTTGCCACCGCCGTCGATGATGCTGGCTTCTGTGCGCTTAAGGCCATCGGCTCCCCTGGCATCATCTCCATCGCTCCGAAGGATGATCCCCGGCTTGAGCCGAATGCGTTCGAGATACTTTCCGGGTGCAATTATGATCGTGTCGCCGGTGCTTGCGCTGTCGATGGCGGCTTGAATGGTTTTGTGGTCTTGCGGAACACGCAAGGTCGCAGCAACGGCGGGTTGGGCGGTGGCGATAGCGATGGCGAGCAAGACGAAGATCGAGTAACGCGTCATGTTATTGACCCTTTACGTTTCCATTGCTGGTTCGCTGGTGAAAGTCATGCCATCAAATACAAGAACGCATCTTCGGCCTTCTTCTTCTGGGCGTCTTTCTCGATGAATCGCTTGAGCGTGTAGAAGCCATAGAGCGTCTTGATCCGGTGTGTCAGCCGAGCTTCATCCCGCTTCAGCATTCCCTTCCAGTAGACCGGATCACGCGGATCATGTTCGGCCTTCAGCACAGCACCGAGTTCCGCTTCCACGTCGGGGAGCGACCGCCACAGGCGGATGTGCTGATGATGGGCGGGCAACGCCTTCTTAGCCAAATCCTTGAAGCCGAATCGATCCATCTCGGTGATCGCTGCGGCGTGATTGATAATGTGCCAGAGTCCGCCGAAGCCCTGCTTCTTGATGGCTGCGGTTGCGATTAGTTCTTCAATCGTAACTTCCACCATCTGTGGAATCGAAGCGTACGGACCAAACTTCGCATCGGCGGCGAGTTTCACCTGATTCCCGTTCAGCCAACCTTTCTCTTTGCCGTAGTAGCCCCGGCCGGCGTGAGCCGTGTTAAAGCCTTCCGTCAGTTTGCAGACTCCGTTAATGACCTGCGGCGTTGCAAAGTTGGGATGGTCTCTGAGAGCACGTATCGCAATGGAAGCGAAGATGATGTTATGGCCCGATTGCCTCGCTTCTCCGACGTTCTTTTCCAGAGCCTCGGCAATCGTCTTGATTGTGTCGGGCTTGGGTTCTTCCTTGGGTAATGACTTGAAGAGATCTGCTGGCGAGATTCCCGCTTGCTTGGCGTTCCACCAGATCGCTTCTTCACCTGCGATGACCCGTTTAATCTCACCTTCAATTCCTCGGAACACGGCGTCGGGCAGGTCGCTCTGGTCTTCCCCAAAGAAGTATCCCGCACAGACAGCGGCTCCCAAGTGCCCGGCCATCGTGCCAGCTTTGTGAGCGTTGGCAAGCCCGTAAACTCCGGTTTGGAGATATTCAAAGTTGATCATGGCGGAGATCCAATAAGGTTGGATCAGTGTACCATTTCTGCGACCACAGCCGGATCTGCTCAAACCGATTTCGTTTGCAACGCGTTCCGATGCAACCGGATTCAGCAAGTTATCTGCGAGGAAGAAAGTTTGGGAAACCCGCACACAATCGAGTGAGCAACAAGGGGCAACGCGGTAACTTGTAGAGTACCAGTCGAGCGAGTCGATCCGGAAGTTCACGAGGGAGTCTCATCGTGTATTGGTTATTACTCCTGTTGGCTCCGGATGCGGCTCCTGTTGCGAAGTCGCCATTTGTGGTGGTAAGCGTTGCAGCGGATCGCCCCACGGGTCGTCTCGTTCAACTCACTTCGGATTTCGAAGTCACCATCGCTTCTCGAACGGGTGAAACCAAGATCCGTGGCGTCGTCTCGCTTCGCAGGGAATCGATTGCGTTGCCGGCCTTCCCGGTTGGGCCGCAACTGATCCTGGCAAACGGCGACCGAATTGCGGGCAACTTGCTGGGTGGCAATCGCAACGCGCTTCGGTTCGCCCCTGCGATTCTCGGCAATCGGCGCGAGTGGGCGGTGCCGCTCTCGTCTGCATCCGCTATTTGGCTCACGGATACGCCCGCCGATACGCCGCTTGATCCGGCGCGTTACCCCTGGGCCGAAGAGAAGCGCAACCGCGATGTGCTTCGCCTGCGTAATGGCGATACGCCCAATGGGGTCCTCGTCGCGGTGGGAAGTGACGACGGAATGCCGACGTTCCAGTTTCGCCCCGATGGCGGTGAGGTTCGGGATGTTTCCGGCAACGATGTCGCAGCGGTGGTGTTCAACCCGGTTCTCACTCGCTTCCGCCCACCCAAGGGGCCGTTCGCTCGCGTGGTGTTGATCGATGGTTCACGCCTCTCGCTCATCAATCTCACCATTGCCGCGGACACGGTGCGTGGGGAAACACTCTTCGGATCGAAGGCCGAATTGCCACTTGGCAGCGTGGTGGCGATTGATGTGATGCAAGGAGAAGCAACATACCTCTCGGATCTCAAGCCCAAGAAAGTGGAGCAAGCCGGATTTCTGGGCGGCGGATGGGCATGGACCGCGAACCGCACGGTGGCGGATCAAGCATTGCGGCTTCAAACGGCGAGTGGAGTTTCAACCTTCGACAAAGGGCTAGGCACGCACGCCCGAACCACACTCACATACGATCTCGGCGGCAAGTATCAGCGGTTCGAGTCGCACGTTGGCCTTGATCCCGATGCAGGCAATCGTGGTCAGGCCATCGTGCGTGTGCGTGCCGATGGTAAAGAGTTGACGCTTCCCGGTCTGGGGCTTCTCACCGCCAACAAATTGGCCACGCTATCAGCGGATGTGAAAGGGGTAAAAGAACTGACTCTGGAAGTGGACTTTGGGCCAGCGGGCGGTGTGCGTGCCGCGGTGAACTGGGCCGATGCGCGATTGGTGAACGAAGCGAAGTAACGGCCTCACATTCACTTCGGATTGCAATCGCGAATCACACAATTCCCAGCGAAACAATCCATGTAAGCTGTGTGCGTTTATGTGAAGGGTGATTGCCCTTCACGTTTTTGGAGGCTTGCGATGCCAACGACACTGGACCTCATTTTGGCCATCGATCTGGGACGACACAAGAGCGTCGCGTGTATTTGTGCGAGTGCGAGTGGATCGGGCTTCTACAGGCTTCAAGACGAGCGTTCAGCTCGCCCCGGAATCTTCGCTTTGATTCAACTCGGTTGGCCATGAGAGCGGTTCGGCCCGAGCTCTGAAGTTGATCGGTGACGTTAGGTATCGCTCGCCGTCTTCCAGTCCAACCCTCTGGCCTCGATTTCCGCCATCCGCTGATCGTAAAACTTGTTGCTCCTCCACCTGTAGATGAGATGCGCGATAAGCAGAACGGCGGGAACAGCGGCCGCTATCCAGGCAGGAGCCACCATCGCGACCAATGCGCCCAAAATCATTCCCAGTAAGAGTGCCGCGGTGACCGCGGCTTTCGGGAACCCACGCGGAACAACCTCGACGATATCCCGATGAGACTCCGGGATCAATGTTTGGAGATCTTTCTTCACGCCAGAGTCCCTCTCGGATGTTTGCAGTGCAGGGAGTCAGGATGATACAGTCCATCATCCGTCCTCCGCCGCCGAAAGAATCGATGCAACCCCCGGACCGCCTGCGGCCCCTGACGGCCTGGATTCTGTTGAGGCGAAGAAAAAACCTTCGCTTACAGCCTCACAGAATCTGGGGAAGCTGTGTGCGTTATGGTGAAGGGTAATCGCTCTTCACGTTCTGGAAGCTTGCGATTTTCACAACAACCAACACGATTATTGCCATCGATCTCGGGCGGTACAAGAGCGTCGCGTGCGTTTACCAACGATCATCACGCGAGCACTATTTCTTGACGTTCGACACCACGCACGCGGAACTCGACAAACTGCTCAACCGCAATTCTCAGGCACTCGTCGCTACACCCACAATTTCATCTTCGTCTTCAGCTCGCCCGGTAGTTTGTTGTCCAGTATCTTCCGCACCTCGTTGGGGTGGTAACGCGTGCTGAAGTGCCCCGCAACGATCAACTCGTTGCGGAACCGATCGGCCCGTTCGACAAAATCATCCAGGTGCATGTGGCCGAACTTGTGGATCTTGTCGCGGCGATGGCTGGCCCGAATGAAACTCATCTCCGTGATCAGAATCTTCGCATCGAAGAAGGCCGGATTCGCATCAAGCCCGGCGGGCGCGGTATCGCCGGTGTAGGCCAGCACGGGCGTCCGCACTTCGCGCGTGATGGCCACGCCCGATAGGCGGAGTTCTTTAATCTTCTCGCCGGGCAATCCAACGAACTCATCCTTGAGCTTGTGCCGCCGTTCATACACCACGAACCCGCGGCTGGGGATGGTGTGAATCGTGTTCACCACCGCAACAACATGTTCGCGGCCGAATTCAATTTCATCGCCGGGTGCGACACCGCGCAGATCCGCGAGTTGCCGCCCGCGATCCAACCGGTGCATGATCGTGAGGAGTTTCTTGACATCGTCCAGGCTCTCGACTGGAACATACACCACGGGCGGTTCCATTTTCATCATTCGCCGGCGAGCAACATAGACCGGCAACGCCGCGACATGATCGAGATGCGTATGCGAGATGAACCAACTCGGCGTGCCCATGAAATCCCAGGGGTGCGCGCCGAGATCGAACCCGATCTTCAATTCGGGGACTCGCCAGTATGTCTGCACCGCCGCACGCGACCATCCTTCGATCGTCATGCCCGCGTGGGTGTGACTCAGGTACGGCGCGTTATCGACCGGCCGATCAGTGTTCATCAAGTTCCCTTTCGATGACAAAGCCCGGGAGCAACCCGGGCCATGTTCCGAATGACGGAGCCCTGCCCGAAGGCGGGGGTTCACTCCAACGGAATTGTTACTTCTTTTCCGGCGATGGCGGTGGCGGGATCTCCTTGCCGATCTCCTTCTTCAAGTCACCCGCCTGAATAATCGCGAGGTACTTCGGAATCACAAACTTTCCGAACGCGGCTTTCACATTCTCCGGCGAGACTTCACCGAGCCGTTTCTCCAACTCGCCTTCAAATGCAAATGTTCGGCCGGCTTGAATTGCCGAGGCCAGTTGCACGGCGAGTGTGGCATCGTTGCTGCGCGACACTTGCCGCGATTGCAAGTACGCCTTCTTTGCCCCTTCCAGTTCCTCTTTGGTCACACCCTTATCCAGGAAAAGCTGGAGTTCTTCCGCAATTGCCGCATCGACCTTCGCCATGTTCTGAGGGTTGGCAATCGCAAAGATAAACATGCTCGCAGCGGGATCGAGTGCCGAAGCCTGAACCGCGGAGCCAACGCCGTACGACAAACCATCCTTGCCACGCACGCGGTTGCTCAACCGACTCGCGAGTGGGGCACCACCCAGGATATAGTTCCCGACCAAGAGCGGAGCGTATTCCGGGTCTGCATCGGTGAGCGGGAAGCCGACACCTGCAACGTAGATCGCGTTGGCTTTATCGGGTGTGAGAATCTGCTCGGTGCCGGCGACCGTAGTAACAGACGGACTTTCGATCCGTTTGTATGGCACCTTCGCGGTCCACCCCTTCAAGAATCCATCGAACTGCTTGGTAATCGCCGCCGCATCGAAATCACCAATCGCCGCGAGTTCACCCGCCCCGGAACCAAGCATGCTGTCGTACATACCCTTCAGATCGGCGACGGTCACAGCCTTGTTGCGTTCGATCTCTTCTTCCACGGTAGGAACGTAGCGCACGTTATCCGGTGCATACGGCCGGAGCTTGCGACGCAACGCGAACTGTGCGAGCACTTGCGGTTCGGTTCGGCCCTTGTCCAACGCATCCAGCGTTTCGCGCTTCATGATCTCGAATTCGGCCTCCGGGAAGATTGGGTTGCGGAGCACGTCGCCGAGGATGTCGAGCACGGCCGGAAGTGTCTTCTGCGTGGCTTGAATCCGAACCGATACCGAACCCATGGCCGAAGAGATACTCAGTTGCGCGCCGAGCTTATCGAGTTCGTCCTTGATCTGTTGCCGAGTGCGTGTCTTGGTTCCGCGAAGCAACATCGGCCCCAGAAACTCCGCGGTGATGGCCTTCCCCTTGAACGTTTCTTCGTTGCCGAAGCGGATGTTCAGAGCCACGTTGACCGTTTCGCCCCGGGTCTTCTTGGTCAGGAACGCCGTCTTGATTCCTTCGCCAACCGATCCACGCACAACGCGTTTCTCCACATTCTCGGGTGTGGGATCGAACGCTTCGCCAGCGGCAACGGCGTCGCGGCCTTTGTAGCCCTTCACCATCTCGCCAACGTTCGGCGTGGGCGGAACGTCGGTTCGCTCTGCAACCTTCGTTGGAACGAAGATGCCAACGGTTCGATTGGGCCGCACGAGGTACTTCGCTGCCACGCGGTTCACATCGGCGGCGGTCACTTTCTCCATGCGGTCGCGTTGAAGGAAGAACAGCTTCCAGTCGCCGGCTCCGGCCCATTCGCTGAGATCAATCGCCAACCGCTGACTGCTCGCCACCAGTTGTTCCCGCCCGGTCTTGAACTGCCGAATCACCCGTTCGGTTTCTTCCTGGGTAATGGGTTTATCGCTCACCGTCTCCAGCGTTTGAATCATCACATCGCGGACTTCTTCGGTCTTCGCCGGTTCGGCCTCGGCTCCGAAAATCATCACACCCGGATCGTGCCATGCGAACGCGAAGCCATACACCGACGAGGATTTCTTCGTTTCGACCAAGGCCTTGTAAAGCCGGCCCGATGGATCATCCGACAGCACATTGGCCAACACATAGCATGCGGGGAAATCCGAATGCGATGCGGCGGGAATGTGGTACACCGCCCCGACAGCGCCCACCGTGCCCACACGCCGCAGTGTGACGATGCGTTCGCCATCTTGAGCGGGTTCTTCGGTGTAAGTCTTCGGTAGCGGTGTTTCTGGGTTCTTGATTGGGCCGAAGTGCTTGGCAATCATCGCCAGCGCTTTGGCTTGATCGAACCGCCCGGCCACCACCAACATGGCGTTATCGGGCCGGTAGTATTTCTTGTAGAAGGCTTCGAGGTTCTCGATCGGCACGCGTTCGATGTCGGCCTTGTTGCCAATCGTCGATTTGCCATAGTTGTGCCATTCGTAGGCATTCGCCATCATCCGCTGCATCAGCACCCGTTGCGGATCGTTTTCGCCGCGTTCGAATTCGTTGCGAACCACGCTGAACTCGCTCATCAAGTCTTCGCGCTTCAGGAAACTCTTCACGAGCCGATCGGCTTCCAGTTCAATGCCAAACTCGAGGTTTTCGTCGCCGGCGGGCATGGTCTCGTAGTAATTCGTGCGGTCCACCCAGGTGGTACCGTTGAACTGCGCGCCATGATCGCGCAGCGATTTGGGCACATCGGGGAACTTGGGGCATCCTTTGAACACCATGTGTTCCAGCAAGTGAGCCATGCCGGTTTCGCCGTATCCTTCGTGCCGCGAACCGCAGAACACGGTCATATTCACGGTAACTTTCGGTTGCGAGTCGTCCGGAATCAGAAGGACGCGCAAGCCGTTCGCGAGTTTGTATTCCGTAATGCCCTCCACGGTTTCGATGCGGGTCACTCCTTCTGGAAGCGGGGCCTGCGCCTGAGTGGGCGGCCTAACGATGGTGAGGAGGAGAATTGCGGCAACCGGGAAGAACCGGCCCATTGTGGAACGCAGCGACATGAGAAGCCATCCTGCTTAAAAGGTCACCCGGTACTTCCGGGCAATGTCGTCCATGATCGAAGCCACACGGCCGGGCGTCAACCTTTTCCGCCTTTCTGCCGGATTTGCGAAAGCGAGATTGACGGAAACAATCACAGTTGCCATACGGCAAACGCCTGAAATACGAGGAGAGTTATGCGCGCGGACTGGTTAATACGACTTGGGGCCTGGGTGTTCGTTGCGACCGCGGCAACGGCTTCCATCGGTTGTTCGTCGATGAACAACACTGAGAAAGGCGCTCTCGCCGGTGGTGCCATTGGGAGCGGAGTTGGGTTGTTGGCCGGCGCGGCAACCGGAAACCCCGGCACCGGTGCTGCGGTGGGTGGCTTGCTCGGCGGCGGACTCGGAGCCGTGGCGGGCAACGACGCCGACCGCCAGCAACAGCGCGAACGCGAAGTGATTCAAGCTAACGCCGTTGCCGGTGCGCAGGCTCAACAGCAACGAATGGGATTAACCGACGTGATCCAGATGGCCCAGGCCGGGCACGCCGATGCGGTGATCGTGAATCAGATTCGCAACACCGGCAGCACGTTTCAACTCTCCACCTCAGATCTGGATTTCCTCAAGAATAATGGCGTTTCCGGTGTGGTCATCTCCGAGATGCAGAACGCTCGGACCGTTAGCCCGCTGGCCTCGCGTGTTGTTCGCCCCGCACCCGCGACAACGGTGATTGTGGAAGAACCTTATCCGCCGCCGGTGGTGTTCGTGCGACATCCGCGGCCATATTACCACGCCCCGCGGCCCGTGATGTACGCGGGTGGCTACTACCGCTTCCGCTAATCTGTGTGCTGAACTCAGGTTTTTGGCCAGTCGCGGCTCGCTGTCACATTGAAGAGCCGCGTCTTGCTTTTCGTGTAGCTGGGGCATCAGCGGCCGGAATGTTTCTTTACAACGACCGCACTCCATCAGTACGCGGATCAACTCACTTCTTGCAGTCGTTCGCGCGGCCGATAAACTCAACTTATCTCCTGCCCGCTCGAATCTGCCCAACCTTTACCCGCGATACTTCCCTCGGAGACTCCGCAAGATGTTCATTCGTTATCCGCTATTGGCGGTGGGCTTGTTATGTACCACGGTGGCACTCGCGGAAGATTGGCCGCAATGGCGTGGCCCCAACCGCGACGGCCTGAACAAGGAAACCGGGCTTCTCAAGAGTTGGCCCAAAGATGGCCCACCGAAAATCTGGACCGCGAAGAATCTCGGTTTGGGTTGGGGCACACCATCGGTTGCGGATGGCAAGATCTTCGGCATCGGGACTCGCGATGGCAAAGACGGCGTGTGGGCACTCAAAGAATCGGATAGCAAAGAACTCTGGTTCACACCCTTTTCCGCACCGGCTGCCGGATTGTTGAAACAAACCAACGGCCCGGCCAGCACGCCAACATTCAGCAATAACAACGTGTACACCGTAAGCGCCAACGGCACCGTGTCGTGCATGAATGCCACGACGGGCAAGTTGGCCTGGACCAAGAGCTACGTCTCCGATTTCGGCGGCAGTGTGCCACTCTGGGGCTTTAGCGATTCGGTTCTGGCCGATGGCGACAAGATCATCTGCGTGCCATGCGGCGACAAGGGATCGGTTGCGGCTCTGAAGGCGGACAGCGGAGAAGTGGTTTGGGCCGCCAAGCTCGGAAAACTGAACACCTCCAAGGAGGGCGGTGCGGGGTATTCGTCGCCGGTGAAGGCTATGATCGGTGGCGTGCCGATGTACGTTGTCCTTCTCGATGCGGCGAATGGAGTCGTCGGCCTTCACGCGGACACCGGCAAGCTGTTGTGGAAATACAACGGCAAAGGCGCGAGTGGTGGTGTCGCACAGATCCCGACGCCAATCGTGCGTGACGATCGCGTTTGGGTGTCGTGCAGTTATAGCGCCACCACGGGCGGAGCCGCTTTGTTGCAGATCGAATCCAAGGGGAATGGCGCATTCGAAGCCAAAGAAATCAAGAGCTATGCCAAGCCACAACTCAACAACCACCACGGTGGCATGGTGCTTGTGGGCGACTACGTTTACTTCGGCCATGACCAGAACAAGGGTTACCCCGTCTGCGTCGATTTCAAGACCGGCGACATCAAGTGGGGACCAGTAACCAACAAGGCCGAAGTGGGTGGCGGAGATGGTTCCGCCGGGGTGTTGTTCGCCGATGGGCGTCTCTACTTCCGTTACCAGAATGGCGTGCTCGTGCTGATCGAGCCATCGCCGGAAGATCTCAAAGTGGTGTCGTCGTTCCAACTCCCACCGCCGGATGTGAAATCGTATCCGCAGAGTTGGCCGCACCCGGTCATCGCGAACGGCAAGCTCTACATTCGCGACCAGAACGTGATGCACTGCTACGATGTGAAGGCCGACAAGAACTAACGCAAGGTTTCCATGCATACCAGTGCCATCGCGTGCGACACGTTCGAGATTCCTGCGGTCGATGTTCCGCGTTGGGCCGCTTCGTCTATCGAGGCGGTCGTTCGCTTCCTCGTCGGCGAACTCTCCGCCACTTGCTGCGTGTCTGCGGAAGCGGCGGAGCTTGTGACGGGCCAGGTTCTGCGTCGCGAATCGCTTGGCTCCACGGGCCTTGGTCGTGGAGCCGCGATTCCTAACGCCAAGTCGGATCTGGTATCGCAGCCGGGAGCCGTGATGGGTCGGCTTTCTCACCCGCTCGACTGGGACGCAATCGATGGCGAGCCGGTAAGTCGGGTGTATCTGTTACTTGTCCCGCACAACATGCCCGGCGTTTGGTTGCGCTTTCTCGAACGAACTGTTCGTGTGATTCAGCGCGAAATCGCCGAATCTACCGGCACTTCATGATGCCGCTCGCACTCACTTCATCTCGCTAAGATGTCTCATAGCCCTCCCCCACAGGAACCTCGCCATGCTTCTTCGCACGCTGTGCCTGATCGCACTACTCACCGCAACCGCCATAGCACCGGTTTCGGCGGAAGAACCCAAGGCCAAAGAGGCCCCCAAAGGGAAGCCGAACCGCCTGGCGAAAGAGAGCAGCCCGTATCTGCTGCAACACGCGCATAATCCCGTGGATTGGTATGCCTGGGGGCCAGAGGCGTTCGCACGCGCGAAGAAAGAGAACAAGCTCATCTTCCTTTCCATCGGCTATAGCTCCTGTCACTGGTGCCATGTGATGGAGCGTGAATCGTTCTCCAATCCTGAGATCGCCAAAACGCTCAACGCCAACTTCGTCTGCATCAAGGTCGATCGCGAAGAGCGGCCCGATGTGGACGACATTTACATGACTGCTCTGAGTGTCGCTGGTCAGCAAGGCGGTTGGCCACTCACCATGTTCCTGATTCCCGATGGCAAACCGATCTTTGGCGGCACATACTTCCCACCAGAAGATAAGAAGATCGGCGAAGACACCATTCCGGGTATGAAGTCGATTCTTGCTCGCGTGATGGAACTGGATAAGAACGAACGCGCCGAATTGGTCAAGCAAGCAGAGCACATCGCCAAGCAAACCACGGAAGTGCTCGATCGCAACTCGCGGTTGATCGCACTGGTCAAACTCGATCGCGAATTGGTGCAAGGCGTGGCCGATGGCTTCGACATCGATCCCGAACATGGCGGCACGGGCAGCAAAGCCCGCGAGTTCCGCGGCACGAAGTTCCCGCGTCCGCCGGTGTGGCAATTCTTGCTGTCGCAATCGCAAGGGAAAGAGAAGGAAGAACTCGCGAAGAAGGTGCGACTCACGTTACGCAAGATGGCCGAAGGTGGGATTTACGATCACCTGGGCGGCGGCTTCCATCGCTACAGCACGGAACGCACCTGGACCGTTCCGCACTTCGAGAAGATGCTCTACGACAATGCCCAACTTGTGGAACTCTATAGCGACGCCTTCAACATCGACGCGAACCCGCTGTACAAGCGCGTGGTAGAAGAATCGCTCGCCTTCGTGAAGCGAGAACTCACTAGCCCGGACGGCGCGTTCTACTCAGCACTCGATGCCGACACCAATCACAAAGAAGGCGAGTTCTACATCTGGACCGCCGACGAGATCGCCAAGGTGCTCGGCAACGACGCCGACACGCAACTCATTCGCGCGGTCTACAGCGTGACCGCCCCGAACTTCGAAGAACGCTTCCACATTCTCCGGTTACCCAAGCCCATCAGCGAGATCGCGAAAGAACAAAAACTCACGGAAGCCGAGTTGTTGGCGAAGCTGGCACCGCTCAAGCAGAAGCTCTTCGATGCGCGAGCAAAACGCGAACGGCCGTTTCTCGATACCAAGGTGATCGCCGCCTGGAATGGCCAGATGATCGCCGGTTACGCGCGAGCGGGCAAAGTGTTCAACAACAAGGAATATGTGAAAGCCGCCACAACCGCCGCGGACTTCGTGCTCACCAAGATGCGTGATAAGGACGGCCGCTTGCTTCGTCTGTATGCGGCGGTTCCCGGTGAGAAGCCCGTCGCACGTGGCACCGCGTTTCTGGACGACTACGCGTACATGATTCACGGCTTGCTGAACTTGCACGAGAGCACCGGCGAAGCCAAGTGGCTGGATGCCGCCGCACAACTCACCGAACACGCCATCACCTTCCACGCCGATGGTGACCGTGCTTTCTACTTCGCACCAAGCGACGGCGAGAAACTCTTCGCTCGCGGGAAGGACGCGTACGACGGCGTACAACCATCGGGCAACTCGCAGATGGCCCGCAACCTGTTTCGCCTGGCGGCCAAGACTGGCGAAGCCAAGTATCGCGAACGCGGCGAGAAGACAATCAAGAGCTTCGCGCTCACCCTGCGAACGAATCCTTCCTCGATGCCCACACTCGCACTCGCACTCAACGAATTCCTTGCTGGCGGAATTAAGGTCGAAGGAAAGGAAAAGCCAAAGGTGGAACCTGCGGGCAAACCCAAAGAATCTGCGGATGTCGTGAAGGCGACCGCGAAAATCGCTGCGAGCACGGACGCCGCGAAGAGCTTCACCGTCACGCTCACCATCGCTGAAGGCTGGCATGTGTACGCTCAACCGGTGGGGAACGATACGCTTGCCGATGCGCAGACGGATGTGCGGGTGCTGATCGATGGCAAGACGCTCGAAGGGGTGAAGTTGGAATACCCCAAGGGAACCGAGGTGAAAGACGCGGACGGCACGCGGTACTTTGTCTACCAAGGGACCGCAACGATAACGGGAACCTTACCGGCGGGCGCATCCGATCAAGCACAATTTCGCGTGAAAGTGACCGCGTGCAACGATGGCATGTGCCTGCGGCCGTCGGTGATCATAGTGAAGTGATTCGCAACGCAATGGGCACCGGAGATCGACTTGAGATCGATCGCATCTCAATCGTTCTCGCGTGCCCATGCGACCGCTTGCGTGGTGAGATAATACTTCGCCAACGTGTTGGGGCGTTCCCAGTGCGGCACCGCTTCTGGCACTTCGAAGTAACGCACGAACTCTTCCATCACGTTCGCGAAGTGAGCTTCGTGCCCCAATCGCAATTCATTTGGAATCAGGAACTGCGCTTCCGCGCCATAATCCCGCACGGAAAGCCCTGGCAGAATGTGGCGTACCGAATCACACTTGCTTCGCAACTGTTGCACCAATCGCTTGTGATCCGCGGCGTCGGTCGCGCTCACAAACACCTCGGGATGCGTGTCCGTTGCCTGTCGCACGGTAATGATCGCTCGGTTTCCCCGCGCGACCGATTGATGCGTGTCGCCGCCACCCTGCGGTGCTTCGTACTCCCACCGCGTTCGCACTTCGACGGGAACATCGCAGATCGAATAAGTCGCAGAGTTATTTCCGAAGTAACGAAGTTGGCCGCTATCGATGTATTTCGCCAGCGAGGCGGGAAAACTCGACAGCCCGGTGATGGCGCGAAACTGTTGCTCGGAAAGCATGAGCGGCCAGCGCTCAGCCCGATGAAAGGTAATATCGGTGCGGTAATCGACGACCTGCTCAGGTGCGACCATCCACAGCGATAAGTCCGCAAGGTGCGTTCCCACATCGGCCATCGCTTCGCCGGAAATCGCCGGGTCGAACCACCACCTTGGGCGAACAAGCGGCCGCCCCGCGACCGACTTTTTCAAGTGATGCACACTCTCGAACCTGAGTACCGGTACTTCGGGCGAACCGGATTGCCAGCCACCGAAGATATCGGCATCGCGAATCAGTTTGCGTTGCAGGCGGTTCGTCACTTCGTGGCGTTCGGTCATCATGTCCCAGGTCAACACCTCGCGCAGTTCGGCTTCACGAAAGAGTTCTTCGATCTTGGGGAAATCTGCGGGATCCACTACCCAGGGTTTGTCCGCAACCACATGCAGCGAGTTTCGCACCGCAAAAAGCATCAAATCGATCTTGGGGCGATTCCGCCCAGACAACACAACAACATTGCCAACTTGTTCGCGAAGGAAGCGATCGAGCCAGTTGGCCCCCGCGTGCAGATCGACTTCCCAAGATGTTGGATCGGACGAGCACGAGTTGAACGCCGCCAGGCGATCGAGATGCGCAACGGTGTCGGCATCCAAAGGGCCATACACCCTGCAACGCCGCGAAATGCCCGGTGTCATCTGCTTTTGCATGAGTGCCGCGTGAAAGTGGCCCGGTGCAAGTGTGATCAGGCGAATGGTCTGCATGGGGAAGCACTCCCAAATGTCCTGGCAACTTACTGATCGCCTTTCAGCCTGCCAGCCCTTATACAGCTTACATACAACAACACTTGCCCAGTATTTCAGATATCAATGGAGGGCGTGCGATGAGCGTTCGGTTCGTAATGCTTGGCGGATTTCTCGGAGCCGGCAAAACCACGGCCATCAGTCGTCTTGCCCAAATGTATATTGCGCAGGGAAAGCGAGTGGGCGTGGTTACAAACGATCAGGCACACGACCTGGTCGATACCAACATGCTCCGCAGCCAGGGGTTGAGCGTTGAAGAAGTTCCCGGCGCTTGCTTTTGCTGCCGATTCGACGATCTGGTTTCGCGTGTCGGTTCGCTCGAAGACTCCGAGAAGCCCGATGTGATCCTGGCGGAGCCGGTTGGCAGTTGCACGGATCTGGTCGCCACCGTGGTGCAGCCACTCAAGGATCGGTATGCCGGGCGGTTCGAAGTGGCCCCGTATGCGGTATTGTTCAAGCCGAGTCATGGCACGCGCATTCTCAAGAATCAACAGGCCGGCGGGTTCAGCCCCAAGGCCGCATACATCTTCAAGAAGCAACTCGAAGAAGCCGATGCCATCCTGATCAATCGATCGGACGAACTCACGCCCGGCGAACAAGATGAACTGCTCAAGCTCGTGAGCGAGCAGTTTCCCGGCACACCCGTGCTGAAAGTGAGCGCGACAACCGGAGCCGGGTTTGAGGCCGTTACGGAGTTGCTCGCGCAGAGCGGCGGGTTCGGCCGCAAGATTCTGGAGATCGATTACGATACCTATGCCGAGGGCGAGGCGGAACTCGGCTGGCTCAACGCAACAGCGCAACTCACGGCCGATAAGCCATTCGATCTGGATGCACTTCTCACGGCGATCCTGGGCGAACTTGCGACCGTGTGCCGCAGTCTCAGCGGCGAAGTGGCTCATCTCAAGTTGATTGGCATGGACGAAGCCGGTGCGTTCGCGGTCGGCAATGTGGTGAGCAACGATACCGCTGCGAAGCTCTCGCTCCCTTCTAATCTCACCCCGCAGGATGCAGAGTTAATTGTCAACGCACGCGTGGCGATCGACCCGGCAGTGCTGGAAGCAGAGGTGAAGCGTGTGGTGGGCGACGAGTGCGCCAAGGTGGGAGTGAAGGCCGAGTTCCGCACCAGTCAGAGCCTTCGCCCCGGCCGCCCGGTGCCCACGCACCGGTATACCGAAGCGAAGTAAGATCTGAAATCACTCGCGTGCAATCAAAACCCGTTGCTTCATTCCGGCGGTTCAGCCGGGCGATGCGGCAGCGGGTTGCGGGCGAAGATCCACTCTTCGATTGGGTTTCCCTCAATGAGGTGCTGTTGCACCAGTCGCGGGATGCGTGCGGCCGTCATCCCCATGTACCACGTTCCTTCGGGATACACGACCAGAATCGGCCCGCCGGCACACACACGCAAGCAACCAACCTTGGTGCGATAACACGCGGCAGGGCCAGTTGCCAGTGATAGATTGCGGGCCTTCAGTTCGTCCTTGAGCACATCCCACGCGGCCTGCCCGGTTTCCGCGGAGCAACACGCCTCGCCAACGCACAAGAACACATGGCGATGAAACTGCCCAATCAACAGCTTGCCCGCAAGCGCTGCCAGCGATTCTTTGGTGTGCTCCATGCCCGCGATTACCCCACCTTCTCCGGTTGCGGATCGGTAGATTTCAACAGCAACCGCACCCGGCGCGATATCTCCGCGAATACCAGCACGCTCGCTGTTGCTGCCGCAATCACCAGCCAATCGGTGAACGACAGCGGTTCGACGTTAAAGATCTTTCCACCGAACGTGACGATCAACACTTGCCCGATCACCGTGAGCGATGCGATAGCGAGAAACTGCGGATTCTCGAACAGCCGACTCATTCCCGATTCTTCCGGAACCAACGCGCGACAATTGATCTGATTCCAAATTTGGAAGAAGACATACACGGTGAAGAAGATCGTCACTTGCCGGTAAGTGAGTTCCGGGAACACGTCGGACGTGCTAGACATGCCCGCGAACCAACCGGAGCGCTGCATGCCAAGAAGCAACGCCATCATGACTATCACAAAGAATGTGGCGGTGATCAGGATATTACTGAGCATCGATGGCGTGATGATGTTCTCGTCGCGTTTCTTGGGCGGTCGCCGCATCAGGTTCTCGCGCGGTGGCTCGCTGCACAACGCAATGGCAGCGAAGGTATCCATGATGACGTTGATCCAGAGCAGTTGAAGCACAGTGAAGGGTGGCCTCAACCCCACGAACGGCCCGAGAAACGCGATGGTCAGCGCGCTCACATTGATCGTGAGTTGGAATTGGATGAATCGCTGAATGTTCTCGTACAGCGAACGGCCCCAGAGCACACCGCGAACGATGGTGCTAAACGCATCGTCCAACAACACGATCTTGCTGGCTTCCTTTGCGACTTCCGTTCCCGAGATGCCCATCGCCAAACCGACATCGGCTTTCTTGAGCGAAGGGGCATCGTTGGTGCCATCGCCGGTCATGCCCACAACATGGTTTTGTTCCTGCAGCAACTTCACGATGCGATACTTATCCAGCGGGCGTGCGCGAGCCAGAATACGCAGGTTCGGCAGCTTCTCCTTGAGTTCGTCGTCGGATAGCGCGTTGAACTCCACGGAAGTCATGGCAATCGCGGTTGGCGAATCGAGCAGGCCAATCTCGCGACCAATGGCCCGAGCGGTTTCGATGGTATCGCCGGTGATCATCTTCACTTCGATGCCAGCATCGCGGCACTGCTGCACCGCTTCTTTCACATCGTCGCGCAGCGGATCGCGAATGCCCACAAAGCCGGTGAACACCAAGCCCTGCTCGATCTCGCCGCGGCGTTGATGAATGCTGTCTTCATCCTGCGGGAAGCTCTGCGGCAGTTCGACGTGTGCAAAGGCAAGCGTGCGCATGGCATCGCTGGCAGCGGCCGCAATGCTCGCCAATATTTCTTCGCGCCGCTGGGGAGTTAACTCGCGTGCCGTGCCATCGACATCGAGATACTTCTGGCAATCGGCCAGGATGTATTCCGGGGCACCCTTCACGAGTGTGACCGTTCGATCGCCAACTCGTGCCACAGTTGTCATCCGCTTGCGATCGGAAGAGAAGTGAATCTGGTACAGCACGGGGTTGATCGTGCGCAGCTCGACATGGTTAAGCGGGTGGGCCGGTTGTTGCCACGCACCCACGCGTAGCCAGTTCAGCAAAGCGCCTTCGGTGCTATTGCCAATCGTGATGATCTTGCCGTTCTTCTCTTCCAGGCTGGCCGTCGAGTTCACCGCGGCGTTCAAGATGACCCACTGAACAGGTGAACTGGGGCCGGTATGCGTGCCGCTAAAGTTCCCTTCGAACAACTGCCCATCGAAGCCAATGCGGGAAACCGTCATCTTGTTCTGCGTTAACGTGCCGGTCTTGTCCGAACAGATCACCGTGGCAGAGCCGATTGTTTCACACGCCACCAGTTGGCGCACCAGCGAGTTCGCCTTGCTCATCTTGCGCCAGGCGATGGCCAGTGAGACGGTCACACTCATGGGCAGTCCCTCGGGGACTGCGACTACGATAATGATGACCATGTACACGAAGTATTCGAGCAGGTGGCGAACCACCTTGAGAGCCTCTTCGCCATTCGCGGGCCAGAAGATTTCGCGTGGCTCCGCGACAAATGCGCCTCGCACGAATAGCGCGATGAAAATGGCGATCGCCGCGGCGTAGCCCACTTTGCTAATCGTGCCCGCCAAAACGGAAAGCTTCTCTTGCAACGGCGTGGATGCTTTGGAGATGGTTAACTTCTGCTGAATGCGGGCTTCGCGCGATTCCGGTGCATCGGCCGGTCCGGCCGCCACTGCGGCTGCGGCTTCTTCTTCGGCTTCGTCCGGCTCACCAGAAAGGCGGCGGGCGATCTGGCCAATCATGGTGTCGTCGCCAACATTGGTGACGAGCATCTGCCCCACGCCATCCACCGCCTGTGTGCCGCGGAACACGCAACCCGGTTGATCGGGGCCATCCGATGTATCGTCTTCGTTGGCGGCCGTCTTGCGGACGGCTTCGCTTTCGCCGGTCATCAGCGATTGATCGAGCATGAGTTCATTAGCACGCACAATCCGCCCGTCGGCCGGAATCTCGTCGCCCATTTCCAGAAGCACGAGATCGCCCACCACGATATCTTCGAGCGACACGGTGTGAACATTCCCATCGCGCTGCACCTTCACGCGAACCGAATCCTTGGTCGAGTTCAGCTTCTCGAACTCTTTATCGCTGCGATATTCACTCAGAAACGCTACGCCCGTTGCGAGAAAGACGGCGATCATCACCGCCAATCCTTCGTAAGACAGATGCCCAATTGCAATGCTCACGCCCACCCAGGTTGCGGCCAATCCGAACAGGATGGATGGCACCCAGTCGCTGATCTTCACCACCAGCGCAACCAGGAACACGGAAAGCACTGATCCGAGCGCCAGCCCGCCAACGAGTGGGTCCGCCTCGAAGAGATCCACCACGATTTTGAGAAGCGAGGCGGCGAGCAAGATCTTGATGATCGAGTCGTCGAACTTCTCCAGGAACTTCTTCCAGACCGGTTCGCGCGGCAACGGCGTCAGCCGATTAGCCCCGAACTTGGCCCGGCTCTCAGCGACTTGGGCTTCCGTTAAACCCGCGTCGCGAGTTTCGGGAAACAGTTCTGATACAACGCGAATCGAGCGCATAGCCACCTTGGCGAGCGACAGCCTTTCGGCCGCCGATTGGGTTGGAGTGAGTAGGAAAGCACCCGCGAAGACACGGAACCGGAAGAACCGGAAGTCCCGGTGTTGTGCGCGAGTGCTTCTCGATATTCGATCGACGATCGCGGAGATTTTACCGCCACAAGCTCCCCCACGTGAGTGGGGCGATTGCGTTGTGCCGAGAGCGTCCGCAACTCTCGGCGTTCACGCATGGCTCACTGTTCCAGCACTTCCTTTTCCTTGGCCGCCGCCAGGGTATCAATCTTGCCTTCGTAGGTCTTGAGTAAGTCTTGCACTTTCTCTTTCCCCTTATCGCGATCGTCTTCCGTCATCGTCTTGGCCTTTTCGCCATCTTCGAAATGCTTGTTACCATCGCGGCGAATGTTTCGGCACGATACTTTGGACGACTCGGCCGATTTCTTGATCTGCGCCACGATCTTCTTGCGTTGATCGCCGCTCATGGCCGGAACGCTCAGGCGGATCACCTTGCCATCGTTATTCGGTGCAAGGCCCAAATCGCTGGCACGAATCGCCTTCTCGATATCCTTGAGGCTATCGGCGGTGTAAGGCTTGATCACGATCGAAGCGGCGTCCGGGCAAGTGACGGAGGCCATTTCGGTGATCGGCGTTGCGTTGCCATAGTAATCGACTCGCAACGAGGCCAGCATCTGCGGCGAGGCTCGCCCGGTTCGCAAGCCTTTCAGATCGTTCCGGAACACATCGAGTGCTTTTTCCATCCGGTCTTCAGTGTCTTTGAAGATTTGCTGCGCGTTCATTTGGGTCGTCCGTTGTAAATGGTTGAGTGTGAATTGTACCGAGGGACGACGACGAGCCAACAGGCAACGCCGTGCGTGAACCCACCCTCTGCAATCCTCTCTTCCGATCACCAATCCGCCGTTCAACCGCCAACCACGGTCCCGATTGTGTGCCCCGCCACCGCTTTCTCGATTGCGTGTTCGCGTTTGTAATCGAACACCACGATCGGCAGTTTCGCCTCGCGGCACATCTCGAAGGCTCCGATATCCATGACCCGCAGGCCGTCGCGGATCACCTGTTCATACGATAGCCTGTCGTATTTCACCGCGTGTGCGTTCTTCTCGGGATCGGCGTTGTACACGCCATCTACCTTGGTCGCCTTCAACACCACTTCCACTTCCAGTTCCGTGCCGCGAAGCGCCGCGGCGGTGTCGGTGGTGACGAACGGGTTGCCGGTTCCGCCTGCCAGGATCACGATCCGCCCCTTCTCCAGGTGGCGAATGCCGCGGCGGCGAATGTAGGGCTCGGCGACGGTTTCCATGCGAACGGCCGAGAGCAAGCGTGTCTCGACTCCCATCGCTTCCAGTGTGTCTTGCAGTGCCAGACCGTTCATGACCGTGGCAAGCATTCCCATGTAGTCCGAAGTCGCCCGGCGAATCTTCTCGCCACCGGCGGTGAACTGCGCGCCACGCAAGATATTCCCCCCGCCCACCACCACGGCGAGTTGCACCTTGCGAGCGTGAACGCGTGCCAGTTGTTCGGCAATGGCGTTGGTTTCATCCAGGCTAATGCCGGGTTTGCCTGCGTAGCCGAGCGATTCGCCGCTCAACTTCAACAGCACGCGGCGATATTTCGGAGCAAACGGATCGGTGTTCGATTCGGGCATAAGAGCCTCAACGCGGTCATGAGCAATGCTTCGGACAGATTACGGACCAACCGCACCGGCGTCACGCATTCCTGGGCAGTTGGTGAGGCTTTCGCACAGAAGGCGAACACGCAGAGCCGCACCGGCTGTGAGTATACCACGAGGCGCAAAACGCCGGCGGCCAGCATTCCTTCTTGTAAGGAACACTGGCCGCCGTGCAATTGCAGGCCGTGGGTGCCTGTTGTTACTTCGCGCCTTCCAGGATCTTCTGCGCGCCATCGCCTGCGTTGTTCCGCTTATACAGCGGGAGGTGGCGATAATACACTTCCAGCGTCAGCACCGAGAGGGCCGTGGTGCCAAGCTTGCCGCAACTGCGGCCGATCGAGCCGGCGTCTGGCTCCCAGCTCCCCTGATCCGGGCCGGCCTTCTTCTCTTGAAGCTGGATCAACAGATCGCGCATGCCGCCCTTGCGGGTGCCATCGGCTTGCTTGGGGCCTTCGTTCCAGGTCTTCCATTCGTCGCCTTCAAAGAAGTGAACAACCTGTGTGGCATAGTAGTAGTAGTACATGTCCAGGCGGGTGTTGCGAGCGGCGGTGGGGGCTTTCTTCATGAGGCCAAGTACGCCTTCGGCCATGGCGGCGTTGTCTGGTCCCCAACCGTCGATGTAGTAGCGGCACAGCAGGCCAACTGCGGTGAGCGAAGTTCCCGGTGCGGCCCCGGCGTTATCGCGATAACCGTAAGAAGCCTTCCGCGAGCCGCCGCCGGCCAGTTCCAGGAACTCGATCGCCTTCTTGATCACGCGAGCATCCACGACCAGATCCTTGCTGAGCTGAGCGGCCTTGAGCGCCTGAATCTGCCAGCCCACGATCGAAGTATCACCGTTGCTATTTGCAGAGTAGCCCCAGCTTCCGTTGGGAGCCTGGGCCTGTTGAATGTAGCTGATCGCCGCCTGCGCCGGTGCCCACAGAAGCGCTTTGTCTTTGGTCATGCCATACGCTTCGCAGAGGGCCATGGTGCCAATACCCTGTGCATACATATTGCTGCTCATACGTCCGGGAGCGGCACCGCTGTAGGGCGTGTGGCGAATGAGGAAGGCCAGACCCGAAGCGACGGTGCGGGAATACTTCTTGCCGGCCTTGTGCGTTTCGCCCGCCGCGAGGAACGGAAGCAGTGCCATGCCGGTTGCGGCCACACGTTCGCCGTTCAGATCTTTGCCGTAGTCCCAGCCGCCATCTTGCTTTTGCTGCTTGGCAAGCCAGGCCAGCCCCATGGCAACGGCTCGCTCGCTCTCGGAGTTACCGCCACCTTCACGAAGCAACTTGCTCTTGGTGGCTCCGCTGCGACCAGGGAACGAGGCGAACTGCGAGCCGCCACCGCCCCCGGTGCCAGACATCACATCGCCCGTGTCGCCAACAGCACCAGGGTTGGTCAGGTCGCCGGTATCCAGACCGGGAACAGCCAACGCCACGCTATCGGTTTGCGGGGCATCGGGCTGGCCCAGGTGGTCTTGCGTCACGGCCGCATCGACCGTTTGCTGATCGATCCGTTCCAGGTCCGGGAGTGCGGCTTCCAGATTGGCTTGCAGGCCAAGATCCTCGTTGGTCAGGTCTTCTTCCGGCGGGATTTCTTCCTTTTCAACCGAGGTGGCGACCACTTTCTCGGGCGGTTTGGTGTCGGCGGTGCGGGCACCGAACAGCACGATCATCACGGCGATCAACCCGACGTGAATCGCCCCGCTAATGACCCACGCCGGAACGTGTTTGCGCACGAGCCGTTCGTGTGCCGTTTCTTCGGCCGCATCCAGCCGGCGAATCACAGCACCCGGCGCGGGTGCTGTTGTGGGAGGTTTCGGGTCGTTCATGGTTCAACTCTCCTCGGGCTAGCCGATCCCCGCGAAGGGACCGGAGGGAATCCATCTTGTTCACTGACTCTCGCGTTACGCCGTTCATCGTGATCACGAAGCATCATCCCGAAACAGCGCTGTTTTCGTTGAAGGGGTTTCGACCCCGAAGGTTATCGATCTCTTTCCTCGCTCGGCGATCGCCTTTGCGATACCAGAAACTCACACCGACACCAATCACCAGCAAGCCAACAACGATCGCCAGCAAGCCGTTCATGAACCCGCTCCAGGTGAGCGAGGTTGGTGCGTCCGGGTCGCGGCGTGCGATCACTGCTCGACCGAGAAGGAGCGGGGTCTTCTTGATCACGTTCTGGTTCGGATCGTCCTTGTCGCGCTCCCCAGATTTGTACCACATCAGTTTAAACGAATAGCCCGCGAATGATACCCACTTGTTCACGCGGCCAACGGCCTCAACCCCTTCGGGCGGATCGGTGAAGACCACGCAAATCGGGTGACCGCTTGGTTCATCCTTTGGAACGATCCAACCTTCGTAAAGGTTCTCGATGCCGGCGGCTTGCAACTTCTCGGTCGCCTTCGTCTGCTTCAGCATGATCAACCGGCCCTCGAACTTCACGAGGTCCAGTTTGAAGTCGCTGCGGGTGTCCAGGAAGAGATCGGCGAACTTCAATTCCTTGGCGGCCTCTTCCAGTTGCTCAGGCATAAAGCGGCGAGCGTGAAGGAGCACGCGGTTCCAGGCCGAGACTTCTTCCCAGTTCTGATCGCCCTTTGCGATGTAGGTGTTGTCCTTGATGTGGCGGAACACCCGCAGGCCCTTGTTCAGGGCGGTTGGTTGCTCGGCGTCCACACCCGGCACTTGCTTCGAGGGCGTCACGGATCGAGCGATGATTAGCGGAAACGCTTCTTGGCCTGGGGTATCCTGACGCACCTTGAAGAAGTACCCGGCCACCGTGGCCCACGTGTTGACTTCACGCCACTGTTCCGGCTCGGTTTGCTTCACCTCGGCAAGTTCCGCAGGGAGATCCGTGAACACCACCGAAATCACCGCGTTGGGCGGTTCGTCGAGCGGAACGAGCAAGCCCTCATACACTTCGGCAATGCCTGCGTCGCGCAACAACTTGGTAGCGGCGATGCGGCGAACCTTGGTGAGCTTCCCTTCAAAGCGAAGTAGATCGAGGCGATAGTCGAAGCGGCCGGGCGGGTTCAGCAAGTCATCGCGAATGGCTTCGCGACTCGCGAATTGCTCGGCCTCGGCGGTCGAAAACTGGCGTGTGTGCAGGATAATCTCGTGCCACGCATGGTATTCGTCCGCGTTGTCCTTCTCGGCCGCAACGGGCTTGAAGTCTTCAATCCCCCCTTCAATCTTTCCTGTAAGCGGATTTTTAAGGCCGCGGAAGATCGCCGCATCCTTGTTCTTGATGCGAAACTTTTCTCGCAATTCCGCCTGCTTGGCGTCGATCGGCGGCAGCGGGCGTTTGTCGTCCAGGCTAAACGGCTCTTCGTTCGGAGCCTGGGCACGCAACGAGACCGGCTCGCACACGATAATGGCGGCTAAAAGTAAACCCAGTACTGGTAAGTACTTGGCGATCTTGAAAATCCTGTGACTGGTGAAGGAGATTTGGGTTTGGTTGGGCATCCGCCAACCCTCCAATCGTTAGACGGGCAAGACCGGCGTGCGGTTCCGTGTTTCCGCCAGAACTTCTACGCGGGCCAATGAGTTGTTGTGCATTGCCGTTGTGTGAATTGTCGCTGCACCGGCCAGCCGCTTGGGCCGAGTTGGAACGCGAAGGAGCGTAATCGAACAACTGCAACGCGATCGGAACAGCACACGCAACCCGAACGGGTTTCCCGTAGTTACGCTCTTACTGCTTGCGCGGGTCGGTCGGGATGGGTGCGATATCGCTGAAACCAGCCTGCACCCCGGCGTCGAAGAGTTGCATGACATACGCCTGAAGCAACCGGTCGCCAATTTTGAGCGTGAGTTTGGGCGGCGGAACTTCGCGGCCACTCGCTTTGCCGGCTTCGATGCGTTTCAACTCGGTTTCGTAAAGCGATTTAATCTTGGTGAGATACGTCTTCACGTCCGCACCCAGATCTTCGCTCCCTTCCTCGGCGCTTCCGTCTTCACGGAAGGTCATCCGCGCGATGGCCCCGCCCTCGGTCGCAGTCACTTCCACAATGTACTTTTTCGGCTTCTCGTCGGTGATGCTGGGAATATTCGTGGATGGCCCGCCTTGTTCCGCAGGCGGCAACTGCATCGCAATCTGGCCTTCGGTCGGCGCGGGATGGAAGGTAATGATGAAGAACGCGAGTAACTGAAACGACATGTCCAACATCGGTATGATGGGGAGATCCGGTTCCACCTCTTCGGTCTTCATTCGCTGTCTGCGGGCCATACGGCTATCTCGAATCGGTAGGGTGCGGGCTTGGCCAGATTAAAGGTTACTCGACACCGCTATAGCGGATCGCCCGAAGTTGGACGTTGGAGTAGTTGGCCTGCCGGCACGCCTTCATGATTGGGTACGAGTATTCGAAGGGCGTTTCTTTATCGATGCGCAACACGATGGTCGCCTGCGGCTTGTCCTTACCCGTAACACGTGTTTCGACTGCGGCCCGTCGCTTCAAGTAGTTCTCGACTTGAACGGGGTTATCCAGTGTATCCGTGTTGTCGTCTTCGCGCTGATTGGCGGAAAGCAGCACTTGCCCCTTGGCGTTCACGTTCAGGAAAAGCACCTCATCGGTGCTTTTATCAAGCGCTTTGGCCGCGATCGCTTCGGGAAGTTTGATCTCGACGCTTGTTTGCTCCATCACGAAGTTCGCGCAGAGCATGAAGAACATGACGAGCTGCAACACAAGGTCGAGCAGCGGGGTCAGATTCGGTTCGCAGCGATCGGTACTGCCGTGACTCATGTTCGGATATCAGGGGTCAGTAGTCAGGAAACAGAATCCGGGAACGGGGGGCAAGCAGACTCGGGAGTTTCTTAAAGCGAAGCCCCCGCACTTGCAAGTTGTGGTGTGCCTTAGCGAACAGGCGGTGGCGGCATGGTGCCGGTTGGCCCAACCGTGGTTGTGCCCGGTGCGCCCGGAGGGCCGCCCGGTTTCTTCGAGTTGTGGTACATCTGCGTCAGTAGATCGTCGGCGATGTGCGCCACGTCCATACACACTCGCGTGATGCGATTCTTGAAGAATGCGCTGAAGAAGATCGCAGGGATGGAGATACCGACGCCGAACAGCGTCACGACCAGAGCGTGCGAGATGCCGTCGGCGAGCTTCGCGGGGTTCACCTGCGTGGCGGTCGCCAGCACGGAGAACGATTTAATCATCCCGTACACCGTGCCGACCAGCCCAAGCATTGGCCCCATCGTCGCGATCACGGCGTTGTAGTTATTCTTCTGTTCCTTGTCGCTCTTGATGGCTTCCAGGGTGTTCATGGCGGCCTCGCGGGCATCTTCCAGCCCGTATTGCAGGCGACTCATGCCCGCCGTGAGCACCTGCCCCAGGAACGAAGGATCGTTCCGGGCCATGTCGAATGCTTCCTTGAACTTCCGCTTGTTCACTGTGTCGGTGAATTCATCCACGAAACCCGGTGGGATTGCGGAGGACATTCGCAAGTCGAGAACGAGAAGAACGACCAACGCCATCATGGCCACGGAAATGGCCAACAGCAACGGACCAAAGAGCCACCCGAGCGAGCGGATCATGAACAACACGAGCGGTTCGCTCTCACCCGTGGCACCCTCTTCATCGGCGGCCATGGCCACATCCGAGGAACACACGACTAGGAACAGTGCAAGGGCTGCGAGAAACAAAAATCTGCTGTGCTTCTCGAGTCGTAACACGTGGAACGACATACGGCGGATCCTGGGGAGGTCGTGAATCAGTGGAGACGACGACCGGTGAAGGGCGAATCGGGTCGGCGGCGTGTTTTTCCGTTCGACGCCGCCAAGTTACAAATGGTTCCGTAATCCAAATCGCACGCATCATTGCCCCGGAAAGCCGCGACGCGCGAGGGATGAATGTAAAATATTAACATACGTTGTGGCGGTTCGCGTCAAGTCCAAACTTTTCCGCGGCAATTGTTGGGGCTGGTAAATTTTTTCTGGCAGCCGCTACTCGGTGATTGTTCACACGAGGGTTTGTCGCATCTCGGCGGTGAATTCCTGTTTGCAGACTCGCATCGGCAGTGTTAGCTTGGCAACGCACGGCTAAACCCCACAACAGTGGCGCGATTACGCAGATTCGGTTTCTGTCCAATTAATAGTTCGGCGGTGGAAGATGTCTGCGTGGATGAGGTCACATTTGCCGAGGAGTGTCAATGAACGACCCACAATTCGACCCGCTATTGCTCAGTTTGAAAGGAATCGCAACCCGTGGAGGGGAACGCGGCCCACTGTATGACCAAGGCGTCTTGTCGGTTATCTCACAGATCGAGCAATCGGGCACCTACAAGCCGAGTCGCTTGCTGCCTCTGATCAATCTCGGGCGTAATCCCGACTTTGCTCGATCTTACCTCACAACTAACGAGATGACGGAGTTAGAAGAAGAACTGGTCTCACGCGGATGGTCACCGGAACAAGGGGCAGAATACGCCGCAGGCGTCGACGCGGCTGAAACTACGCTAAATCACTATCGAGCGACCGAGTAGTCAATACAAGCCGAACCGCTCTCATGGCCAACTGTCTTGAATAAATGCGAAGATTCCGGGGCGAGCGGAACACTCGTCCTGAAGCCTGTCGAAGCCCGATCGCCCTTCACCATAACGCACACGACTGGCATTCATTCTTTCGGCGATGGAGGACGCACGGATGCGCGGACAACGTAGCATGATGTTCGATGTGGGGCTTGCCGTCTGTGGGTGCCTCGTCGCTCTGCCCGCTGTGCCGTGGTTGTGGCGGTTCGGCGATCCATACGCTTGGGGCAGTTTGCCGCCGTTGATTGGGACGTTCGCGGTGTGTTATCTGCTCGCTCGGGCGGTACAAGGAGTGCAAAGTGATATTTCTACACTCCCAGCCTGCCACTGTGGGTAACAATTAACTTTGAACGTACTGGTCAGCTACCGACTGCTTTTCGCGTCGCTGACGCTTCTGGCTCGTCAGAGGCACTTCCGAGACAGACTCTTACTTCTTCCCCGTTTCCATCTTCATGTGGCAGTTCTTGTACTTCTTCCCGCTCCCGCAATGGCAGGGATCGTTGCGGCCCACTTTCTGGCCGATGTTGCGAATCGGGTCGGTCTTCTTGTCGGTGCTGCCGGCGTTGGTTTGCATCTCCGATTCGGCCTGTTGCGCTTGCTTGGCCTGAGCCGCCGAGAGAGCCGCCGCATGCGATTCTCGCGCTCCAGCCCACAACGCGGCCCGCGCTTCTTCGTCGCCCATTTCTTCCATGCGGAACACATTCTCGGTGATGCGATCTCGGACGCCTTCCCACATCGCATCGAACTCTTTCATCCCCTCACGCTTGAACACGATCTTGTAGTCTTCCTGGGCATACCCGGCGAGCCGCGACCCGGACTTCAAACTATCCATCACCAACAGGTGCGACTTCCACGAACTATCCAGTTGTTCGAGAACCAGGCTTCGCTCCACCGAGTGCATTTCCGGCCGATACTTCTTGTCGTAGGCGTTGAGCAAACTGTCGCGGGCGGCTTCGGCGCTCATGCCGGTGAGCTCGTCCGCTTCGAGGTTCAGGCCAAGCTCGGTTCGTGCCCAGTCGGCCAGTTCGTGTGCGTCTTCCGCTTCGGCCACCTTGGCCCCGGCGAAGACTTCGGCAACGCGGGCATCGATTTCTTCGATGTCGCCTGTGAGCATGGCTTTGGGGGCGATTTCCAGCAGTTTCTCACGCAGTTTGCTTCGCGGTTCGGTGCGAATGAACTCTTCGGTGAAGCCTTCCGCCTCGATGGCTGCGAATGCCGCCGCGAAGAAACCGCCTTCGCCTGCCAGAGCTGCTGGGCCGTTGGTGCGCATGGCCAGTGTGGTGCCAAGTCGTTGGGCGGCCCATTTGTATAGCCCTTCGCGATCGTAGCGTTGCGTGCCCGCCTGAGCTTTGTCAGACATGTAGTTCTGCATGGCCACGTTAATCGGGAATTCGATGTCTTTCTGCCGATAGTTCTCGCGCACTTTCTGGAACAGGAAGTTGTCCAGCGCGGATTCGCGTTGCGCGGATATTTCCTCGATCGAAACTTTCACGCCAAACCTTTGCCGCATCCAGTCGGAAAGCGCTTCCGCACCATACGTGCGGCCCAGGAAGCGAGCGCCTTCGGTGAGGTCCACCGTTCGCACGGCGGCTTCGGACTTGGCAACAAGGTATTCGGTGATCTTGTTCGGATCGATTTTCTTCAGATCCTTATCGGCGAACTTCGTGCCGTATTTGGCATTCACCGCCCGGCAGAGTTCATTCCACTTCCAGTCTTTCGGATCTTCATCCGGGTTCAGCGACTCTTCAACGCGTTCCTGAATCTCGGTGGGCACGGCGGAAATCGCCTTCTCCAAAGCCTCCTTACTGGCCTCATCGAAGGTGCCACGGAATTCGCGGCTCTCGTAATCGACACCCAGCCGATTGCCCGCATACTCGGCGAAGCTCGCCGGCCCGTAGTCCACGTTCAGGAAGCGGTCGGTGGCTTTTTCGATCTGTCGGCGGATCATTTCCAGGATTTCCGCACGCGGGTTTTTCCCGTCCAGAATATCTTGGCGAGCGCGGTAAATGCGCTTCCGCTGATGGTCCATCACCTCATCTTCTTCGAGCAGGCTCTTGCGTGACTCGAAGTGCCATTCCTCGACCTTCTTCTGCGCTTTTTCGATCCGGCGTGTCACCATGCCCGATTCAATCGCCTCGCCTTCTTGCATGCCCAGGCGAGTGAGAATTCCGGAAACCCATTCGCCCGCGAACATGCGCATGAGCGGGTCTTCGAGGGAAAGGAAGAAACGGGACGAACCTGGATCGCCCTGCCGCCCGGCGCGACCGCGAAGCTGATTATCGATTCGGCGTGAGTCGTGCCGTTCCGTGCCAACGATGTGCAGTCCGCCCAACTCGGCAACTTTGCGGCCTTCCTCTTTCATCTTCTCCTTGGTCTCAATCTCGGAGATCGTCTTGGTCCACACGTCGTTGGGCACTTCGAGCCGCGTGGGATACAGCGGGCGGCCGTCGGCGTCCTTGAGTTGCTTCAACCGCGCCCACGCCAGTGTTTCCGGGTTGCCGCCCAGGATGATGTCCGTCCCGCGACCGGCCATGTTCGTGCTAATGGTGACGGCGTTAATCCGCCCGGCCTGAGCCACGATCTCGGCTTCGCGTCCCACGTTCTCGGGCTTGGCGTTGAGCAACTCGTGCTTGATGCCACGCCGCTTCAATAAACCCGAAAGCTTTTCGCTGCGATCCACATCCTTGGTGCCGATCAAGATGGGGCGGCCCGTGCGGTGAATCTCTTCCACCTCCGCCATCACCGCGTCCCACTTCTCGTGTTCGGTGCGGTAGACCAAGTCGCGTTGTTCCACTCGCCGCAATGGCTTGTTGGTTGGCACGCGCACCACTTCGAGCTTGTAGATCTTGTAGAACTCGTTTTCTTCTGTCTTTGCCGTTCCGGTCATGCCGCCGAGCTTCTTGTACATCTTGAAGAAGTTCTGCAACGTGACCGTGGCCATCGTCTGCGTTTCTTGTTTGATCTGCACGCCGTCTTTGATGTGCTTGGCTTCGACCGCCTGGTGAAGCCCATCGGACCATTGCCGGCCATACATGGCTCGGCCCGTGTGCGTATCGATAATGACGATGCTCAGCTCGTTGTTCTCGCGCGCATCGCGATCGATCATATAGTCGCGGTCGCGGTGATACAGATGATGCGCCTTCAGCGAGTTATCGATCAGATGCGGCCATTCCATGTTGCCGGCGGTGTAAAAACTCTCGACACCGGCGAGCCGTTCCGCTTCACGCACGCCTGCATCGGTCAGGTGGCACGTGCGTTCCTTTTCCTTGATCTCGAAGTACACACCCTTGGGCGGCGGGTTCTGCGGGTCCACGCGGTTCGGGTCGATCGGGCCAACACTGATGAGGTTGTCGCCTTCGGTGCCGGTGGCCTTCAAGGTGATGTCGGTTGCAACCAGATCCTTGCGTGCCTTCCGTTCCATCTCGGTCAACGCCCGGGCAACCTTGTCCGCCTCGGCGAATCGCTTCGCATCCGAGAAAGCCGGTCCGCTGATGATCAGCGGCGTGCGGGCTTCATCGATCAGGATGTTATCCACTTCATCGATGATGGCGTAGTAGTGGCTGCGTTGCACCTGTCGGTAGTACGGGTGAAAGTCACCGTCGTCGAACCGGGCGATCTTCATGTTGTCGCGCAGATAATCGAACCCGAACTCGCTGCTGGTGCCATAGGTGATGTCGCATTCATAAGCGTGGCGGCGGTTTTCCGGGTCGCTATCGCTCTGGATATAAGCCGCGGTCACGCCCAGTGCGTTATAAATGGGAAGCATCCACTCGCAGTCGCGGCGAGCGAGATAATCGTTGACCGTGACAACGTGAACACCTTCGCCGGTGAGGGCGTTCAAATACGCCGGCAGCGTGGCAACGAGCGTTTTCCCTTCGCCGGTCACCATCTCGGCGATCGCACCCAGCCCGGTGCCATAGCCGTGGAGAATGGCTCCGCCCACCATCTGTGTGTCGTAGTGCCGCATTCCCTTGGTGCGGCGACCCGCTTCGCGACAGGCGGCGAACGCCTCGGGAAGGATTTGGTCGAGCGTTTCGCCTTCGCGAAGTCGCTCGCGGAATTGCACCGTCTGCGCTTTGAGTTCGTCGTCGCTCAGTGCCTGCATCTTCTCTTCGAGGCCGTTGATCTTGGCCAGGATGGAATTGTTAGCGACGGTGTGCGTTTCCGAGTTCTTGGCCCGGTAAAACCCCATGCGCTTGGCGGTCTGTTCGTCGGACGAACCGCCCATGATGCGGCCCATCAACCCCACGCAACCTTCCACGAGCGAGTTAAACCCGTCGCCCAGGCGTTCGAGGATGCCAGGTTCCAAATTAGATTTCGCTTGTGCGGTTGATTGTGTCGCCATCGCTGGATCCTCCATCCTAGAACCGGCGCGCACCAGCGCAACCGGAAGCACCGGTCCAAGAGGTTCACTCTAAGAACGTGCGAAAAGGGGGTCAATACAGACCGCCAAGCCGGCCCCCGAATTCCCGCGCGCGCTTACCCCGACACCGGTGCGTCGTTCTTCACCGGACAGCGACAATCGGTTTGCTCGCCGAAACAACGGAAATAGGGGCCGCGCATAGGGTACGGTTCACCCGACACGGCCGAGAATGTATCGGCCCGGGTCCACTTCCGTCCGCAAGATCCGGAGTTCATCTTCGCTTGGTTCTTCCGTGACCGAAAGAGATGCGCACGCGTGCAATTCGAAGCCAGTCGCGGCTTGCACCTGCTCCAGTGTCTTGCCGGGATACAGGCTTTTCACCCGCATCCGCTTCGTTTCCGGAGCGAAATCGAGCACGCAGAGATCGGTGATCACGCGGTGTGGGCCTGTGCCCGCCGGCAACCCTGCCGCTTCGCGTGCTCCCGGCCCGCTCAGGTAGCCGGGTGTGGTGAGGAAATCGAGTTGCGACACAAACTTCTTCGCGTCGTGCTTCATCACGATGAGCGTGCGCCAGCAGAACGATGCCAGATCGTTCGCCCCGCCACTGCCGGGCAATCGCACTTTGGGCTTTTCGTATGTCCCGCCAATCACCGTGGAGTTCAGATTCCCGTACGGATCGATTTGCGCTCCGCTGAGAAAGGTGAAATCCACCATTCCCCGCTGGCAAAACTGCATCACATCGGCCATGGATGTGGCCATGACGGCACGATGAAACGTGGTGCTATCGCCCACGCTCACGGGCATGGTGGGCAGTTGTGGCGCGACTCCGCCCGCCTCGAAGAGAATAACGAGGTTGGGCGCATGCGTGCGTTGCGCGAGCATGGCCGCAGCGCAGGGCAAGCCGGTGCCCACGGCGACGGTTTTGCCATCTTCCAGTTCTCGGGCCGCGCAACAGATCATCAGTTCCATGGATGTGAACGACATGGCCCGCCTGCTTCGAAAGGAGAATGTCGGCGACGCGATGGGAACGCCACGCCGCGTTCAAGATAACCGCAACGCGGTCCGCGGTCGAATCGCAATGGACCTGTGTGGAGGCTGAACAAGGGTGCGGCTGCGGATTTTGGCGAGCCGCAGTCAGTGATGACGCGGGTTGTGAATCCCGGCGAGTCGGGGTTCGAGTGAGCCGGGGCACGTCAGTGCCCGGGTTCTCATAAAGGCGAACCGCAGTTAGTGATCACGCGGTGTTGTGCAAGAATCCTGTACGCGAATGCGAATGCGAATTGATTGGGCTTCGACAGGCGTCAGGACGCGAGTTCAGCTCGCCCCGGAATCTTCATTTTGATTCAACTCGTTTGGCCATGAGAGCGGTTCGGCGCTCAGGTGTATTGGTACGGCCCCTCGACGTACTCCCCGGCCGCCTGCAACTCCCCAGCGGCGGCCTCGGCGTGTGCCAACTCCGCGAACTCGTAGGTGAGGCAGACGTTGTGCGAGCCATCGACCTCTGGGGCCTCCCGGAAGTCCAGGCGACCGCCATGCCGGACGACGACGGCTGCCACCCGCTTCTCACGGGCCAGATCGGATGGAGGCAGGTAGTAGACCTCGAACATCCAGGTCACGCTAGCCTCCGCCACCGAACTAGTAATTAGACCGATTCAGGTCGGCCTATTTCCTTTGCGAATCGCCTATCACGTAGTGGAGTTTCGAATAGGACGTTTCACACGATGGATGCTAACTCGTCGTCGGTGCGCAGTCAAAACGAAATGCCGGCACCCGGCTCGCCAGGCAAGAGACCCGGTCGCTGACACAACACAACTCGCCAAGATGCAAGAAGCTGTTGTGTTCACACACAACTCGCCCAGATGCCAAAATCGACAGACGCACGCACCCAATGCACCCGTCTGAACAGTTGGGGTTGATTGAATCACGATTCTCAGGGCAGAATCGCCCGCCCGAGGCTTTCGCCCGTTCGAGATAGGGACACGGATGTCGATCCCCGAACAAACTTCCGCCCGCTCTGCGCCACCGGCCGCAATGCCGACTGGCGGTTGGCGGCTCGCGTTTCTTGGTGTGCTGCTCGTTTGGGCGTATCTGCCGATGCTCTCGGTGTTCGCCGATAAATGGTTGAACGATCCGCAGTACTCGCATGGTTTGCTCGTGCCGTTCTTCTCCGCGTACTTGATTCGTCGCGCCTGGAGAAGCAGCCAGTATGTTCCTTCGCCGATGCCGGTGCTCGGTTGCTTCTTGCTTCTCGTGGTGCTTGGCATGCGGTTGGTGGCGGGCAGCTTGCTGTTTCACCAACTCGATGCGGCATCGCTCTTGTTGGCACTGGGCGCAGTGAGCCTGGTGGTGGGCGGTTGGCCGCTGTTGAAGCGGACCGCGCCCGCCATTGCGTTTCTGATCTTCATGATTCCGCTGCCGTATGAACTGGAACGGAACGTGGGCCAACCGTTGAAGGCCGCGGCCACGGTGTCCAGCACGTTCCTGCTTCAGACGCTGGGCCAACCGGCCATTCGCGATGGAAACTTGATTCTCATCGACGAAGTGCGATTGGGTGTGGTCGATGCCTGTAGCGGGTTGAAGATGCTGATGACTTTCGCGGCGTTCTCGGTTGGCGCGGTCTTGCTCATGGATCGTTCGCGCTTCGAGAAGTTCATGATCGTGCTGGGCATCGTTCCGATTGCGGTGGTGGCGAATGTCTTGCGAATCACCGCAACAGGGCTGAGCTATGTGTATCTGACGAACAAGGAAGCAGTCGAGTTCCTGCACGATTTGCACGGCTGGCTCATGATGCCGGTCGGCCTGGCATTGCTCGGATTGGAAGTCTGGGTACTTCGCCGCCTGGTGGTGGAACCGGCTCCCAACCGCCGACCTTCCACGCCGGCCAAATCGGCGGCGCGCGGTTTCCAGCCGCTTCCGGCTTAGCACTGGTATCGTTCTGTCGCATCGGCTACTTACTCGCCCTGCGACAATTCCGGCACGTTCCCTGAACGGACTCAGGTACGATCATGCACGGTCCACACGTTATTCCGACCGGATCGCCGACGCC
>JBGSLF010000156.1:0-4888 GCA_041740855.1 Gemmata sp.
CCGACTTTTCGACACCCTGGCCGACCTGAAGACCTCGATCCGGAACAGCCTCTGCTACTTCCAGACCGTGAGGCAACGGGTTAAGACCATGCTTCATCACCGACCGAGAAAAAAGACACAATCAACCGGTCCGTGAATCAGGCCGGGAACAGTGGGACCCGATCTTCGATGTGTACGTCGTCGTGCTACTGCTGGCGGGGTTGGCGTGGTGGAGTTATTCCTACCGCCCACTTCCGGATTCAGCAGAGCAGCCAGAATCCGGAAGCGACTGACGTTACGATGTCACTCGTCCGAACTGCTTCATCGCATCCGGATTCAATTCGATCCCCAGGCCCGGCTGTTCCGGAAGGGTCAGCATGCCATCCGCATCGGGGCGGATCGGGGTCAGGATCAAATCATCCACATACGGCGAGGGCGTGAGGAATTCAACGTAACGCGCCACGGGCATGGCACAGGCGAGGTGCAGATCGGCCGCGAGGCCCACGGCCGTGTTCCAGCCATGCGGCACCCAGAGCACATTGTGTTCGTACGCCATCCATGCGATTCGCCAGGCTTCGGTCAACCCACCGCATTTGGTACAATCCGGTTGCACGATATCGACACACTGCTGATCGAAGAGAGGGTAGAAGCTTTGGCGGCGAGTCAGCACTTCGCCCGTCGCAATTGGCACCGGTGAATGTCGGCGAAGTTCCGCGAACCCGGCAAAGTCGTCTGGCGGCAACGCTTCCTCGAACCAGGTGATGTCATAGGCGGCGAGCATCTGCGCCGTCCGCAGTGCCCACTTGTAGCCATGCGGCCAGAAGGCTTCACTGCCCCCCGCATCGACCATGAGTTCGACATCCGGACCAACTGTCTCTCTCGCAGTTTTGACGAGTAGTTCATCGGTTCGGGCATCGCGCCGACCAAACGGCTTCCAGCCGAGCTTGATCGCCTTGAATCCGCGGGCCACGGCCTGCTGAAGTTTCTCCCGCAATGGCTCCACTTCCGCGAACAAGAGCGAGCCATACGGCTTGATGCGCGAGCGATAAATGCCACCAAGCAGGCGGCTCACCGGCTGATTCGTTGCCTTGCCGAACAGATCCCACAGGGCGATGTCGATGCCGCTGATCGCGTGCTCGACCGAGCCACCCCGGCTCTGCCAGAACAAGTGCTGCCGCAGTTTCTCGCTGACGCGGGCGGGTTCATCAGCCCGTTCGCCGATTAAGAGAGGTCTGAGAAGCTTGGCCGCCGCAGCCACCAGGGCACTGCTGGTGAAGGCGCTACCAATGCCCACCATGCCGGATTCCGTGATGACCTCGACGATGGTGTGCACATCGTCTTCTGGCGTGAGTTCCTTGGCCCAGCCACCTTCGACCGTGCCGCCAACCAGACCGGTAAGCCGCAAATCGACGATCGTCATGATTGGCCTCCGATCGAGCGCTGCCCCCAGGGAATGGGCATCGTCGGCGGCTTGCGATGAAAGTCTCGGCGGACATCCTTCGGTCGATCCTTCCACCAGGAGACGTAGCGAACGAGTTGTTTTACTGCTTCCTCGTAGGCTTGCTGCCCCTTCTCCGCAGTGGCAAGTTCGGCATCGCCAAGCACGCCGGTTTCGGAATAGCTGCTTGTCCAGGACACCGTGGTAGCGGGACCAGCAGAAAACAGATCCACCCAGTTGAATGGGCTATCCTCATCGTTGAAGCTGATTGTGCCACTTTTGATGAGATCCTTGCGCACGTTGTCTCCATCGAGGTACAGGTACAGGCTGGTTTCCAATTCGCAGGCATGGGAGCAGCCACCCGGGAATTTGCTCTGCCGCCAATTTGGCATGAACGTCTTATCCACGGCAAGCAGGTTCCACCATGCCACCAGCGTGCACTCGGCGTCGGTTTCGAGATTTGCTCGCCGCGCGACGAGATCAAGGTTGGGCATGTTCGAGCCATGCCCGTTAAACAGGATGATCTTTTTGAAGCCGTGGTACGCGAGCGATTTCGTGATGTCGAGCACCTGGTGCATGAAGTGCTCGAAGTCCGTGTTGATGGTGCCGGGAAAGTCCATGACATGGCCGGTGTAGCCATAAGCCACGACGGGCAGGACCAGCATTCTCTCTGGGATTTCCCGGCCTGCGCCGGTCGCAATGCCGACAGGACAGACCAGGTCCACATCCAGGGGCAGGTGCGGGCCATGCTGCTCCACCGCCCCGCACGGCACCACGCACACCTTGCCGAGATCGACTGCGTCGTTGATCTCGGGCCAGGTCAGTTTCTCATAGCGATACTCGGTTTTCGCGCGACTCATCGGACCATTCTCCTCACTCAGATTGAGCCACCAGAAACTTTTGCACAAAGTCTTCGTTGAGCGTGACACCCAGCCCCGGTCGATCCGGCACCTCGATCCAGCCATTCACGGATTGCACCTTCTCCAGGGTGAGTTCATGGCGGAGCGGCGAATCTTCGACGCAATCCTCGAAGAGAAACGCATCGCGGCAGGTACTCAGCCAGTGCAAACTCGCAGCCACCGTTAGCGGGCTGGTGTAGCAATGATTGCAGAGCCTCGCGCCGATCTCCTCGACACGATCGCGAATATAAGCCGCATCCGAGAAGCCGCAACGCGAGAGATCGACTTGATACACATCGAGTGCCCGGCGATCGATGAACGGCCGGAATGATTCCCGGCCACATTCTCCTTCGCCTGCGGCGATTGGAATCGGCGAGCGATCCCGCAGCCAGACATACCCTTCCACATCATCCTCTCGAAGCGGTTCCTCGAACCACTCGGGTGTGAATTCGGCAAAGGATTCAGCACGCCGCAACGCAGTTCGCGCATCATAGACGCACCCCGCATCAATGAGCAGCGTGGCATCTCCCAGTCCCTCACGGGCGCCCCGCACCAAGTCGAGATCGACCGCTTCGGACGTGCCCATCGGCTCCCAGCCGAACTTCACGGCGGTGTATCCTGCTTCCACCCAGCGCCGGGCGATGTCGCCAGTCTCCTTCCCATCTCTGCCGAACAGGATCGAGGCATACCCCCGCAGCCGATCGTGCTGTTTCCCACCTAGCAAGCGATGAATGGGCTGGCCGAACGCTTTGCCCTTCAGATCCCAGAGAGCCATGTCCACCGCGGCCATCGCCGTGATGCCCACGGCCTTGCGACCGTAGTACATCGTGCGGCGATACATCGTTTGTCGCAACCGGTCATGCTCCAGCGGATTCTCGCCGATCAAGAGCAATCGCAACCCGCTGGCGATGTTGTGGCTGAAAGGCGCGTCGATGATTGCCTTCACCACCTCCGGCGAGGAATCTGCTTCTCCAATCCCTTCCAGCCCAGTGTCTGTGCGAATTCGAACCAGCACCGAGTCCTGACTGCTCGCTGTCTTTTGAGTGACGTGGGGAATCCGCAGAATCTGGCAAACGACCTGGATGATTTTCATGGAGTGGTAATCTTCTCGCGAACACAGGAATCGGGATCGCCACACGGTACGACATGGGGAGACATTTTTCCATCACTCGAGATAAGTACGATCCCAATTTGTCCCGAAATTCAAATAGGCCAGGTGTTACGCAGTCTGTCACACTGGGTAGCTTGCGCTTGCTGCTTTGGGGTTCTATCGTTGGGCATGAGTGCGCCCAAAGTCAACGCTGGCGACTACATCGATATCTTGATTGCCACCCCGAAGTCATGTTCGGCCACGGAGGCGGCTCGCGTGCAACCCGATCGAGACGACACACCGGCGCAAGACGCCTTCACTCGGTTGCTCACCCGGCTGGATGGTGGAACCTGACCCTGCTTGCAGGTGTAGGTTATCATTTGTGCACGTATGGTTCATCGAGCGTGTCGATCGTCCGGGTGCATTTAGGCCAGTCGTGGTGTTCGATCTTCCCTTTGGGCATTGGCTCATGTGACAGCAACGCCATCCCGATCCGCAACAAGCCCTCTTTGAGCGTACTCAACTTCTTTGGGACCTTTGGCAAACCCGCCGGCTGGAACTTGCCGCCCTCTTTCACACGCATCAGAGGGTGCCACCCGAGTCGGACGATGGCCCGGAACAGCGCGGCCGATAACAACGTGGCCGATACCACACTCGACTTTCAGAAGGCCGAGTCGGTCGAGACCTGCACGGTTGGCGGCGGGTGCAAGTAACAAGAGTCAGCGTCCATCGGGGGCCAGCGGAATCCACGCTGGCCCCCGATGGACGAGAAACCTGGAGCCAGCCATGAGACAGTTTCCCAGCGACGTTGCCTTCACCCCCGCCGTGAAAGGCATCCAGCAGGCCAAGGGATCACGGGCGAGCTACGCCAAAGTGGAGCGCCGTGGTTGGCAAACCCTTGTGACGCCGGACCTCGCCGAGTTCCTGGCCGGACTGGATATGTTTTATCTCGGCACGGCGAATGCCGAAGGCCAGCCATACATTCAGTACCGGGGCGGCAGTCCGGGCTTCCTGAAGGTGCTGGACGAGAACACCCTCGCGTTCGCCGACTTCGGCGGCAACCGCCAGTACATCACGGTGGGCAACCTGACCGAGAACCCCAAGGCGTTCATCTTCCTGATGGACTACGCCAACAGCAGACGGGTCAAGTTGTGGGGAACGGCCAGGGTCGTCGAGGACGACGCCGAACTGCTCGATCAACTCCGTGACCGGGATTATCCCGGCAAGGTCGAGCGGGCCATCGTCTTCAGTATCGACGCCTGGGACATCAACTGCCCCCAGCACATCCACAAGCGATTTTCACAGAGCCAGATCGGACCCGTCATCGAACAATTGCAGACGAGAATCGCTGAACTCGAAGAACAACTTCGGCAAGCGACGGAGGAAAGCCATCCATGAACTACGACTTCATTGCCATCCCCGATGGAGAGGTTCCCCTGGCGGTCGAGCCGGTCTTCCAGCACGTCGTCACCACTTACGCCA
>JBGSLF010000157.1:0-46221 GCA_041740855.1 Gemmata sp.
GGACGGCGAGAACCTGGACCAGCGCGTGCGCCTCGGGTGGTAGAATCATGGCGGCCGTCCGTGGGCGAGGACCATGGGAGCTTCAGCAACCCTCATGCTACCTCACCACGGACGGTCACCCAGAATCGGCATCAGTCGAGCTTAAGGACTGGAACCGGCTCTGCGAGTGTGGAGAATGCACATCATGTGGAACATCATTCGCGAATGGACAACGATCAGCAGGACCGCCGGGACGATTCAGGCAATTGCATTACTTTTGATCGCACTTATCAGCGGGAACTTCGCTACTGCAGCTGCGCCTGACTTCGACAAACAGATCGCTCCACTCATCATTGCAAAGTGCGTCGACTGCCATTCGGGAGATAAACCCAAGGGTGGTTTGGATATCACCCGCAAAGAGAATGTGGAACCCGCCGAACTTTGGAAGCGCGTTAAAACCGGGGAAATGCCACCCAAGAAGCAATTACCCGCAAGCGAAGTGCAACTCTTCAAGGAGTGGATCGAGTCTGGCGCGAAATGGGGCCGCGATCCGATTGATCCCTTCGCACATACCACATCGCACCGTGCCGGTCTGGATTGGTGGGCGCTGCAACCCGTGAAGCGGCCAACCCTATCGGGAACCACGCACCCGGTTGATTCGTTTGTGATCGCCAAACTGCGTGACAAGGGATTGTCACTATCGCCCGAAGCAGATCGCCGCACGCTGATCCGTCGTGTCTACTTCGACTTGATCGGTCTGCCACCCACACCAGAAGAAGTCCATGCGTTTGTGAATGATAAAACTGCGAACGCATACGAGCGTGTCATCGATCGGCTGCTGGCGTCGCCCCACTACGGCGAACGCTGGGCGCGGCACTGGCTTGATGTGGTGCGATTCGGCGAAACCGATGGTTTTGAGCGTAACACTTCCAGACCAAACGCCTGGCATTACCGCGATTGGGTGATTCGTGCTCTGAACGCGGATATGCCCTACGACCACTTCGCAAGACTTCAACTCGCTGGTGATGTCATCGAACCTGGCAACCCGGATGCGATCAAAGCGACGGGTTTTTTGGTTGCTGGGGTGCATAACACCGTTCTTGGGAACGAGCGGATGCGAGCCGTGGCTCGCCAGGATGAACTGGAAGATATCGTTGGTTCCGTGAGCCAAACGTTCTTGGGCCTTACAGTGAACTGTGCGCGTTGCCACGACCACAAGTTCGACCCAATCAGCCACGTGGATTACTATCGACTCGCGGCATCGCTCTCGGGTGTCGGGTTTGGCAATCGCACGTTGCCGAACAACCAAGCTCGTTCCGAGATCGCACGACTCACACAGGAACTCGATCATGCGAAGCAAGTGCTCGAAGTGATCGAATCGCCGGCGCGTGCTGCGTTGATGAAAACGAAAGGTATCGAGAAACCAGATCGGATAATCCCCTCCCCTGTTGCAGCCTGGGACTTCCGCAAATCCGCGGACGACATTGTTGGCAATCTCAAAGCAACTGCTTTCGGCAACGCCAAGTTGACGCCAGAAGGTGTCCTGCTAGACGGCAAAACCGGCTACCTCCGCACATCGCCGCTCCCCTTTGAATTGAAGGCCAAGTCGCTTGAAGTATGGGTGAAACTGAGCACACTCAATCAACGTGGTGGAGGGGTGCTCACGGTTCAAACAATCGATGGCAAAGAGTTCGATTCGATTGTCTATGGCGAACAGGAGCCGCAGCGATGGATGGCGGGAAGTGATTTCTTTCGTAGGAGCAAATCGTTCAGCGCGAGCGACGAAACCAGCGCAACCAAGCACTTTGTTCACCTGCTCATCACGTACGCCCAGGATGGAACGATTACATGTTACCGCAATGGGAAACCGTACGGAAAAAGTTACGTTTCCAGTGGCCCCGTTGCGTTCGCTTCCGGCAAAGCTGTGATGACTTTTGGGTGCAGACACGAACCAGCCAACGGCAACAAGATGCTTGCGGCCACTCTGAGACATGCTCGAGTTTATGACACCGCATTGTCACCGGAAGTGGTTAGCGAGTTGTTTAATGCTGGTGATGAATACTTCACCGACTCCGAGATCCACTCGAAGTTGATGTTTTGGCAGCGACTCATTCGCACCTTACTGCAACAGAAAACAAGCCAATTCACGACCAAGATAAATGAGCTTCAACAACAGACTGCGAACGAACAAGCCTATGCAATTGCACCGCAAAACCCTGGTATTTCGCGCATTCTCGCGCGGGGAGATGTCGAGCAACCCGGTGCGGTTATTGCCCCAAGTGGAATCGCTGCCATTCCGACCTTAATCGCGGAATTTGGACTTGCGGCCGATGCGCCCGATGCCGACCGCAGAAGGAAACTCGCGGAATGGGTTACATCGCCGCGCAACCCGCTTTTCGCCCGCATCATCGTGAATCGCGTTTGGCATCACCACTTCGGTACCGGGATTGTTGAGACGCCTAGCGATTTCGGCTTCAATGGTGGTCAACCGAGCCACCCTGAGTTGCTGGATTGGCTTGCCGCGGAGTTGAAGATTTCAACGCAAACCAAGAATGGTGTGCCGTGGTCGTTGAAACGCCTGCACAAGATCATTGTCAGCAGCGCGACTTATAGGCAGTCTTCAGCGCCAAACCAGACTGCACAATCTCTGGATGCGGACAATCGGCTGTTATGGCGTTTCCAGCCGCGCAGGCTTGAAGGGGAACTGATTCGCGATTCCATGTTGGCCGTCGCCGGATTGCTAAACCATGAAGTAGGCGGCAAAGGATTCAACGATTATCAGGAACGAAATTTCAACGGCACTTCCTACTTCCAACCGATCGATCACTCTGACCCGGAGTTTCAGCGGCGTAGCATCTATCGCTTCGTCCCGCGTGGCGGAAATCAAGGACTCCTGGACACATTCGACTGCCCCGACCCTGCCGCGGCAGCCCCTCGCCGGAACATCACCACCACACCCTTACAGGCACTGACACTCTGGAACAGCGACTTCGCGCTTCGGGTTTCCGAGGCATTCGCCACACGAATTACCAAAGAGGCGATGGGCGTTGAGCAACAGGTAACACGCGCGTGGCAACTCGCATACCAGCGAAATCCGACACCAGAAGAAACGCGGTTGGCCACCGCTTTGGTCAAGCAGCACGGTCTCAAAGCACTCTGTCGCGCGCTATTCAACAGCAACGAGTTTGTAACGGTGGAATGAAAGGTGTTTGAGCGATGAGACATCAGATATCCCGCCGTTCGTTTCTGTCGTGGTCCACAACCGGATTGGCGGCCTCCGCATCGCTTCAATTGTTGTTGCCTGATGGCGTACTCGCATCTCCACACCACCTCGCGAAGGCCAAGCGGGTCGTTCAAATATCACTTGTTGGTGGAATGAGCCACATCGACTCTTTCGATCCGAAACCCATGCTTGTGAAGGCTCATGGCAAAGCACTGCAGACGGATGCCAAGCCAGATGTGTTTTTCAATCAAGTCGGGCTATTGCGAAAGCCAGATTGGGCATTCCGGGCATGCGGTGAATCGGGGCTGCGGGTGTCCGAGTTATTCCCGCATATTGGGGACATTGCAGATGAACTGACTGTTATCCGGTCGATGACCGCAGATAGTGCGAACCACACACCCGCCCTGTTTGTGCTCAACTCTGGCTTTCAGTTTAACGGCTATCCATCGTTCGGTTCTTGGCTCAGTTATGGCCTCGGAAACATCGTGGACGATCTGCCTGCCTTCGTCGTGTTAGCCGACGGCCGCGGAGAGCCGAACGGCGCGGCATCGAACTGGTCGAGTGGCTTCTTACCGGCACAGCATCAGGGCATACCCTTTCGCGGTTCAACTTCACCGGTGCGCGATCTCTTCCCCGAGAAGCTGATCAAGCCTGATGAAGAAAATGATTCGCGTGCTTTTTTGGACAAGCTGAACGCCATTCACCTGGAAAAGACAGGTGGCGAAGCCAATCTTGCCGCGCGGATCAAGAGTTACGAATTGGCAGCCAAGATGCAGCTGGCGGTGCCGAATGTTGCCGATCTATCAAAGGAGACGTTAAAGACCAAAGCCATGTATGGCATCGACGAACCGACAACTTCGGATTGTGGCACACGCTGTTTACTTGCGAGGCGATTGCTGGAGAAAGGCGTGCGGTTTGTGCAGATCTATAGCGGAGGGCCTATCGGTGGAAACCCGCGGACGAGCTGGGACGCGCACGAAAACGTCTTGCAGAATCATGGGAGTGAAGCCGCCCGGATTGACAAACCCGTAGCGGCACTCGTGCGCGATCTGAAACAGCGCGGAATGCTCGATGACACTCTGGTGCTGTTTACAACCGAGTTCGGGCGGACACCCTTCACGCAGAGCGCAGGGAATGTGCTTGGCACCGGCCGAGATCATAATAAGTACGGCTTTTCGTGTTGGCTCGCAGGAGCAGGACTCAAACCAGGCACTGCGTTCGGCGCTACGGACGAACTCGGTTGGAAGGCGGTCGAACATCCGGTGACATGGCACGACTTTCACGCAACCGTGCTACATTTGTTGGGCATAAATCACGAGAAATTAACATATTATCACAACGGCATCCAAAGACGATTAACCAATGTACATGGCGAAATTGTGAAAGGCATACTGGCGTAAATCTATTGTCAGCCATTCCAAGTCCCTGTATTGAGTCCAGCGTTGCCAACGCGCTTGGTGCGGGCGTAGAATGACTTCGTTACCAACAGCTCGGGACGACCCGACGCTCCACCTCCCGGTAGGGACGACCCTGCCACTAACGCCAGAGGTGCGTTATGGCATGGGCCTACTTACTCACCGCAGCCCTCTTCGAAATCTGCTGGGCAATCGGCCTGAAGTACACTCAGGGCTTCACCAAACTCTGGCCGAGCGTGCTTACCATCGCGGCTATGGTGGTTAGCCTGTTCCTCCTTGCGCTCGCTGTGCGGACGATCCCGATTGGGACCGGCTACGCCATCTGGACGGGGATCGGGGCGGTCGGCACCGCCATCCTCGGCATCTTTCTGTTCGCCGAACCGCTGACGGCGTGGCGGGTGACCTGCCTGATCCTGATTGTGAGCGGGGTCATCGGTCTGAAGTTCACCGCATCGTAGCGCAGGTGTTCGAAACAATTGCAAAGGGCGATTACACATCCAATGGATACATCGGGCGATGAATGCGCGTGTATGTAAATCGCTCCGGGTTAATCGCAGTAAGACCGGGCGTATCGACCTCGATAATCTCGCCGGCAATTGGTGTGTAGGCGGCTTTGTAAGCGACGGCCGCCTTTACCACAATGACGCGAGCCATTTCCGGATCGATGCCCAGACTGGTCAGTTGACCAAGGCTAAATGGTGGAGTGCGGAGTGAATTGAGCACCAATAAGTTGGAGTCGCCCAAATCAATAACCGCAGTGTGCCCTTGATCGTTCTCCCGCCTTCCGCCGTGCCGTGCTTCACTCTCGATCCATTTCCCATCGTGCAATGACTGCACATGTCCGCGGATCGGGATCGGCTCGCCGTGCAACTGATCCACGCTTCCACCGACAACTGCTTCGAACAAGCCAGCGATGCCTGCCTGTTTTGCCGCAGCAACAGCATCCGGGGCATGAAGTGCGACGACAAAGCCTGTCGCCTTCTGGCGCAAGAGTTCCGCCAATAGCACCGTGCCATCGCCTGCAGAACCGCCGCCAATATTGTCTCCCAGATCCACCAGTATCACGGGCGTTTGTTCTGAACGGATAGCAGTTCGAACCGCTTCTGCGGGTTCTGGGCATGGCACAAAAAGGCCCTCGCGCACTTCCCACATCTTCTCTGCGAGTTCTTGAGCAATCTCCATGGCTCCTGCATTAGGCCCATCTCCCACCACAATCACCGCAGGTCCCATTTCTGGCACGTCCGCATAGGGGAAACCAGCCATCACGCTCACGGAAAGAATGTCGGGCCGCTGTTCAAACTCCCGCGCCTGAGCCATAAGCGATTTCATTGGTTCACGCGAAGTGTCTTGACCCAGTAAATTAAGAATCATCCTCGGTTTGGCGATGTGGCATTCCGGGCGAATTTCTTGCATCACGGTGCGTGTCAGGATTTCGCAAGTCAACACACCGCGTTGCCTTTGATCGATGTGAGGGTACGTCTGATATCCCACCAACACATCGGCGAAATGGGCCATCTCGGGAGTAATATTCCCGTGGAAGTCGAGAGTGGCCGCGAGGGGCTTTCCCTTCCCCAACGCATCGCGCAGGCGACGGAGAACTTCCATGTCGGCGGCCGCAAATCGTGGCGTCACCATTGCACCATGCAGTGCGATGAGAACGCCATCGGGGTTGGCCATCCGCACACCGGTGGCCAGCACATCGCAGAAGTGTTCGAAGAACTCGTCCGTAACTGGCCCCGATGGTGTGGCCCATGCCATTCCCAGAGGCACGAGATCGAGTTTGGCGTTGCGGGCGGCCTCGATGAACCCGCCGACTTCGTGATGAGCCGCTTGCCACACTGGCACCATTGCGGGGCCATAGGTAAGGCTTCCTTCAAGGAAACGATCGCGGTCTGTGGAGAGTGGCGCGAAAGTATTGGACTCGTGCATGAACCCGCCCACAGCGATCCGCATAATTTTCTCCATCTGGTGACATCAACGCGCCGGCTTCGAGCCTTCAGTGTCATCAGGATTCGATTCCTCTCCATGGTGTCAACCAGAATCTGTATTCTTTGTGTAGAGGTTGATTTCATTTCTCCACTTACTGAAGGTGTTCCCGTGTCTGTGAACGTGGCGGTTGTTGGTGCGACCGGAGCTGTGGGAGATCTCATCCGAAAGGTGCTCGCGGAACGGCACTTCCCGGTCAAATCGATCAAATTCCTGGCTTCTGAGAAAAGCGTGGGGAAAACCGTTGAGTTTGCAGGCAAAACGTACACGGTCGAACCCATTCGAGCGGAAGCGTTCACGGGTGTGCAGATTGTTCTAAGCAGTACGCCGAGTTCCGTTAGTAAGGAGTTCTCACCGATTGCTGCAAAAGCCGGCGCGATCGTGGTGGATAACTCCTCAGCGTGGCGAATGGATGACGAGTGCCCACTCGTGGTGCCAGAAGTGAACGCCCATGAATTGCATAACATCAAGAAAGGGATTGTCGCAAACCCGAATTGCGTTGCGATTCCGCTCTGTGTTGCACTGAAGCCATTGCACGACATCGCCAAGGTCAAGCGGGTGGTGGTTGCGACTTATCAATCATCTTCCGGCAAGGGTGCGAAGGGGCTTGCGGATTTCGAAGCCCAAGCGGCCGCTTGGGCAACGGGAAAACCGGTTCCCGCACCAACTTCGCATCGTGCGCAACTCGCGGGCAATGTTGTGACTCTCGACTGGACACTAGACCCGAACGGCTTCACTGAAGAAGAGAACAAAGTCATCCACGAGACCAAGAAAATCCTGGGTGATGCCACGATTGGCGTCTGCCCAACGTGCGTGCGTGTACCGGTGAAGGTCGCACATTCCGAAGCGATTACAGTTGAGTTCCACGAAACTCTTTCCGTTGAAGCCGCGAAAGCCGCACTATTGAAAGCTCCCGGTGTCGTGCTCATGGATGAGACGAAGGGGCAATTCCCGCAGCCGATCCATGCCGAAGGTTCGGATCACACGTATGTCGGTCGCGTGCGACAGGATCCGAGCAACCCCAATGCACTTTGTCTGTGGGTTGTGGCCGATAATCTGCGCAAGGGCGCGGCAAGCAATGCTGTGCAGTGTGCGGAAGAATTGGTAAAGCGTGGAATTGTGAAGTGATGGCCAAACTCGGTTTCCATGCCAACAAAGCGATCACGGATTGGTGCTCAATTTAAGCCGATGCGTCTCAGCCTATTGGTTGATACGCATCGCGAGTCACTGCGAGAACGCGGGCCTTTTCTGAATTGAGCGGATCGTGTTGTTATGCGGAACCTCAAGCTCACGATCCGCTACGATGGAACAGCGTTCTTTGGTTGGCAGACGCAGCCCTGGCGGCGAACCGTTCAGGAAACCATTGAGCAAGCGATTAGTGAAATCACTCGCGAACCGCGTGTTCGGCTGAATTGCAGCGGTCGCACAGATTCCGGCGTTCATGCGATTGGTCAGGTTGCAAATACTTATTCGGCAACCAAACTGACATGCGAAACGCTTTTGAAAGCCATTAACGCGAAACTGCCGGAAGATGTGAGTGTGCGCGATGTGGCAGAAGTGCCACAAAGTTTCTGCGCGAACAAAGACGCTATTCGCAAGATGTATCGGTATGTGATTCAGGATGGAAAACTACAAGACCCATTCATGCGAAAATATGCCTGGTTTGTGCGACAGAGTTTGGATGTGGAAGCCATGGCGCGGTCGGGGAATTGTCTGCTTGGTCGGCACGACTTTCGGTGTTTTGAAACGGAGTGGCCGAATCGCCTCACCAGTGTCCGCACGATCACCCATCTCAGCGTGAACCGCTTTGGCGAATTTATCTGGATCAATGTGGAAGCCGATGGTTTTCTCTACAACATGGTGCGGGCCATCGCGGGGAGCCTGGTGCAAGTAGGCCGCGGTTTCTGGCCAGAAACCAAGATACCTGATGTTCTCCAAGCGATGGATCGGAGATTGGCAGGCCCAACGGCTCCGCCTGAAGGGCTATTTCTGATGCGTGTGACATATCCGGAATCACTGGTTGAGGCGTAGTACGCACGATTAACACCATGTCCGACTTCACTTATCCGCCAACACTCGCAATTACCCCGTTGACAAAGCCCACCTCTGCGACGGTGAATGTTCCTGGCAGTAAAAGCATTACTAATCGCGCGTTGGTGTTGGCGGCGTTAGCAAGTCGCGAGACGCCCTGCACGCTCACAGGGGCTTTGCGAAGTGAAGATACCGAAGTGATGGTTGAATGCCTGAAGCGGCTTGGTTTCTCCATTCATGAGGATTGGCCCGCATCGACCATTACTGTGAAACGCAACACAACGGGGCGCGTCATTCCTGCGGAATCCGCTGAACTTTTCGTCGCAAATTCCGGCACGACGGTGCGGTTTCTCACAGCCATGTTGAGCCTGGGTTCAGGCCGGTATCGACTTGATGGCATCGCACGCATGCGAGAACGCCCGATCGGCGATCTGCTATCGGCCTTACATCAGTTGGGCATCTCCGCAGTGAGCGAAGCAGCAAACGATTGCCCGCCTGTTACGATCTCAGGAAATGGTTGGAAGGCAGTTGTAAGCCAAACGCTCACGGTGCGTGCTGGCACCAGCAGTCAGTTCTTGAGCGGCTTACTGATGGCGGCGGCGTTCGCGCCGATCGATAGTTGGATCAAGGTGGAAGGTGCAATGGTTTCCGAACCATACGTAGACATGACGGTGAAGATGCTGAACGCGTGGCGCCGGTCAATCATCGCTTACACCACGAACGAGTTTGAGGTTCAGCAGGAGGCCAAAGCCAAAAGCCTGACTTCGTACGTCATCGAACCTGATGCTTCCGCTGCGTCTTACTTTTGGGCCGCAGCTGCGATCACACAAGGGCGAGTTACCGTCACGGGGATGAACCGCGCGAGCCTCCAAGGCGACGTCCGGTTCGTGGATATACTCGAACAGATGGGCTGTCGTGTCGAGGAATGCGACGCGGGGATCACAGTCCACGGCCAGCCCCTTCGCGGTGTGGATGTCGATATGAACGATATCAGTGACACCGTGATGACACTCGGTGCGGTTGCGTGTTTCGCCAACGGGCCAACCACGATTCGGAATGTCGCTCACATTCGCCACAAAGAAACCGATCGGATCGCGGCTCTTGCCACAGAACTTCGCAAACTGGGAGCGGCTGTTGAGGAGCGGGATAATGGGCTAACAATCACCCCGCAAACGCTCGCAGGGTGCGCGATTGATACCTACAACGACCACCGAATGGCGATGAGTCTGGCGCTGGTTGGCTTGAAGATTCCAGGTGTTGTGATTCGCAACCCGGGATGCGTTGCGAAAACTTACCCTGGCTTTTGGCAAGATCTTGAAGAGTTGCGAAGAGAATAAGCAAGCCCCGAACGATCTACTCGTTCGGGGCTTATCTGTTTCACTGCTTTTCTGGTTCTGTCCAAAACGGGCTTAAGCGTCGAATCTTGTACAACACCTTTTCACGTTCAGGGCCAGTTGCCGTTTCCAGCTTAGCCTTTAGCTTCATCATCTTCTTCTTGCGGGTATACCGCCGATCCAGTTCAATTCGCCGCTCGACCATATACTCTCTCCTGGCATCTTTCAGCAGTTCCGGATTTTGGCACGATGAGTCATATTTACAGCCCGGCTCCCCACACGACAAGCCACACTCGCATACTCTTGCTCGCAGTTTGGTTCATTCTTACTTTTTCTGCCGTTGCGTTCGTAGTCACCTACACCACGAATGCCCCTTATGCAGATGAGTGGGAATTCGTTCCCACGCTCGTGGGCGAAGAACCGATTTTGCCATGGCTTTGGCAGCAGCATAACGAACATCGTTTGCCACTGTCCCGAATCTTGTTCTACCTGCCATTCGCGATGACCCAGGATTTCCGCACCGGTTCTTTGGTGCAAGTGATCATGTTATCGGCGCTTGCCCTGGCCCTGATGAACTTTGCCGCACGGCTTCGCGGGCGTCCGAGTTGGCCCGATGTTTTCTTCCCTGTGTCCCTGCTGCATCTTGGGCACTGGGAGAACTTCATCATGGGGTATCAAGTTTGCTTCGTATTGTTCGCGGTGTTCATGACTGCGCTTGTCGTAACGGCTTTGCAGACGACGCGCGCAACAGCTTTTCGCTCGGGTGCCCTGGCTTGCGTTCTCGTTCTGTTGTTAGCGATGACCGGAGGGTCGGGGCTACCCGTTGCCATGCCTGTCATCGTCTGGGTGATGTTCCTTGCTTGGACAGAATGGCATAAGGGTAATCGCAAACATGCGGTCGCCTTGATCGCAATGGCGGCGTTGCCGATCATCTATTGCTCGGTTTATTTCATCAGCTACGAACGACCCCTTCACCATCCGCCTACCAGCCGCGATCCGGTTGCGATTGCGATCGTTGCGGGCGAAACGCTCGCCATGTCGGTTGGAATCAGCGTTGCGAGTAATTGGCCTGCGATGCTGGCGGGAATACTCGTGATCGGTGTGGCAACGATTCTCCACATCCTTCGTACGAACCCAACAGACCGCACAGCAACGACGGGCTTGCTTGCTGTTGCGGCTGGCATTTGTGGACTGGCCGTTGCTATTGGGATTGGGCGTGCTCCCCTCGGTTTGGAGATGGGTCTGTGGTCACGCTATTCCTTGCTGACATGGCCCTTGCTCGCGGCGATGTATCTGGTCTGGGTGAAGGCTTCAAATAGGTGGGTGCCCATCGCACTGGCGGTTGCTGTGATTCTTGCGTTGCCGGGGAACATGATAACGGGTGTAACTGTGGCACGAGACATTCAATCGCATTACATCGCAATCGAAGCCGATGCGAAAAACGGGATGTCTGCGGAGCAACTCGTTGCCAATCACTTCCCGCATAGCCCGAATGAAGGTCAAATCGAACGAGCACTGGTGGCAATTCCGATCCTGCGACACGCAAACGTCGGCATCTTTTCAGGTCAGGGCCAAACCCGTAGCGAATTATGGCGACCGTTGGCGGTGATCTTGGCACCCCTGATCGCGGTACTGATGGTGCGCTGGCTCTGGCATCTTGGCCGAGCGGTGTTAGCAGAACGAGCACGCGAATTGTTTCGCCTTCAGCATGAGCGATATGAAGAGTTGCTATTACGCAGTGCGAGTGCGACCGGCTTACCACGCGGGCTGATATGGGCGAAGTGTGTCATCACGGGCGACGCAGTGTTAGTGCGTGATACCGTGAATCGCGGGATCGTTGCGCTGGTGCCGGTACTCATCGAATTCGAACCAGAGGTAGGAACGGATTTTGAGGATAACCCCGCAGCGCGAGAACCGCGACCGGCGACCGCCGTCTTCACATTTCAGCATAAAGGTTGGGAAACCTCTGGTCGCGTCATTTTCAACCACAGCCCCGAACAAGCGATTGCGCGCTTCGCTCCGCAGTTTCGGATGATCGATCATGGGCATCACTGAACCAGAGTGGCAATGCCGAACCATTGCAGACAAGAAATGCGTTAATAAAAATCGATCATCAGTTGGGCTTGAACACCCTTTAATGGTGTGTTGAAATCGGGCCTAAAAGCGTCGATCCCAAGGACGGGACCATGAAAACGACTGCCGCCATACTGGTGGAGTGCGGCAAGCCACTGGAGCTAGCCGACCTCGAAATCCCGGCATTGAAGCCAGGCCAAGTTCTCGTCCAAATCTCGTATTGTGGCGTTTGTCACACCCAAATCCTCGAAGCACGCGGCCATCGCGGCAAAGATCATTACCTTCCCCATTGCCTCGGTCATGAAGGTAGTGGCCTTGTCGCAGAATGTGGTGCGGGCGTCACACGTGTTAAGCCGGGTGATCGCGTCATTCTCTCCTGGATCAAAGGGAGTGGCGCGGATGTTCCGGGAACGACGTACGACTGGAACGGCCGCTCGGTGAACGCCGGCGGTATCACCACTTTCGCGACGCACTCCGTAATCAGTGAGAACCGCTTAACGGTGATACCACCGGATATGGATCTTCAGCTCGCAGCCTTGGTGGGTTGTGCCGTTCCCACAGGAGCGGGTGTGGTGTTTAACACCGCTCAACCGCGACCGGGTCAGAGCCTTGCGGTGTTCGGTGTGGGCGGCATCGGGTCTTGCGCGCTTGCTGCCGCAGCAACGGCGGGTTGTGTTCCCATCATCGCAGTGGATGTGAACAGCGATAAGCTCGCGCTCGCAACCAAGCTGGGTGCGACTCACACGATTAACGCCCGCAGCCACGACGCGGTAGAACAGGTTCGTGCCATCTGTCCCGGTGGCGTCGACTTTGCGATCGAAGCAACTGGCCAACCTGCCGTTATGCAACAAGCGTTAGCTGCCGTTCGGCCGCAGGGCGGCGCTGCGGTTGTCGTGGGGAATGCCCATGCGGGAAAGATGCTTTCGATCGACCCACGCGAATTGAACCAGGGAAAGCGGCTTCTCGGCACATGGGGTGGCGACAATACCCCCGAACGCGACTTCCCACGATATTGCCGCCTCATTGCATCACAAAAGCTGAACGTCCAGCCATTACTCTCGCGTACGTATCAGTTGCACGATATCAACACGGCTCTGGATGACCTTGAGCAAGGTCACTGTGCCCGACCACTCATCAAGATTGGCGGGTGAACCATGCTGATTGGTCTCGATTTCGACAACACCATTGTGTGCTACGACCAACTGTTCCATCGGTTGGCACTCGAACGTGGATTGATCCCGGACACATTGCCCGCCACGAAACAAGCGGTGCGCGACTCTCTTCGTTCAAGCGGCCGAGAGGCGGACTGGACAGAATTGCAAGGGATTGCCTACGGCCCACGGATTACGGATGCTAAGCCGTTTGCGGGGGTATTGGCATTTCTTCGCAAGTGCCGCACTGTAGGAAAAGAAGTCGTCATTATCAGTCACAAGACCAAGCATCCGTACTTGGGCGAAAAGCACGACCTTCACTCCGCCGCTCACAACTTCTTGGCGACCCACGGATTCTACGAGACTCTAGACACGGGACTTGCCCCGAGTGGTGTGTTCCTTGAGCCAACACTTGGCGAGAAAATGGCCCGAATCGGTGCTCTTGCGTGTGATGCGTTCGTGGACGACCTTCCCGAAGTATTGATGGAACCGCGATTCCCATCGAACGTAACGAAGATCTTGTTCGATCCTGCAGATTCATGGACGCAAGCGGGCGAACTGACCCGTGCAGGTTCGTGGAACGAGTGCACCGAACTTTTGTTTGGCGGGGAGGTCTGCGTATGATCGCCCCAAGTACCGCAATCATCAATAGGCTTATAACAGAGGCGGGTTTAGGTGGCATCCGCGAACTCACACCGCTAACAGGCGGCAAGAACAACCGTGTCTTTCGTGCGGTAACTGATGATGGGCCGGCGGTTCTCAAATCCTACTTTCGACATCCCGCCGACACTCGCGACCGGCTCGGAACCGAGTGGGCATTCTCTCGGTTTGCTTGGGATATGGGTATCCGTTGCATTCCCCGCCCTCTTGGTTATGACGCTGATAACGGGCTTGGCTTGTTTGCATTTGTAGAGGGTCGCGCCCCAATACTCGATGACCTGAACCCGCAATTGATGCGCGAAGCCCTGGACTTCATCGTTGACGTCAACCGATTTCGGTGGAAGCCGCTTGCGAGCAAGCTGCCGGCGGCATCTGAGGCGTGCTGGAGCATTGCGGCACATCTCGCAACGGTTGAAAGGCGCGTGGATCGGCTCATAGAGATTGAAGACCTTGAAGCACGCACGTTTGTGTCACGCGAATTAAAGCCACTATGGATTCGCTTGCAACGGAGTGTTCAAAAACAAGCTTGTGACAATGGCCTGTCGCTGAGCAAAGTACTGGAACCGACCGACCGGTGCCTTTCACCCTCCGACTTCGGCTTCCACAATGCGATCCTGAACCAAGAGGCTCGCCCGTACTTTATCGACTTCGAGTACGCGGGTTGGGATGACCCGGCAAAACTCATCTGCGACTTCTTCTGTCAGCCCGCAGTGCCCGTACCCATTGTGTACTTCGAGCCATTCTCTCGTGAAATTGCCAGTTGCTTTCCCAATCCCGCCGTGGTCATCAGGCGAGCAAGATTACTGATGCCGGTTTATCGAGTGAAATGGGTTTGCATTCGGTTGAACGAGTTCATCGCAAGCGATGCCGAACGTCGCGCATTCGCGCGTTACGACAGAATGCAAGACTCTCGCCAATCCGCTCAACTGGAAGCCGCACGAGCGGCACTTGCCGCGATTCACGACCTTGAGGAGGTCGCAACGTGAAGGTTGCTGTTCTCGGTGCCAATTCGTTCTCAGGGCAAGATTTCGTCGATCTTCTTCTCGAAGATCCACAGTACGACGTGATCGGCGTGAGCCGTTCTCCGGAACGATCGAGTCTATATCTGAAGTACAAAACGCGACCCATTTTAACCCGCTATCGCTATCACCAACTCGACCTGAACCGCGATGGCGGCGATCTCCTTGCGTTACTCGATCGAGAACAACCGGAAGCAATCATTAACTTCGCAGCTCAAAGCGAAGTTGCACCAAGTTGGAACCACCCGGAACACTGGTTTCAAACAAACACGGTTGCCCTCGCCCGACTCGTTAACCACTTGCGAAAGCAGAAGTATCTTAAACGATACGTGCATATTTCATCGCCCGAAGTATATGGGACGTGTGTGGGCCGCGTTACGGAAGATGCCCCGCTTAATCCCAGCACGCCCTACGCAGCGAGCAAGGCAGCGGCGGATATGTTGCTTGCCACATATGCGAAGCAATTCGGCTTCCCACTACTCACGGTACGAGCGACGAATGTCTACGGTGCACGGCAGCAGTTGTTCAAGATTATCCCGCGATCGGCCATCTATTTGAAATTGGGCAAGAAGATCGAATTGCATGGCGGTGGCAGAGCGATCAAATCTTACATCCACATCCGCGATGTTTCCCGAGGAGAGAAACGCATTCTCGAAGAGGGAAATGTGGGACAGGTGTATAACCTTTCGCCCGATCAGGGCGTCGAGGTGCGTGAAGTGGTTCGGCTCATATGCGACCAAATCGGCAAACGATTCGCTGACCAAGTCTTATCCGTTGAAGAGCGGCCCGGGCAAGATGCGGCGTACGTTATCGATTCAACTAAGGCACGCGAATCGCTGAGTTGGCAACCCAAAATTTCGCTTGAAGTAGGGCTTGCGGAGGTAAAAGACTGGGTCAACGCGTATTGGTCGGAAATCCAAACTCAGCCGCTTGAATATCGCCATACCGCGTGAGGTACTGTTGTGATTCTGACTTGCCGATCCTGTGGCCAAAACTCCGTGCTCGAACAACTGAACTTCGGTTCGCAGGCATTGCGCAACCGCTTCTTGCTTACTGCTGACGAGGAGGAGTACAAATTCGCGCTTGGGATCGGGTGCTGCAACGCATGTGGCATGGTTCAACTCGCGGAACCGCCACCCGTGCATGAACTCCGCCCGCGGTTTAACTGGATCAGTTACAACGAACCCGAACGGCATCTGGATGAACTCACCACTGTGCTGGCAACACTCCCAGGGATCTCGCCGCAATCCAAATTCGCGGGGCTGACCTACAAGGACGATTCCACACTGGCTCGGTTGAAGCGTTCCGGATTCGTGAATGTTTGGCGGCCAGATCTTGCGACGGATCTTCGGATCGAAGCGCCCAACAGTGGAATCGAGTCTGTGCAAGCCAGGCTGAATACTGCCGAAGCGCGAACCTTGATTACGCGGTTTGGGCAACCGGATGTATTGATAGCAAGGCACATTCTCGAACATACCCACAATACCCCCGCCGCATTGAACTGGGCTTATGATTTAGTTAAGCCCGATGGGTATGTCGTGTTCGAAGTGCCGGACGCGGTGCGGGCACTTGAACGGCGGGATTACACCACGGTGTGGGAAGAACATGTGCTGTACTTCACACCGCACACACTCAACAACTGCTTGCGAATTGCTGGCTTCGAAGTCGTGCATCTTGAGTCTTATCCTTACACACTGGAAAACTCACTGGTCATCATTGCACGCCCTTCACTTCGCAAGCGTGCACCGACGGGCATTAGCCCGGTGAACGAAATCGAACGGGCCAGCGCGTTCTTCAAGGATTACACGCGAACGACTCAGCAGATCCAACGCCAACTTTGCAATCGCGGCCGCATTGCCATGCTGGGAGCCGGACATCTCACGGGAGCGTTCGTGAATCTTTATGGCCTCGCAGATCGAATCGAATTTGTCGCGGACGATAACCCTCACAAACAAGGGCTATTCATGCCTGGTTCCCGGTTACCGATCCGCCCAACGTCCGAGTTACTGGCGAGTGAGATCGAGTGTTGTCTCATGACCGTTCGACCCGAGATCGAAGCGAACGTCGTCAGCAATAACGCGGCGTTCACCGCGAGTGGTGGCGTGATGGCGTCCGTGTTTCCCGATAGCCCTTATTCACTTGAACGAAGCATGGTGCGAGAAAGGATGAAGGCATGATGGCGATGCGTGCGGCGAACAAAGATGTGTTCGTTGCTGCCGGCGATGTGGTGCAGGTTAACGCAATCGATCTTGCAAAGGTGATCCAACAAGCACTGGAAAGCCCACGCAAGCGAGCTCGCCTCTGCATACACCCCGCGCCAACCGAACCTGTACATGAGATGTTAATCTGCCTCGCCGAAGGCACTTATGTGCGTCCGCACCGGCACACGGGTAAGTCTGAGTCGTTTCACATTATCGAGGGCGACCTCCGTGTCGTGCTGTTTCACGACGATGGCCGGGTCAAAGACATAATTCCAATGGGGCCATACCACACGGCTAAGACGTTCTACTATCGTCTGATGGAGCCGGTATTCCACACGGTGATCGTAACTTCGCCTTTCGTGCTGTTTCACGAAACAACCAACGGCCCGTTCGATCCCGCCGACACTGAGTTCGCGGCCTGGGCACCGGAAGAAAAGTCTCCGAAGGCAGATGACTTCATGACCAAACTTCAATCGACCAATCACTCTTCGTAGTGGAACCAAGGATGACGATGAAGCATTCAATTGTTATCGGCGGAACGAAAGGTGTTGGCCGAGAACTTGCGGCACTTCTTGCCAACGAAGGACAGTACGTAACGGCTGTTGGTCGAAATCCCAGCGCGTTCCTCGCCACGCAGAATGGCCAGATTGAAGGGTTCGTGGGGACAGTGGAAGAGCCGGAACCGCTGCTGAATTCTCTGCGATTGCAAATCGAGAAGCAGGGAGAGCTTTCGAGTTTGATCTTCCTGCAACGATATCGCGGCAACGGCGATTCGTGGATGGGGGAACTCGCTGTCTCTATGACCGCGACGAAGGTGCTTATCGAAGGGCTGGTGCCACATTTTCAACTTGAAGGTAATCGCTCGATTTGCATTGTCACTTCGAATGCGAGCACGTTTGTCGCGCGGAATCAATCGCTGGCGTACCACACATCGAAAGCCGCACTCAAACAGATGGCACGCTTTTACGCGGTGAAGTTCGGTCAACAGGGAATCCGAGTAAACGTCGTTTCGCCCTGCACGTTTGTCAAATCGGAGTCGGCGGAGTTCTATCAATCCCAGACGGAGTTGCAGGCGCTCTACGCGAAGATCACTCCACTCGGGCGGATGGGAACTGCGAAAGAAGTTGCCAAAACGGTTGCTTTCTTGTGTGGAGAAGATGCCTCGTTCATCACCGGTCAAGAACTGACTGTTGACGGTGGTCTGTCACTCATGCTGCAGGATGCGTTAGCCCGAGAGGTGGCGGGGATTGGCAGCTAAACAGCGCACCGCGTTGCTCAATACACGGATGAACCATGACAACACTTGCATCATCTACGAAAAGCACATCTTCCCGGGCATCGCATTACACCGCCACCCGGTGCTTGTTGTGTGGTGAAGATCAGTTGGCTCTCGCGCTGCCATTGAAAAGTTCTGCAGTCGGTAACGATTACCTCCGTGAACAGCACGATCAACAGAAGTTCTCGCTGAATCTTCACCTGTGCAGCAATTGCGGAAACGTTCAGATTGAAGATGTGGTGAATCCGGATCTGCTGTTTCGGGCGTACACATACTCGACAACATCGTCGCTTGGATTAGTAGAGCACTTCCGCAAATATGTCGCAGAGATCGACCAGACTGTGCGGCTCACCCCAGGTTCACTAGTCGTGGACATTGGTAGTAACGATGGTTCGTTGCTCAAGGCTTTCAAAGAGATCAATTGCCGTGTGATGGGAGTCGATCCCGCGGCCGAGATTGCAGCGCGAGCCACAAGCGCAGGCGTACCTACGATTGCGGAATACTTCACACCCGAAATCGCCAAACAGATTCGCACGGAACACGGCGCGGCGGCACTCGTTACAGCAAACAATGTGTTTGCACACTCCGATCGATTGCCCGCTATGGCAGATGGAATAAGGGAATTACTCTCGCCGGATGGGCTGTTTACGTTTGAGGTGTCCTATCTGCTCGACATCGTGCAAAAGATGCTCTTCGATACAGTCTATCACGAGCACCTTTGCTACCATTCCGTGCGATCATTGCGTGCGTTCTTCGCACAACACGGTTTGCAGCTCATCGATATCAAACGCATCCCGACGAAAGGCGGATCACTGAGAGGAACCGTTCAGCATGCAGGCGGAGGCAGAATGGAGTCACCTTGGATTCATCAACTCATCGTATGGGAGCAACTTACTCGCCTGCATTCGGTTGAAACTTTTCGTGGTTACAGCAAACGAATCGAAACAGCCAAAGATCAACTCCTTTCGTTAATTGATCGTTGTCGAGCGAGCGGGAAAGTGATCGCGGGTTATGGAGCTTCTCCAACAGTAACAACCTTGATCGAGCAATTCGATCTCGCGAGTCGCTTGGATTTTATGGTGGACGACAACAGCGTCAAACAAAACACGCTTAGCCCGGGAGAGCATATCCCGGTGTATCCTCCGAATGCGATCTATGAACGCGTTGCCGATGTCGTAGTGATTCTGGCATGGAACTATGCTGGCCCAATCATGGCGAAACACCGCCAATTCACCGAAACTGGGGGCCGGTTCGTCATTCCCCTGCCCTGTTTACAAGTCAACTAAATGCCACAGTCAGGATTGATACTTGCTCGTTTGGCGTGTTACTCTGCTAACCCGTTATCACGATCCATAGCCAGGATGGCACAATGGTGATTTTTGAAGAAATCAACGATGGTCCTGGGTTCTGTCTGGAGGAACTCTTACCCAGCGAATTAGAGTTCATTCGTTCGCTGATAACCACGCAATACCTGGACCGGATTGCCACACTGCAACCGGCCTTACACGCTGCGGCAAAAGCACGTGGGATCGCACATTATCACACGCTGCCAATCTCATTCGACCATGCCACTTCCTGGCCGAAAGCATCACGCCTATTGGATCCGCGCCATGTCGCAGACTTCGCAGGCATGCAGTTTTTCCAACGCATTCAGTTTCAATTCGGTCCGAGCGCGATCATTAGCCACGACGAACTGAATTGGCGTTTGGTTCGACCGAATCAGTCGGGAGATATCGGGCCCTTGCATGCGGATAAATGGTTCTGGGATGCGGGCTACGGCTATGGATCGATGCCTGCGGGGTTCGATCGCTTCAAGATCTGGATTGCGATTCACACCGAACCGGGAGCGAATGGGCTTTGCGTAAAACCGCTGTCGCATCGGATGCAATGGTCACACCACTTCGAAGAGAAGGACGGTGTTCGCAAGCCAGTATTCGACGAAGACCCAGATACCATCGACTCGGAATTGTTGAACTTGTGCCCCGGAACAATGGTGATGTTCCACGATGAATTGCTTCACGGTGGCGTAATCAATCGAGGAACCACCTGCCGCGTTAGTATCGAACTCACAATATTATTCGATCGTAACGAAACGATGCTCCGCGCTTCCCAAATACGTGAATCCACATTAATGAATATCGCTTGATCAATGAAACTAAAGATTTCATCCGGAAGGGAGGCCGGGCCCGATGTTCTTGCACAAGTTGCACGCAGCCGCACATCTCTTGTGGCTACTGATCAAGGGAAATGCAAAATCGCTATGCGCATCAGTAGTGCAAGGACCCCGCGCGACCTGCCTGGAAATCCAGCACGTCTCGATGCGAATTTGGCTCGGAATAATGGCAACATTATTCTTGAGGAGTCGTGTCAGAGTTACACGCTTCGTGCGGATTTGTCGCGCCAGCGGCGTTTCGAGAGCAGAGCTTGAAGCGAACCTGGAAGCTGCCGTTGCACTTGCAGAAACCGACATCGGTCGCCAACGGTATGACCACGCCATGAAAGCGCTTACTCCGCACATCGAAACAACGACGGAACACCCACGCATTGCGAAATGCCTGGCTGTGCGATCGTTGGCACACATTTGGAACGGTAGACACCAAGAAACGGTAGACGATCTGAATCGGTGTGCCGCGCTCAGGCCCACTTACGCCCAAGGCTTTAATTATCTCGCAAACCTCGCTCAGGTTCACGGCATTCGAGGTGAAGTAACAGAAGCCAGACAAGCAATGGCACAACAGTGCGGTGCAACACCAGGAGAGGACCCTACGCCCTTTCTCACGCGATATATTGAACAACGAGTCACACCATACCTGAAAGACATTCCGAAAAACGAAACTGTCGGTGTCATGTTTGCCGCTTACCACACAGCTGTGGGACATGCAATACTCGACCCGTTCCACTTCTATAACTTATTTCGACATCGCTTCGATCACCTGGCGATCGTCCACCCACCTTTAGAACACTACTCGAAGACAACGTTGCTGATGACAGATATTATGTCTCAGTACTTAAACACTATAGAAATTGCCTCGGGAGAACTCGCACCGTTCGCTTGGCAGAACCTTGGCGAACTGCATGCTGGCAACGCAACATTTCTATTCCACAACTATTGGTCGTTGAACCGAAATGCATTTAGGGCACGAAATAACCCAAAGCATCCAATGAGCACTCAACGCAAGCATGTAACACTGCCGCAGTGGATGATTGACCGGGCGGAGAGATTCTGCAAGAAAAATAGACTCGAAATAAACCAACCAGTGGTAGTCTTACACACACGGTCGCATGGATACCACAATCTTAAGGTCCAATCATTTCGTAATGTGTCAATTAATAACTATATACCCGCATTACGTCGCTTGGTTGAACTCGGATATAAGATTATCCGCATAGGCGACACTGGAATGGTTAGTCTGCGTGGCGATGTCCCGTCTATCTTGGAATTGCCATTTTTAAATTACTATGATGCCTCATTAGATCCATATTTTTTATCGCAGTGCAAATTCATGATGAGTTGCCAGTCAGGGCCATGCTCAATCGCGCGTGCGCTGGGCAAGCCTAATCTAATTATAAATGCTGTATACCACCACACAATGCTTCCAGAGGTAGATGAACTCTTTTTGTTTAAACAATATCGCGATACAGATGGCACTCCATTGAGCCTGGAAGAGATCTTGGGGCGTGGTGGCCATTTGTGCGACAAAAGCACACACTTTGCTGAGGCCTTCCTAACACTTGAAGATGCTTCGGCAAGCGAAATCTTAGCCGCTACTGAAGAGATGATTGCAGACTTACACTCGACAGGGCGAGTTGACAAACCAAACCAAGCAAAGTTTCGTGAAATGATGATGCGATTCGCAAAGATGACAACACCACTACATAAGCTTGCAAATCGAATGACAGACTACATTGGTTACAGCCTTCCAGAGGGCCGTGTATCTAATGCCATGTGCGAAATGCGCCCTGGATATATTAATCATCTGGGATATCAAAAGCGAGAGGCAGCTTGATCGAGCGGGCGACTGTAATTAAGTCAATAAAATATCAAGGACAAGCGATGTCAGCACCGACCAGCCACTTAGAATATTACAAGCAGCATGGTATCAATCCGGTACGGTACGACACATCCGATATAGCTCACCATTATCAGCGTCGGGCATCATTATACAGATCATTGGGAATAACTGCTTTAACAATTCGTGGTGCGAACATATTGGAAGTTGCACCAGGCACAGGACAGAACAGCCTGTACCTCGCACAGCATAGTCCAGCTAGTTTGACGTTGGTGGAACCAAATCCAGCCGCCCAAAACGACATTAGAAATCTTTACTCTCAGGTAATGGTAACAACGAAACCAGAATTGGTGTGTGAACGCCTTGAAGAATTTGATCCGGAGTCCAAGTTTGATATCGTCATCTGCGAGAATTGGCTTGGTAATTCACATCATGAACGCGGTGTGTTACGCAAACTCAGTACTTTCGTTGCAGATGGTGGAATACTGGTCATCACGGCAGTATCCCCCGTGGGCATGTTACCAAACATGCTCCGACGTGCGCTCAGTTATCGGCTTACTAGCTCGACTGAATCATTCAAATTGAAAACATCAATATTAGCGGAGGCATTCGGGAAGCATCTCAAATCGATAAGCGACATGACAAGAAATACAACTGACTGGATTCATGATAATATGCTTAACCCGGCGTACCTCGGCGTACTGCTCACAGTTCCAATGGCATTGCAAGAATTACGAGGTGAATTCGACTTGCTGGCCACAAATCCGCGATTTGGATCTGATTGGCGGTGGTTCAAAACATTGCATGGCAGCAACCGGAAGTTCAACGAGCACATGCTTGATCAATACTACCACGGAGTGCATAATTTTCTCGACTACCGCACAGTTTTGCAACCACGCTGCGGCGACAAGAATATCCAATTGGAAGCGAATTCATTTGCAGTTGCAGAGTCTATCGTAAATTGGGAGGCAGGTTATTCTGAAGCAAGTGATGTCGCATTCGCCATTACGCGAGTTAAGAATACTATAGACGACCTTCCCAAGTCATATGGACAATCGATTGATGAATTTCTTTATGCGTTTAGTCACGACGACATTTCACCACACTTAATTGCAAATCTGGCAGAGTTCAGCCAGATGTTTGGTCGAGAAACCATATATCTTTCATTTGAAAAGCGCTGATCACCGACTGGAAACATATTAGGCTACGATTCACTGTCGCGGGCCAACACACAATGCTAGAAGGTAGTGTGCCATCGGAACGAACCCAGTATGCACGACCTCATCGTTCATTGAGAATAGAAATACATTTTCAAAGTGTCGAGCCATGACGCTTTTATAGTCGATTCCATCCTTGCAATTTACATGCCCAGCCTTACTACCTGGCGAAGCGTGTACTTGAGATTGCAAGGATGGCGACCCAATGACAGCGACACCCGTCTGTGTGACTGATTTCGCAATATTGTGAACAAAAAGATCTTCTTGCTCCGGACGAATGTGCTCAAAAACGTCTAAAGAATACGCAGCATCGAATTCAAATGGAGGAACTGGCCCGGAAAGGATGTCGTGCACTAAAGTGTTACACGCCCACCCATCGGCGATCATTCGCTGCCTGGCATCCTCAATGAAAAGAGAATCAAAATCACTAGCTGTCACACTTTGAACTTCTTGCTGAACTAGTCGGGTGCCGAACGCATCAGCACACCCAACTTCTAATACGTGTGCTTTACCCGATAGCATTTTGGCGACGAACTTATATCTTGCAAGAACGAAAAGCAATCCTCTTGGATCATCTTTCCATCTCTGATTGCTCATAATGCCGAATCGTGAAAGACCTTCTTTCAAAGCCATGTCGACTTCAAACTGATACTGCGGTTCACGTGTGCGTTGTTGTGTACTCAGTGCGGATCGGCTATCCATAACGCCCTCATAACTACTTACTGCCGAAAAATCACCCATATGCACAAAGCTAGCGATCAACAGCAGGTGATTCAAAATATATAAATTCGTAGTCACCTGTATAACCAGCCAAATCAAATAACCATTCCCAAGATTCCGGTCGCAAATATGATTCGCATGTCAATGCCCAACATTGGAGATTGAACAACTCTTCCTCATTTCTAAAGCTTTCAACAACAAGGAAACCGTGGCTTGCTACTCGTTGCATCTCACCTAAGGCAATAGCTACCTTCTGAGGAGGAAGGTTGTGAAGTACATTTATCGAGATCGCGAGGTCAAATACTCGATCACCGTACGGAAACGTTGTGCAAGCATCGTGACGGAAGAGATCTGCACGCACATCGTCAATAGCCATCTCTAATCCATACTGCGACACATCAAATCCCGCTATCTGGCACTCTGGCAACTGCTGCTTTAGCTCGTGCAGTAAGAATCCTTTGCCGCAACCAATATCTAGTATTCGAGCAGTTGGAAGAAGCTGGTAACGCGATATCAATTCTCGCGCTACAGCATTCCATCGCCCATCGTAGTTGTAGCCTCCATACCCATATCGTCGGTCACCATCCCAATAATCTCGCTCGAATTGGCGAGCTACTTTTGAGCATCGAACTTTTTCATCTAACATTCGACCTGTGTAGTCTCGTGACGTCTGACGATGAAGCTGATTTACTATTTTTAAATGTACACCCATTATCCACTCACATTCAGCAAACATTCGGTTCATATGCAATCAAAAATTACTTTCAAACGTAGGCCAATGACCCGAGCGGCTCAGACCACTAAACTTGGTACTTTCACGGCAACGGAGTAAGGATTGGACTAGACCAAAAATTGCTTCAGAAGTGATACCATACCGCCGCATCATCCCGGCCTGATCTCCGTAGCCTGTTGGGAAAGCGTCAGGAAAGCCAAGCCGCCTGAAAACCCGTCCATTGAGCAAATCAGATTCCGCAAGGAGTTCGGCTACCGCGCTTCCTAGTCCGCCGATGATGCAATGCTCTTCAACTGTTACAATCGCTGGTACTCTTACGGCAGCTTCTGTTAACAGTTCCGTATCGAGTGGCTTAATTGTTGGCATATGCAATACGGTCACATCGATACCATTTGCGGTTAGCATATCGGCCGCAGTAAGACAAAATTGCAAACCAACTCCTGTGGTAACAATTAATGCGTCGTGGCCCTCTCGCATTGGCATCGCTTGCCCAATAACGAACGGCCCATCATTTGTCGTTACGACGGGATCATGACCCTTTGCGACGCGAATGTACATAGGCCCCTGATGGTCTAGAGTTGCCTTCATAACTCGTTCCATTTCATCGGCATCTGCCGGGGAAACGATTGTCATATTTGGCAACGCCCGCATAATGGCAATATCTTCTATCGCCAGGTGCGTTGGCCCAAGAGGTGCATATACTACTCCTCCTCCATTCCCAATCAGTCGCACATTTGCGTTATGCATACATAGATCAACTGCAACCTGTTCATAGCATCGGCGAGTGATAAATGTCGCGATAGTATTTAAGTAGACAATGCGGCCCTCCATCGCCATTCCGGCGGCCAGGCCAACAAGATTTTGTTCGGCAATCCCTTCCATAAAGAACCGATCGGGATAACTCGCCTTGAAATCGGCCATTACCCCTGCACCAAGATCTGAGCCAACGAAGACGACTCGATCATTTTGACTCGCCAGCTCAGTGATGGCTTTCAAGCAGCGTTCACGCATCCTCACATTCCTCCGATGGCGACGATGAGGTCATTTATCTCCGCGTCTGTCACTTTATTTTTGTGGTGCCATTTTAAATTGTTCTCGGCAAATAGTGCCCCTTTTCCCTTAACGGTATGAGCAATAATTGTCGTGGGGCTGGACGAGTCAATCGGCAGAGACTGAAGTGCCTCACGTACTTCGCCAACATCGTGTCCATCCACTTCGCGTACTGCAAAGCCGAACGCTCGCCACTTTTCCGCAAAAGGCTCCAAGTCCTGCACCTCTTGCGTGCTGCCATATGCCTGATACTTGTTGTAATCCACGATTGCAATCAAGTTGTGGAGGCGGTGCTTACTAGCGCACATTGCCGCTTCCCATACCGAACCCTCATTACATTCGCCATCGCCTAGAACTACGAATACACGCGAATTCGATTTGGAGATCTTGAGATGTAATGCAATTCCAAGTCCAATGCTCATTCCATGCCCCAAGGCACCCGTGCTGGCCTCGACCCCGGGAACTTTATTAGCGTCTGGATGTCCCCCAAGTATTCCGTTGGCGGAGCATACCCTGTCGAGTTCTATTTCGTGAAAGAAGCCCTTGTCTGCCAGCAACGCATACAGTGCCATGCAACCGTGACCCTTACTGAGAATACAGCGGTCGCGGCCTGGCCAACGCGGTTGCTTAGGATCAAACCTGAGCACATCGTCGTACAGCACACGTAAAACATCGATGCAAGAAAACGCAGAACCAACATGGCCACGTCGGCAGCCCTTCAACATGCGAACGACCACTTGGCGGAGTTGTCGCGATCGCTGATCTAATACCGGCGTTTGTGAGGTCATTATCTGCACATCCATGCACAATGTACTCGTTGCGTGGCAACGATAATTTGCCATAATTAAGGATTATTACTAACGGTAACTTCCCATTGGGTGAAGCCCCATGGATTTCCTTAGTCGCATACGAATCTTGTTACCTATCCATCGTAGCTTGTGAGCAAAGCCTTGAGGAATTACTCTCAGCCTGGCCAGTTGTATCTCTTCAATTAATCGCTGGTTCTCTACTTCGAGATCAGCACGACGTGAGAGAAGTTCACGCCAGTGGCCAGCACTGAAGACGTTAGCGATTTGTCGAACAGCAGTGTTGGAATCGTTCGCGAGATTGTCATATACATTTGGGCTAAAGCCTATCAGAAGTCCCAATATCGCTGGATCGAGGTGATCCGCCCGCCTGGCTGCCGCCCGAATAAGGTCTGAACCAAAGTGACAAGCTGCACCGTTGCGGCGAAAATATGGTGCTACATCGGCGAACTCTGCGTTTGTCATGAATTCCAGAAATTCACCGAGTATTTCAACGTTTTCCAAACTTGAGCGGGCATTTGCAGAGTAACTACTCGGCCGCACAACCCGGATGCCAAGAGTTTCTGGAATGTGAACCACTCCGTGACGGAACGCAACAGTCAGAAACGCGAACCAGTCGGAATACCATGCAAGTTCTGTACGATAACCCCCGGCATCCAGCAATGCATCGCGACGAATGATAACTGCACTGGCCGGCAGAGCATGCCATACCTTTCGGCACACTTCATTGGGCGAGAAGTACCTAGGGCCTTCACACCAGCCAGGGTTATTATCAATCAAAGGCCCCGACTCTCCCTCCGTGCACGAGCCATTCGCAACGCACAATCCAGCGTGCGGATTACGGGCCAAAAGCTCCATCGCTTTGTGAAGGAAGCCGGGCAAGATATAATCATCCGCCCCACCTGGCAAAATATACCTTCCCGATGCGATCGAAAATAAACGGTTATAGCTCTCGGTTACGCCACAATGGGATTCGTTTCGGACAAATCGAATAATACCGCTATATCGTCGCGAGTACTTCTCGATTACTTGCAAACTATTGTCAGTTGAATAATCATCAAGGACAATTACTTCGCGCGGAAGTACAGACTGCGTGAGAACCGCATCCAACGCACGTGGCAAATGCTTAGCGTGATTACGATTCGCAATAACAACTGATAGATCCGCAATAGGCATGGCAGTCATGCCACCTGTTTGTTGTGATGAGCAAGGTAAGCGTTCATTGTTTTGATGTTGAAGTATCGAGGATCTGTTAGAGCCGCTGGGACCAGTCCGTTGCGAAACGCAGAAACGAGTTCACGAATCGCATCGGGTACGGTGTATCGTGGCTGCCAGCCCAGTTCGCGGTGAATCTTTTCGCTTGAAACATGGTACGATCGCAAGTCATCTGTGGGTGTGGTGACAATTCGGACATCGTCGCCGACTTCCGCACGAACCAGGCTGGCAATGTCCCGAATCGCAAGATTCTGCCAACCGGCGTTGTAAACTTTGCCATCGATTTTTTCTGCCGGCCAACGAAGTGTCTGAACATAGAGATCGGTCATGTCCTGAATATGCAAGTTTGGCCGTCTCTGCTCACCTCCAAAGACCGTGATTTCACGTTTATTGAATGCGAGGTTTGTCAGGATATTTACTGATAGATCGAGGCGTAATCGTGGCGAGTATCCACATACAGTGGCAGGTCGCAGCGTGAGTGTGGCGAACCCAGGCGTGCGTTCGCTGTTTAGCACGTCTTCACACATCGCCTTGTATTTTGAGTAATCCGTTAGTGGCTCTAGTGGCAAATCTTCCGTGACATTATTCTCGTGTTTAATACCGTATACACTCGATGATGACGCGTAAATAAACCGCTTTACTCCGTGCGCTTTTGCGAGTTTCACGAGAGGAAGAAAAGCATCGTAATTGATCGACTTGCCAAGTAAAGGGTCCAGTTCGAAACTCGGATCGTTTGAAATGCAGGCAAGGTGGATCACCGCTGTACAACCTGCGAGAGCACGATCGAGTGTGGCGTGGTGGCGGAGATCCGCTTTGATCTCGGTCAGGTTTGGATGTTTGCGAACCGCCGCGAGTGATTCTTCGCCGAAATAGTAGGTATCCAGCACACGAACGCTGTGGCCTGCCACCAGCAATTTCGGCACCAGCACAGAGCCAACGTAGCCAGCCCCGCCCGTTACCAGAACAGTGAACTTATCGTGATTACTCATGGTGTCGTCCGTGACTGTTGCCGTTCTTCCCGAAACTTCCTGGCATTCGGCCAACCTGATAAATCCTTAACTAGGATTTGCTTACCTAACGATATCCTGGCTCCTATCCCTTTGGCGGGATTCGCAACCGTTGTTTGTTCGCGGTGGCTCGCTTCTTTTTGCGTTCCGCATTTGGCGGCGAACTGGCGGCAGTTGAGTGCATTTTGAGCAAACATTCGACATGGCGGAAAGTGGGCACCCGCTCAATTGAACGTTGGTTTCCCATGATTGCCACCGCCTCTGCGCCCACGACATTGCCAATGAAGGCTGTTACTTCGGCTGGAGCATCCATCGCGGCACACAGGGTCGTCGCACACAATACCGCATCGCCGGCACCCACTCGGTCCACAACGCGGGTTGCCAGTGCGGGCACGCGGGTGAATCGATCGGGCGCAGAGTGGAGTAATGTTCCCGCACTCCCCCGAGTAATCATGACATTGGGGCAGTCGAGCGTAGCAGCGACATGCTCCGCCATCTCTTCCGGCGTCAGTTGCTGGTTGCGAGTTTCCAGCGCAACTTCGCGCTGAGCCAGGCAGACATAGTCGGCGCGCGGATACTTCGAGATCATGTTGAATCCGTGGTTGCCGGCGTTGGATTGTGTGTTCACCGCCAAGAACCGGGCACCACGCGAAAGCACATCAATCGCATTCGCTGACAGCATACCGTGGCCATAGTCCGCCACGACAACGAGGTCGTAGTTCGGGAGGATTGTTCGTAATGAAGTACAGAGTTTGGCATCCGCGTTTTTATCGAGTGGGGCATCATTCATCCGGTACACTTCAAACATCTTTTGCGACAAGTACTTTTCCACAAAGCGTTGTTTCACGATGGTCGGCGAGTTTGGCTTTTCGTGGAAAATAGTCGTGATATTCGACTTCAATACCCCGCGAACAAACGCTTCTTCGTCTCCTCCTTCGCCAAGCTGAGTAAACACATCGACCGATTTAACGAAACCCGCGAGGTGATTCGCACACGCGAGGACGCCACCGCCGAATCGGTCTGAACCCAAGAACCGAGTCGCTAACACTGGCTCTTTTCCAGACTTGCCAATCGCTTCGCAATAGGTGTACTCGTCGATTATCGTCTCGCCCACAACCAGCACGCGAAGGTTCTCCGCGGCTCGAAGTGGAGCCAGTACGTCATCGGCAGTGTAACGAGTGGCAAACGCCGCGAGATAATCGCGGACGACATCGGGGTAAGGCGAAAGGAACTGGTTGATGAGTCCGGAGGAACTGTAAACGATATCGTCTGTGAAAGCAACTTCGCCACCAACTTCGCGAACGGCATCCACTTCACGGGAAACGTGACCGATGGTGTCTGCCAAACCGCGGAACTCGCTCCCCTTGGCGAAGACTGTGGGGCGAAGCAAACGGATCGTCTCGACTGCACTGGGCCAGAGATTCACAGCAACATGATCTACGCAGCCAAGCGATGCGAGAAATTCGGCACGTAGAGATTCTGGGAAGGCCGGTCGACCGACGCCCTTGTTCACGAAGCGGTCTGGCGTCAGAGTTACCACGAGCACATCGCCAAGCGCGCGAGCCTGTTCGAAGTGTCGCACATGCCCAATGTGGAGAATATCGAACACACCGTGACACAACACCACCCGCTTGCCCTCGGCACGCAGGCGTTCGAGAATGGCGGCGAGCTGTTTAAGTTCGTGGATCTTTCCGTTGGACGCCATGTGTGCGAATCCTTGCACGGTAACGGCCGCGTCTTGCGGTCGGGTGTCGGGTTCGGATAGCTCAGCGTATGCAGAGTTTAGACAATTGGGTAATGCGAAAAAAAGTCCAATTTCGTAATTCCTGCCATCATGTGACGCGTGTCACAACCTTGGGCACCTGTTACACTCATTACCATTTCCAGAGTTTTCATTCCTCCTTACCCATATCAGGTTGCCATGTTGCTCAACCGACTCCGAACAGCAGGAATCGTGATGCTCGCTATCCCATTTGCCGGTCTCGCAGAGCGGCCGGCTCCTGAAGCGTTCAAAGCCGGCCGATCCGTGACCATCGCTAACAACGGGATTGTCGCAGCTAGCCATCCGATCGCGGCGCAAATTGGCTTGGATATCCTCAAAAAGGGCGGCAACGCCGTGGACGCCGCCATTGCTACGAGTGCCGCGATGGGCCTCATGGAGCCAATGTCCTGCGGCATTGGGGGCGATTTGTTCGCGATCGTATGGGATGCAAAGACGCAGCGGTTGCATGGGCTTAATGCGAACGGGGCGGCACCGCTCAAGGCGACGCGCAAACACTTCGCTGATCTCGGGCTTGCCGATATTCCGCTAAAAGGCCCGCTCTCGTGGTCTGTGCCGGGTTGCGTCGATGGATGGGACGAACTGCGCCGAAAATTCGGGACCATGGCATTCAAGGATCTTCTCAGTCCAAGCATTTCTTATGCAGAGGAAGGCGTCCCTGTTCCCGAGATCATCGCGGGATATTGGCGTGGAGCCGAACGTGACCCGGACCCCGACTTCGCACAGGTTTACCTTGTCGCGGGCAACAACGGCATGCGATCGCCAAAGGTGGGTGAACTCTTCAAAAACCCGGCGTTGGCCAAGACTTACCAAATGATCGCTAATGGCGGGCGCGATGCGTTTTACAAAGGCGCGATCGCGAAACGACTCGCAGCCTTTTCGGAAAAGAAAGGCGGATTGCTCGCCCTCGAAGACTTAACGCGACACACTTCGGAATGGGTGGAGCCGGTTAGCGCGAAGTATCGCGATTATGATGTGTGGGAACTACCACCTCCCGGCCAAGGGATTGCAGCTTTGCAAATGCTCAATCTGCTAGAACCACACGACTTGAGCAAGCTTGGGCCAACTTCCGCCGATTACTGGCACTTGTTGATTGAAGCGAAGAAGTTGGCGTATGCCGACCGCGCGAAGTTTTACGCTGACCCGAAGTTCGCCAAGGTGCCCGTGAAGGAGCTTATTTCGAAAGACTACGCGAAGGAGCGTGCGAAGCTCTTCGACCCGATGAAATCGCTCACGAACATCCCGGCGGGCGATCCGAAAATTGGCAGGGCGGACACTATCTATCTTTGCGTGGTGGATAAAGACCGCAATTGCGTCTCGCTAATTCAGAGCAACTATCACGGCTTCGGTTCGGGTTTGGCCCCAGCCGACTTGGGCTTCGTCATCCAGAATCGCGGTAACTTATTTTCGCTCGATGAGAATCACGCGAATCGCCTGGAACCAGGTAAGCGACCCTTCCACACCATTATCCCCGCGATGGTCACCAAAGGCGGGAAGCCGTGGTTCACTTTCGGGGTCATGGGCGGCGATATGCAACCGCAAGGTCACGTCCAGGTGTTAGTCAACCTGATCGACTTCAAGATGAATGTGCAAGCAGCGGGCGAAGCGCCTCGGGTGGAACATGTTGGCTCTGCCACACCAACCGGGCGTGCCGGCGATGGTGGCGGAACCGTGAAAGCGGAGATAGGCATTCCGAAGGAAGTTGTGGATGAGCTAACACGCCGCGGGCATGTGGTCGAGCTCGTAAAAGTGAATGGCGGAGGTTACCAAGGAATCCTCATCGCACCGGATGGCATGCTTCATGCGGGGAGTGAAGCACGGAAGGATGGAGCGGCGGTCGGATACTAGATCGCAAAACAGTTCAAGCACTGTTACCGCGGTGTCGGTTGTGGTTCTCAACTTCCGCGGTTTGCATTCTGGTTACTTTCCGCCAATACCCAACGCGGCGCGGAACTCGGCCAAGGCGCGAAAGTATTCTTGCTGCGCGCCGATTTCGATGATGTCCGCATCGAACGCAGCCTGTTCTCGAAGGGTAACGCGAAGCACATCACTGCGGCCAATGAGGAGTTGCTCCCGTTCGGCCCGAGCGACAAGCCTGGCTAATTCCACACGGTTTCTGGCTTGCTGATAGAACTCGTATGCGCGCTCGAGCGCCGAGAACGCGTTTTGTACTTCCGCTCGAACCACATCTTCCGTGTAGCGGATTTGTTGATCGATCTGAGCAAGTTGTGCTTGTGCCAACGTCACACGCCCACGTGCCTCACGCCGTTGTACCGGAAGCTGAAACACAACACCTGCGTTGAGGTTGGAACGGTCCAACCCATTCGGGCCTGATAACGAACTGCTTCCATCCCCCGCATCCTGAGAAGCCGATACCACAGCGTTAAGAGTGGGAAGCGTCTGGTTAGCAGCGAGGCGAAGATCGACTGCAGCCTTTTCACGTTGCAAACGTAGCCTTCGCGGTTCGGGCCGAAGTTCGAAGGCAGTGCGTAGCGCATCGTCGTACATCTGTATATCGACAGGCGAAATGTCCGGGAACGCGGGGAGTCGATCCATACCCGGCAATGTCGGCTGACCCGCTTCATTGCGTAAGAAGAGTGAAAGATCGATCGTTGCTTGCTGAAAACCGCGTTGAGCCTGAACGAGCACCCCGTTGCGAAGTGCGATGTTCTGCTGGTTATCGATTCGCTCAATGTTCGCAGCGGGGCCAACCAGCACACGGGCTTTCAATTGTTTATCACGTTCCACTGCCAGCGTAACGAGACTCTCCGTTACCTTGAGCCGTTGCCCTGCGGCAACCCAACTCCAATAAGTTCGGGCGGCGGATCGCTGGAAATCGAGCCGTTGGCGTTCGATCGTTGGTTCCGCAATTTCGAGATCGATGCGTGCCTGTTGCACACTCGCCCGAGGGCGATCAATCGCACGATCGCGCAGCAAGGGAATGGAAAGCCCAGCCCGAAACTCACCGCCATCTGCTGTCTTCTGGCCAAGGTTGTATGTAGGGAAGTCGCCGAGTCCGTGGCGATAACCTGCGAACACACCAAGCCCGCCAAAGGTAAGCCCCTGATTCACGCCCAAACCGGTGCGAAGGTTATCGTATGTCGCAGGCCCCTGCCCTTCGGCGGACGCCGCCAAGTTAAGGTCGAACACACCCATCGTTGAAAGAAGCCTTCCACCAGCGATCGCGCGTTCCTGTTCGATTGCACGAAGGAGCGGATAGTTGCGTTCGACAGAGTCGAGCACTTCCATCAGCCCCAATACCCCGCCAACACTCGCCAAGGCACCCAGAATCGGCGCTGCATCTTTGGGTGCTGCAGGTGGTTCTGAACTTGGCGAAGGCTCAGTGGGAACGGGTCGCGGTTGAGGCAACGGTTGGGTAGCCGCGATCAAGCCGCTGGTCTTTTCAACCTCGCTATGGCTGGACTGCACGACCACAGACTGTTCACTTGACTTTGATGAAGCAACCGGACCAATGGGAGCATTTGTTCTTGGCGGCAAGCGGCGAAGACTGTGTGGGGGAGCTTGCCATTCCGCTTGTGGCTCGGGCTGCGAAGTCGCACAGCCCACCACCACAGCGAGTAGCGGGCCAAGAAGAACACATTTGCTTAATTTCAGCATCATCCGAGTTTCACCTTGGGAGGCTTGCTGCCGTCTTTATTCTCGGGTGGTTTGGGAGCGATTACCGGTGGGAATCCGTTGAACTGTCGCCAGAGTTCGTATCCCAACGTTACGCGATTAAGGAACACCCAACCCACGGCTTGGTTTCCTTGCCTCAGGTAAAAGCCTTCCGGCCAAACGTCGCCATCGAACATTTCCTCAGGCTCAACCAGAACGCGGAAGCGGCCATTCCCATCGTCCGTCGGATCGATCTGTCGGACTCGTCCACCGAACGTACCGACTGCAACCGATGGCCAGCCCATAAATTGCACCGCTGGCCATCCTTCGAACTGTAGCCGCACATGCGGCCCACGCCCCATTTGCTCCATGTGCGCAACGATGAGTGGTACATCAACACCATTGATGAAAAGTTCCACAACACGATCTGCAGTGTCTGGAACAATTACGGCAAGCTCATCTCCCTCTTTGACATACTGCCCACCTTCACCCAGATTGGCAGAGATGCGATACACGATTCCATCACGCGATGCCTTTACGAATCGAGCCTTAAACTTTTCGATACGGCTATCGATATCTTGAATTTCTCGTTCGACGGAAAACAAGTTCTGTTCGGCCCTTCGTAGATCTCGTCGCGCAGTTGCCACTGTGGATAAAGCGCTGGCTTCCGCCTGAAGCACGAGGGAGTCGTTTGTGATCAAAGTAGCTTCCGCGCGCTTCACCTCGGCTTCGGCTCGTTTCACGTCCGTTGCGGCTCGATCGGCTCGCATTTTGGCTTCATCGCGGCTCAATTCCGATTCAAGCCCACCAAATTGCTTGTCTTTGAAGAGTCGCTCGAACATCCCAAACCGAGTTATCTCGAAGGTGAGGGCAAACTCGTTATTTTTTCGGCTTTGTTTCGCAACATCGATCAGTATGGCGCTCGCATCTCGGTTGGCTCGTGCGGCCAAGATGGCGGCATCCTGAGCCTTAACTAATGCTTCCACAGTTCGGTTTTGCTCTTGCAGCTCTTCTTCAGCCGCTTTGCGGCGACTTAAGAGAAACTGCCTTTGTGCTTCGAGTCGGGCGGTTAACTCAGGGTCATTATCCTCAATATCGACAATTGGATCGCCCGCCTTCACTCGCGACCCTTCATAAACGTACCACTTACCCAATTGCCCACTCACTCGGGCCGTGACAATTTGTTTCCGCTCCGTGGGTGCGAACGCGATCACTTGCCCACGACCCCGCACGGTTTGCTGCCAAGGGACGAAGATCAGAGCAATGGGCGATAACACAAATGCCAGCATCAGCAGGCGAGAAAACCAGCGTGCAGACCACGGCGTTTTCACTCGCTGGAGTGTAGAGAAGCCTGCCTGAGGGGCAAACGCGGGCAATATCGCAGATTGAGCAGTCATCGGACTGGTTCTCCGTTCAGAGCCAATGGCAATGGCGTTACGGTCATTGACTCGCGATGGGCAAGTTCCAGCACACGATCACAAGACCGAATCACAACGGAATTTGTCGAAGAAACAAGCAAGGTCCAGGGTGCTTTGCGATCAAATAAGTGTGAAACCAACTCCGGACACTCTCCGAGATCCAGGGCATCCAACACACCGTCAAGAATGAGCAAACGCGGGCGGCCAACGATCGCCCGAGCGATGGCCAGTCGTACGCCCTGACTGGCCGATAAGGGATCTCCGCTTGGAATGAGTGTGGTGTTCAAACCCTTCGGAAGTTCATGTACGGCACGAAGCAAGCCCACCACATGCAAAGCCGCTCGCACAGCAGCAGGCGATAAATCATTCCGGCCAACACGAACGTTCTCAAGAACCGTGCCAAAGAAGATATCGGAGCATTCGACAAGCGCCACTTGCTCCCGCAACTTCTCCGGGTCGAGTGACCGTAAATCGACACCGTCGAATTCGAACCGACCCTGATGAATCTCACGCAAACCACACAACGATTCGAACAGCGTTGTCTTCCCGGATCCGGGCGGCCCAATTACCGCGACCCACTCATTGGGAGTCACCATCCAATCGGGTTGGAGAGGAAAGCTTGTCGAGTTGCTCACCCGAATTCCCTGTACACGGACGGCAATACCGCGACCGTTATCCGGTAATGTTTCGCCCCCGCTCCGCTCGATAGGTAAATCGGTTAGCAAACCGAGCTTTTCAGAAGCGGACATCATGTCGTAGAAGGTTTCCGCGTATTTCCCAAGTTTCGCCACCGATGCGACGACGAGTGAAACAATCAACTCGGCGGCCACGAGTTGCCCGAGAGTGAGCTGGCGATTAATCACGAGCCACCCACCCAAACCAAGCAAAACAGTGCTGGCAACAACCTGCAAACTGAGCGCGAACAGCGTTTGTCTCCATACGACACGAAAGTGTTGTTGGCGAGCGGACACGTACTCATGAGCCAGGTACTCCGCTTTCTCCTTGGCGAGTTGCTGGCCGCCCGAGAACTTGAGTGGCCGCAAACATCGAAGCACTTCTTGAAGCCACATCGCGACATCGTACTTCGCGTGCGACTCTTGCAAACTGGTCCGAATGCCACCCCAACCCAAAACAAACAGCAGGAACGCCACCAGCAAGATCAGTGTGAGATTGAACCCCAGAAGAAACGGATGGTAAAATGCCAGCACGATCATGCCGACCACGGACATAATCAGAATCGACACACCATCGAGAAGTAAAGAAGCGATGGATTTCTGCAGATTCAAGACATCGAAGAAGCGGTTGGCAAATTCAGGTCCATACTGCTGATCAAATGCTTGCAGCCGAATTCGGGGCAAACGATGTGCGTAATCCGCAACGACGCGCACAAACAACCGCCGCTGTAGACACTCAATCACATAGACCTGCATGGCACGAATTGCCGCAGCCAGCCCGAGACAGGTCATGAGCACGGCAGCGATAACGATCACGGGCCACATCAGTACGCCGAACGACACCGTATTGACGAGTGTCTCGACAGCAATCGGCGTCGCGAGTGACAAAACGGCCACAGCTATCGAAAAGACCACAATGGCGAGCAAATCTCGCTGATCTGGTCGCAGAAGCTGGAACAGCCGAGTGTATGGGCGTGGGGGTGGGTGCGAATGACCATGGTCGTGACTGTGACCATGATCATTCTCGTGGCTCTGACCATGATCATTCTGGTGGCTGTGTGCCTTCGTAACGTCCGTCATTATTATCCCTGCAGGATGTTTTAGTCTTCACCTTGAGCCTTGGTATAACCGGGTTGATCGTCAAAATACTGCAAAGTTTCAACATGAACCCATCGATACTTTTGTGCTACCAAGGCCAGCAGACTAACTAAATAGGTGTTATCAATTTCTCCATTGGGATCGCGAAGAACGAACCGACATCGGTAATGATCGACACAATCGATAATGGTTCCTTTATCCGGATAAACTTGTGTACCGCGATTAGATATCATCTTCAGCTTCAGTGGAGACCCCTGAGTTAACGAATCAAGGGCTGGCCCGAGCACATTTGGCATTTGTTCAGTTTCAATAAACACATCCGCCCCAACCATGCGCCGGCTTTTAGGTCGGACAGAAACCGGATTGTCCGAGAGTCTAGGTATTCGAAGCGGCTTGTGAGATCGGGTAGCAATCGTGCGTGGTATGCGGCCGAAATTCTTGATAATCGTTTCGGTGAATGTGCTGGTTGAACATGCTTTCCCGCTATCGTATCCAACAACATCTCCTGTTTTGACAGCACCATCCTCAAGCGTGGCAAATAGTGCATTCTCGATGCGAGCCGCCGCATCAAATTCCCCAAGATGGCGAAGCATCATTATGGCGCTGCCAATGACTGCAGTCGGGTTAATCACATTTTTGCCCGCATATTTCGGCGCGCTTCCATGTACAGCTTCAAATATTGCAACCTCGTTACCGAGATTTGCACTTGGTGCAAAGCCTAACCCACCCACAAGGGCACTGGTCAGGTCGCTCAAGATATCGCCGTTCATGTTGGTGGTAACAATCACATCAAACTGCTCAGGCTTTTTCACCAATTGGTGCGCGCAATTATCCACGATCACATGCCAGGCCTGAATATCCGGATACTCCTTTGCCACCTCTTCGAAGGTACGCTTGAGCATCCCTTCCGTGAGTTTCATGATGTTGGACTTAGTCGCGCAAGCGATACTTTTGCGACCCTCGCTTCGAGCGAATTCGAAGGCCAAGCGAACAATCTTTTCGCAACCTTTTCTGCTGATTAGCTTGAGACACTGGGCCACCCCTGGTGTCTGCATGTGCTCAATACCTGCATATAAGTCTTCGACATTTTCACGAACGACAACCAGATCGATACCGCGACCACTGTAAGGAGTCGCCACTCCAGGCAATTCGCGCACTGGGCGAATGTTTGCAAAGGTCTCGAAGAGTTTCCGCAGTGTGACGTTTGCGGATTTTTCACCATACCCGACAGGTGTACCAAGTGGCCCTTTCAGGACACATCGTGTTCGATGAATCGAATCGATGGTTTCGGGCGGCACCCCTGAAGGGATACCTCGCATAAAAACACTTTCCCCAGCATGCTGCACATCCCAGGCAATATTGACGCCTGAAGCATCCACAATCTGCTTCGCACTTTCGATACACTCCGGGCCAATACCATCGCCCGGTATGAGTGTGACCGCTTTGCTTGCACTATTATTACTGTTTGTCATAAATAGATATCCCTATTCGTATTTAATTGTTAGATAGGCCTCATCAACTTAATCAGTTACAAAGAACACATCATCGACGGGTGAGTGCGGCGTGGCACGCCAACGACGCGCCTTTTCGAGCAGCAGTTCCGGGGGCGAGCCTTTCCAATCCTTTGGGAACAGTAGGATAAGCCCATCCTGCGATTGATGCCCAGTCATTGCCACGATAACGGCACGCAAGGGATCGGGAACATACCATCCCACGATGGAGTCCGGATCACGATGTTTCGCTTCGGTCGTAAAGATAAGGCGGACATTTGCAGGGATATCGGCTGGCTGAACGTTGCTATCCGAATTGAGTCCAATGACCACTACATAGCGGTTATCCTTGGCATGTTGGAATGCGCGAAGATAAAAGGTCAATTCATGCAGTGTCTGGTAATAAGTAATCAATGCATCATTTGGATCGCTTTTCTTAATCCCTGGTGGCATCAAGTCGCCTTCCGAGGTGGCTACCAAACTCGCTAGCATCATTGAACTCCTTGCAGGAATCGACGTTGGCTAGGTAACGAAAAAGGCCTAGGAAACGAAAAAGGCCGGATAACCCACCAATTAGGGTTATCCGGCCTTTTTCCCGCCCAACGGTTCACATTGGGTGGGCATTCAGCGCTATATTGTTGTACCTCGCTCGCTGGCTGGAGTATCTCCCCTTCCGCGAGCCAAGTCACTAGTTATATAACCGTCTATTTCACGGAGTCAAGTCCCCGATATGTCTTTTGTAATTGGCTTCTCCGCGAATGTGAACACGATGATACTTTCTCCGGTTTTGGTACTGATATCCGTGTGAAGGCTAACCACCCGCACGTGGAGTATCCCCTCGATAACGGCTTCAAGTATTTCTCGTCCGTGTTCGATCAACTCAACCCGAAGTTGCTTGATCAGATCTCTGCCGCGATGCGGGTCTTCGACCTGAGCGAGCCTTTGTTCGGCAGGTGTTAGAACGCCTCGAAGACGAACCACCGCCATATCTTCGACTAAATACGTGCGAACTTCTTGCGGCCCTCGCCCCATGTACTCTCGTTTAAAGCGGATAACAGCGTTGCTGATTTCCGCTTCGTATTCGCCCTTGGTTTTCATGTCGTTTGTGTCGCCTGACGTTTAAACAAAGGACGCCATTCGCGTGGCTGCAACGAGTACGATTTCGTTTCCTACGAAGACTTCCGTCTTGTGGTTGTACATTCAGAGTTGCCGAAGCCATTCAAATATAAATCAGATTTATTCGTTCGCAACTGCGCTAACACTGCCAAATCCCAGCCCAGGTACTTCGATATCGACCAACTACCGACATCGCACCTTCGCAACCACCAAAGTTACAATCCTTACCAAACCAACTTAACCACTTTTAAGAGAATAACGATGGTATCCAACAAACTCAATGAACGGGTTGATGTTACTCGAGATCCGGAATTGCAATCACTTGCTGCTGCCCTGTCAGCACCGTTCAATCCAAAGGATGTGAAATTCAAGCCTCAAATGGTGAAAAACAATCGCGCACTTGCGATGGGGTATATCGACGCGCGGTTAATTCAGGATCGCCTGGATGAAGTCCTTGGAGTTGAGAATTGGCAGGACCGTTACGATTTCCTGCCCGATGGGTCTGTAGTCTGTCGATTGCGAATAAAGTTAGGCGGGCACTGGATTACCAAGATGGATGTGGGTTCTCCGAGTGAGCAGCCCGATTCTGGTGATCGCGTCAAGGCTGCTGTTTCTGATGCTCTGAAGCGGGCGGCGGTGAAGTTTGGCATCGGCCGTTACTTGTATCGACTCCCTGCTGTGTGGGCGGATTACGATCCCATCAGGAAGCAATTGGTTCGCCCACCGCAACTCCCAGCTTTCGCCATTCCAAAAGCCAAGGTGGCTCCAGATACTCCACCAATCACACCGGTCGCAACTATTGCACCCCAACCAAAGCCACAATTGTCGTCAGCAACTGCAAGTGAAGAACCAACCAAAGCCGCACACGCATTACCCATTAACGGACAGGAACTGCACCAACGACTCCAAAATTACGATGCGAAACTGGCATCGCAGAAGTTGTGCGTACGCGGTGCGTTGCTCTCGCATGTGACACAAGCAGGCGTCAAAGCGGGCTACACCGCGAATCTGCTCGATTGGACAGGGGCAGCGATTTCCTTCGCCGTGAATGCCGTGCGGGACTTCGAGCACTCCCTGCGAGCCGACGAGAAAACTCCTCACCCTCAGACCTCACCACAAACAGCGGCATAACATTGCGAAGTCGTGCGATGTCGATTCCCTAACCGGCGATTTTTCCAGTTGGTGAGTTCGGCTTTTCCTAACTTCACAGAGTTGTTACAACCCGCGTGCTGCCCTGATTTGGAAATGTACGCCACGAACGGGGAAGGACTCCCGTGTACAAGCTACTTCTCTGTGTTCGCTATCTTCAGACGCGATACCTCGCGTTTATTTGCATCATCAGCGTGATGCTGGGTGTTGCAACGCTCATCGTCGTGAACGCAGTCATGAGCGGGTTTAGCACCAAGCTCAAAGACCGGCTTCACGGCGTCTTATCAGACATCATGGTCGATACCGATCGGATGGATGGATTTGACATACCCGATGAGAATGGTCGGTCCTTAACGCCACAACAGATCATGCAAAAGATCCAGGCCAGCCCTGCTGGTCCTCATATCGAGGCGATCACACCAACAATTGAAGTCTTTGCGATTCTTCAATTTAACTTTCGAGGTCAAACACTCACAAAACCGGTGCGGCTGATCGGCATCGACCCCGAAGGCCGCACGGCTGTCGGCGGGTTTTCCGAGTTCCTGGTACGACAAAAGGATGCCGCGAAGCCAACGTTCGACCTGACGCCCGAAGCACTGGCACAACACGAGAAGAACCGGGCCGCCCACGAGCGAATGGAAGTGCTACGGGTGCCAAATGTGCCAGAGCCAAAAGCGCTGGTGCCCGATCCGAATGAGATTCCCGAGCCGGATATCGAAGCCATGACCGGTGGTTTGCCGGAAACCAAATTACACGGCATCATACCTGGCTTCACACTTGCGCACTTTCGGTATCGTGATGCCGATGGCAAGACAATCGAAGAGGCTGCACTCAAACCCGGCGACGATGTCATGATCTTCACGGCAGGTGGAGATGGAACACGCATTCGCCCGGTGTGGGGAAGCTTTCTGGTCGCGGATTATCTGAAAACCGAGATGAGTGAGTACGACCAGAGCTTTGTGTATGTTCACATCGAACAGCTCCAACGCCTCCGAACCATGCATGGCCGTTGCACTGCGTTTCAGATTAAGCTCAAGGATTACGATAAAGATAATGTTGTTGTCACAGAATCACTTCGCAATATCTTTCCGCCACAAACTGGCGCGCGTGTTGCGACATGGGAAGAACATCAAGGCTCGTTGCTCGCCGCTATTGAGGTCGAAAAAGGGATTCTGAATCTGTTGCTCTTCATGATCATTGGTGTCGCCGGCTTCAGTATCCTTGCGATTTTCACCATGATCGTGTCCGAGAAGTATCGCGACATCGGTATTCTGAAATCGCTTGGTGCGGGGAACAACGGGGTGATGAGTATCTTCGTCGCCTATGGCTTCATGCTTGGCACCGTAGGGTGCGGCATGGGAACGGCCCTTGGTTTATGGATCACTTGGAAAATCAATGAGATTGAGGCATTCCTGACACGAGTGACGGGCACTGCAGTGTTTCCACGCGATGTTTATTACTTCAAAGATATCCCAACAAATATTGATGAGATGAGTGTGGTCCTTGTGAACGTTGGGGCCATTGGCATCGCTGTGGTTTTCAGTCTACTTCCAGCATGGCGAGCAGCCCGCTTGCATCCCGTAAAAGCGCTTCGATTCGAGTAAGACCGAGTATCAGGTTCCAAGTTCCAAGTTGCGGGAACCTGAGCTTCTGTGTCCGAACTTGGAACCCGAACAACTGGTACTCGGAATCATGCTCGTTGCCGAGAATATTCAAAAGACTTATCACCGCCACGCCGTATCTGTGCGGGTACTCAATGGTCTTGATCTCGAGGTCAAGACTGGCGAATTCCTGAGCATCGTCGGCGCGTCCGGTTCCGGCAAGAGCACGCTTCTTCACTTACTCGGAACGCTTGACGCTCCCGATTCGGGCAAGATCCTGCTCGATGGGAAGCGGATCGATAACCTGCCGAACCGAGAACGGGATCTGCTCCGGAACCGCACGTTTGGCTACATCTTCCAGTTTTATCACCTGCTTCCTGAACTCACGACACTCGACAATGTTCTCATGCCCGCATTCATCGGCCACTCGGTGTTAGGCTGGTGGAAAAGTCGCTCTCAATGGCGATCGCGAGCCGAACAGTTGCTGAACAAAGTTGGTCTGTCGCACCGCATGAAGCACCGCCCGCGCGAATTATCTGGCGGGGAAATGCAACGAGCCGCAGTGGCCCGCGCGCTGCTAACCAATCCGCGAGTGCTTCTGGCGGACGAACCAACCGGCAACCTCGACGCCGATACCGGCGATGAGATTGTCCGTTTGCTGCGTGACCTGAACCGTGAGGAGGGCGTGACCATCGTTATGGTTACCCACAACATGGAAATTGTCGCAGCGACCGACCGTGTTGTTCGCATGGTTAACGGTGTTGTGACAGAGGACACCTTGCCGAAGCAATCGTTTCCCCACCAACCCCGATTAGCCGCTATCTAATATGCCAGATGAACTGCAATGATGGCTTGATCGGTTCATTCCGCACGGAACCGATCAACAGACTCTGGAATTCTCCCAGCGTGAAATAGGTTCCAGCCAAAACATGTCTCTTGTCTGGATTAACGGGACACTTGTTGAGAAATCGCAAGCCCGCGTCAGCCCATTCGATCATGGTTTCCTGTATGGCGACGGTGTTTGGGAACACCTTCGTGTTTTCAACGGGAAACTCTTCCGCCACTCGGAGCATTTCAAACTTCTCTTCGAAGCCGTAGAAACAATTGGCATCCGTATGCCACTTACTTGGGAAGAATTGATAACGGCAATTCAATTGACACTGGAAGCAAACACGCGGCTCGATGGCTACGTTCGCGTGATTGTAACAAGTGGCCCAGGCACGATTGGCCCTGATCCTCGCAAACTCGAACCACAAGTCATCATCATCGCGGAGGAGTATCAGCCCTTCCCACGCGAACTCTATGACCACGGACTCCACGCCCAGACAGTCTCCTTACCCATCGATCGCTCTCATCCGCTGTTTCAAGTGCGTTCGCTGAGCCACTCTCACATCGCGCACGCCAAGCGATACGCCATTCAAAGAGGGTGCCTGGAAGCGGTAATGGAATTGCTTATAGGGAACGGTGCGACCTACGAAGCAACTGAGGGATTGCTATTGGTGGTGAGATCGGGGCACCTCGTAGTGCCGCAGCATCAGTTATCAGATGTCACCGGTGCCGCAGTTGCAGGTCTCGCGCGTGAAGTTGGTCTGAGTGTTACTGAGCGATCGATTGCGAGATCAGAATTGTACGACGCAGATGAACTACTCCTTGCCGGAACCGCGTGTGGTGTCATCGGAATCGTGCGGCTCGATGATGGCGTGATTGGGGCAGGTCGCGAAGGCCCCATCACGCAAAATCTCCGAACGCGATACGCACAACTTCACTCGTGATTTGAGTCGAATCACATCGGTCAGCGATTGGGTCGAGCAATTTAAGGAATAAATCTCGGGCGTTCTGGATCGTATTACTGAGTGACGCACGTCTGCAAGTAGACGTTAACTATCACCTTGAGCAACACCAACTCTCACCCGGGGTGCGATATGTGGTATGGCTTAGCTGCCGATCTAACTGTCGCGATTCATCTCGCTTACGTTGCGTATGTGGTCATTGGTCAACTCGTGATCATCGTTGCGGCTCCCATGAAGTGGCAATGGGCACGCAACCCGTGGTTCCGATTCACCCACTTGTTGGCAATCGCGATTGTGGCTGTTGAAGCGATCCAGGGTTGGGCGTGTCCCCTAACTATCTGGGAAGCGCAACTTCGAGCTTTGGCGGGTCAGGAGTTTAACGGCAGCGAATCCTTCATGGGCAAGTTGCTCCACAACATCCTGTTCTTCGAGAATGTTCCTCAACTGGTGCTCAACACCGGCTACGTGGCGATGCTTGGTTTGGTACTGCAAGGGTTGATCATGTATCCGCCACGGATGTTCCGGACGAAGTACCTCACAAAGAGAACCGCTCCCGTGCCATCGAGTAATGTCCCATCAAATGGCGATAGTATGGTGATGGCCGTCTAAGCGGATTTGAAGGGGTTGTTGGTTGCGTGTTCGATGCACGCAAGCAGAGAAAGGTCGCCCAGTGGCGACCTTTCTCTCTTTAATGAGCATGGCGATGCAAGGTAGCGAAGCGACTGGTCATCCATTTTCGTCGGTAGTGATCAAAGTTGGCCGAGCCAGGCCCCAGAAAACAACAGCAACAACACATAACGCAGCCGCAGTCCAGAAGAATGGTTTTGGTCGAATCGGTCCATTCCAGAAGATAAGGAAACGCGAGTGACGTGAGGAAGGCACCAAGGTTGCCCGCCATGTTTATTGTCACGGATACAAGCCCTGCCGCCGGCCCGCCAATATCGGAACAGAACGACCACGACGGGCTAACCCGGATTATTCATCACCCCGCCCCCGCAGTCGGTCACTGAACTGGTTTGCAACCGGGCACCGATTTGCATCGGCCAGCGAATGCCCACGCGGGCGCACTGCCCCTTACCCCCATCCGGCTTTTCGCGTTGGCTTTCGTTTCATCCGGTCCAGAAATGCGTCACCGCCGGACGCCGACAGACGTGCTCACGCACCCGCTAGAAGAACGACTGATGCAGCCAGGCACCGCTCAGCCGGATAACGATGCGACGACAACTCACCACCACCGAGGCCGCCACCTTGAACAACAACAACCGCCAGGTCGCCGGCTGGCCTTCCCCCAACGGATCCCGTCGCCGGCGTGCGTTCTGGTAACGCTTGCGTGCGGGCTCGGGTAACGCGGCCACGGGCACCTCGTGCGCGGCGAGCGGCGGCG
>JBGSLF010000158.1:0-40306 GCA_041740855.1 Gemmata sp.
CAAAGCACAGCGTTATGAAGGCTCCTTCGGAACAATGAAACTCTCACCCATCGCGAAAAAATTACACGAACTCAGCGGCGAGGGTGGTTCCGAATCGGCCAAAGTCGGATGAGCGGCCGCCCCACAGCGCAACCGCCTCCTTCATCTGTGCGGAAAGCTCTGTTTCTCTTGCTACTCTTGCTCTTCAGGTTCATCCGTTGCGCCGTTAGCATGTCGCCATGAGCGAAAAGAAGAAAAAAGTCCGGGTCGAGTTGCGGAAGAATCGGAGCAAGCCGCCCCGTGGGAACGATCTCACGCGCGATTACCGGGCCGATGCCGCCGGCACCGAAGATATTCACACCGGCGAGCGCGTGCGTGCCAAGGGCGAGCTTTCCCGTTATCGCACGGTGGTACAATCCGAGGCCACCGATGCGACAGAATCGACTGCCGCAGGTGCCAGCGACATTCTTCGCGGCCGCGTGATTCGCATGCATGGGCTGGCGTCCGTGGTAGAAACCGATGATGGCCGCGTGTTCCGGTGCGCGGTTCGCCGGCTCCTTAAAAGCCTGGCCACCGATTCACGCAACGCAGTCACCACGGGCGACATCGTTTGGTTCCGCCCGGTGGATGCGGGGAAAGCGAAAGGACCAGAAGGCGATAGCGTAGCGGCAGAAGTTGAGCCAGAAACACCAGAAATGGCACCCGCGGGGCCGGCTCCAGAAGGTTTTATCGAACGGGTGGAGCCACGACACGGCGTGCTCACGCGGGCCAGCCGGCGGCGCGAGCATGTTCTGGTGGCGAACGTCGATCAGCTTGCGATTGTCATTTCTCTGGTCGAACCGCAACTCAAACCCCACCTCATCGATCGCTATGTGGCCGCGGCCATGCAAGGCGGGCTAAACCCCGTGCTCTTGCTCAACAAGGCCGATCTAACGGATCTGGTGAGTTTGCAACCGCTCGTGGGGGCGTATTCGCAACTGGGCATACCGGTTTTCCTCACGAGTGCCCACACCGGCCTGGGAATCGATCGACTGCGCGAACAACTCCGCGGCCGGGCCACGGTGTTCTCCGGGCAATCCGGTGTCGGGAAGTCTTCGCTCTTGAACGCCGTGCAACCAGGGCTGGGTTTGGTGGTGAAAACGGTCAGCGATGTGAACAACAAAGGGCGACACACCACAACATACGCCCAGTTGATTCGGCTGGCTTCAGGTGGATGGGTCGTCGATACGCCCGGCGTGCGTCAACTTCAACTCTGGGACGTCATACCTGAAGAAGTGGAAGGATACTTCGCCGACTTCCGCCCATTCATCTCGCTGTGCTCATTCCCGGATTGCACGCATACGCACGAAGCGGGGTGTGCGGTCAAACTCGCCGTGGCCCGCCGGCAACTCAGTGCTCGCCGCTTTCATAGCTATCTCGGCATGTACAACGGAGCGGAGCGGTAACCGGTAAAAAGGTGGAAACACGCCAGGTTGTTGATGATCGTGGCCACGGCGACGCAATACTTAAATCAAAACAGCCCATCGTGTACGGAATCAGGCGAAATTTGCCCGCTGGTGAAGTTCGCAGAGCGGACTTTTGCGGCGAAATCGCACGGGTATCGCGGGCAGCGGAGCGTGCCGCTTGCGGGCGCGGTTATATCGGTGGCGCGCGCTGATAAGGGTTGCGCGGGGGTGCCAGGTGGCATGCAATCGCGCCAGCGTTCCAACTGAGCATCTCGGGCGCAACCTGCACGATCGCGCCGTTCGCGCCACCCGTCAGATCTCATCGTCCACCCCCCATAAATCACCCACTCTCCCACCCCATCCGATTTCCCAAATGGCCACGGCGCGGTCATAACTATCTCAAGCATCAAGGTGCCACCGCCGTTGTAAGCGACAAATGGACGGTCGCTAAGGCGGGCAGGCGGGGTGCGGTAGCCCGGAACTAGTGGGGGTCACCCGATGAGTGTTCGGCGAATTAAATTGTGTTTGATGACGGCGACTATTGCCGGCCTGATCGGGCTGGTAACCACCGACGCACACGCGTTCGGTGGAAAGCTGTTCGGTAAAAAATCAGATGCCTGCGACTCGTGTGGCGCAGCGGGCATCGGTGGCAGCATGTCCGGCTATGCCGGTGCTGGCGCTGGCGGTATCGGTTCAGGTGCGGGCGGCTTTGGCTCTGGTGCCGGTATCGGAGCGGGAAGCTGGGTCACGCAGAAGCAAATGGTGACCGAGTATGTCCCGACACAGGTCGATCAGACCGTGACGGTGATGCAGAACCAGGTCCAAAACCAGACGTACACGGCCTACCGGTCGGAAATCGTTCCGGAAACAGTAACCAAGCAGGTTACGGTTAATCGGCAGATCACCGAAACGGTCAACGAAACTCGCACCGTTTCCGAACGCGTTCCGGTTCAGAAGACCGTGACCGTGATGGAAAAGGTTCCGGTTCAGAAGACCGTGACCGTGATGCAACGCGTCCCGGTCCAGAAGACCGTGACCGTGATGGAGAAGGTTCCTGTCCAGAAGACTGTAACCGTGATGCAACGCGTCCCAGTTCAGAAGACTGTGACCGTGAACGAAACGCAGTACAAGTCGGTGATGGTCACCGAAATGCGGTCCAAGACTGTCACGCACAAGGTTTCCGTCCCGACCTGCGATAAGAAGCCCAGCCTGCATGATCGTCTGAAGGCCATCTGCGATCCTTGCTTCACCCCATGCCCACGGTTCGAAACTGTGTGCAAGACCGAAAAGCACTGCGAAACGGTTTGCGAACCGGTCACGGTTTGCAAGAAGATCGCCGAGTGCGTGCCGGTTACTAAGACGGTGTGCAGCTACGAGTGCGTGCCGGTCACCAAGACGGTGTGCAGCTACGAGTGCGTGCCGACCCAGAAGACCGTCTGTGCTTACGAATGCGTTCCGACCCAGAAGACCGTGACCGCTTACGAGTGTGTACCGACCCAGAAGACCGTGACTTGTTACGAATGCGTCAGCAAGCAGGTTACTGTGCCGGTTACCCGCACTCGTTGCGTGCCGACCTGCGAAACGGTCACCTGCACCGTGAACGTGAAGAAGTGTGTTCCTTACGAAGCGACCCGCCAGGTCACCGTGTGCGTGCCAGTTCAGCAGACCATCAAGGTTTGCAAGATGGTTTGCACCCAGGTGGAAAAGGAAGTCAAAGTGTGGGTGCCAGCCCCAGCTTGCCACGATCCTTGCCCAGCAGCCTGTGCACCAGCTTGTGATCCTTGTGCAACGACATCGGCTTGCGATCCTTGTGCTAAAGCTGGCCTGCTCGATCGGCTCAAGAGCCGCATGGGTGGTCTGTGCAGCCGGGACACCAGCTGCGACCCATGTGCCGATCCTTGTGCAACCACCGCTCGCACCAAACGGTTCGGTGGCTTCTGCAGCAAGAAGTCTGATGACTGTGGGTGCGCTGCTCCCGCCGTCGCCGGTGCAACCGCTGGCTGCTGCAAGTAAGAAGTAACCGGTAGATCGAACGATAACCGTTCGCTCACCAGAACCCGCCCCGGAATCATCCGGGGCGGGTTTTTTCGTTGGTGGAGTGCGTTTGGCGTTATGCCGCTTTAAGGTTTCTTCTCGGGTGTGCGAGTCTTGATGCTTTGAAGGAGTTCGGGTTTGATGCGGCCATGCAACCGCCAGACGCCATCGGTGCCAAGGGCATACACCGGATCGGTAAAGTGTGTGCGAATGAAGCGCGGGCCGATGTAAACGATGTGGCCCGAATCGTGCTTGTCGATAAACACCTTCACATCTTTGAGCACCAGGTCTTGCGCGGTCTTCAAACCCGGGCCGGTCATCATCCCCAGCCGGAACTCTTTCAACTTACCGACACCGAGATCGAGATCGTTGCCAACGCTCAGGCCGTTAACATCTTTGCCGTCTTCGATTGTGATTCCACACCCGCGAGCGGTGCCGATCGAGATCATCGGGTTGTCTCCGGTCATGGCACTGGAGACGACCACATTCACGTTTTCATATGAGCCATCCGCCAACTGATACCGAACCTTGCCATCGATGCTCGCGAAGCCCAGGACCGGTTCTTTGCGAATCACGGTGGGGCAGGCGGCAGTTACCAACTTTTCGTCAGTCGCAACGGTTGGCTCGGGCGGATCGTCCATACCGTCGCTTTCGGGGCGGATGATGGCGGTGGTGGGAACAGTTAGTTCCAGGAACTTGTCGGCGAAGTAGAACCGTGGCTCGAATGTGCGTTCGGCCCCACGGGTGATCTCGTGCAAGCTCAGCAGCAAGTCGGACTGCAGAACGGTGTCCACGCCGCCGGGTGGCTCGATGATTTCGAGTTTCACATTTCGGAGTCGAATATTGGCATCGCGCCCGGATTTGGGCTTGGGTGCGATCTGCGTTCCGGGAATCACCAGTTCAGAGAGCACCGTGGATTTGTTCGCTGGCACTTCGTAACCCCAACTGCGCCACTTCTTCGCGGTGACGTACGACTTTCCGCTGCGATTATCGAATGCCACGGTCACGTCCATCATCTCACCTTTGGCCGCTTTCGCCTTGGGAGCGCGGGCGGCCAGATGGTAGAACACCGGGTCTTCTTCCAAAGTCGCGACGCGAATGCGGGCGGCTGTGCTTCTGGGTGTAACGGGTTTGAGGAGCGGTTCGGGGTCCGCAGCGAGCACGGCCACGCTGGAAAGCCCCGCGGCCAAGAGCAACGTGCCGGCGATAACGCCCACTCGAATGGAAACGCGCATGGGTGGTTCCGTTCAGAGGTAATGTGAGGTTGAAGCAATGACACCGACACCCCGCGTCATGACGGCCGCGGCTCGCCTGAAGACAGATGCGTGTTTCGTGTCACCTCTTATCCGACGATACCGCGCGGCATGCTCCGTGGTAAGATGGTGTTTCCTGCTGGAGCGATCCATGTTGCGTTGTGTCACGCTTTCTCTGTTGGTGGTGGCGTTCGTTGGTACGCCTGCTCGGGCACAGCTCGACCCGGAACTCAAGACGCCGTATCTGTGGCGAATCGTACTGAAAGTTCAGCCGCATCCGCTGCTCTCGGCTTCGTTCCGCGAGCGGGTGAAGCGAGATGTTGCGGCCGCACTTCAACCGGCGCTCACGCCGCTGGGAACGGTTGAGGTCGTCGATCTGGCCGAACTTCCGCGTGGTACTTGGGATCCGCTCTGGCAGCAGTTCGACGACAAGGGATTCGCAGCACTTGAAGCGTCGATGGATTTGACCGGAACGAAGACGCACTTCGTGGTGGTCGAATATCGCGATGGCCGCTATCACCTGCAAACCCGCCAGCACGATGGCTTCACGGGGCTGGCATCCGCTCTGGTTCGATCGCAGTCTGTGTTGCCGCCGGAGTTGGTAGGCCGAACCGCGGGGTTAATGCTTTATCCTGACTTCGGATTGGTGGGCACCATCGAGGCCACGACATCTGCCAAGGAAGAATTGACAGTCGCGGTTCGCGGGGGGCAGTTAGGGCCGCTGGATCGCTTTGTGAAAGTGGGCGATGTGTTCGCGGTGTCGCAGGTGTTCAAGACGAACCGCCCCGCGCCGCCGGTCGCACGCACCTCGACCGGGCGAATTATCGCAGCGCCCGCGGGAAGCGTGCCGCCTCCGGGCTTAACGGCCAAGCCGCGCGCCTTCACCTTATTGCGGGTGATTGAAGTCGGCTCCAATGGCACACTGCGGTGCGGCGTGCTTACTCGCTATCAAAACGCGGTCCCGGTGATTCCTACCGTGGTGGGTTATCGCTGTTTGAAGCTCGGCACCATCGAAGCGCCAGTAACGGTGCGGCTGGAAACATCCGACCCCGCCTATCAGCGATCGGTGGGTTTGGTCACGGTGCGAGCCAGCGAGCACGGATTCGCAACCGCCGCAGAGGCACGCGACCTATTCACGTTCAAGGATGGCCTGTTCCGTTCGGCGCGGCCAATCTCGAACGTGGCGTGTGTGACCGTGTCGCTTGGGCCAACACAGACCAAGCTGTTCCCCGTGCCAGTACTCGGGCCAGAGCCTGTGAGCCTGCCATTCGAGATTAACCCGCGACTGGAAGAAGAAGCGGCGAATATGCGTGCGGTGCTGGCGGCTGCGGCTCGCGTGGCCGATGCACGCAACGCGCAGACGATTTGCTTCGAGGCCACGGCTGAACTTATCAAGAAGGAGAAAAACAACGATGCTCTCCAAAGAGCGCGTGGCGGGTTCCAGGCGGCCGAAGCCGCAGGAAGAAGCATCGCGGACGACCTGACACGCATTCGCGAACAACCCGAGAAACACCCGGACGCGGCCCGCCTGCTCGCATCGATTGATGGGCAACTCCTGGCTTTGAAGCAATTCAACGTGCAACTCGCCGAGCACGTCAAGACACTGGAAGAAGTGGTGCGGCGGGAGAATGACCCGACCATCGCTGCCCGCGAGGTGCAGGCCGAATCCATCGTCACGCGCATCGCACTGTTGCTCGGTCGCGGAGATGTGGACGAAGCCATCAATGCTTACGATCAACTCGTCACGCTTCTGCCCGACAATGCGGAGGTGAAAGCGCGGCGCGAGAAGTTGAAAGCGGACTGGGCCACGAAGGGTCCGGAGCATGCGAAAGCGCGCGACTACATGCTCATGACGTGGCCCGCCGTGGCCAGCATTCCCGACTTCCGCGATAGCTTGCCGCAGATTACCGCCGCGGTGGACGAATGCATGAAACAGGGCGATCGCTACGCGCTGCGGAAACTGCTGACCGTGTTCACTGCCGCCGGGGTTAAGCTCAACAATCTGGTAACGCCACTCGATCCGAACGCCGAGGCCGATCGCAAACTCGCTGCCGATGCGAACACCGTTGGCGAAACTCTCGCGGCACTCGAAGCCAAGATCACCGAGTTCGTGAAGAAAGAGTAATGAAGCGAAGCCCACAGGTAAGCACGCACACCCCAACACCATAAGATGATCGCCAACCCTGCCACGCGTTCTCTAACCCCCACTGCCATGCACCCTGCTTACAAACTGACCGATGCGGCTACCGTGTTCAGCCCTTCGCTCGTGTTCTTCCCCGAACTGATTCGGCAGAACATCGCGAGGGTGATCGAAATGGCCGGCAGCCCGGATCGCCTTCGCCCGCACGTGAAGACACACAAGACACGCGAAATCGCCCGCATGTTGCTGGAAGCGGGTGTGAAGAAGCACAAGTGCGCGACGATCGCGGAAGCCGAGATGCTCGCCGGGGTTGGCGCGCCGGATGTGCTGATCGCGTACCAGATTGTTGGCCCGAACCTGGGTCGCCTTGCGGCGCTCATTCAGAAGTTTCCCGGCACGGCGTTCTCCGTGCTGATCGACGATGCCGACGCCACACGTGCGCTTTCTGCCACCATGAACGCGGCCGGTGTGAAAGTGGGCGTGCTGCTCGATCTGGATGTCGGTCATCACCGATCGGGCGTTCCGGTGGGCGATGCTGCGGCCTCGCTGTATCAACTCGCGGCTTCGCTTCCTGGCCTCACGGCCAATGGCTTTCAACTGTACGACGGGCATAACAATCAGCCGGAGCGTGCATTGCGTGAAGCGGGCGTGCGGTCCTACATCGCACCGGTGTTGGAGCTGCGAAAGCAAGTGGAAGCGAAGGGGGTTCCCGTCCCGCGATTGGTGTGTGGCGGAACGCCGAGCTTTCCCGTGTATGCGGCCATGACCGATGTGCCCGGCATCGAATGTTCGCCCGGCACCTTCGTGTTGCACGATGCGGGTTATGGCCCGAAGTATGCGGATCTCGCCGGCATCACACCCGCCGCAGTGTTGGTCACGCGCGTCATTAGTCGCCCGACCGCCGACCGCGTTACATTCGATCTGGGGAACAAGTCGGTCGCGGCCGATCCGCTGCTGGAGAAACGCGTCACGTTGTTGGACTTCCCGGAATACAAGACCGTGGGGCACAACGAGGAACATCTCATTGTGGAAACCGCCGGTGCCGCAAACTACAAACCGGGCGATGTGGTTTACGCGCTTCCGGGCCACATCTGCCCGACGGTGGCGTTGCACCGCGATGTGCTGATTGCGGAAGGCGGCAAGATCGTTGGCAAGTGGAACGTCGCCTCCCGCGACCGCGTGCTTACGGTGTAACCACGTGGAGCATCCAGTCACTGTTTTGGCTTGGTGGAACGAAGAGATCGAACTTCGTCTTCGTCAAGAACTTCCTTTGCCGTGATAGCATCTGTGATGAGGTGCGAAAAGAACGCCAGTTCGGGCACCGTAATGAACGGGAGCAACGCCTCACTTTTGCTTGTGGAGGTGCAGGTGCCCACTCCGCAAGGACCAACCACGAGCATGATCAGTGGTTCCTTGCGGTCGGTGCGTTCTCCTTCCGAACGCGATGAGCGTCCCAGACGCTTGAGTTTGTCCCAGTTATCGATGAGCTTCCAGGATGGATCCTGCTGGATCCGTTGTCTGTATCCGGCGAATTCCTCCTTGATATCGTTTCGACTGAGTGGCCGCTTATTGGAATAGGGGTTCAACAAAATATCCCCCATTACCTTTTCGTTCAGTTTACATTTCACTTGCTGCAGCTTTTCGTTCCGGACTCGATTGCGATCGAAGGCGGACATTTCCCAGAAAAGTGCCGCATGCTCATGGAGATATTTTCCGGGCGTCGTGAACACCACATCCAGTTCACTCAAGATTTCTGGTTCTTTGTTCTCCGCTTGTCCTTCGCCTTGAACGAAAAGCAAGTCGCGAGGTGCGAGATACTTCCACTTGCCGAGTTGCACCAGCATGTCGAGTTCGTTGACAAGGTTGATGGGATTTTCATTGATGTTACTCCCAAACGATGCACGTGCGATTTCACACACGTTGACATCCGGAATGGTCTCGTCGTCCTTGATGATCGGACCGAGACAAAGCAATCGTCGCACCACTTCTCCCCAAATGGGAGATACGGTCCGGCCGATTCCCACACCGACATTGACCCGCGTCTTGAATCGGAATGGGTCAGTCTCATCATCACGTTTGGTTTTCCGAATTTGCTCCCAGCGTTTGGTTTTCCGAATTTGCTCCCAGCGATGTCGAATGTGCTCGAATATGAGCGTTGCAGCGGGGTCTACCAAAGATGTCAATCGTCCCAGGGTATCGTCTTCCATCAGTCCTGGGACCGAACGCGGGACGACAACGTGCTTGCCGAGTTGGTTTAAGCCATATTCACTCAGCTGCATTGCGAGGTTGTCGCTTTCGGCCGTGTGAACATTGTCTGATTTGCTGACCCACTCCCATACCGGTTGGTGAATTGAGATCAACTTTCGTTTGCTGGCCTCGTGAATGATCTGGCCGATGAGCAGTCCCATCGGCAATTGCATGATCTCATCTGGCAAGTCCAGCAATCCGATCGGGAGTTGCCCGGTTGATGTCGCCTCTGTCAGCACCCGAGCCAAATCCAGGCTCCCGAACATGGAGCTGAATGGTTCTTTCCGGTGCAAGAAGTCCAACGCAACATCCAGGCCAACCACCAGTGCCAGAACGTGAAACTGCGTAAGCTTTGGATCGCGTTTGCCGTCATCCTCACCCTTTTTTCCACTCGCAGGCCCAGCACGCCCGCGATCAGCACCAGAGCCATCGCGTTTGCTTTCATCCTCACCCTTCCTGCCACTCGGCATCCAGTTTGAGATATCAATATGGTTAAACGAGATGGGATCGGAAACCGCATGCTTTAGCGGTCCTGCTGCGGCCGTATTCAGGAGCTTCGCGAATTCATATTGGCTGAAATTCGGCAACTCGTTCCGATCGTTCAGTTTTACGCCCCATTGGGTTGCATGTGACGCCCACCATTCGCTCGCGGGGCCTTTGAACCATTTCTCAAACCGCTCGGGTTTCCAGGATTGCACCCGTGGCAATTTGGGACGACCGGCACCCGCAGATGACTCCGGCGCAGGCTTTCGTGGCATCGATTTCTCCTTATTTCTTTTCATCTGACCATAGCGTTTGGATTTTTTACCGAAAAAAGTAGGAATCCATATTGATCACCGAAAACGATAGGGTAATGTGGATTCTACCGGATGGATGGGCGACTCGCCGCCTGCCATCCGGATTTAACCACTTCAAACCGAGGTTCGAACGATGAAAGCGAAAACGATTCTTCTTGTGGTTGTCCTGTTGGCAGCAACGGGCGCGCTTGGCGCACTCGTCGCTAACCCCGAATGGCGTTCCAAGGTGTGGAATGCCGTTTCGAAGTTGTTAGGCGGTCATGGTCCCGACAAGGGCAAGGGCATCGAGGAAGTTCGCGCTGTGGGCAAAGAGCGGCTTGCGGCTGCAACCGCGAGTTGCGCAAACGCGACCGCCCAATCGGACAAACTCGATGCAACAGTTAAGAACGCGGATTTTGAGTTGTTCAAGTTGTCACAGATTGTTGAAGGTCAACGCTCGTTGCCGGAGGAAATCGCTGGCAATCGCGTTGCAACGAAGGGCCAAGCCATTCGATTGCTCGTTGAAGTTGAAGATGCGATTGAGGAGCTTCGCGAGGAGCAGAAGCTGTGGGCGTCAACTGTTGCGGCGCTGAAACGCACGCAAGACGACCTGCAACGCGGGCTACGGAAACTGGACCTGATTGAAGCTCGCTCTGTTGTCGGCACGGCCGACGAGGTGCGCCGCGAGATTGAAGCTGTGCCGATACCCGAGTTACCGCCGGCTCGCGAGAAGTCGCGTGCTCGCCCGAGTGTTTCGTTCGTTTCCAAGTGAATTTCGCACATCGGCCCCGCTTCCGGATCGCTCACCGGGGGCGGGGCCAACACATTTCCATCGTTTCGTAAAGGAGCCTTCATGTTTATTCGACGAAAACCCATTCTTCTCGTGCTACTCATTTGCAGTCTGACCGTGGGTTGTGTCCCAGCCCAGGACGACTCGCCAGGGGAGCCGAAGAACGCCCCGCTACCCCGAAATGACGGGAGCGAGCGTGAAGGACGTGTCATTGCTCGGCTTGAGCAAATGAACCAGAAACTCGAAACAACAGTCGATGATCTTGTGACTAAAAATGCTGATTTGCGGGCTGAGAAAGATGATATCGCCAAGGAATTGAAGCGGTTAAACGCGCGCGAAGTTGAAGCCGTGAAGCCCGCTACGCCCGTGGCTGGGGCACCAGAGTTGGAGGCGCTGCCTACGGTCGGCTCGATCGCGCCATCATCGGAGGTGGCACTGTCGCCTTCAACTGTCGTGTACGGTGCGCCGCCGATCTACGTTCCGCCTTCACAATGTGTTGTGGTGCATCCGGGGGTCTATACTCCCGTAACTGTTTTCATTGTTCCGGCAGACCCTCCCCGCTGCCGTATCTTCGGGCGCATTTTCGGTCGTTGCCGTTAACATCTCCGCCTTCTGGGCGTAAAGTGATCGCGCGTGGCTAACGATTACCCATTCCCGCGTTCGCTGTGCTGACCTATCCTGGCGATACTCGCGTTTCCGTTGTCGGGCACGCGGGTTGCTCATTTCTCGCACGCAGTATTCACCGCCAACAAGGAGTTCCGCATGTCCGCATTCACCCGTCGCGACTGGCTTAGAGTCGCTGCCGTTTCGCCTGCTGTCATCGCTTCAGGAAGTTTAATTTCGCCACGCGCATTGGCCGCACCCACCGCGGACGACCTGAAACCGATCGTGGACAAGGCGCTCGGCTTTCTCAAGACCGCGCAGAAGGAGAACGGCGACTTCTTCCCCAAGGCTGGCGAACCCGGGTTAACGGCACTCATCGTGGCGGCGCTGTTACGCAATGGCGTTCCGGCGGATAACGAAGTGATCCGCAAGGCCATCGCCTACCTGGAAAAGAACGTGCAAGCGGATGGCGGTGTGTATCAGCGCGGGCAGGCGAACTACATGACGTGCCTGGCTCTCATGACGTTCAAGGATCTGAACACCGGTGGCAAGTACGACAAGGTGATCGCGAACGCGACCAAGTTCATCAAGGGAATTCAGAACGATTCGGATCCGAAGGAACTGGCGCATGGCGGTGTGGGCTACGACGCCAAAAGCCGCCCCGATCTTTCTAATACGCACTTCATGGTCGAGGCGCTGTTGGCCGCCGGTGTGAGCAAGGACGACCCCGCCATCAAGAAAGCGCTCGTGTTCGTGAGCCGAAGCCAGAACTTGAAGAGCGAGTTCAACGATCAGCCGTTCGCGGGCAAAGCCAGCGACGAAGATAAGGGCGGCTTCGTGTACAACGCGGGCGATCAGGACAACGTGAAGAGCGCGGCGCGAACCGCGGATGGCGGGCTTCGCAGTGAAGCGGGCATGACATATTCTGCGATCAAGAGCTTCATCTATGCCGGTGTTAGCAAGGATGATCCACGTGTGAAAGCGGCCATCGAATGGGCGCGAAAGAACTACAGCGTGACCGGCGTCGCGGGGCACAAAGACCCGCTTAGCGGCTTGTACTACTACTATCACACCTTCGCCAAGGCGCTAGATGTGCTGGGTGAAGAGTCGTTCGTGGACTCGAAGGGCGTAAAGCATGACTGGCGACAAGAACTGTTCGATGAGTTGAAGAGCAAGCAGAAAGCCGACGGAAGCTGGGCGAACACGAACCCGGCATTCCTCGAAGGCGTGCCGGAACTCGCCACTGCGTTCGCGCTCCTTTCGTTAAGCTACACCAAGAAGAAGTAACGCGATTCGTGGGACATACAAAGCAAGCCCGGCTGTTATCAGCCGGGCTTATGCTTGCACATCACGCACTTTCAGAGCGGCCATCAATACCGAAGGATGACATCTGCTGCCAGAAGCAATTGCTGGCGGTTTGTGCCATCGGCGAAGGGTAAGCGGGTCAGGTCGCTGGTGAAGTCGTAGCGGATCTCGGGCCGAATGGTCACGTTCGCACACGGCGAGTAATTGAAGCCGCCGGTCAGCGAGAAGTAATGGCCCGGTAGCGGAGCCTTGTTCGGGTTAGTCTCCCGGTTCAAGCCCACGCGGGTGCCATCTTCATCGCGCATCCACTCGAAGCGTGTGCCCAGGCGCAGCGTGCTGGTCAGGCGATAGAACAGATACTGATCGATGCCGTACCACTGCGCCGTGGAACCGGCCGCCGTGCCATTGGCCTGGAAGCCGTGGAAGTAATGGAACACATATTCCAGGCGACCACACGGCCCGCCCGGAGTGAGGCCCATCAGGAAGCTATAGCGCGTACGGTTGGCCACTTCGGGGCGAATACCGGGAAGTTGCGCCACATTGTTGAACTGATCGCCACTGATGACGGCGAACGACGACCACCAGGTTTTATCGTCCGGCGTATAGCGAAGCCGGCCCATGTAGTTCACTTCGTTGACAGCCCCATTCAGGGTATTCCAGCCATTCACCAATCCGCCCTCATACTCCCAGTTATCGTTGGGCTTCGCGTTCACCAACCAACCCCAATGGGTAAACGGCCCGGCAAACATGTAGCTATAGCTGTGGGTGTAGAAGAAGTTCCCATCGGCGGGGATTCCTTCGTAGCCCACCAGCGAATAGAAGTGACCCGCTTTCACCGAGAGGCAATCGACGCCGGCTTGCAGATACATTTGCGGCAAGGCGAGGCCGTAGTAGGTGCCGTTCCAGCGCTGTTGCCCGGCCGACCCAACTTCGAGGCCCAAGGATTGAGCCAGTAGGGCGTCGGTGCCGAAGAGCATATCGAGGCGGCCACCGACGCCGAAGGTTCCATCGGTCGGGATGCCGCCCAACTCCATGATGGTGTACGACTGATTGAACAGCGGCTCCTGGTTGCGGTCCACCGCGTTATACGGCCCGTTGTACTTGCTGTTGGGGTTCGCGGAGTTGTACACGGAACCGGCATTCAACCAACCGCGAACGCGGAAGTGGCCGTCTTGCGAGAAGAGGTATTGCACCGGTTCGTTAACGATATCCGCCAGCGTGGCCCGGTGTCGCGGTGCCGAAGCCGTCAGCGCGCGCGCCGGTCCCCAGGCTTGTTCGTACACGGTATTGTCCATCGCCGCACCACCCGAACCAAAGGGCATGGCGAGTTGCGGACCAACGGTATTGTCCATCGCCGCGCCGGCCGAGCCGAACGGCATGGCGATCTGTGGCCCATCGGGCACATCCGTTGCCACGCCGCCGCTATGCTCGATCGGCGAAGGCATGACGATTGGCTTGGGGGCAGGTGCAGTAACCGCCGGTGCATCGAGCTTGACCGCCGGCGGAACATCTGGCAGAACCGTCGGCGGGGTGGACTGTGCGAACGCAACGGGCGGGGCACCGAGAACAGCGGCCAGAATGGCCCTGCGATACAGCGATTTCATATGAGCCATCCTGGCTAACGGGAAAGTGAAACGGTCAGGCCACTGAGCCGTTCCCCTACAACCGGTCGTGAGCTAAGGTTGATCATTCCGTGACCAAACCCGATCACCGTTGTCATCGGCACGATAGGATTTCTGTCCGTACGATTCGGAGGGAGATGAGGGCTAGGAGTGGGGCGAGGTGGCGGCACGAGCGATTCGGCCGACATAATCGGAACAATCGCCACGCGTGTTACGTTACTCCGCCCGCACGGCCTGGATGTCTTCATTCGTTGCGGGCGAGTTGGCGAGCGATTCGCGATCGATCCCTTTCTTCTTGATCTTGGTATGCAGGGTATCGCGGCTCACGCCCAGCAGTTTGGCGGCATGGCTCACGTTGCCGTTAGTGCGTCGCAAGGCTCGGCGAATGGCCCACGTTTCGATCTCGTCCATATCGAGGCTCGAAGGCAGGTCGTTGGGTCGGGGTAGCGGAGTGGGCGTCGGTTCCGATGCGCTTGTAAGCGGGAGTGCGTCGGCGTCGATGGTGTCGCCTTCACTCATGACCGCGGCGCTTTCGATGGCGGCGCGAAGTTGGCGCACATTCCCCGGCCAACTGTGAGCGTGGAGTTTGCGAATCGCGGCCGATGTGAGCCGGAAGTTCCGCCGGCATTCGGCCGAGACCTTCGCGAGGAAAAAGCTCGCCAACTCTGGAATGTCTTCCGGGTGTTCACGCAGCGGCGGAACCCGGATGGGAATGACGTTGAGCCGGAATAGCAGATCTTGGCGGAACCGCCCGGCCTTCACTTCTTGCTCCAGGTCGCGGTGCGTGGCCGCGATGATCCGCACATCGGTCTTCACATCCGCGGTGGCACCAACCGGCCGAAACGCCTTCCCATCGATGGCACGCAAGAGCTTCGCCTGGCAATCCAGCGAAAGCTCGCCCACTTCATCCAGGAACAACGTTCCCTCGTCGGCTTGCAGGAACAGGCCCGGATGGTTGCGATCGGCTCCGCTAAAGGCTCCCTTGCGATAACCAAAGAGTTCTGCTTCCAGCAGTGTGGGTGCAATCGCCGCGCAGTTAACCACCACAAGCGGCCCTTCGGCACGGCGGCTGTTTCGGTGTAACGCCAGTGCGACCAGTTCCTTGCCCGATCCGGTCTCACCCTGAACCAACACGGTGAACGTTTGCGGAGCGGCTTTCAGGATTTGTTGCCGCAACTGGGTGACGGCGGTGCTTCCACCAAGGATATCGTCGGCAGCGGGCGTGTGAATGCGGAGGCGGTAGTTCTCGGCTTCCAGAGTTCGGCGATTGCGATGAATCTCCAAACCATGTGCCAGGAACCCCGCCACGGCTTCCACGAATCGCATTTCGCGCTCTGCGAACGCGCGGCCACTCCGATAAACGTGCAGCGCCGCGAACGGATCGCCTGATGCCTTCAAAGGAATGCAAATGGCGTCGGCGAATGCCGACAGTGAATCGGTTGGTGAGTGAGACGCAGTGACATCCTGATACAGCCAGACGGTCTTTCCACTTCCGCGCGCACGTGCCGTGAGCCAACGGCTCAGCGGGATATCCACGGCCCCCGATTCCGGATGCACCACTTTGGGCGACGGATCTTCCGGATCTAGCCCCAGATATCCGGCGAGCCGGGCTGTGGTCTGATGAATGATCGACCGAAGAGCAAGCCCGATGAGATCGAGCGGCGTTGGCGTTTCGACCGCCTGCGTCATGAACTTGCACAACGCCGTGAGTTCGTCCGGGCGAAAGAGATCGCTTGAAGATTCCGCAACTGGTTCCGGCGTAACAAAGCGACTGGGCGGAAGCTCGTGAACCTTGGTGTTGGTGTGCAGCGTGTTCAGATCATTGGAGCTATCAGAAGGCGTTCCACCATTCGCCAGATCGGCGGCGGGATCAATGGCCGGCGCGGATTCCATCATGAACTTGAGAACTGTTTCGCCAATCTTGATCCGCATGCCATCGCTGAGTTCAATGGAACCGTTCACACGCATGCCATCGACGCGGGTGCCATTGAGGCCAAAGTCGCGGAGATGCCATTGGCCATCTTCGAAGTAGATCTTGGCGTGCAAACGAGAGGCGAGTTCGTCGCGCAGAATCAGCGTGTTATCCCGGCTTCGACCGAGGGTAACGGGGTGATCGACTGAAAGCCCCGTGCCGCGAGGTAGGGTTTCTCCCCCTTCAAGAATCAGGCGTGCGCGCATCGTCCCAGGGTGCTCCTGACGGGTAGGCCTTGGGCGTTTGGGCAACCCAGATGGGTTTCGCCCAGCCGGGTAATTGGTTCTCAAATCAACTTTAGCACGCGATTCGACCGACTGGAACGCGAACTCGGGTCTTACCGGAATGGGCGATCAGGGGTAGGGTAACAACAAGAAGGAATTTTACACGCCAACCCCAGGGCAAATATGCAAACGCGCATCGAAGGCACTGCTTATGTTCTCGGTGATAACATCGATACTGACCAAATTATTCCCGCGCAATACCTAACTTATAATCCGTCGATTCCCGCAGAATACAAGATGTTTGGCAAGTTTGCGTTATGTGGTGTGCCAGACGATCAAGCCGGTTTGCCCAAGGGGCACATTCCGTTTCACACGCCAGGAGGCGATGAATATGTATCGCCTTACACCATCATTGTTGGCGGCAAGAATTTCGGCTGCGGCTCCAGTCGCGAGCACGCACCGATCGCCTTGGCGGCTGCCGGCGTGGTCGCAGTGGTAGCGGAATTCTACGCACGCATCTTTTACCGCAATTCCGTGAACGGCGGCTATTTAGTGCCTCTCGAATCGAAGACGCGATTGATCGACCGCGTTTGCACCGGCGACAAACTGGTGATCGATATCGCCGCGGGCACCCTTACGAACCAGACGAGTGGAGAGGTAACGGAACTGCACCCACTCGGCGAAGTCGGCCCGATCATCGAAGCCGGCGGCGTGTTCCCGTATGCCAAGAAGGTCGGCATGCTCAAGGCGTGAAGGCACCTCATTTTTGCACGTTAACGCCTCTACCAAGGTGTATTTACGCTCATCGCCCGCAGGGAATTCCTGCGGGCGGTGCGTTTGTGGGATGCGATGCGGTTCGGGCGACCTCGCCTCACTTGTCGCTCACCGGGATCGTGATCACCAGTCCGGCGAACCGCGCCTTCTTATCGTCCGACGAGCCAAACCGAGTGTGACAGCCGACGCAGCCCACCCCCAGCGGGATCGCGGTGGCGCGGTAGTAGTAGCCCTTCTCGACCCGCTCGAACCCAGCCTTGCCCTTCGCGATCTCCGCGGCGGCCTCCTTCTCGAACTCCGTCCCAGGTTCGTGGTTGACGCTCATCGCTGGCGTGTTCACCGCGATCCACCGCGACTTGATGTCCGTTCGCCGATCAACCTCCTCGAACACGTCCTCCATCGCCCGCGCTGGGAGTGTGGCTCGTTCGCGGCGGAAGAAGTGGTGGTGCATCGAATCCAGGGTCGCGGAGTAGATCTCGTGCATCAACTTCGCGCGGTCGCGTGCCACCGCGACCGGAACCCGCTTTTCGCTACCTGTTCCTTCGATCGTGTCCTTCTTGGCCCCCGGAGCATCTGCGGCCGGTGTGCGGGGCGGGTCGGCCTTCAGGGTGAACGCGAGACAGAGGATCCCGCCCCCGCCGAGCAAAATGGCTGTGCCGATTCTGGTTACCGTCATGAGGCACCTCAACTCCCGGGCTTGTCATACGCGAGCGGTTCCATGGCGCGACGGACTCGCGGTTACAAATTGGATATCGATATCCAGTTTTATCACAAGATAACCGCGACAAACAAGATTTCGCAATCCAATTTTGCAAAAAGAGAGAAAGGCTGCTCAAACGCTCACCGCCCGCCAGATGACTCTGGCGGGCGGTGGTAGGATGCTATTCCCGGGTTTCCCCAGGGCTTAACAGCGAGAAGTCAGGGCGCTTCCACGTTGTCCTTTGCGGCCCATTCGCGGAGTTGCTTCATGCCGCGCACATTGATCTGCCGCACCCGTTCTTTCGTGATGCCGAAGTGCTGGCCAATCTGTTCCAGAGTCATTTCCTGCGAGCCATCCAGGCCAATTCGCATGCGAATCACTTCTCGCGTGCGGGCATCCAGGTGTTCGAGCAACTGGCTCACGCGGGCTTTCGCAGCGTCGGCGGTTGCCAGCACTTCTTGCTCGTCGGTGCGCACATCGGCTTTCGCTTCGAACAGGTCGTCGTGACCGGTCATGTAGCGTTGCTTGTGCGTCTTGGCATCGGGGATGCTACGGGCGAAGTTCTTCATGATCGCCCACGTCGCATACGTGCTGAACTTGAAGCCGCGGCCGTAGTCGAACTTCTCAACGGCTCGCATCAGTGACAGGTTGCCGTCGCTTACGAGGTCGTCGATGCTTTCGCCGCTGGCGAGCTTCATCTTCGCCTGCGAATACACCAGCCGCTGGTTGCAGCTAATGAGCAGATCGCGGCAGTGTTTGATTCCTTCCTTGTAGGCTTCAACTCGTTGCAGATCGGCGACCTTGGCTTTCACCGGGTCGAGCGATTCCTGCAGCTTGTAGAGCTTGTGCTTCAGGAAGTTCATCTGGCGGAATACGTGCTGTTCCTGCTCCTTGGAAAGGAGCGGCCATTCGTACAGGTGCGCCATTTGTGGCGGCACGTCTTTGGGCGGTGCTTTGCCGAACCGCTTCGCCTCGAAATCATACAGGCCAGGCATATTGGCCATGATCTCGGCTTCTTTGGCCGCGTCGTCGAAATCGGGGTTATAGATGTAGTCTACGGGCTGCCGAACCAGTTCTTTGGCCCGCACTTCATTCACAACTCGGTACATGCTCGAACGGGTTCGTCCGAACTGTTTTGCGATATGGGTCACAGTATCTTCCATGGCATCCCCCGTGAGTTTGGCGTTATTCTTGGCGTTCATAGCAATCACGATTCGCTCTTTGTCCGTCACAGATAAAGGCCCGGTGGCCGACGGAAAAAGAGCCTGCTCCGGGTGGATTCGGTCGAAATTCTTGATAGTGTATCTCACCGCTTCTGGGCTTCGGCCCAAGTTTGTTGCGATCCGCTTGCTCACTTCCGTAAGCGTTAAGCCAGTTTCCTGCAATTCGCGGGCCTTTTGAAGGATTTCGTCCTTTTCGCGGTCCGTGAGATGGCTGAACCGTGCTCCCTTGGCGATCAGTGTGGGGTGCTCGGTCAGAAACTTCTCGACCACTGCCTTCGGGAATCCGAGTTGGCTGCGGCCATTCACTTTTACTCGTCGTGCTGTCAAACCTTTCACTCTCCAACGCGATATTGTCTTGGTTGAAACGTTAAATCTTTGGCTCACATCATCGAGTGTGAGCATCGACTCGACTGATTGCTCGATCGGCAGCGAAGGAAGCGATTTCTCGACTCGCCTGGCGAATAACTCCAGATCGTGTCGCAACGCTTCGCCGGCGATCAACAATTCCGAGTGTGCTTCGGACCGGAAATCGGTCAGACGAAAACACACATATTGGTACGGGTACGACCGGCCTGGTTCAATCTCGCCCAGTAACCGGATCGCGGCCGCTACCTGCGCTTGCCGACGGGCTGCCGGCGCGAACCGCGTTTGCTGTTCGGCCAGTTCCTTCAGTGCTGTCGTTTTGAAGTCGCTCACCGGTTCCTCCCGGCTGTGTGGGCGTACGCGCCCGCTCTGGTTAAGATAAAAAATATCGATTGCCGGGGTTGCTCCCCGGGTCGGGAAAAAGACGATTAGGAACTCAGTCCTTTATTCGCACCAGAACAGTGCGGATTTCGATCTATCTGTAATACCGGAGCATCCGTTCTTCCTTACCATGTGACCGGAGAGTCCTTCCGGAATTCGATCTTGCACAGTTAACACAAGTTAGATACATCCGGGCCGCAAATGGTTCACAATTCCTTCAGATGGTTTTGGCCTCTCACTCTACCATTCGACGGACAACTTCTTTCGGGTATCTCGATCTTAGGTTCAAGAAGCGAGTGTGATCGAGGCGTGCGGTAAGCAGATTCGCATACTCTTTCTCGACACACTTCAACGATGCAAATCGCTTGCCGCTATCGATCGAAAACCACTTTTCCTCTTGAGTGCTATGAAGTATCGTGTTTCTGGCTATGTCTTTACGTTGCGGTAATTTTCGTGGCTTCTGATGGTTCTTGCATCATTTCGTGGGCGATTGTTGCTCCGTGGTGGTCATTTTTACACGTTCTCGCCCGAGAGTTGTTGCAAACCGCGTCGGCACAAGTTACGTCAACAACTCTTAACCTGCAGATCCGTCACAAATTAACTATTCCACAGATTTTCCAATTCATTGAGCGATTACTGAAATTCGATTTAAGTTTGTTCCTGAGACTGTCGGAGAACGCGCTACAATGGAGGGCGAAACTCGCCCTTGGCTCTGACACTTGTTCATCCAAATCTGAACTCGATTCCGGCTCATCACCATGCACTTATCTGCCATGAATTGCCGGATGCTGTTGGCAATCATCAGTTTCGGATGCCTAACCGATTTTGCGCACACCCAGGAAGCTTTGACGCTGCGTGAGAATTTCGCGCCGGGCCATGCTTCAAAGGTTGATGTGGCCGTAAAGATCACCGGACGGCTGGCTGTGCCCCTGGAGAAGGGGAAACAACCTGAATTAGTAACGCTTAACGGCGTCAGTCGTTTGGCATACGACGAACGCGTTTTAGCTCCGGACAACGCCGATAGCCTGAAAACCGTTCGAGCATATCGCGACATCCACTTCATGCGCACCGTTGGCAACATCACACAGGATGCGGACATTCGCCCATCGGTTCGCCGCATGGTCGTTGTCAAGTCGGGCGGTCGGCGGGCACCGTTTTCTCCCGATGGCGCACTAACGTGGGGCGAGATCGATGTTGTTCGCACGGATGTCTTCAATCCTTCCGCCGTGGCCGGTCTGTTGCCACCAGCCCCCGTGCGAAAGGGGCAGAAGTGGCGGGCCACGCAAGATGCGGTGGCCGAACTGACCGATATGGAGAAGCTCGACGAAGGCGATATCGTGGTCGAGTTCGTCGGCGTTACCGAAGTCGGCGGGCGACGGGTCGCTCGCTTGCAGGTGTCGGGCACCGTTCGCGGGATTAACCAGGACGGACCCAACCGCCAGAAACTCGAAGGTAGTGCGTATTTCGACATCGATGCCGCCTGTCTCACTTATCTTTCGCTGAAAGGGACACGCGAACTACTCGATGGCAACGGCACGACGACTGGGCGGATTGAAGGGCAGTTCACCATGAACCGCACGCCGATCGAACGCCTCCCCGCCGATTTATCCGATAGCTCGTTGCGTGGGCTTGATCTCTCGCCATCGCTTGAGAACACCCTCCTGCTCTACGACGACCCGCGACTCGGGGTTCGGTTCCTTTATCCACGCGGTTGGCGGGTGGGAGTGGTGCAGGGGAAGCAGGTGACGCTCGACCACGCCCGCGGTTCGGGGATTCTCCTCACGGTGGAGGCACCTGCGAAGCTGCCATCGGCCGATGATTACGCGCGCGAAGTGCTTGGGTTCCTGGAGAAACAGCAGGCCAAGATCACGGGAAGCGAGAAGCCATCACGCGTGCGAGCCAACCCCGGCCAACTGGATCGCTTCGCGCTGGAAGCGACCATCGGAGCAGAGAAAGCTCGGCTGGAATATGCGGTGCTCAAGCAAACCGAAGGCGGTGTCACGGTGGCCGCCCGCATCCCGGATGGCGAAGCGACCGCGATCCGCCCCGAAGTGGAGCGGATCATGCGCAGCGTGGCGGTGACCAAACCGATTGAAGAGAAGTGAGCAACCGAAGTGAACGCTTCACACGAAGCGACTTCGAAGAGTTACTTCGCACCGTACACCTTCTTGGGGTCGAACACGCGCTCGCCGATCACCGTAAGTTCGGTGCCATCCAGTTTGCGGAAGAAGCAACTCTTGTAACCTTCGTGGCACGCAGCCCCGCCGATTTGCCGCACTTTCAGCAGCACGGTGTCGGCGTCGCAATCGATGAACACACCGATAAGTTCCTGCACATTCCCGCTCTCTTCGCCCTTGCGCCAGAGCTTGTTTCGACTGCGACTGAAGTAAACCGCGCGGCCGGTGCGAACCGTTTCGTCGAACGCTTCGCGGTTCATCCACGCCAGCATGAGCACTTCGCCGGAGTCGGCATCCTGAGCAATTGCGGGCACAAGCCCGCCCGCTTTATCGAAATCAAGCATGGCAATGTTGGGTAAAGGATCTTGGAGAGCGATGGCGTTATGATATTGGCCCACGTGCGTTCATCGGTGGGCCATCAGCCTTCAGCCGCTTTTCAGCGCATGTATTCCGCATCGGGGTCGAGTGGCGTCGATGGCTTGGCGGCGATGGCGGCTTTCACTCTTGGTTGTCGCATCGCCGCGAGTGCCCAAATGCCCGCCGGCAAGCCAAGCACACAACAGCCCCCAACGGTGCAAGGCGTCATGGCGAGCAACGATCCGATGATGGGCAATGTGGTGCCGGAAAGCGTCGAGAGTTTCACTCCGCCCAGTATCACGAGAAACGAAGCGATGATCCCTGCGACATAACCCGCTGGTGCCGCCGGGTGTTGAGCGGCTTCCTTCGCACCAGTCAAGAAATCGCGCCAGAAGTCTTTCTGGTCCTGCGGAATCTGTGGGTCCGCATCAATCTGGGCAATGGCCGCATCGAGTTGCGCCGGCACCTGCGGCAATTGAATGAGTGAGGTGACTGCGGCGACCAAGGAGATGGCCCCCGTGACGATGAGCAACACCGCCGGAATGCGGACAGAAGCCCGAGCCTGTTGAATCTCAATGGGCGAGAGTGGGCGAGGTTCGTCGCCGGGGTTATCGAGATAGCCAGACATCAGTGCCTCTGGGATCGGTTAGAAAGTGACCAGGCTGAAACAGTCGCGGCCCGCGAGCAGTTTCCGCCCGCCGAGAAAGGATAGCTCCACCAAGAACGCGCACCCCACAACAATTCCGCCCGCCGCTTCAATCAGATTGCACGCCGCAATCATGGTGCCGCCGGTGGCCAACACATCATCGACAAGAAGCACGTGCTGGCCTGGGGTAACGGCATCGGTATGAATGTGCAGTTCCGCCGAGCCATATTCCAGATCGTACTTGTAGCTGTGCGTGGTATACGGAAGTTTGCCAGGCTTGCGCAACGGAATCAGTGGCTTGCGGAGTTCGATGGCCATTGGCGCTGCGAACAGGAAACCGCGTGCTTCGGCCGCTGCAATGGAATCGACATGTTGTTTGGAGTAGTGAACCGAGAGTTTCGCGACGGAATACGCGAACGCTGCCGGATCCGCCAGGAGCGGCGTAATGTCTTTGAACAGAATGCCGGGCTTGGGGAAGTCGGGCACGTCGCGGATGTAAGCTTTCAGGTCCATGTTTGGCTCCGAGTACGCGATTGTCTTAGCGTACCGCATAAACGGGGCTAGTGCCGCGATATCCGCGTTATGGCGGGGGCGGGCTCCACGGGTTGCCGGCCAGTTCGCGCTTCCACACCACACTTCCGTTCTTCGAGACGCTCAACATCACCTTGGTAAGCATGGCCGCGCCGGGGCGAAAGCCGGGGAGTTCTTCTTCAACCAGGAATGCGTATTCGTCCACCGCGTTCGCAGTGGTGCCGAAGTCTTCGGCGTTGGGCTTACGCTTGATTTCTGTCACTTTGCCGGTTTTCACATCAATCGATGCCGCGCCGGTGGCTTCCTTTCGGGCGGCCATCTCGATCTCGGGTGTGGGTCGTGCCCCGCCGGCATAGTAAGCATTCGCTTGCCAGATCACGATCACCACGTCGCCTTCCACGCTGGCCGCAGTGCGGAAGGTGCGGCCGCGGACCTTGGCCGTGGTGGCCCAGTCCGGCAACTCAACCGCTTCCGATTTCACTGCCGTTTTACCGCTCGCGGCGTCGATGATTGTCACGTTGAAGGTGTTTGGCTTCTTAATGTCGGCCGCCCAGGCCAGAACGAGTTTATCCGAAGCACCCGCCACTTTGTTCGCGTCCTTATTCAGCCAGAGGCTCTTTCCGGTCGCGATATCGAGCGCCTCGATTCCGCCTTCTTTGGCCGGGACGAATAACTTCGTGCGATCCGGCGAAACGAACCCGATGCCTGCCACCGACACCGCGGCATCGGGCTTGGGATCGGCCGCGAGCACCGACATGAGCAAGAACAGCGACATGTGACGTTCTCCTGAAAAGGAACAAACTCCACGCAACCGGGACCAGAGTTTACCGCAAAGACACGGAAAGACAGCAGTGTGGGGAATTCGCGCTGGCAAAGCTCGCAGCGGAAAGGTATCTTTCAAATGATATTGATACTGAGAGTTCGCACCTGCCGGCACGCCGTTCCACCAATTCCCCCACCCGCCCGAGGGCACTATGCCCGCCCGCACCTGTAACGATTTCCGCAACACGCTTGCCCACCCCGATCGCCGCAGCTTCGTGAAAGCGGGCATGCTCGGGGCTGCAGGGCTAACGCTGGCGGACCTGCTCAAAGCCCAGGCGAAGCCCAACCGCACCCAAGCGGGTGCCGGTTCGCTCAGTACCGTGAACTCGGTCATCATTCTCTGGATGCGTGGCGGGCCAAGCCATCACGATACCTGGGATCCGAAGCCCGATGCCCCCGCCGAGATTCGTGGGGAATTCAGCACCATTGGCACCAATGTGTCGGGCATCCGGCTGTCGGATCTCTTGCCGATGTCCGCGAAGATGATGGATAAGTGGTCGATCGTTCGCAGTCTGCACCACCACGATGCGGGCCACTCTGCTGGCGATCAAATCTGCTTCACCGGCTACAACTCCGGGCCGAATCCGGATGAGAACGTCTATCCGTCGATTGGCTCGATCGTTTCTCGGCAACTCGGGCAACTTAATCCGAAGCTCCCGCCCTATGTGATGATCCCGCGGATGGTGCCCGGAACCGGTTCGGCGTATCTCGGCGTGGCACACAAGCCGTTCGAGACGCAAGCCGACCCGGCGCAACCAGGGCCGTTCAAACTGCCGAACTTCCAGCTTCCGGCCGGGGTCACGCTCGAACAAGTTGGCGATCGCAAGACGCTGCTTGAAGGTTTCGACACCATGCGGCGTAGCGTGGATGCGTCTGGGCAGATTGAAGCAACCGATCAGTTCCGGGCCAAGGCGTGGGAGATTCTCACTTCGCCACTTGCCCGCGACGCCTTCGACCTGGATAAGGAGCCGACGAAGCTCCGCGAACGCTACGGCTTCATGCCCGCGTTCGATCCCAAGGCGGCCGATCGCTGTGGCGCACCGAACTGGGCGCAACGCATGATTCTGGCTCGCCGACTGGTGGAAGCCGGCGTGCGTCTGGTTACGGTGGATCTCCGCTGGTGGGACACACACGTGAAGGGCTTCGAGTCGCTGCGTGAAGGTTTCTTGCCACGCTGGGATCGCGCATACACCGCGCTGCTTGGCGATCTGGAAGATCGCGGGTTGCTCGAAAGCACACTGGTATTGGCGTGGGGCGAATTCGGTCGCACTCCCAAGGTGAACAACAACGCGGGCCGCGACCATTACCCAAATGTTTTCAGTGCGGCGCTTGCGGGCGGGCCGGTAAAGGGCGGGCGTGTGGTCGGCGAATCGGACGCCAAGGGCGCGTTCCCCAAAGCCAACCCGAAGACGCCGCAAGACGTGCTCACCACGGTGTACCGGCATCTGGGGATCGATACCGAGGCGCAGTATCTGAACAATGGTCGCCCCGTTCCGGTGCTTCCGAGTGGCAAACCCATCGACGAATTGTGCTGATTCTCGCGCGATCAGCGTTCGTCGGAATCCGTGCCTCTGCGCGTGTGCCCATAGAGTTGTTTTGACGAGCCGGAAGCGTGAGCGACGGATCTTGGCTTGCCGTCGCTCACGCTTCCGGCTCGTTAAGAAGCCTCGTGAAGAAGCTGTCAAGAAAGCTCGTCAGGAAGTTATCAACCATCCGTGCCCCTGCGCGTGTGCCCAGTGGGGGCGGATGGCTCGGCGATCGGCTTGCCGAACACAGCCGCGGCACGTTCGCGCCCCGCTTCCGTCAGTTTGAACAACTCTCCCGCGTGAATCACAAGCCCGCTTGCGATGGCGCGTTCAACCACAACTCGCACGCGCTCTGGCGGCCAGTGCAGATGCTCGGGCAAACGGCCGATGTGGGCTTCATCGATTTCCGCCGGCGTTCCTTCGTGTTGATAAAGGTGCACGGCTAGCATCGTCTCTTCGAATGCCTTTTTTTGCTGTCGCCGCTTCAACAGTATGGCGATTTGCCCGTGGTGCGGAGCGAAGAGGAATGCCAGCGCGAAGAGGACGCCCAACGCCGTGGCCACCGCGCCCGCGGTGCTAGTATTGTGCCGATCCGCGATGAACACACCCAACGCCGCCCCCGCCACGCCCACAATGCAGGCCAGCACAATCATCGTGCTTAATCGATCGGTGAGCAGAAAAGCCGTTGCGGCTGGCACCACGAAAAAGCCCACCACGAGCACCGGCCCCACGGCATCGAACGCCGCCACCGCGGTGATCGACACCACCGCCATCAAGCCGTAATGGATCAACCCCGGCGCAAAGCCCAGGCTCGCAGCAAGCCCCGGATCGAATGTGCTGAGCTTCAGCTCTTTGTAAAGCAGCACGCATAGCAGCACGTTCAGCAGTAACACGATGGCGAGCACCGTGAGCGGTTGCAACTTCGCGCCGAACAGTTCCCACCGCGGAAGCGTGGCGTATTCCGGTTGCCCGAGCATCACGGCATCGATATCGAGGTGAATGTTGCGGGCTTTAATCGAGACGAGCAACACGCCCAGCGCGAATAGTGCCGGAAACACCAGACCAATAGCCGCATCGGCTTTCACCAGCTTGGTGCGCTGTAGCAATTCGACGAGTGCAACCGTCGCCAACCCGGCGACCGCCGCACCCACCAGCAGCCAAGGCGAGTTCAGGTTCCGCGTGGCGAAATAGGCCAGCACGATGCCCAGCAAAAGCACATGGCCAATGGCATCGGACACCAGCGACATACGCCGAAGCACCAGGAACACCCCTGGCACGGCACACGCCGCCGCAACGACCGCCAGAACAAGAATAAGTCCCAACACGATGAAGGCCAGACGAGGAAACGATTGGATGGAATTGTTGTAGCAGGCGGCACAACAAGAAGCCCGCTTGAATCACAAGCGGGCTTCTTGCAAGAGTCAATGTTTGGCGGGGCTTAACGCCAGCGATACGGGCCGAATTGGCCATTCGCACCGCGATAAGGCGAGGTATTCGGCGAGTTGTAATACCCGCTCACATAAGGGCGTGGCAGCGGGGCATAGGCCGCGCCGTTCGCGTTGTATGACTGCCCGAGGTTAAGGCCATACAGCGAGCCATGCAGCGGTGCAACCAACCCGTAAGTCGGTGACGAATTGCTGCGGGTGTAGCCGGGCTGGATGAAGTTGTAGCTATAGCTTGGCTGTGCGGGGCGATAGCTAAATCTGGGTTGCCCGTAGTAGCTAAAGCTCTGCTGGGCATAGCCATAGTTTGGCTGGGAATAGCCGTAACTGGGAACTGCGGCGTTGCTTGGCCCGCCATAGATCGGGACTCCGCCCGAATATTGCGCGGACGCCGAGCCTGCCCCAACGGCAAGTGCGGCAACAGCAGTGAGGATGCGGAACGTCATGGTGAGGCTCCTTCTAATGGTGCAAGTCGGTGAATCGGAGGCGGAAAACCCCCGGAACGGTAACGCGAAAGACCGCCGGACTTGCGCCCGACGGTCTTTATATTACGCGAATAACACGCCGAAGGGCATCACACACCGAAGTAATGCTGCAACTTCCGGACCGCCTTATACTTCTCATCGCTCACGCGCTCGGGCGTGGTGCCAAGTTCATTGGCGATCTCTGGCACGGTCCAACCGTCAGCGGTTAAGTCCAGAAGTCGGCGTTGGCGTGGGCTGAGCAGTTCGTTCGCGGCTTTCGCAACCGCATCGCGATCGTCGCGAACCGTCGCATTGATGAGCCGTTCGGGCACATCCGGCGTTAACCCGGAGAACTTGCGTGCCCGCTGTGTGCGTTTCTTCACTGCGTCGATGGCTCGCAGGAACTCGCGCCGTTCCGTGGTTTCGTCGTCCACCAGCACACTGCCCCACTTCTCGGCTTCTACCCGTTCGAGCAAGCGGATGAACACTTCTTGCGTGCAGTCTTGCCACCGATCGGCCGGGAGGCGGGCGTTGCGCCAGCACGTTTGGCAATACTTGCTGATATCCGTAACGGCCTTCGAACTCGTTGCCCCATTTGGGGTTGCCGCTGAGGCTTTTGAAGGCGACGCGGCCAATGCCCCCAGAACCACTGCCACCATCATCTGGCGCGAACCGGGTCGGTAAGGGGAATTCTTGCTCATCCAGGGTTACCCACAAGTGAAGAAACCATCACCATTCTACAGACGGTCTGTGCCGATTTTGTCGCCGATTCTTGCGAGAAAATCGTCGCGTTGAGCCAAGTCCTGATTCAGTATGCTGTTGCCGAGCGAGAACCAGCTTCCCGCAACCGCTGGCTTTCCATTCTACCTGTGCCATACCGAACACGACTCGCGGGCCGTTTTCCGAATTGTGGAGAAATCCGGAGGAGAGAACGAAAACGTTCGTCCCCGTTCTCTCGGAAAGGATGTCTTGAATGCGAAGCGTTAGCGAACGGGATCGCTAACGCTGATGTGAAACATCCCGGTCAGGTTCAGCGTTTGGGCCGGCGACCGCGCTTGCGTGCCCACTCTTCCTCTTCGCGCAGCATGTGCCAGCGCACCGCAAGTACCACCAAGCCCGCAAGCGCGGCCAGCACCACAAAGCCAATGAGAATGCCGATGGCGACCGAATCTCCGGCCGCCAGTCGGCGGAAGAACTCTGCGAAGGCCCCGAAGTTACGCATCGCTTTTCCTCCGAGGCCCCAATTCCAAATTGCCCTTACGCAAGCCAGCGATTCACACCCAGTTTCTTCTGACGCTTACTCGCTGACCGCGAGATCGGCGGGAAGGTGACGCCAGGCGCTGTGAATATGGTTGGCCGGGTTCTTGGCCGCGTCCGCTTGCACGTTCAGGAACTCGACCACGAATTCTGGAGCCTGCACCCGATAGGTGTAAGGCTTGCCCGGTTCCGCGCTGCCCGAGTAACCGAAGTACAACTTCTCCGGTGCGGTTGCCTCGGCGCGTTTGCGTTCTGTGCTCGCGAGATCGGCGGGCATTCGGTCGGTGTAGGCGAACAGCAACTTCATCAGTGTGGCCCGTTGTTCGGCGGTCATCTTGTCGGCGGTCACGCCAACCGGATCGCCCACCGCGGCTTTCGGCTGCCCTTCCTTGATCTCGGAGAAGTCGGCCGCTTGCTTGGCGAGTTTGTCTTGCTCCGGGGATAGCGACTTGATCAACGCGCGAGCCTGGTCTTCGATGGCTGGCAGAACGCGCAGACCTTTCTTGTCGCCTGATTTCACTTCAGCGGGATTTGTCGCGAACAGAATCGGCGTGGCCGATATCACTTCGCCGCGATCGAGGGTGTAGTTCACCGAAAGGTGATGGCCTTCAAAGCGCCAGCCCCACTTGCCCGTGGCCGCGGGTTCGCCGAACACACTGAGGAAATACCAGCCCGTGTTGCGGACCATTGCGCCCTTCGATCCTTCCAGTTCCGCCAGAAGCCCTTCAAGCCCGATGATGCCCGTGGCCGCTTGAAAGCCTTCATCGGAAAGGCCGGATTTCAGCAGTTCCATCGCGGCGGCCTTCTGCGGCGCGGTCATGGATTCGAGTCGCGCGCCCTTGCGGGTGAAGCTTTTTTGCTTGTCTTGCTGCGGAGTGAAGAACCATTTCAGGCGGTGCGGATCATCGAAGCCGAATGTCGCTTTCTGCTTCAATTCGGGGCTGAGCGTTCCCAGGAACTTGGCGGCGGCGGCCTGCATCTTACCGGCCGAGGATTTTGGTTCCTCTTGACCAAGAAGCGCAACAGCGGCGAACGCCGAGACGGTGAGAGTGATTGCGGCAAGGCGGAAGCGGATCATGTGGTGGGACTCCTCGCTCGCGGGGGAACCAGTACGGTTCACGCCTCGCGGCGGACATGGCGATTGACTCTCAGGAGAATACGCCACCGCCGGCCGAATGGGAAGCGGTTAGCGGTTCGCAGAATCGGCATTTACACGGCGAGAATCGCTTGGCATAACGCCGCCCACACATAGCAAGCACACGCTTTCACGCACGGGCCGGGACGGCAGGGGGAATGCCGTTCCAGGGGGGACGTTCATGAAGCGATTGGGAATCTGGGGGTTATCGGTCGCCCTCATCGCTGGCACAGGCGCGACTGCCTTCGCCGATCCGCCCACCATGCGGGCGGGCCAGACCACATTGATGGATAAGTTTCTGAGCCTGACGACACCGAAACGCACGGGGCCAACCGTGGCGAGCGATCCACAACGTGCCATGTCCATAACGGCTCCGCTGCCGCCCGAAGTGGTGGCCGACGCGGTGCGGGCCGAGCAAGACGCCTACTTGCGACGCGTTTCGATCTGCACCGAGTTGCGTCGCGTTGCGGCTCAGCAAGGCAACGACACGCTTACTCGCCAGGCGGACGAACTCGAACGCCAGGCGGCGGCTCTTTACAACTTGCGGGTCACGCGGCTTGGCGTTTCGTACGCAAAGGCACCGCTCCCGGAAACGGCTTCCGGCAAGACTAACTTGGTTCCGCTGGATCAACCCACGGACCCCGTGGCGAAATCACGCCGACTGGAAACTCCGGGTGCGGCACGAACGGAATCGGCGAAGGTTTGGGAGGTGCGGCCATGACACGGATACTGCTCGCATTAATGCTGGGTGTTGCAGTGGGTTGCACGGGGCTTCAGCCCGCTGGCCCGTTGGCCAAGATGACGGCCGATTCGCAAACGAAAAAGCCTGTTGCGACCAAGGACTGGGAAAGCGATGAACCGACGGGACCGATCACAGTTCCCGCCCCGCTCCCGACGCCGCCACTGAACACAGTCGGGCCAGAAGATGTGACGGCCGAGAATCCACAACAAGCGCTCGAACGAACCCAGCAGGAGATAGAGGCCGATAGCCGCAACCTTCCGCCAGCACCGATCACCGCAGAGGTATCGCGTTACAAGAACGGCGTGAAGCAGAATTGATTGCGAGAATCGAGAGTGAAGTGGATCACAACAACAAAGCCCCCAGTTGCAACTGGGGGCTTTGTCTTTCATCGCATGAGCAGAGCGATTACTGCGTCTCGTCGTCCGCGAATTCTTCGAGTCGGCTCGAACGCGTGGGCTGGCGGAGCTTGAGCAATCCGCGGGCTTCGATCTGCCGAATTCGTTCGCGGGTGATGCCGTATTGTCGGGCCACTTCGTCGAGTGTTCGCGGGGTGCCGTCCTTGAGACCAAAGCGGAGTTCGATCACTTCGCGTTCGCGCGGTGCAAGCGACCGCAGCACTTCGATAATCCGCTCTTTGAGCAAGTGCTGATCGACGTGCTGCCCTGGCGTGGGCGTTTGGCCGTCGCTCAGGAAATCTTCCAATGCGCGTTCACCATCGCCGCCGAATGGATCGTTCAGACTGATGGGGTGCCGGCCAACCGCACGCAGGCTGCGTGCATCTTCCTCTTTCACTCCCAGAGCCGAAGCAACTTCCGCGCTGGTTGGCTCGCGACCGGTCGCAGCGGATAACTCGTTCCGCATGCGTTCCATCTTGGCGAGGTTCGCAATCTGGTGACATGGAACGCGAACCGTTCGCGCGTGGTCGTGAAGCGCGCGGGTGATCCCCTGGCGAACCCACCATGTGGCGTAGGTGCCGAATTTGAACTTCAGCCGCCATTCGTACTTATCCACCGCTCGCATCAACCCGCGGTTCCCTTCCTGGATCAAGTCCGAGAAAGGTAATCCGCGGTTGCGATAGTTCTTGGCAATGGAGACGACGAGGCGAAGGTTGGCCTCGGCGAGTTCTTTTCGCACGCGTTGATAACGTTGCCGGCGTTTCCGCAGGACTTTCACCAGAGCGGTAATTTCGTCCGGCGTCATGAGTACGCGTGCCATCGCCTCGCGCAGCACCTTTTCGCGGCGACCACGGTCGGCGGGTCCGCCCGCGTCGGTAATATCACGGTTTAGATGCCGGAGTTCGTCCGCTACATCGGTGAGTTCGTCGGTCCAGCGTTCCAGTAATTCCGTTCGCGGGGAAAGTTCGGTCGCAAGTTTGCGACACTTCGCCAGACGCTGATAACGATCGCGCCGCCAGGCAATAGAGGAGCCGGGGAATTCATCACGCACACCAGCTTCGAACGTCCGGGCTTCTTCGTCCAGAAGGGTTCGCAGTGTCGAGAGGTTGTTCGCGAGCCGGGCCAGAATTTGCACGCGGGTGAGCTTCAACTCTTCAGAAGAATACACATCCACGTTGGGATCGATTGGGGTCTGCGCCGCGGCGATCTGTTCGAACTTTTCGAGAATGCGGTGAAGCACACGCGGGCAGAGCATCGCGGCCGAGCGGAATCGATCGCGGTGATGTTCCAGCAATTGCGCCAGGGCGAGTTCTTTTTGCTTGTTCAGGAGGGGAATCGCGCCCATTTGCCGCAGATACAGGCCCAACGCATCGTCTGGCCCGCCAACATATTCATCCTCGCTAGCGGGTTCTTCCTCGTTGGGCGATCGCGGTTTCTCGGCCGCTTCATCGACAACATCACTTTCGAGTTCGGTATCGTCCTCTCCAAACCCATCAAGATCGTCGTCAAGCCCAGCCTCGACTTCGTCGGCTTCGGCAAGGGCAAGTTCGTCAATATCCGCTCGATCGTGGGGAAGCAAGGTATCCTCCGTCCGGCCATCGCGGCGGGTTTCGTTATTCCGTTGGTGGTTGCTCATCCGGCTCATGTCCGAACTGGCTCCCCGGTTCGTTCGTAACAAGTCAAGTCGGTTACTGCTGTTTCGCGCAGGCGCGAACGCAACAAGAGCCATCGCTCCTGGCTCCCGCTCCGCGGGTACATTTAATTATAAAGGGTAATCCTTACCGCAACGGTTCCGGTCGTTGGGGTGAGGAAGATTGCTCAACCTTACGTTGCAAGTGAGTGCGAGGCAACTCACCAACAGTTCCGACGCGAACGAGCGTGAAAAGGTTCGCTCCCTTGTGCGGCGGAATCATTGAAGTCTTGAATCATTATACCCGATAAACCGGGCGATGACGCCAGAATCGGGCGTTAAACTTTCTCTCAGTTTCCCGGTCTTCCGTCTCCCCAGTAGAACAACCCGGTGGAACGGATCATTCTGCAAGTCAACGGAACCCGGCGGGAATACCTGCTGAAGCGGCCGCAACAACGCGGTGCAAGCCTTGTTGTCTTCTTGCATGGCACCGGTGCGACTGCCGCCTGGGCGGATGAGGAAACCGGTTGGTCCGCACTTGCCGAGGAAGAAGGCTTCGCACTCGCCTTGCCCGAGGGGCTTCCACCGCACCCCAACGATCCACCCAAATTCCTTACCAATCCGCCACGCTGGGACGACGGTTCTCCGGGCATCGTCAACGCGCGAAGCCTTGCGACCGAACGGCATACGAGCATTGCGGAACCCGTGGTCTCTTCGTTACACGAGGGATACGCGGGGCCGCATTCCTCCGCCGATGTTGCGTTTCTCGCGACGGTGATCGATGATGCTGTGGTACGGGTGAACGCCGATCCGCGTCGGGTGTTTGTGTGCGGCTTTTCGAACGGGGCCGCGATGGCCTTCCGGGTGGCTGCTGAACTCGCCGACAAGATCGCCGCCGTGGCACCGGTTGCGGGCCACTGCTGGGTGCCCGATCCGAAACCGATTCGCCCCGTGCCTACATTTTACCTGATCGGCTCCGCAGACCCACTCATTCCACTGCGTGGCGGCGAAGTGCGAAGCCCGTGGCAACACCGGTATGTGCGTCGCCCGCCGATCGCATGGACGCTGGAACGCTGGGCCGATGCCATCGGTTGCGAAGTCATTCCGCGAACGGTATCCGATTCAGGCGGAGTGCGAACGGACACTTACTCCGGACCGGTCCCGTTCCGGGTTCTGACGATCGAAGGCCTTGGGCATCACTGGCCCGGCGGTCTGGGACGCTTTAACCACCGGATTGCCGGTTTACCATCAGAATTAGTTGACGGCACGCGGCAGGTGTGGGAATTTTGCAAGCAGTTCGCACACGCATAATCATTGTTTGCCGACATCTTCGGAGTCGTTCATGCATCGCTTCTTTGCATTTCTCGCGCTCGCATTCGGTTCGCCCACACTCGCACTCGAACCCGCCGATGTGTGGATTCTGGTGAACAAGAATGTTCCCGAATCGCGGCAAGTGGCCGATCACTACATCGCCAAACGCGGTGTGCCCAAGGGGAACGTCATCACTCTCGATCTTCCCAAGACGGAAGACATTACGCGGGCAGAATACGAGACGAAACTCGCGGGGCCGGTTCGCGCAGCGCTCAAGGAAAAGAAGGACGCCGCGAAGGTGCTGGTTACTACATATGGCGTGCCGTTGCGGGTTGGCCGGCAATCGCCCTCCGCTGAAGAGAAAGCCGAGTTGGATAAGATCCGCCCGCAACTCGCTGCCGCCCGCAAAACAGTTGAAGAATTGGAGAAAGCGAAAGACGCCGACAAGACCAAGTTGGACGAAGCACGCGAGGCGGTCAACAAGTTCCAGGCCATCGAACGCGCGCTGAGCCACCCGGAGAGCCATGCGAGCGTGGATAGCGAACTGATGCTCTTGTGGTGGCCGAGTTATCGCTTCGATCGCTGGGTGCCGAATCCGCTGTATTTCCAGGCTTCCGAAGGTTATCGCAAGGCCGTTCCGCCGGTCATTCTCACTTCGCGGCTCGATGGGCCAACCGTGGATATTGTCAAGGGCCTGATCGACGATGCGGTTGCGGTGGAGGCGAAGGGGCTAAGCGGCAATGTGGTGATCGACGCACGCGGGATCGGCTTTAACGCGAAGACGGGCAACGATACCGGCCACGGTTACGGCGGCTACGATCAATCGATGCGCGACGCTGCGGCCCTGCTCGAAAAAGCCGGGATGAAGGTGACACTCGACGACAAGCAACCGGTGCTAGCAGCCGGGGCGGCGAAAGATGTGGCGATCTATTGCGGGTGGTATTCGCATGCGAAGTTCGTGGATAGTTGCGAGTTCGTTCCCGGTGCGGTTGCGTGGCACCTCGCGAGTTCTGAAGCCGTAACCCTGCGCCGCCCGGATAGCACCGTGTGGTGCCCCAACTTGCTCAAGAAGGGCGTGTGCGCCACGATCGGGCCGGTCGCGGAGCCATACACCGTCGGCTTCCCCAAACCCGCCGAGTTCTACGGCTTCCTGGCCACCGGCGAATACACACTGGTGGAAAGCTATGCTCGCAGCCAACTGTTCTGCAGTTGGATGTCCGTATTGGTGGGCGATCCGCTTTATAACCCGTTCAAGAAGAACGCGAAGTTGAAGGTGAGCGATGTGGTGCCAAGCCCGGCGGGCGGTCGCAAACTGGTGCCGTGACCGCGTGATGAGCCAGTAGTGCGAGTTATGCCAGCGCGGCGCTTAGCTCCTGCATCAGTTGCCGCACATTCGCGAGAGCTAACGCGCGATCGCCACCGGCCGCTTCCAGTTTCTTCACCAGCGCACTGCCGACGATCACGCCGTCGGCGATATCCTTCAAATCGCGCACGTGCTCCGGTCGGCTCACTCCGAACCCGACACACAGCGGCAGATCGGTCATGGTGCGTAAGCGTTCCAGCAACTCGGGCAACCCGACCGAGAGCCTGGCCCGTTCGCCGGTGATTCCCACCACACTCACCACATACACGAACCCGCTGCACGCTTTCACGATCTTTTCCGCGCGTTGCGGCGATGTGGTGGGCGTGACAAGCAGAATGAGTTTGAAGTCGCGATCGGCGGCCAACTTCGCGAGTTCTTCTGCTTCCTCCACGGGTAAATCGGGCACGACCGACCCGCTGAAGCCGGCGGCCTTCGCGGCATCGATGAACGCAGCCGGCCCCTTCTTGTACATGAGCGAATACGACGCCATCGCGACGAGCGGAGTCGCCCAGCCGGGGCGTGCCGTCACATCTTTGGCTGCGGCGAATACGTCGGCGAGCTTGAGGTGCTTTTCGAGCGCGCGGGTGTACGATGCCTGAATCACCGGGCCATCGGCGATGGGATCGGAAAAGGGAAAGCCCACTTCAATCAGGTTCGCACCGGAATCGGCGACCGTGGCGAGCAGTTCGCGCGTGAAGGCGATGTCGGGGTCGCCCGCCGTCACGAACGGCATAAACGCTTTGCGGCTCGCAGCCCGAAGCGAACGAAAAAGATCATCGATGGGGTTCATGCAGACGTTATATAGCCCGGCGTTATTGCCGGGCTATTCGAAATTCTCGCGAGCTACGAACAAGCACGATTCATCAATCGGCGAGCGGAATGCGGCGTGCGGAATCATCGGGCTTCGGCGCATCTTTCGGCATCGGGGTAACCGGCACTCGTACCGGTTGTGGGGCCGGCGGAGAAGGGTTTCCGGTTCCCATCGGCGTGGGTGTGGATGGCGGCGGTGTTTGCGTCACGCCTGTGGTTGCGCCTTCTGTCTCGCCTTGCGTGCGACGCACTTTCCATTGCTTCACATCCGCGCCAACCACTTCCACCGCCTTGAGCAATTGCGTGTCGATTCCCTTCGCCCAATCCGTGGGTGTGATCTCCACCGCCACATCGGGAATCACACCTTGCTTTTCCATGTTCACGCCCTTGTTTGTGAACACACCGGTTCGCGGGAGGCGGAATGTTGAACCATCGATGAGCCGTGTGGATGTGGTGCCAATCACGAAGCCGCCGGTTGCTTGGCCCACAATTTTGCCAAGCCCCAGTGCACGGAACGCATGCGGGAAGATTTCCGCATCGGAGTACGAGCGATTGTTGGTCATCACCACGAGCGGCTTGGTCCACTTTCGGTCGTAGTTTCGCAGCACCAACCCTTGCCCGCCGTCGCGTTGCCGGAAGAACGTGTGCTCTTTGCCAGATAGATAATTCAGCACCTGATCGTGCGTGAAGCCGCCGCCGTTGTAACGCACATCGATGACGACGGCGTCCTTATCGAAGTGATCCGAGTACAAGGAACGAACGAAGACTTCCAGCCCTGCGTCGTCCATGCCGGGAATATGAATGTACCCCACTTTCCCGTTGCTCGCCTTCGCCACGGCGTCCGCATTGCGCCGCACCCAGCGGTCGTACATCAGTTCCGAAGCCCGCGTGCGTGTGATCGGAACCAGTTCGATGCGTCGCTTGGCTTTCGGGTCTTTGGGGTCCGAAGTCACATCGAGCAACACGCCTTCGCCCGACTTGTTGTTTAACAATTGCGACACGTTCACTTTGTCGGTCAGTTCCACGCGATCGATGGAAAGAACGATGTCGCCCACTTTGATGTTCAACCCACGTTTGTCCGCAGGGCCACGGCTAAGCACTTCGGCAACCTTCAACCCCGGACCACGATATTTCTCATCGAAGATCAAGCCAAGGTCGGCGGTCCATTCGTTGGGCGTGGGGAGTTTCCCACTAATGCCAAGGTGCGAGGCGTTCAACTCGCCAAGCATGAGGCTCACCAGGGCGTACATATCTTCCTTCTGCGCCACATGGCTCACGAGCGGTTGGAACTTCTCGCGAATCGTCTTCCAGTCGAGGCCGTGGTGGTCCGCATCGTAGAACGAATCGGAGAGCGCTCGCCAGCATTGCACGAACATCTCCGAATACTCTTCATCTTGCCGCACCATCATTTTGGCCTGAAAGCTGATTCGCGTGGGATCGGCGGATAGCCCACCCGTTGGGATTCCGGACGGCCCCGCCGCGCGGATCGAGCGAAGTTCTCCGCTGCCGTTGAGGAAGTAAATCAGGTTGCTGCTCTTGCGAGACCAGCGGATGTTGCGGGGAGCCTGCCCCGAAAGTGTGACGCGGGTGACGTTGCTGCCATTACTACTCGCCACCCAGAGATCGTCGCCGGTGCTGGAGTGGCGAAACGCGATCTGCTGGCCATTGGGCGAAATCGCAGCGGTATCGGCGCTCATGCCGGTCGCGCGATCGGCCCGCAGGTGAATATCTTCCCAGTCGATCTCATCGGCCGAACCGGGCGTGCCGGGCTTCTGCAAATTCAGCACATAAGGGGCGTACAGGCTTCGCCGTTGGCCAATGAAGCCGATCTTGTTACCGGTGCGGCTCCAGCTCACATTCGAGTTGTAAGTGGCATAACGCGTGACGTTCCGCGGCGGTGTGCTTCCGTTGGTGGGCACGATGTATAGCTCGCTGGCGAACGAGCCATCCATTCGCGCATACACCATCATCTTCCCATCGGGCGACCAATCGTAATCGAACACCTGCGTATCGCCCACGAGCACCTTCTGATCGGTGCCGTCTGGCTTCATGGTCCACAACTTGCCACTACGCAGAAAACCGATCCGATCGCCTTTGGGGCTGAACGTGGGAGAGAGTTCACCGGCGGGCGAATCGGTCAGGCGTTTCACCTTGAACTTGTGAGCTTTGGTGAACTCGGAGTGCTCGGGATCGTCGGTTTCCAGCAAATAGATTTCGTTGTGCCCGGAGCGATCGGAAAGGAAGACGATGCTCTTGCCATCGGAACTGAAACTCGGCGAGTGATCGAACGCCGGCGAGTCGGTTAATCGTGTGGCCTTGCCGCCGCCGGGGAGTTTCACCAGAAATAATTCGCCTTGCACCGTGATAACGGCCGCGTCTTCATCCGGATTCAGTGCGAATTCGGTTGCATCGCTGGTGAATGTAACGCTTCGTTCGGTGTTGGATTTATCATCGGCGTTCACCTCGATGGCGAGTTTGCGTGGCGGCGAGTTGGTTTTCGTGCCCACCACCCACAGATCGGCCCCGCATTCATAAACGATCCACTCGCCGTTGCCGCTTAACCGTGCCCGGCGAACCGTATCGTTCTCGTGCTGTGTGAGTCGCAGATATCCGCCTTCGGCAGCCGTTCCTGGCCCGAGGTTCTGGCACACAATGTTCGCGCAACCCAGTTTGCTTCCCATCTCCGAGACGTAATACATTTTGCGGCCATCGGGTGCCCACATGGGAGAACTGTCTTGCCCATCGAATGTGGTTAAGGGCTTCTGTTCGGTGCCATCGAGGCGACCAATCCAGATATCGTCGTTGCTCGATCCGCGATACCCGCGACGATACCAGGTGCCCGGCCCGCGAACGAACGCCACCATGCTGCCACTGGGCGAAACGTGCGCTTCTTTCGCTTCGAACAAAGGCAATCGCTGTTCCGATCCGCCTTCGGCTGGCACCGCGTAGCATTCCAGATTCTGCGGAAAGTCCACGGACCGCGACGACGAGAAGATCACTTGCTTGCCGTCGGGCGACCACCCGTTCACCATGTCGTGCCCGCTATCGAACGTGAGCCGTCGCGGCTTTCCCCCCACGGCAGACGAAACGAACACGTCGTATTGCCCGAAGCGGTTCGAACTGAATGCGAGCCACTTTCCATCCGGGCTGAACACCGGATTCATGTCGTGCGCTTCGTGCATCGTCACCGGTCGGGCCACCCCACCAATGGCTTCGACTGTCCAGATATCGCCGAGATAGCTGAATGCAATCTGCTTGCCATCGGGCGAGATATCGGGCGTGCGAGCACAGCGGATCGGTTCCTGGCCGAATGCTTGCGAACCGGGAATGAGCAAAGCCAGCGGAAAAAGGATAAGCACAAGAGAGCAGCGCATGGGTGTTTCCTTCGAACGGCTCGACTTCGCGCGTTGTTCACACGGTCTTCACGTTCAGATTACCCGTTCGTTGCAACGGGTTCAAAAGGTATTGACGGCCAGGATTGCCCGGATTGACACTTCACCCGGCCAAAACGGCGTAACCCATTCGGTGAACCGGATTTCCCGCCCTTTAAAGCCAAAGGCAAGTTATCCGCAGATTTCGCAGATGGACGCAGATTTCAAAACCAAGAGCAGAAATCAGAAGTCACGATGTGGGCCTCTTTGATCTCTGCTGTCTGCTGTCTGCTGTTTGTTTTCTGATTTCAAATCTGTGTAATCTGCGTAATCTGCGGATAAATCTAAAACTCTAAACTCGACTGATGCCGATTCTGGGTGACCGTCCGTGGTGAGGTAGTATGAGGGTTGCTGAAGCTCCCATGGTCCTCGCCCACGGACGGCCGCCATGATTCTACCACCCGAGGCGCACGCGCTGGTCCAGGTTCTCGCCGTC
>JBGSLF010000159.1:0-35131 GCA_041740855.1 Gemmata sp.
TGCGCGGTGACGAACGCCACTCACCCGATGTCGTCGGGGTTCATGACCTTCACGAGGCCAACGCCACACGCCGACAGGAGCCGAGACGGAAGCACGACCACTTCGCACCAAGCACAAATACCGTGCCGAACAGTATTGCTCAGGCACTCTCCAAGGTAACCGCGACGGAGAAATGGAGCGATCTGCCAGGCGATGTGAAAGGGATCAAGGTGAACGGAATGGGCAAAGGTGCGAAGACCGTGATGCTTGCGAAGTAAGGATTGCGGCGACCTTCACAAGAGAAGCCCATGCGTTCATGAACGCATGGGCTTCTCGCATATCGCGGGTCAAGGGTTTCAAGCCAAGATCAGCGGCTCGGAGGTGGTGGCGGTGGGGTTGCGGGGGCAGCGGGTGCAGTCGTGCCGCTAGCGGGTGCGGGCGGAGCTTGCGGAACTGGTGCGGGTTGTGGAGGTGCAGCCACTGGCTTATCCGGAACAGCCTCGACAGCCGGAGCCACTTGAACGCCGCCAAAACCCCCGAAGCCACCAATCACACCGGGAACCGGCAAGATGCCGCCACCATCTGAGAACGGGAAGACCGGATTAACCGGCAACGGCCGCGTGGGGCCATCGGCATCTTCGCGCAGAGCTTTGGCTTTCTCGGGTGTGGTAACGAACAGCACGTTATTCATTCGCACGGCGCGCAAATCCACCACTTCGGCCATCAGCCGCACTGCGGTTTCCAGCGGCACATCTTCCAGTTTCAGCGTGACCGCCGCCTTGGCTTTCTCGCCCAGGCGTGGATCGACAACCACGTTGGCTCCGGTTTCATCTGCGAGTTGCCGAATGGAAATGGCGAAGTCAGTTCCATCGCAATCGATCGTGACACGTTGGCGTAATTGAGCGGTGATCACGCCCTCTTCGGTCGAGATGTATAGCCCTTCGCGTGTTAGCCCGAACTTCAGGTTGTAGGGGGCCAGCGCCGCTTTCAGCCCTTCGCGGAGCTTGACCTGTTTCAAGTTCACCGTGACAACGGGTTGATTCGGGTCGAGGCCGAAGTTCAACACGCCATTATCGAGCACAACGGAAACCCGCGACTTCTCCTTCAGATCGTTGAGCACATCGTTAAGCGTGCGGTCGCGGTAGTTCATATCCCCGACTTCATCGAGCGCCTTGCGGGCGGTGGCCATGGGGCCATCCGCTTTTGCAGGGACTATTGGGACAGGGGCGGCGATTGCTGCCATCGGCGCAGCGACGAATGCCGCAGCGACGAATAAGCGGCCAAAAGTCACACGCATCGGATCTGCTCCTGAGGGGGAAATGCTAACTGCCAGAACTTCGGATCATCGTGTTCATTCTACTGACGAGACAAGAACCGATTGGATTGCAATCGAGTTAACGGCCTCGCGTGTACGCCTGCCGGTACGAGATCATCGTGCCCAGGCGAACATATTGCACCCAGGGTCGTCACAGGGTTTGCATTCACTTCTTTCCGCGCAGGTGGGCGGTCATGTCGCGAAGCAGCGGCATGGTAAACGCCGCAGCGCCAACATGCGTCGCATCGATCCAAATGATCTTCTGCTTGCCGGTGGCTTCCCACAGGGCTTTCGCGGCCGAAGGCGGAACGATGTCGTCGCGGCTGGCGCAGATCATCAAAAGGTTCTTGGTTTTCAGATGCTTCGCATATGTGATCGGATCGATTGAACCAATGAGCATCTCGACGACGGGCCGCCCTCCGACCAGTTCCATGAAGGCCAAATACGGCGCGGCTTGCGGATGGTGATAATACGCTTCGACCAACCCGCCACCGGTTAGCATCAGGCAAACGTTCTTGATGCGCGGTTCGTTGGCGGCCGCGATCGCGCCAACCATGCTTCCCAAACTTGTGCCCACGATTCCCAGGTTGTTCGCATCGAACTCCGGGCGCGACGCCAGCCACGCCACCGCGCAGCGCACATCCAGAATCGTTTGCCGCACGCCATCAATCGTCTTGCTGATGTCGGGAGAGAGGAGGCGATTGGGGCTATTGGGCGGCCGCCGCGGGCCGTAGTGTGCCATGTATACAACCATGCCGGCGATCCCGTTCTGGGCGAGCCACAAGCACTTTCCCCGTGCGATTATCGCGTTGCCCTGCAAGATATCCAGAGCCACGACCGCCGGGAAAGGCCCTTTACCCGCTGGCAGGAAGAGTTCGCAATGGACGGTGTTGTTCTCGGGTACATCCGACTCAATCGCAGAAGGAAAAGTAAGATCGAAGACACGAACGCCGGAACTCTTCAGTTCATGGCGAAGAGTGAGAGTGTATGCGAAGGTGCGGGCGGGCATCTGGAATCGCTCCGCCACACCCGCTTTCTTGCCGTCCTTGGGTTCAAACGCAAACGTGCCGCGACCCGGTTCAAGTGCCTGCAACGATAACGGAACCAGTAATGTGACGATAACCGCCAAAGGCACCATGCGAACAATCATGGGACGGCTCAGACAGGATCGATGCTAGAGTGAATAAGCAGAATAATACCCAACGCACCGATGCGTTGATAGACCGCGTTGATAGACCGCGTTGATAGGCGGGTGCCTCTGCGGATTTTGGCGAACCGCGTCAGCGACCGGGTTTTCCAGCGGCGAGTCGTGTCAGCCCTCGACGCGGGATCTACTTGCATCCTGCGGTTGCAGTTACGCCAACGTCGGGTGTATGTTGAGTGTTGAGATAATCTCGGCAAATAATCATTGCGAGGATTGCCATGCGCTCACGAACGCACGCCTCTCTCCTGCTTGCGGGGTTGATTGCCATAGTTTGTGGCAACCCGATTGCGGCCCAAACTAGCAAGACCGATCCTCCGAAGGGAGTGACCACTCCGCCGGAATCGACGAAGCCCCCCGAGCCGAAGTGGCCAACTGAGATCGACGGCAAAGATGCGAATGCCTGGCTCAAATCGATCACCGACCCCGACCCGGCGCTTCGCGAAGCCGCTCTTCGCACGCTGCCAGGGTTTGGCCCGGATGTTCGCAAAGTCGCGAGCAAAGCCATTCTCGCCCGCATGAAAACGCCCGGCTCCGGTGGCGAACCCGACCCCGGTGTTCGCATCACCCTTTACAACGCCGCCAGCAGTATTGGCTTTGAAGACTCCAAGGACGAAACCGAAGCGATTCGCCTGCTTGGCCTAACGGTGGATCAGGGCTTGCCCGGTGGGCATAGCCGTTTGCACGCGGTTCAGACGCTGGGATCGATCGGACCAAAGGCGGAATCGGCTGTGTATCTGATAGCGGGTTTCGCACTCAAAGATCCTTCGTACGAAACACGCCGCAATATCGCACGCACGCTGGGCGAAATCAGCTTCAACGAAACGAAGGGGCCAAACGTAAAAGCTCTGCAAGCTCTGGCCAGTACACTCGTCAACGATGTGAGCCGATCGGTTCGCATGGAAGCGTTGCAAGCGTTGGTGTTGCTTGGCCCGCCGTGGCAGAGCGCGATTCCACCGGGCGGGAAAGTGGCACCAGTGATTAATCAGCAAGTCGCCGATACTGTCGCCAACGCCATGCGTGCCCGGCTCGGAATTGGCCCCGTGAAATCGCGAGCGGCCGAATCGGACGAGCAACTTCAAATCTGGTGCCGCGTGGTGATGATGCGGTTCGATCCGAAAGAGATCAATGAGGTGAATCTCGCGGCCCTCGCCGAGCATCTTAAAGGGAAGGACACGGGGCCAAAAGTGCAATCGCTGCAAGCGCTCTCGTTGTTCGGCGAAGAATCGGCCTCGCAACTCGCCACGATCAGCAAAGTGATCGATGACGACAAAGAGAAAGACATTCTGCTGCTTAGCTTGGGGATTAGCACGCTCGCATCGATTGGCAACAAGGCTCAGCCGGCGATTCCGGAACTGGAACGGCTCGAAAAACGCCTCGCCAAGATGCGCGATGATAAGATGAATGAACCCGAAACCTTCAAGAGGCTTTCCAAGCTTGAGCCAGAGCAGCGGGAAATGCTGAAGAAGAGTTTGCCAGAAGAGCAACTTCGCGAAGCCGCCGTGAGTGCCATCAAGTGGATTCGCGAAGCGAAGCCTTCCGGTTCGGTCAGCGAGAGTCCGCCGGACACCGGCAAGACCCCCGATCAGAAGAAGCCCTAACAGTGGTGAACCCGATCAGCCGCATGTGAACCACACTCACAAGACGCGGCTGATCAGGCACTTCAAGTAACCCGATTCGCGGCAAGTCACGGCAACAGGATGATCGGCGGAAGGCCCACGACGCTCCAGAATTTGCACATCGCGCCGCGCCTCCACCGCCGTGAGCGCGATGAGTTCTTCGAGTTGCTGCAACGCGATCAATCCGGTGCAACAGCACGAAACGAGCACCCCATCTTTCGCCAGAAGCTTCAGCGCGAGTTGATGCAACCGGCGATAGCCCTTGATGGCTTCCGGCACAGTCGCGCGGTTGCGGGCGAACTTCGGCGGATCCAGGATTACCACATCAAATTGGCGGCGGATGGCGACAAGATCGGCCAGATGGCGGAACACATCGGCGCAATCGAAGGAAATGTTGGTCAGTTCGTTGGTGGCAGTGTTTCGTCGCGCCAGTTCGAGCGCGGGTTCCGAAGCATCGACTCCTAACACTTCGGTCGCTCCGGCTTTGGCCGCGTGCAAGCCGAACCCGCCGCTGTAACAGAAGGCATCGAGCACACGCTTGCCGGCACACAATCGTGCGACCGCGGCGCGGTTGTCGCGTTGGTCCAGGTAGTAGCCGGTCTTCTGGCCTTCCGCGAGATTCACCAGCACACGCAACCCGTTCTCGACAATCGTCAGATCGGGCGGCGGCGGTTCGCCCCAGATTGGCCCATCGTGCAGTTCGACGCCTTCGAGCTTTCCCACACCTTTTTCGGTTCGGAGGTAAACTCCGCGCGGTTTTAGCAATTCGCATAGCACGCCAACGATTTCGTCGCGTCGCTGCGCCAGGCCAAGCGAAGTGAATTGCACGGCAAGCCAGTCGCCGTACTTATCGACGACCATGCCCGAGAGATAATCGGCTTCGCTAAACACCACGCGATAGCCCGCCTCGGGACCGTTCAGTTTGAGGATATCGTGCCGGAGCCGGATCGCGCGTTCGAGTCGTTCGTGGAAGAACGCTTTATCGAGCGGAACATTCGCATCCCAAGAATAGAGGCGTACGCGGATCTTGGACTTGCTATTGAACAACCCGCGAGCGACGAAGGTATCGGTATGGGAAACCAGATCGAGTTCCGTGCCATCGCTTGGGTCGCCCTCGACCCGCCCAACGGCACCGGCGAACACCCACGGATGCCGACCGAAGAAGGGTTGCGCATGCTTGTCCTTCAGAATAACTTTTGGTGTGGACATGGTGATGGCAGCAAACTCCCAACGTGAACGGGTGATAGTTTCGCAAGTGGCGTTGTGTCGAAAGCCGTTCACTCAAGATCGGAGTTCACCCGCCCATAATCCTTCCTGCACCTGGCCGATGTAGGAAAGCGTGCGTTCCGGTTCACTCGGTTTCTTGCGGCTTTGCAACAACGCGCGAACACGGAATAAGAGTTCGGTTTTGTTAATCGGCTTGGTGAGGAAATCGTCGGTTCCGGCTTCAACAGCACGTTCCACATCGGTAGCCTGATCGAGTGCGGTCACCATGAGAACCGCAATCTGCTGCGTGGCCGGGTCGGCGCGGAGCCGTTCGCATACCTCGAACCCGCTCAGTTTCGGCATCATCACATCCAGCAAGATGAGATCGGGAATCCATTCTCGGGCAACGGCGAGTGTCTCTTCCCCATTGAAAGCCACGCGCGTTTCAATGCCGGTTCCATCGAGATGAGCTTCGAGCAAGTCCGCGTTCTGGCTGTTATCGTCGGCAATGAGAATTCGTGGCATGGCAACCTCAGCATCTGGGTAGGGTATTGTAGCGACCGATGCCGCTGCGGAACCGGGTGGAGTTTGATTCGGCCGTTGCGCGAAGCGGTCGCGGTGTGTAATCTACATCTCGATGCGAGTGATCTTGAATTCCTGCCACGATTCGCACGCCCCGCCCGTGGAGGTGGAGAATGGCGCTGTGATTCCTTGCTTCGAGTGTCCCGCGCGAATGGCCATCATTCGTTCGGCGCTCGAAGCGATTGGATCTTATCGGTTTGAAGAAGCGGAATTCGTAACTGAGGACGAGATCGCGGCGATTCACGATCGCTCGTACATCCGCTATCTGAGCGACACGGCGGCCGAGTTGCGGCGGGCACGGGGCAACACGCCACGCATGCAATGGCCAACGGTGTTCCCGTATGGGCCGAACGCGTCTTCTCTCCCCGCAGGCGGGCGAGCCTTACGCGGGAAGTATTGCTTCGATACCTACACGCCCATTCTCGGAGGCACCTTCGCTGCGGCGATGAGTGGCGCATCGGCGGCGCTGCGCGCGGCGGAACTCGTTGGTGGAGGCGTGGAACGCAGCGTCTTCGTGCTCACTCGCCCGCCCGGCCACCACGCAGAACGCGATCGTTCCGGCGGTTACTGCTACTTCAACAACGCCAGCCTTGCCGCCGAACGACTCGCGAAACTCGGCCGCGTTGCGGTGTTGGATATCGATGCCCATCATGGCAATGGCACGCAACACATCTTCTACGATCGATCGGATGTGCTCACGATTTCTCTGCACGGCGACCCGGCGACACTGTACCCCTTCTTCTCGGGCTACACGCATGAAACCGGCACGGGAATGGGCATCGGGGCGAACCGAAACTTCCCGCTTCCGCCGGCGACAGGGCCGAAGGAGTTCCGAATCGCTCTCGATGCGGCGCTTGAAGTGGTGCAGCGCTTCCAGCCCGCGTTCCTGGTGTTGGCGTTCGGGGCGGATACGCATGAAGACGATCCGATCGGCGGGTTCAAGCTCCCGACGCCATTCTTTCGTGCAATGGGAATGAAGATTGGCGAACTGAACCTGCCCACGGTGATTACGCAAGAAGGTGGTTACCATCTCGATGTGATTGGCGGGTGTGTCGTCGAATTCCTGCAAGGGCTAGCCATGAACGAGACAAAGGTTGTTGGCCAGGAATGAGCCTGATGAATGCGAAGGAGCTATCGCAACAGCTCCCTCGCCCATCATCGCTCATCGCTCACCAACAACCTCGATCGCGTTCACACACTGGTGCGGTCAGTTGTTATCGAACTCAACCTTGCGCTTGCAGAGGTGAGCTTGCAACCGGGCCACGATGCTGGAATGCATCTGGCTTACTCGCGACTCGCTCAAGTTCAGCGTTGCACCAATTTCTTTCATCGTCATCTCCTCGTAGTAGTAGAGGATGACGATGAGCCGCTCGTTGCGATTAAGCCCGCGAGTCACAAGCCGCATGAGGTCGCGGTTCTGCAATCGCCCCGTGGGATCTTCCGCTTTCTTGTCTTCAAGGATGTCGATTTCGCGAACGTCCTTGTAGCTGTCGGTTTCGTACCACTTTTTGTTAAGCGAGACGAGATTCACGGCGGTAGCTTCGCCGAGCTGACCGTCGAGTTGTTCGACCGGAATGCCCAACTTCTCAGCGAGTTCTTCCGGTCGCGGCGGGCGACCGAGAGCCCCTTCAAGCGCCTTGCGTGCTTGTTCCATCTTGGTTGCCTTGCTGCGAACCAAGCGAGGCACCCAGTCCATGGTGCGGAGTTCGTCGAGCATGGCTCCCCGGATGCGAGGAACGCAATACGTCTCGAACTTCACGCCACGCGTGAGATCGAAAGCATCGATCGCATCCATCAGGCCAAAGACGCCAGCACTGATGAGATCATCAAGTTCAACGCCATCGGGCAAGCGTGCCCAGATTCGCTCTGCGTTGTACTTCACCAAAGACAGGTAGCGTTCGACGAGTCGATTGCGAAGATCGACTGTCGGGTGCTCACGGTACTCTTGCCACACTGCCTGAATGTCTGTTTCGATCTGAGTCACGAGCGAGATCCTCCCTGAACTGGCGAGTCGTCGTCGCGCTGCCCGCACCGCATCGGTTGCCCGTTACGGTTCCCCCGCGGGTGTTCGAACCGTGAGCCGAAGCCCAACCGGTTCGTCGCGATCAACACACTCACCCATCCCCCGTAGTGCCGGACGGGAAGACGCCGGCACCCACCGATCAACTATCGACAACCTTCGCGGCTCCATTCAGGAAAACTCACCAGAACAGCTAAGACTGTTCTCAACCTGGCCCGCACGATCCTGAAAGCTTTCCGCGAAGTCCGAATTCCCCTGGCCGTTCCCACAGTGACTCAAGTCGGCATGCCCCGTTCCCCAACGGGTTTGCTTCCAAGTCCTGGTTCGTGGTTCGAGTGGGGCGTATATGCCGAGCGTTTGCCCGACCGGAAAGGGCAAGATTTACAATTCGAAGGGATTCTGCGAGGTGGGTCGCGGCGTGGCAGAGTCGTCGGTAAGATGTGGAATGTAGGGGAAGGGATTGCCCCCTGCTTCAGCTCGGTGTTCGTCGTATCAGGAGCATTTCATGTCGCATTCGATCGCGCGGGCGCTGGGGGTGATCGTGCTCGCAGTAGCAGCTTCGGGTTGCTTCTCGCAAGCAGGGCCAAGCGGCCCTTCATCTTCCGCCACGCCGGACGCGCCGCCCTCTGCCACGAATGATTCCACCGATACCGCCGATCCACCCAAGATGACCGAGTTTGCCACCGGTGGCGATGGCGATGCCAAGAATGCTCCGGCTGGCGTCAAGTTCGATGCCGATCGCGCGATGAAGTATCTCAAACAACTCTGCGACATTGGCCCGCGCATTAGCGGGTCCGAGGGAATGAAAAAGCAGCAGGAGATCATCGAGAAGCACTTCAAAGCTTTGGGAGCAACGGTCACGCGGCAAGAATTCAAAGGGCGACAGCGTAGCCGCAAAGGCGAAACGGATATGGTGAATTACATCATCTCCTGGCACCCGGATCGGAACCGGCGAGTCTTGATCAGTTCGCATTACGACACACGCCCCATCGCCGATCAGGAAGCGAACCGGACGAACTGGAACAAGCCGTTCGTCAGTGCCAACGACGGCACAAGCGGGGTCGCGTTCATGATGGAACTGGGAAACCACATGAAAGACCTGAAGACTGAGTTCGGCGTGGACTTCGTGCTGTTCGATGGCGAAGAGTATGTCTTTGAAACCAACGCGCTGGGCGGCGGTGATAAATACTTCCTGGGATCTGATTACTTCGCCGACGATTACACGAAGACGAAAGGGAAACGCAAATATCGGTACGACGCCGGGCTGCTTCTCGATCTGTTCGCTGGCAAAGATGCGCAACTGAAAGTCGAACTCTACTCTTACGAGTTCGCACCCAAGCTCGTTGAACAGGTGTGGAACGTGGCGAAACAAGCCGGGGCGAAATCGTTCCGCTTCGAACGCGGGCACGAAGTGCAAGACGATCATCTCGCACTCAACCGCGCCGGCATCCCAACGATTGATATCATCGACTTCGATTACGATCACTGGCATAAGCTCAGCGACACGCCCGATAAGGTGTCTGGCGAGCAGATGGCCGAAGTCAGCAACGTGATTACCATCTGGTTGCAGCAGATTAAATGACAGGTTCGCAACCAACAGAACGATGCGCCGTTAGTGGGGGAGTTCGCCATGTGGGTGGTTGTGCGGTGTACAGAGTGTCGCGGGGCGGCGCGCGTGACAACCTTATCTGTGGGTCAGGAAGTTCGCTGCCCTCATTGCGCTCGTCCGTTTGTAGCCGTTGAAGAGGCGGCACTGATGGTGCCCGGCCCCGGTTGGGTTCCACCGCCTGCGGCACCGTTCTCACGCCGCGTTTCCAATCCGAACACCAACACGCCACCCACCCTGATCAGTCCGGCCGAAGACGACGATGATTTCGAGCCAGATTGGGACGACGAACCCGATGATGCCGATGCCGACGATGCCAACGCTGCACCGGCTTCCGACTCGCACGACTTTGATCACGATCCCCACGCCGAAACGGCCGGCACTGTTCCGGCTTCGGTGTTGATCGGGTTCGCCCTTCTTCCGTTTCTCATCCCAATCCTCTGGATGATCGCCCCGGTGGTGATCAATCGAACGCCTACCATGACGATTGCCGCCCCGCTCTCGCTGGCAACTGCGGCGGGCGTGTTGTGCCTGGCGGTGATTTCCACCATCGACTGGACACCTTCGACCCGCATCAAGGGTGTGCTGTTTCTGGTGGTGCTATCGTACCTCACGGGTGTCGGGCTGTTCTTTCTGGATAAAGACACGGTCGATCGCGTGCGAAAGTTTTTCGGAGTGGAATCGCGGTGGGTGGTATCGCAGCCGCCGGGGCAGGGCTACCAGATCAAGGCGCCAGCGGGGTTGAGCGAAGACAGAGGAAGCCCGCCATTGGGCTTAATCACGCTCACATGCTTTCAAGCCACGCAGCGCGATGTGCTGGGGTCAACCAAATTCGTGATCGGTTCATCGCCCGACCCCAAACTGGGAATCCCGCGCAATGTAATGCTTCCGGCACTCGGCAGCGATGCGTGGTTTCGACTTGTGATCGAGGAGATCGTGGCGCAAGCCAATGGAACGCTCCAGGAACAGCCACGACAACTGAAATACGCGGACACGCTGTTCCCCGGCCGCGAGTTCCTGATCAAACTTCCAGAGGGAACATACCGCGTGGTGCAGTTATTCGTGGTGAAAGATCGGGTCTATTATCTGGCCGTTGAAGGGCCGGCCGTTGTGCCCGACGATAATATTGTTCTTCGCTTCTTCGAATCGTTCGAGGTAACCGACGCCAAATAGTTCGCTCGCACTCGCCCGATGCCCATTTCCACTCCCAACGACCCAAGTCGCACTCGCAATGGCGCTCCCCGTTCGTTCCTTGGAGGTGTTACAGAACTGGGATTGCCAGGGCTGTTCCTCTTGCTGTCGGCAATACCATGTGGCGGTCACACCAGAAGAGCGCGCAAAGATCGAGGCACAGGGCTGGAACGCCGAGGCCGATCTGCATGAAGTGCCATTATTCGTGCGTTCCGGCGGTTGGTTTTCGTCGGACTATCGATTGAACCATCGGCCCGATGGGGCGTGTGTGTTCCTGGGGCCGGATAATCGCTGCCGCATTCATGTGAAGCATGGCTCCGCGGCCAAACCGCTCGCGTGCCGTGTCTATCCTTATGCGCTGGTTCCAGCCGGTGATCACTGGATGCTGGGGTTAAGGTTCGCGTGCCCCTCTTCCGCCGAGAATGTCGGCCGCCCGCTTGGCGATCATCTCGCCGAGGCCCGCGATTACGCCGCGGCGCTCGAAGCACGCGTGGGCGGAGTCAACAGCCCGCCGCCGCAATTGCAAGCGTCGCAGACGATCACCTGGAACGACTTCGCACGAATCGCTACCGCGCTTTCGACGATCTTTGCGGACGAAGAAGACACTATCGAACGGCGTTGGCGGAAGGTCCTGTTCGTGGTATCCACACTTCGCCGTGCCCAATTCGATGGCGGTGGAGATGCCAAGAAGGCGATTACCGGCAACCGGCTCACGGAGTTGCTTGGCCTCCTCGCGGACGAAGCCGAAGACGAGGTGCCACTCTCGCCCGATGAGGTGCCCGCTCCCGGTTGGGTAGGGCGTTCGGTGTTTCGCCCGATCGCGGCATTGTATGCCCGCAAGGATACTGGCCCGGATCGCGGCTCCGCCCAATCATCGGCCATGAACCGCTTGCTTTCGGGCCTGCGGTTCGCTCGCGGAGCGGGTGCCATCCCTCGCACTCATGCGGCGTTACCGCAGGCCACATTCGCGGATGGCGAACGCCCGCTGGGTTCATTGAGCGAACAGGCGGATTCGCTGTTAACTCGCTGGGTTCGCGTGAAAGTTGAGGCTGGTCAGTTCTGCGGGCCGACGAATTTCGGCATGGGAGTCTGGGACGGTCTCGAATCCTTGGCGGTGGCGTTCGCTTCCGCGATGTGGCTGGCACGGGTACTGGCATCGGATGGCCGCCCCATCGAAGAAGCGGTCACGTGGGCGGTTCGCATTGTGGACGACAACTTCGGTTACAACACACTTCTGGGCAGCGGGCGACAGCGGTTCGCGCTTCGCTTATTGGGGAATCGCGGCGAACTCGCCCGATTGGTGGCGTGGTACGGAAAGTGATCGGCGACATGTTAACGCTCCGCATTCCGGCACGCGGGTTGCATCTTTTTCTAATGGTAACTCAACGAGTGCCATTAACCCCGCGATTCGAAAACCAATAGGAGCTGCAATATGACCCCGCAAACCGATGACATGACCCGATGGGGTAAAGTTCGCTATGGCCTTGTGGCGCTGTTGCTTGGCCTGCCACTCCCAATCGTGCTGCTGGCCTTTTTGATGCCAGGTTGCGGCAACTGATCCCAATGCAAGAAGAACCCGTGTCAATGATGACGCGGGTTCTTTCGATGCTTACTCACGCCTTCTTTCGCTTCCCTTTCCGCTTGCCGAGCGGTTGCCTGGCGAGCATGGTTTGCTGTCTAGCACGCTCGCACACGGCTCGCCAAGATGCATCAATCGACAGCCGTGCCCCACTTTCATGACTTTATCCTTGATCTCTGAGGTGTGTGCCGGAAGATGCACTTGCCGGGATGATAAGCCCGATTCCGGTTCGCTTCACTATACCTGCAAGAGGATCTCGCGATGCGTGCGAAGCTTCTGGCCACTACTGTTCTGGCTATTCTGGCCACAACGGGCCGTGCTGCCGATGGTTTAACCAAAGGCACACCGGAATTGAAGTCCGTGGCCGGTTTGGCGTTCGGGCCAAACGGGCTGATGTTCGTGGGCGATGCCCAGGCCGCCACCATTTTTGCGATTGAAACCGGCGACACCAAGTCGGCTGGCGACAAACCTGTGAATGTTGAGAAAATCGATGCGAAGATCGCCGCGGCGCTCGGCGTTACGGAAAAAGATGTTCGCGTGAATGATGTGAAGGTGAACCCCGCAAGCGGGAACGTTTACCTCGCAGTCACCCGTGGCACGGGCACCGGCCAGCCCGCGATTATCAAGGTCACGCGCGACGGCACCGCCGAGGTCATGAGCCTCAAGGATGTCATGTCCGCCAGCGTGAAGATTCCGAACCCGGGCAAGCCTTCGCAACGTGAGCCAATGGCCGCCATCACGAACATGGCTTTCCTGGATGGCCGGTTGTTCGTGGCAGGCCTTTCCAGCGAAGAGTTCGCGAGCACGCTGCGAGCCATCCCATACCCATTCAAGGATGCCGACAAGGGAAGCGGCATCGAGATCTACCACGGGGCACACGGCAAGATCGAAACACACGCTCCGATCAAGGCCTTCACTCCATACAAGATCAATGGCCAGGAACACATCATGGCCTCGTACACCTGCACCCCGCTGGTCAAGATTCCCGTGGCCGAACTCAAGCCGGGTGCCAAGGTGAAGGGCACCACCATCGCGGAACTGGGCAACGGCAACCAGCCGATCGATATGATCGCCTACACCAAAGATGGCAAGGATTTCCTGCTGTCGGCCAACACCAAGCATGGTGTGATCAAGATCCCAACGGATGAATTCGCCAGCGCTCAACCGATCACCGCTCGCACCGGAATCGCTGGCCCGAAGTACGAGAAGATCAGCGAACTCGCGAACGTGAAGCAACTCGATAAGTTCGATGCCACGCGCGCTATTCTGCTGGTGCAAACCGACGCCGGATTCGATCTGAAGACCGTCGCGCTTCCATGATAATGTTTGCCATCGTCGCAAGTCTTCCCTGAAAACGGGCGTGCTTGCGGCGATGGCACGCACCTTAACGACCCCCGCAGACTTGCAGATAATCGCCAGCATCAGAATACGGGGGCCTCGGCCCCCGCGTGTCGTTCCGGAGCCAATCATGCGCAGTTACTTCTTCTGCTCTGTTGCGTTTACCATTGCGTGCCTGCCTGTGGCTCGTGCCGAGGAACGGCCAACGATTCAACTCTCGGTTACAAAGGCTGGCGAAGCACCGGCTATTGAGGTTGTCGGCTTGCCCAAGGAATTTCTCGCCCGCATGAAGGCCGCGAAGCTCGCCACGAAAGATTGGCACCCGGTGTTCCGCGTGGTGGTTGCCGGCGGCACTCCGGCTGAACAGCTCGCTCGCCCTCCGCTTGCCGGCACCTACGCGATTACCAACACCGGCGTTCGCTTCGATCCGCAGTTCCCGCTTGTTCCCGGCCTGGAATATGTGGCCATTCTGTTCGAAATTCCCGGCGGCGAACCGGTGCTGACGAAGCTCTCGCTACCCAAACCGCCACTCGGGCCACGTGTCTCGGTCGCGGCGGTATACCCTTCGGCCAATCGCCTCCCCGAGAACACGCTGCGGTTGTATGTCCACTTCACGGGTCCGGTGATTCGAGGCAACGTGTATCGGCACATGAAACTGGTGCGCGACGATGGGTATGAAGTGAAGGAGCCATTCCTGGAGATCGAAGAAGAGCTATGGTCGGCCGATGGCAATCGGCTCACGGTGCTGTTTCATCCGGGGCGGGTGAAACGCGGGTTGGTGCCACGCGAGGAAGAAGGGCCGATCCTGGAAGATGGCCGCACCTACACCTTTAGCATCTCGGAGAAGTGGGAAGATACCGAAGGCCGACCCATCGTGCGTGGGTTCACCAAAACCTTTACCGCCGGACCACCCGACGATCAAGCCGTCGATCTTTCTGTGTGGGCGGTGATGGCTCCGCGAGCCGGTTCCACTTCTCCGCTCATCGTGAAGTTGCCCAAGCCGCTCGATCACGCATTACTGGGACGGTTGGTGTCGGTGGAAGATGCTGCAGGCAAACCGGTGCCCGGCACGCTAACCGTTGGTGGTGGCGAGCGAGTATTGACCTTCGACCCCAAGATGCCGTGGGCCAAAGGCGAGTATCGCCTGGTGGCCGATACGCGGCTTGAAGACGTATGTGGTAACCGCGTGGGCGAGCCGTTCGAAGTCGATGTGTTCAAACCGATCACACCGCGAATCGAAGTGAAATACGAGGAGCGAAAGTTCTCCGTGCGTTGAACCAACTCGGCGATCAGCGGCGATTGAGTACGAAGCGGCCCGATTCACGGCGTGAGGTAAATGTGGCGTCGAAGTTTGTCGCGGTGGCGGTCGCGGTTGTCCGGTATTCACCCACGATGGGCAACTGTTGACTGGCACCCAATTGCACCACGCTATCGCCCGTGCCGGTCACTTCCAACTTGGTGGTATACCAGAACGGAATAATCCCACGGAAGCGCCCGCGAAAGGCCACGCGGTAGGTATCGCTATCGATTTGGCGGAACCGCGCGTGCAGCGGACCGGTGTGCCCCTTGGATTCACTCACCCAATAGCCCGACCATTTCCCGGTCAGATCTGGCGGCTGTGCGGAGGCGACCCCAAACAACGCAAGAACGAGGATTGCGAGAACGAAGCGAGCCACGGCGACTATCTCCAGTGATGGAATGAGAGATTTCCATATACCTCATCACCGGGAACCACGTGTGTCCAGTGATGATTGCCTGGAAGACTGCGGATTCAGCGGCGAGTTTCCGGATTGTATTAGTTGGGACTCGTCGAGTGATGAGCCTGAACAGAATCGGACCGCGGCGGCGGTAAACGAACCAGAAGTTCAAAGGCCGCTAGCGGGATCAGCCAACTGCTCCAGGCGGCGACAATATACGCGGCCTCGGGACTCGGCACCCCAATCAACCCCGCTGCTCCCGACATCAGACGAAGGATCACCGCCGAGCAGATCAAGACATAGGAGCGGAGCATCCAGCGACGATGTAGCTCGTAGCGATGGCGACGGGCGTGAACGAGGCCAGCAATCACACAAATCGCGGTCGCCACCGACAGCAAGAGAAAGCTCAGCCCTGCTAGCCAACCACCAAACGCTTCGCGGGACATCACCACACTGCTTGGGAGCACGAAGAACAGCAACAGAACAACCTGAACCCAACCCAACAAGCGATGCAGTCTACGATGTCGGCGGCGGATGTTGTTGCTCAGGAGGAGCAACCCGTTGATGAGGACGACTGGACCGGAGAAGATGTGCAGATAGAACGCAGGCCGGTACGCACCGGTGAACGTCGCCTCGCGGCCTTGCAAGAAAAGCGAATCGAAATCGGGTGGGAAGTAGCTGGGATAGTTCGTCAGAATCACGACCAAGACCCGCAGGATCAATAAGACCGCGAGCGTTCGAAGAACCGTCGTTAGAAACCTGTACCTCACAATCGTGCTCAATCCAGGTCGAACGGTTCTCCGCCAGCAATGGTGATCGCTGCGGCCACGGATTTCGGATCGATCGAAGACTGTATGGATCGCACAGAGCCGTCGGCCATCGCAGCTGTCATGATGTCGGTGTGGCGGCCGAATGATCGCTGGTTACCCTGAAGTTGCACATCAGCGGAATCGAACCCGCGTAAGTTCGATGAACCCCCGCGTGCCCACGGTCCGAGGTTGGAGTGTGTTTCCAACAGTGCGATTGTGTTCGATGTGCCATCTGTGATCATCCAAAATGATGTGCGTCGATCATAACCCATAAAGCCGTTGCTGGCGTTGCCCTCGGGCTTCTCGGCGGCGTCATGCCCGATACCGGCCATCGCGACGTAATGAGTTACTGAGTCCCCCGTTTTTTTACCTTCCGGGCAGAGGAACACCTTCAGTCGCTCATGGGCTGCGGCGTGGTTCTCCGCGTAGCCCTTCTGGATGTCGAACCGCTGATACAGGGTATTCTGTTCCATGTACGGCAACAACGTGACCATCCAACTGAGTCGGTCCTGTGGAGTTGATCCTGGCCCAGAACAACCCGTTGGGAGGAACAGTTCGGCGGGAGAATTTGAGCCGCCAGTTGAAGACGAAGGAGCTGAGTTACCAGCGAAGTTGTGCATTCCCAGCATGATTTGCTTGAGATTGTTCTGGCAATGCATACGTGAGGCTGATACACCAACGCGACGGTTTGCGGGGATCAACAATCCGATCACGATGGCAACGATGCCGATACCGACAAGAACTTCGATAAGGCTCAGTCCGTTGCGTGCGGGACGGGACATGGTTGATCCCTGAAGAGTGTACCCGTCGTGGCTTATTCGATTCTACCAGCCAGTTCAGAGATCACGTTGCCAAAAATGAAGTTAGCTACTCTTACTTCACCAACAGTTCCGCGTGCGTACCAGTCGGCAGTCAATTAGAACCCGACGACTTACCAGGCGGCAAATCGGTTCCTATCAGTTGTGCGGATCAAGACATTCACTTGGCCCACATCACCTTGGGAATGCGGAATCGGAACTCGCCCTCATGCTTGGCATCGCTCCAGGTGCCATCGGCATTGCGTTCTTGCCAGTATGGCCAGAAGGTGAGGAATAGCTCTTCGCTCGTGGCGGCTTTCGCATCGAAAGTCAGCAGTTCCACCAGTTCCGGTTGCTTGGCCGAGAGTTCCACATCACCGTTCTGGCGGCCGATCACGCGATCCCACTGGAAATCGGTGAAAGCGGGGAAGTTCTCGCCCTGTGCGTTGTGCAATTTCGCCTGCGACCCGCCAAAGCTCCCATCGACGATATAAGGCGGCTTCTTGATGTGGGCTTTCAGGTCGGCGAGCTTCACTCGAATGGTGATCGCAAATACTTCGCTCTTGGATTCGGCGGTCGTGGGCTTCTCGCCTGGCTTCCACGGCACCAACATCACCTTACCAACACGCACCGACTCCACCGCAACGCTCACTGGCCCGATGGTTGCCCAACTGTCTCTTCCCGCTTCGGTCGTGGGTGGTAACGCGGACCACATTTCCTGCGGGATGCGAAAGCGGAACGTGCCTGGTTCTTTGGGCTGGAGAAAAGTGCCATCCGGTTGTTGTAACTGATAATTTGCGGGGACTTCGAGAATGAGATCGCCCTGTGCGTCCGCCACGGATTCAAACGTGAGTTGATCAGTGGCTTCGAGGTTTTCCGCAGTCAGAATGGCGGTATCGCTGCGCCGACCTTTCACGGCATCGAACCCAAAGCCGCCGACCGCCTTAAACTCGCGGCCCGTTTCGTCCTTCAACTTCAGGCTTCCGCCGCCCAGCATCGTGCCATCGCGTTGCAGGGCGAACTGCTTCACTGGCACGCTGGTGTCCAACAGTTTGAATCGCGTTTGAATGGTAAACACCACTTCTTTCGATTCACCCATGCGGCCCATCATCCCGCTCATCCGCACTTTGCCATTTCGCACAGATTCGATCGATAGCCCGATGGGGCCACGCACATCGTAATTCCCCGCGGCAGCTTCGGTGAGGGGAACAGGCCGCAAGCGGTTACACCCGATGAGCGAGAGGAGAATTACACTGGCGACAATGGCACGCATGGGGGAACCGGAGCAAGGAGTTTCGCGGAACAGTGTCGCAGCTTACTCGCTCACGTGGTCAAGGGGGAGGGCTACACGCGACAGGTAGTACGCAAAGCGGCTACTGAGGTGTTCCAAATAGGGACTGACAAGTACGCATCGCCGATGGGCCTCCCCACATTCGATCCGTCGGTAGACCTCTTCGGTCGGGAGCGTGAAGTATCGTTTGAAATCGACCACCAGCTCATCCAGACCGATTTGCCGTGCATCACATGATGGATCGACTTTCTGGAAAAAGTGATACCGCTCATTCTTGTTTATGCGGATGCTCAACCGTTCCCATTGCTTGAGGTTATTCTCGGCGACACGAACCTTAGTTTCCTCAGCCGTGGCCATCTCGCAGAAAAGCAATCCCGGGAGGCGTTTGTCATTCATCTTCCCCTTCTGCTTCGCATCGAAGTCCTGTTCCAAGTCGCAGTCCTGCGTCAGCAGGACCGCGAAGGGATGGTGTTTGAAATCTACTTCAGGTGGCCCGCCAACTGACGCAAGGGAGAGCTGCGACTGTACGACATTCGAGAGGATCTCACCTTGCCGAAGACAGTACGACGCAGGCGGGAGTGACGCACGGTAAATTGGGGGCGAACCGTTCAACCGTTCACTCCTCGTCAGTGATCGGGAATACCGGACGGACAAAAACCTGACCCAACCGCGCCTCTACAGTTTTGGATTCGGGAGCAATAGCGTTTTGGTTAACCGGTGCGGCCGCGTAGAAGTCTCGCATCTCGTCCAAGGATTCGGCCGTCTCCTTTAGCCCCTCTGCGGGGATTTGTTGGAGTAGGACGTGGCAGTACAGGCGGTACATTTCCGCCTCGGATAATGCTCCTGCATCGTTCCCCTCGGGTAGGCAGAAATCGATGAAGACTTGCAACCCAGCCGGATCGCTGCACACCGGGAACCGGAGCCAGAGGTTAGTCACTTCTTGCGACTCGTCATGTTCATCCGTTTGGGGGAGTAACGGGTCGCAATGCACGATGAAGTTCGTCGGTGATGCAGTGACGGAAGAAAAATCGCGCCTGCCGGTTGAGGGCATCAAGGCGGAGGAGGACATCGGCCAACTCCTTCTTCTGTTCGTTGAAAACGTGGGCCTCGATCAAGAAAACCTCTTCTTTACTCGCCGTGTGCATCCCCAAGCCATACGTGGCCTCGATCCGCCCGAGTTCACCCGGTAGCCGGATCACACACTTGGTCTGCACGGCCTTGACGTCGCTCGCAAGTTCGGCGGAGGCGAACGGACCGGCCGCCCATGGTTTGATCAATTCAGACCACGGTACGTCCTCGGCCAAACCCAACGCAGAGCGGCGGATCGAATTCTTGTACTTCACGCACGTGTGTAGGAAGAAAGACGGCCGGTAGGTTTTAGCCAAGGAGTCAATCGCCAATTGCAACCGATCCTGGAACAGACTCCATTCGGTATAGCGTCGGCAAGAAAGTGTTAGTCCGTCTCTCGCCAACTTAATTGTCCAATTGCGATCTTCTGAATCAAAAGTGTATGCCGTAGTTCCCCCTAAGGCGAGGTCATGGGACATGAGTTGGGCGATAGCAGATGGGACACCCGCCGGAAACTTGACTATGCTCTTGTGCTGATAGTAGGGGAACTCGCCCCGCACCTCTTCTTGGAATGCGACTGGTGAGGCATTACTAATAGATAGAATGGGTGGGAAGCGGAGTTGGCAAGTCACTTCTTCGAGTGGATTCCGCTCATACAAGACTCGTATTGCCTCCGGGATAGCCATCATCACACCTCCGGCTCGCCCCACAACTGTGAAAGGGGTGGGTGAAGCTATTTTACCCTCCGCCGTTGCGATTGGTATCAAGGATGCCACTCGCAGCGGGCAAGCGCAAGTCGCCGCAAGGGTTTGGGAATGGGAAAAGAGCAACGCGGACCGGAAAACCGGTCCGCGTTGCTGTTCCCAATACATCCTTCATGCCGCTCACTCAAGCAGCAGGGTTGGCTCCCAGCCGACGCGCTCGGCGTTGGCTTTGAGCTTTTCGAGCGCCCGATTCTGGATCTGTCGCACGCGTTCTTTGCTGATGCGAAGCAGATGACCAATCTGGCGCAGGCTGTGCGTCCCGTGGCCCGTTAGCCCGAAGCGAAGGTCGAGAACCTTCCGTTCGCGGGGCCGAAGGTTTTCCATCAGGAAGGCCAGCGCTTCTTGGCGCTCGTTGTTCTCCTGCATCACCAGAGTACCGGTATCCGGCATGGCCTCGGTCAGCTTGAAATCGCTATCGTCATCGAGGACAGCGTTCAGGCTAACCGGGGTGCGGGTCGCGGTTTGGAGATGCGTGAGATGCTCGAGCGAGCTACCGGTGCGGCTGGCGAGTTCCTGCGGGCTAGGCAGATGCTTGCCACCGTGGGCCAGAGCCTCGGATTCCTGTTGAAGCAGGCCGAGTTCCTGAAGGTGGTGCGGGCTGAGGCTCACCAGGTGCGACTGTCGTGCGACAGCGATCTGGAGAGTCTGCCGAATCCACCAGGTGGCGTAGGTGGCCAACCGGGTGCCGTGGCTCACGTCGAACCGGTCGATGGCCTGCATCAGTCCGCAAACTGCTTCTTGCAAGAGATCGCTATAAGCGAGGCTGTGGTGGCGGAACCGCTTGGCCACGTGTGCGGCGAGGCGAATGTTGGCGCTGGCCAACCGGTGCTTGTAATGAACATAACGATCGCGCAGCCGGCGGACGGCCATCACTTCGCACCGCTCGTCGGTGCAGTGTTCGCGGATAAACTGTGCCATCGGCCAGGGTTCCAGTGGCGGACGGCTTTCTTGCAATTCGCGGTTAAAGGTCCGGACCAACACCCGGACGAGTTCACTCTTGCAGTCCCAGAAACTCGTGAGCAGCTCGCGTTCTTCTTCCGGCGTGAGCAGGTCGGACGAAAAGGTCGTCAACGAGGTATCGGCACTCTTAGCCGATTGTCCTGATCGCTTACGCCTCACAGTCTTCATGGCGGCCTTTCTCAACAATCGCAACGTGTTTAGGATCGTGGATGGTTACCGGGATTGTCGCGGGTTCTTACACTCTTTATGAGTAACTTTCGAGGGTTCCGAAATACACCGGCTGCCGGTTATAGGACATTTAGTCCTTGAATAGGGGCTTACCTCATACAAACCGCAAAGGTTATACAACCCGCAAAGTTTGGTATGGGGAAAAAAAAGCCCCGACTCGGATGGGCAAGAGAATCGCAAGTGGGATGTCTCTATAACGTCTTACTCCATCACGACTTTCAAGCCGGATGAAACAACTCTCAAGACGAATAGACTATCCGACGAGCAATCCAACCCATGCGGGCCGGCGGGCGGCTCGGTTCGCTCTGTGAACCCGGGGTGTCCCCCGTAGACGACCGATTGTAAGCGAAAGCTGGAGTCTTATCAAGCATCAACATCGACAAACCTGTCATTTTTTGGTCACGCACATTGCCATGTGCACTTTGGCTTGGTCTGAAACAGAGAACCCATTCAACATCGGCGCGAAAAACGTCCAGCAATCTATTTTGCCCAAATAACCTATTCTGTGCCACGCGCAAAGATTCGCGTATCGGGATTTATGAGCTAAACTAGCAGATTGGCATTTGCGGCTCTGAACTTGCTTTCTTTGTTCATGTGCTTAAACGTGTGCGAGGCGACACGCCGGGCCGAATTCCGGGCGGGAGTGGAATGAACGTCACCAGTCATAAATACTCCGTGTTAGCCGTTGATGATGATGCAGGTGTGTTATCCGTTCTGGCCAAGCAACTCGGAGCTGATTTCGAGGTCATCACCGCGTCCTCTGCTGAAGAGGCGCGTGCCGTGTTGGCTCGCCGCTCTGTGGATATGATTCTGTCCGATCTGCATTTGCCAGATGAGACGGGCCTTTCTCTATTGGAGTGGGCTCGCCGCACCACGCCGCGCACTTCCCGCGTGTTGCTCACCGGCACGGCTCGCCTGGAAGATGCTGTGGATGCGATTAACCGAACGCAGGTTCATCGGATGGTGCTTAAACCCTGGCGTGGCGAAGATCTGCTTCAAACGGTGTGGGCCGCCGCGCGTGCGGTGGATCTGGAACGAAGCCACGACCGTGTGCTCGATGATTTGCGCAGGTTGAATATGGAACTGGAGCGGCGTGTGATCGAGCGCACGCATGATCTGGAAGTCGCGTTAGCCCAACTTCGGCAACTGAACGACACTCTTCGCGATTTGGCTTTAACCGATACGCTGACAGGGTTGCCCAATCTCCGTGCGATCAACATGATTGCCAGCAACGAATTTGCCCGCCGTTCTCGTGTTCCATCGCCCCTGACCCTGGTCATGATCGACGCCGACCACTTCAAACAGATCAACACCGATCATGGTTATTCGGGCGGGAATCATGTGCTGATTTGGTTGGCGGGTGTGTTGAAAGATAATGTTCGAGAGTCGGATTCCGTTGCAAGACTGCACGGTGAAGAGTTTCTGGTGATTGCGCCGGGAACCGATGAGGCCGGGGCCGTAAAGTTGGCCGAGCGGCTTCGGTCTAAGGTCGCCGCTAGGCCAACCTTTTTCAAGGACCGCCCGATCTCGCTGACAATTAGCCTGGGTGTGGTGGTGGTCGAGGGTGGCGTAAAGGCGGATTACAAGACGCTTCGCGAAGTGGTCGAGGCCGCAGTCAAAGAAGCGAAGGAAACGGGCAAGAATCGCGCGGTGGTGAAGCTCTATACACCACAACAATGAATCCGCATCGCGCGATCTGGCTCAGAGCGGTTGGCTTGTCACTTCGGTTCCGCGCAGGTGAGCGGCCACCCAGGGTAACATGGCGGGCGGTTGTGGAGTGCGTAGTGTGACCGATTGCAGTTGTTTGAGGGAAGGGAACCCACGATACCAATCATCTCGCGTCAAGTCGTCGCAGGCTTCCAGAGACACATGGCGAATCGGCTGTCGCTTCCGAACGGCTAATCCGTGCCGGAACCATGTTGCCGCATCGCAGCTCACGCTTTCGATAAACCCACGCCGCCATGTTAATCGCCCGGCACCCGTTACCTGAACATCGCCCAATGGCGAACCGCCGTTTCGCTCGCGAAAGCTCACTCGCACCAACTCGGGGCATTCCTCGGCTGCCCAGAATGAAGGGAACATGGAGAGCGGGCCAAGGAATGCCCGTTCTTTCTTGCGGAGTTCGTCGGCGTTCAGGCTTTTCCCCTCGCCCATCGCTTCTTGTCGCGCGAGTTCCACTTGCAGGCGAATGAATGTGGCGCGGTCTGGGTCGCCGCACTCTTCCAGGAAATCCGCTGCGACCAGACGCGCGGTATCGTCGTCGGGGTTGGACACGACGGCGAAAACGAACGCGGGCCAATCGGGATGTTCCATAGTTTCTCGCAGAGACCGAACACCAAACGCATGCAGTTTATACACGCTCGACGCGATAACCGATGGGGTAAGGGCCGTAGTCGAAACTCAGCACGCCGTGGCGATTGGAGCCTTCGAAGGTGCGGCCGCCGCCGTCGAGAATCGTGACGCGAACAAGCCCGCGGTCGCCATCGCGAAGCAACCCCGCGTGCACCACTGCGACCGCCAGTCGCGAATCGCCGGTGTAGACATCGGTGCCCCAAACAGTGCCATCGGTTTGCCCGATCACTTCGCACAGCACCGTGCGGCCCGCATCGGCGGGGGTGAATTCACTGAGATTGCCCGGATCGACTCGCACGCCAAGCAGATCGCCGCGAAGTTGGCGAACACGGGCGCGAATGGCCAGCGCTTCATCCAGTTTGCCATCGCGGGCGTAGCTTTCTTGCATGCGGCGGAGTGAATCGACCAACTCACGCACAAGCGGTGCCAGTTCTCGTGTTTCGGATTGTTCAATCCGCGCGACTTCGGCCTCGGCTCGGTTGCGGATTTCGACGCATTCCTGCTCCGCTCCGGCCCGGATTTCCGCCACGCGTTGTTCTGCTCGCGTTCGAATATCCGCGATGGAGCCTTCGGTGCGTGCGATCAGTTCGCGGGCATCGTCTGGCAGTTCGTCTAACGCGGTGAGATCGGGATCGGCAGTCATATTGTCTTCCTCGGTTGCTGCGTCATGGTAGAGCGGTCGTCGGAGTCGTTCAATGTGGGTACATCTGCGTTCCACTTGTCGCATACTGTCGCGATCCTTAACGCGGCATAAAATTCCATGACTTTCTCCTGGAGCCTCACGTGAACTCTCCCAACAGCTTCAATGCGATCCCGCCACAAGATGATCTCGCGACCGTGGAACGCGATCTTTCGTTCCACCCATGCAGCAATACTTCGCTGCAGGTCATGACACGCGAACAGGTCGAGGAGTTCAATCGCCAGGGGTTCCTGAAGCCGTTTCGCATCTTTTCGGATAGCGAGATGGCGGCGTTGCGTGCGTACTTCGATGGCTTACTTGCTCAGTACACAGCCGAGGGGAAAGATAGCTATTCGATCAGTTCCGCGCACTTGCGGCATGGCCGCGTGTGGGATGTGCTGACTAACCCAAAGATTGTTGCGATCGTCTCGGATTTGCTGGGGGAAAGCGTGGTGGCGTGGGGTTCGCATTTCTTCTGCAAAATGCCGCGCGATGGCAAAACCGTGAGCTGGCACCAAGACGCCAGTTACTGGCCACTTACGCCTTCCAAGGCCGTGACCGTGTGGCTTGCGATTGACGACGCCGACCCGGAAAACGCCGCGATGAAATATATTCCTGGTACGCATGTTCTGGGGCATCTGACTTACAAGTTAACCGAGACAGACCCGAGCAACGTGCTGAACCAGGCAGTGCCGGAAGTGGAGAAGTATGGCGAGCCGGTTTATGTGCAACTGAAGGCGGGCGAGGCAGCGATTCATTCGGATTTGTTACTGCACGGCTCCGACGCGAACACGAGTTCTCGCCGCCGATGCGGGTTGACACTGCGATACACATCGGGCGATGTTCAAGCCTACATGGGCTGGCAAGATAAGGGCGTGATCGTGGCCGGCGAGAAGCCCGCCCACTGGGCCAATCGCCCGCGACCTTGTGAAGAGTGAAGAATCGCAAATTCTCGCCTGAAAGTGTTCAGATCGAGACACCTGTCACTACAACACGGTTGCCACCCAACTTCACAGCCGACGTGCAGCGGCTTATTGCGTCCGGAGCCTTGCATGTCTCGCCTTTTCGCCGCCGAGTGGTTCGCCACGTTTGTTTTGGTGTTCGGTGGGACAGGCGTTGTGGTGGTGAATGGTCTTTCCGATAAGTCTGTCACGCTCGTGGGTATCGCACTGACCTGGGGGCTTCTGGTCGCCACGATGGCGTATGCCGTGGGGCCAGTATCTGGCGCGCACATGAACCCCGCCGTCACACTCGGGCTTGCCGTGGCGGGCCGGCATCCGTGGCGACTCGTGCCGGGCTACATGATTGCTCAAGTGGGCGGAGCCTTCACCGCGAGCGGCTTACTTTGGCTGTTCATCCGCAAAGCGCCGCACCTCGGGCTTGCACCGACTCTTCCATTCGACCCCAATTGGGCTGTTGAATGCTTCGGGCTGGAAGTCTGGCTGACGGGTGTTCTGGTGTTCGTGGTGTTGGGTCTATCGACCGCTCGCGCGGACATCCGACCCGTTGCGGGGTTCGTCGCGGGTGCGGTCATTTCGCTCGAAGTGCTCTTTGGTGGGCCGGTGACCGGAGCCAGCATGAACCCCGCAAGGTCGCTAGCGCCCGCGGTGGTCGGCGGCACGTTCGATTTCCTCTGGATCTATCTCACGGCTCCCTTCGCTGGTGCGCTGCTGGCCGTAATCGTCTGGAAATTCATCTACGCAGGGCACGCTTTCGTAAGCGAATCCAAGGCGTGATTTGAACCTTTGTGTCGCGAGTACGATTCATGAGTGAACCGCATAAGTTCCGCGTCCTGTTTGTGTGCGTGGAGAACTCCAATCGCAGTCAGATGGCCCAGGCGTTCGCTGCCATGATAGGCGGAGATCGGGTCGAGTCGCTTTCTGCGGGGAGCAAGCCCAGCGGAAGAGTGAACCCGAAAGCGCTCGAAGCGATGAAGGAACTCGGCTACGACCTGACCACGCATGCCTCGAAAGGCTTGGACGATTACAACGGTCAAGAGATCGACGTGGCCGTTACCATGGGTTGTGGTGATGCGTGCCCGCTTGTGATGGCAAAACAGCGGGTGGACTGGCAAATCCCTGATCCGCGTGAGATGCCGCCCGAAGAGTTCCGCAAGGTCCGCGACCTGATTGGCCAGAAAGTGCGCGAGTTATTGAAGCAACTGGGCTTGTGAGCCGGCATCCGTCTCATGGCGGAGTTTCGCGCCGTCGGACTGGCACGAGCATGTTCTTCAGCGTTGGACCGGTGTACCCCGATTCGAAACAATGTAATCCGAATCGGCGTGATAACTCGCGGAAGGCTAGAACTCCACGCACACTATTGCCTTTGCAATCGAGCGGTGGGGAATAAACTGCAATACCGAACTGGCCAGGAATGACACCCACGATCCCGCCACCGACTCCACTCTTGGACGGGATTCCCACTCTGAACGCCCACTCCCCTGCGAAGTCGTACATTCCACACGAGAGCATGATGCCAAGCAAGTACTTCACATACTGTTGCTCGATGGCCCGTTTTCCGGTGAGCGGATTGGTGCCGCCTGCTGCGAGCGTTGCTCCCATAACGGCCAAATCCCGACACGTGACGAGCGCCGAACACTGCTGAAAGTAGAGTTCGAGGCTATCCGCCATCCCGTCGCTGACCATTCCGAAGTTCAGCATGAGGTGACCGATCGCCCGGTTTCGGTGACCGGTCAACCGCTCGGACATGAACACCGAGTTATCGATGTGCACATCGTGGCCACAATAAGCGGAGAACATCGCCATCAATCGGCCGATCCGTTCGGGGAAGTCTTTCCCTTTTATTAGATCGGTGGTGGCGATGGCCCCGGCGTTCACCATGGGGTTAAACGGACGGTTGGAGTGTTCATCAAGGATGATGGAGTTGAACGCCTCCCCAGTGGGTTCGACCCCGATCTTGGAGAGAACGTGTTCGAGTCCGTTATCTTCGAGTGCAAGCCCGTAGACAAACGGTTTGGACACGGACTGAATGGTGAACAACTGACGTGTGTCCCCGGTCTCGAACACCTGCCCGTCGGTGGTCGCGACCGCGATGCCAAACCAGCGACGATCGGCGGTGGCGAGTTCGGGAATATAGTCGGCGACCTTTCCCTCGTCGTTTGACGCATACATCCCGTGGATCTCACGCAGCACCTCTCGGAGCGGCGCGATGGCGGCCTTCATTCGGCCAACCAATAAATCGAGTTCGGGATCGTCAGGGCAAGGGGGCACGACGGGTAACCTCGAGGGGGAGACTCAGGGGCACGGGAACAGTATCGGAATTCGCACTTACGCGGGTGGTTGGTCTGCGGCGATGCGCCTGGCTACATGTTCCAGTTCGATCGTAAATGGGTGCTGAGGGTACTGGTTCACGAAGATGTCGCCACTCGCCAGCCGGACCATCTCGTTGTTGAGCGGCAGGATTGCGGACACCTCGGCTTTGTACAGCGTCTCGATATGGTTCCGGAGATCGGACAGGTTCATCCCTTGTAGCACCTTGTTCACGATCATGAACATCGACGGCACGGACAGTTTCCTTGCGAGTTCTACCGTAACTGCGGTTCCGTGGAAGTCCTGTTGGTCGGGCCGCATGATCAGGACCAACACGTCCGAAACTGCGATCGAGAGAAGTGTTTCTTCGTTCACCCCAGGGTGAGTGTCGATAAACAGATAATCGAGTTGCAACTTCCGGCCAAGTTCCTGTAAGCCGTCGTTGAGGAGCGAAACGTCATACCCCTCGCGCAACACACGGGCAATCTCGCCCGGCCGCAAGCTCGACGGGATGAGGAACATCCGCGATCGGTCGTTCGTACTTCGTTCGCCCAGGCAGTTCGCGGATACGTCGTAAGCAGCCGACTCGATCGGACACCGACCCCACAGGTAATCATTTAGGGAGTAGGTGAGCGATTTCTGGTCGAGCCGGAACAGGATGTGGATGCCCGGCGATTGGATGTCTGTATCGATCACACCGACGCGATGCCCTCCCTTCGCGATCAGGACCGCGAGGTTGGCTGTTACGTTCGACTTTCCAGTTCCGCCTCGGAACGAGTGTGTGCAGATAATGGTGGTCAAGAGAGTGCCTGTGAGATCGAGTCGTCTTCGACCGGTCGTGGCAATCCCTTGGGGTTGACCGGTCACATGCTTTGTTTGTTTTGCCGCAACACCCGAGCCTGTTCCTGGAGACGCTGAAAGTCGTCCCGTTCGGCGATAGCTTTGACCTCCTCGTCGAGTTGGGACTGATCAACGTCAAACCGATAGGCGGGTGTGGACTCCATGCAGATCGTTCCCCGGTTCTGATCGACATGCCCGCACAGTCGGAACGCGAGTTTCGGTCCGCTCGTTCCGAGTCGGAACGTCATGTCTTGGTCAACATGGTAATTCGAAACCCGTTCGTCGCTAACGTAGACGCCGTTACGACCCTGGGATGTGAGTACCCAGTTCTCTCCCTGGCGTTCAAAGACCGCGTGAGTTCGTGAGACATAAGAATCGAGGATTTCGACATCGCACTCTAAAGCTCGCCCAATAGAAATTATCGATTTGTCGGCGAACTTCCACGTTTTTAGAGGCCAATCATAGGTTGGATCGAGTAATTGGATCGTGACTTCGCCCGCGTTGGGGGATGTGCCGTGTCGATCACCCATCGTTGAAATCCGTAGAGAAAGCGAATCCGTGTAGCCCACAAACTCGCTGAGAGAGAGCCTACCTCCAACCCCACAACACTCAAGTTCTACTTACGGCGCAACAACCAGAAGTCCGTTAGGGATTTCGAACCGATATTCACTGTAAACCTGGTTTGAAAAAGCGAGTTTCGCTACAGTCGCACTCGCGAGACATTTTGTTTGATGTGCTGCCAAATTAGGCGGATTAATGTAATTGATGGTTATGTAAGCAATTCGTGCGCCAAATAGGTCACAAAATTTATCGGATTCGTGAAGAACCAAGCAAGTCTTGTGGTTGTGAACTTCATATTCGCGATTGGATCGAACAATTATTGGAACGCAAATTTGGGTGGGATTCTGAATTGCTCGATTGATTTGCTACTGTTGCCCGTTTGTTAAGCAGAAGTGTATCGATTTCAGATTGCATTGCGGGTGGCTAACTAACACGATTTCGACCAAGCGTCGTCCCGACTTATGGTTGTGGAATAATCGTTCGAGTTTGCATGCGATATGATGTCGCGCAAGGTCAAGTCACAGGTCGCATGGTTGTAAGTGGAGCTTGATGGATGTTGAGATTTCACATCCAATGAATTGGGAAAGAAACAGTACCCCGAGAAGGAGTCGAACCTTCACGACCGGGCTTCGTAGACCCAGCGCCGCATTCCCTCGGCCGGGGTAGCAATTTGGTAGTTGTTCGCCTTGTGGCTGCCACAACTCCAACGCCGTGTAGACCCCCGCCGCACGCTTCAGGTTCGCACAAGTTGCAGGTGAGAGCTTGCCGCCGATCTGACACTTGCACGTTGTTGTGTCAGGCGATCCCGAGGATGCGGCACGTCTCCTGGTAGCTGGATTCGAGCGGAAGCATCACGCGAAGGTCCGGGTTAAGCCAGATCGGGAGCGTCGGCAGCGGTTCGCCCACGGTCATCGGGTAGAACCACGCGTCGAGAAGTGCGTGCCCTTTGGGCGGCTTGCGGGTGCGAAGCGTGACGGCGTACAGGTGCGGCGGAGTCGGGGCGAGGGCGGGGTCGCTGCGGCCGATGAAGGCCAGCAGTTCCGCGTACAGGTTCGCCTGCCGCACGGTCACCAGATCAACCAGCGACACGCACACCCCCTGTTGCAGTAAAGCTGCCACTTTGCCGACGAAGATGTCACGGGTGTTCGGGCGGTCTTTGTTCGATGGGCTAACGATTTCGATTGCCGCAACGAGATGCCGGCCCCGCTCCGTGTCGTAGATCCGCACCTCGTACTCGTCCTGGTCGGACAACTCGGCTTCGACGGTGTGCGTCGGCGACAGAGCCGCGAGCGCTGCCGTGCCGTCGCCGAAATCGGGAGTGGCGTCCGGGTCGCGCGTGTCGAGGTCGTAGCCGCCAACATCCACCTCGAACGCCGAACCGAGGTGGACCTTTGGTGCGGCGCGAAACCCGGGCGGCAGGATGGTGGTCAGGTCCCGGACAATCTCACCCGGCCATTGACCGTGGGCTTCGTCCCAGGAGTGTGTGTCGTTCACAGGTGAGCGGAAGTGGTCGCGCAGCGGCATCGTTCGTCCTCCCCAGAGATTGTACACCACCGTGGCGAAGTTACCGATAAGCGGAACGCACGCCATGTTCGTTGCGATTCGACCATTCGCAGCGACCATTCGCAGCGACCCGAGTGAACGCAGGATTGGATTTCTCGCCAATGCCACTGTGGGGCACCGGCTTCGACGAGGCGATCACGCGGCAGAGTGCGGGTTGGCCGGCAGACGATCCGGACGACCGGCGAACACCCGTTCTGGGTTCAAGGAAAGGGTTGGTTGCCGGCTCGGGAGTTGATGGCCGGAGATAGGCTTGTGTCCCACGATGGGCAACCAGTGCTTGTGTCCGAAGTGGTGGATACGGGCGAGTGGGAGGCGGTGTACAACCTGCGGGTCGCCGACTTCCACACCTACTTCGTCGGCTGCCAGGAGTGGGGCTTCAGCGTCTGGGCGCACAATGCGGACTGTGTGATTCTGCGTCGTACTGATGGTGGCTATGAGCTGGTAAATGCATCGAACAACCGTGTTCTCAGGCGTGGAACCGAACAGCAAGTACGGGATTTTGCGAGTGAACAAGGCCACAGTATCATCGGATTCCAGCAAGGAAGTGGGCGAGTCTTGCCTCCGACTGCGCATGGCGTGCCGACCGGCTCAGATGGGTCCGTGATACGGTCTCGTATCACGGAGAGCAGGAGACTTGAAAGGGAAGCTGAGTGGGCTGCTCGGTCAGAACACACGCAACGGGATCTCGATCATCTCCAACAAGAACTGGCCAGGGGGAGCCGAAATCCCGGCTCTGGTAACCGACCGATTGGCTCTGGCATTACAGAGTCAAGAGGTAGGAATGACGGTCGCCTCTACTGGAGGGAAACGGCAGACGGCATTGAGATTCTCGGCAAGTCTAACAAGGCCAATCAGGATGTGGTCATTGCAGAAGTGCTTCGCCTATATGGACACTGACCCTATGCCATACCTCGTTCGTCTACGTCGGCCTGTTGGTACCTTCGACCTCCTCGATGGGAATATCGACGTGGAAGTAGTTGTTGACCAAAAGGCGAGATACGTCGCTACCTTTTTCACTCTCTCCAACATCAGGATGAGAATGGCCGAATATCAGAAAACCAAGGAATGCGCGGGTGGACTATATTTCTGGGCGAGAAATATGATAGTCGTCACAGATCTCAGCGATGAGTCAATCGCGACTGCGGTTGAACATCTCATTCAATCCGGAGAATTTGAATCGGCATTTTCTCGCCTTGAAGATCGTGATGGTTGCTCGGATGAGGGAGAATAACCATCGCCCTGTCAGCCTCGGCGGCATCTCCTTCCTGCCAAAGCTCTTCCGTGTGGCTAACGCCAAGGATTGGGAGGATGGTGGGAGCCTACCGCCGCCAGGGTTCTGCACGTCCTTGTAGGCAACGCCAGCCAGCCAGGGACCATTCTTGGGATCTCATCATCTCGGGTGCAAAAAGCTGGAAGGGACTCCTGCCAAGGGTGGAACTCCTCACCCTTGCGTTCCCTTCTTTTCTTGGGACTCCAGCCACGAACCCGCACAGGCGGAAATTCAGCCCGCAGTCAACCGCTCGATGGCGGCGAGGAACTCATCGTCGCCGTGCCGCCGAGCGAAGGCCAGGGCGGCTTCACGGACACGCTGGATGAGCCGTCGCAAGACCCAGCCGCCGACGCCGAAGCCCTGGTCGCTGGCAAGCTGCCGCAGAGACATGCCGTCGAGGCGGCGGTCCAGAAGTCGAACGGCGTCTTCGCCTACCTGTGCCGAGCCGAATTGTGGTCGCGTTCGTTGCCGAATTGCGACCGTATGAATTTGGCGGTGTAATCAGGCCGTTTACCACGCTCTTGCGAATTCTGGAGCCGTTCCGCGCGGGTATCGGACGGCTGCGGACGGCTACGGCAAAACGAAGCCACGCACTCGCTGGACCACCGCGTACGACGACGCTGGCCGCACCACGTCCGAGACCGATCGAATCGGGCGACGGCGGGACTTCGGTTACGATACCGCCGGGCGGAAGATCACCGAAGCGTGGTTAGCGGTGGGCGGAGCGCCGGAGCAAACCCAAACCTGGACGTACGACGCACTCGGGCGTGTGCTGACGGCCGCCGACCCGGACGGAACTTACACCCTTTCCTACGATGCGGTCGGGCGAGTGACGGCGGTGCAGCAACCGTTCGGGTTGTCGCTGACGTTTGCGTACGATGCGGTGGGCAATCGCACGGTGGTCACCGACTCGCTGGGCGGGGTGACCACGGTGGTGTTCGATGCATTGAACCGCCAGATCAGCGAGCGGGTGTCGGGTAGCGGGGTGTCGGCCACGCGGTTCGATTATGCGTACACTGATCGCGGGGAACGGGCATCGGTGGTGCGATTCGCCGACACTGCGGGTGCTACCGTGGTCGGCACGACGACCTACGACTTCGACGCGGACGGGCGGTTGACGCATCTGCTGCACGATCAGGTTGGAGCGGCGAAAAACCCGAACAGATCGCCCTGGCGAAAGCGTGTGATAAGCTAATCGAAGACGCCCGAGAGGGGGACATTTCTATTAGGGACAACATGCGGACATTTCTATCGGGGCGTGACAACATCGGAATTTTGGCTTGACAGCCCACCGCCACGAACCGATCTTGATGTTACTGCATGTAGCAATGCATCCCACCTAATCCCACCTTTGCCCCGCCAGGGGATCGTGATCATGCTTGATCTTACCACCGGCACCACTCGCGATTGTTCGGGCGTTTCTCGCCGCAGCTTCCTCCGCGTTGGCGGTCTGGCTGCGTTCGGGCTTGGCCTGCCGCAATTCTTGCACGCTCGCGCCGCGTCGCCCGCCACGCCCGCCAAGGCCAAGCGGTGCATTCTCATGTGGATGCAGGGTGGCCCTTCCCACATCGATAGCTTCGACCCGAAGCCGGATGCCCCCGCCGAGATTCGTGGTGAATTCGGCACAGTGCCAACGACTCTGCCCGGCGTCCGCTTCGCAGACCCACTGCCGATGCTCGCCAACCAGACCGATAAGCTTGCGATCATTCGCGGGCACGATCCGAAGAACGGCTCGCACGGCGTGGCCGACCACCTGATGATGAGCGGGCACAAGTTCAATGCGTCGCTGCCGTTCCCATGCTTCGGATCGGTGGTAGCCAAGGAACGCGGTTATCAGGATGGCATGCTCCCGTTCGTTCAACTGGGTCGCTCGATCGATCGCCGCTTCAATGGCGGGATCGCGGGATTCTTGGGCGACGAATTTAACCCGTTCGAAGTGCCAGACGATCCCAACTCGCCGGCATTCCAGGTTCGCGATCTGGCGATTGCGGGGAATGCCGAACGGCAACGACTGGATCGCCGCTACGCCATGCTTGCCGATTTGGAGAACTATCAGGCAGCGGTGGAACGTTCGCCCGTGATGAAAGCACGCGATGAGTTCTACGAGAAGGCACACGGCATCATCACTGGCCCCGCCGCCAAGAAGGCATTCGATCTGAGCTTCGAATCGGATAAGGTTCGCGATCGCTACGGCCGGAACTCGCTCGGCCAGGGTTGCTTACTTGCACGCCGATTGGTTGAGGCGGGCGTGCAGTTCATCACCGTTACCGATGGCGGCTGGGATACTCACACCAACAACTTCCGCAGCCTCAAAGACCGGCTCTTGCCCCGCGTGGACCGCGGACTTTCGGCCCTCATCGAAGATCTGGACACACGCGGCTTACTCGACGATACGCTCGTCGTCTGGTTTGGCGATTTCGGCCGCACCCCGAAGGTAAACCCGACCGCAGGTCGAGACCACTGGAGCACCGCGGGCAGTGCCATCATGGCCGGCGGCGGGTTGAAGGTTGGGCAGGTGGTTGGCTCGACCAACGCCATGGCCGAGTATGTGACCGATAGCCCCGTTAGCCCGCAAGATCTGGCCGCGACCATTTACACTACCTTGGGCGTGCCATTGCACACCTGGTACAAGGCGCAGGATGGCCGACCCATCGAACTCTGCCCGGAAGGCAAGCCGGTCAAGCAACTGATCTGATACTTGTACAAGTATGGCAACCGTTCCGCCCACCTCGTCGGCCCATCGGTATCCACCCATCTCGACCAGCATATAAACTGGTCGGGATGTGATTCCACTTCTGGCAATCGATTATCGGTTGTGATAAATAGCTGCGCAACGAGTTTGCAAACGGGAAATCACCGCGCACATGTCGTTCTGCCGCCGAAAGAATCATGCAAGCGGTGTGCGTTATCGTGAACGGTGACCGCGCTTTGACAGGCTGTTCCGCCCGCCCCGGAATCTTCGCCTTCATTCAACTCGGGCGGCCATCAGAGCGGTTCGGCGTGTATTACCTTCAACAGGCCCAACCCGCGCAACTCCTGGATGAGCGGCTGGGGCTGCTCCGACGCCCACCGGATGCTCTCCTCCGGGTTGCACCGGATGGCCGAGTCCACGCCCGCAACCATCGACGCCGGCACCCACGCCAGCAGCATCTCGCCGGCCAACACGATCCAGGTGCCCCACGGCGGAATCTCGTCCACGTCGATGAACCCGTCGCACAACGGCGGCGAGCTGCCGTGGAACAGGCTGTCCCGCGGCAGGAATGCCAGGACGCGGTCGCCCGGCGGGAACGCGGCTACAAGGGCCGGAGTGGACCCCAGCAACTCCCGACGACGAGCGAGGACGGCGG
>JBGSLF010000160.1:0-22231 GCA_041740855.1 Gemmata sp.
TTGGAAACGCTCTCGCCGTTCATGGCGAGTCTCCTGAACTGTTGAGGAAACGCGGCCGGCAACTCGCTGAGAATACCCGTTGCCTATCGACCAAACCGACAAAAAACACTCTCATGTCCCCAAGAGTCGCGGAGAACCATAAAGATATCGGCCTCGGACAACAGCAAGAATCGTTAGCATAACACAAGCCACCTGAACCGGTGGCTTGCGTGCTTCACGATACGAAACACTACTGGCATCGATTCTCTTGAGACTAAGCTCGCAAGGACAACGTAATCATGATTTACTTCGTCGGACGACTCATGATACTTTCGTACTGCATTGTTAATCTAATTTCTACGCAAGCTGACGATGAGACCACTGCTTTGATTAAGAAAGTGATTGAAGCAAGGGGGGCAGACAAACTCGCCAGTGTTCAAGGATTCAAAATTGAGCTTCGTAGTTTTGACTTATTGGGAGAGGAAAAGACCTCCGTTACAGGGTCCGTTGCGGTCCGGGGTTTTGACTGCTCGCGCATTGAATTCCGAACAACAAAACATCATGAGTTAAGTGTCTTCAATAAGGATCGTGGTTGGATCCGAGAAAGCGGTAAGACTCGCGACATGACCAGCGAGGAAATCTCCGAAGCCCGAGAAGGCGCGTTCATGTCTTGGGTGAGTATGACGTTACCAACTTCAGAAGATGGGATACTCTATCGACTGTTGCCGATCTCCAAAGAAGGGGAGCAAACTCTCCTCGGCATAAAGATGTCAAAGAAAGGCATTCCTGATCTAGAGATGTGGTACGATTCGAAGACATTTCTACCTATAAACCAGCGTTTCAAATTTAAGGGGTCTGACGGTGAAGAAGTGGTATTGGAAAGTCGAGTCACCGAGCACAAACCTTTTAATGGTATCGTAATAGCATCCAAGTATACGACCTATCGAAATGGCAAGAAATACGTTGAGACTGAGGTCAAAAGTGCCGAATTTTTTGAGGACGGAATGAAACTAGACTTTACGAAACCTTGAGCATCTCCATAACAAAACGCCTTCGCCGAACCATACACTGTACCAAGATAGTATGGTTGCCGCGGCTTTATTTAGCTGGTAACCCACACGGCTGGCATCGATTCTCGCCATGTCTCACTCGCCACTTACTGCTGCCGATTGGCAGGCCTTCGAAGATGGCTGGTTGGCTCCGTATGCGATGCCGTCGCGCGCGAGTCGTGGCCGCAGGCACGCCGAACCGAGCCACGCGTTCCGCTCGCTGTATCAACGGGACCGCGAACGCGTGGTTCACTGCACTGCGTTTCGCCGCATGACCGGTAAGACGCAAGTGCTCGTGGCAAGCGTGAACGATCACCACCGCACTCGCCTCACACATACACTCGAAGTCACGCAGGTGGCCCGCACGGTAGCCCGCCGCCTGCGGCTCAACGAAGATCTCACCGAAACGATTGCGTTGGCCCACGATATCGGGCACCCGCCATTCGGGCATGCGGGCGAAACAGCGCTGAATGAATGCCTGAAACCGCACGGCGGATTCGACCACAACCTCTTCGGCTTGCGGCGGGTCGATGAACTGGAGGAACGCTATCCGCAGTACCCTGGCTTGAATCTCTCCTTCGAGGTTCGCGAGGCGTTCGCGCAACATTGCGGTCGGCTCGATCGGCCCGAATGCGCCGAATTCCGCCACTGCGGCCGCCCGCTTCTCGAAGCGCAAGTCGCCGATGTGGTCGATTCGATTGCCTACGATACGCACGACACCGACGATGCACTGGGCCTGGGTTTCATCACACTCGAAGAACTCTCGGCGGTTGAGTTTTGGGCACTCGCCACGGCGCGGGTTCACGCCCACACGCCGGGCCTGAGCGGGCATCCCCTGCGGATTGCGGTGGTGCGCGAATTGCTGGCGTGGCAGGTCACAGATCTGCTGGAAGAAACGGCCCACCGGCTCGAAGATCGGCGGATTCTCTCTCTCGAAGCCGTGCGAAGCGCGGCCGAACCGCTTGTAGGCTTCACGCCTGAGGTGCGGCGGATGAAGGCGGGGCTGGAGCGATTCTTACGCGAACGGGTGTATCGCCATCACCGCGTGCTGCGCATGACCGCCACGGGCAAACGGGTGCTGCAATTGCTGTTCGCAGAGTATGTTCGCAGCCCGGAATTGCTGCCCGAGAAGCACTTGCGACGCTGGACCGGTGCGAACGATGTGATCGGCCCGCCGCCGTCCAGTTGGGTCACGGCCGCCCGCAATCCGCTGGGTTGCCTGGAACAAGTTGTGGGTGATTATCTCGCGGGTATGACCGACCGATTTGCGCAACTCGAATACAGGAGACTATTTTTGCCGTCAACAGAACAGTAGAATCGATAATAATGAGAAAGGCTCGGCTCGTAAGTTCGCGTTCGCAATCGCGTAGATCCTTTCTTGCCCACTAACCCACCACCACGGGTTTCTCCATGCTCCTCTGGCTTCTCCGTGGGGCGTACTTCGCCCTTGTCGTTGGCTTAGCTGTGTTCGCGGCCAGCTTATTCCTTGAATCGGAACAAAAAGAGAAAGCCGCAGCGGCTGCCGCTGGCATTCTTTTGCTCGGAGGCATTGTCCTTATCACGGACATGCGAGAGAAGCAAAAGCAAATCACGACCATCTCCGCAATCTACTTCGGACTGCTGCTCGGGCTTCTGCTGGGGTATCTCTTCTCGATGGCGCTTGAGCCGTTAATGGAATATGCCTTTGAAAAACCGCAGATGATTCGGGTTACGCGGATTCTGATCACTGTGATCTGTTGCTATGTAGCGATTTCAACGCTTCTGCAGACCAAGGACGAGTTCCGGTTCATTATCCCTTATGTCGAATTTTCCAAGCAGGTGAAGGGCGGTCGCCCGCTTGTTTTGGATACCAGCGTAATCATCGACGGCCGGATCGCAGATGTGTGCGATACTCGATTGATCGATACGCGGCTCGTCGTTCCGCGATTCGTGCTGCAAGAACTTCAAGCCATCGCCGATAGTTCGGACAAGCTGAAGCGGAATCGCGGCCGTCGCGGCCTCGACATTCTGAAGCGACTTCAGACCAACCCGAAGGTCGATCTTCAGGTTCACGATGGAAACATCCCGGAACTGCAGACTGGCGAGCGGATTCGCGTTGATGAACGGCTGGTGATTCTCGCCAAAGCACTCGGTTCCAAGGTTGTGACGAATGACGCGAATCTGAACAAAATCGCGCAGTTGCAGGGTGTGGATGTCATCAACCTGCACGAACTGGCCAACGCCATGAAGACCGTGGCACTGCCAGGCGAAACGATGCCGGTGAAGATCGTGAAGGCGGGCGATCAGATTGGGCAGGGTGTTGCGTATCTGGACGACGGAACGATGGTGGTTGTGGAGCAAGGTCGGTCTTACATCGGGCAAGAAATCCTGATGGTAGTGACCAGTGTGCTTCAAACGCCAGCCGGGCGAATGATCTTCGGCCGACCCGATCAGCGAACGAGCGGTTCGCACCCCGCAATGCCCGGCAACCTGAGTGCATCGGGGGCCGCGATACCCGGCATGGGCAGTGTGCCGGGTGATTCACAAGGGGCAAGCAGCGACCCGACGCGGGGACTGGATCCCGGATCGGGCGGTAAGACCTGACGCGGGCCATCGGCTTCTCCGGTGCCGTTCTGTTCACCCAACAGAGCGGTCGGATAAGGCGAAAGCCGCGTCCGCAGGAGAACCGATGATGATCAAGATCACCTTTCTGGGCTTCATTCTCTCAAGCACCGCCGCCCTGGGGTGGGCGGTGTTGCAAGACTCGAACCGTGCAACAGCGCAAACCAAAGGGGGATTGCCGCCCGACGCCGGCAGTTCATCTTCACGCGGCGACGTGGAACTGGTCGAAAGGGCCATCAGCGCTCGCCGGGAATACGAAAAGAGCTTGCGAGCCTTGCACGAATACTATTCCGGCAACGGCGACAAACAGCGAATGCAGTGGGCCGAGCAAGAAATCGTCGGCTATCACTTATTATTCAAGCCGTCGTACAACCTGGAAGTGAAGGACGTGCCCCCCGCAAACCTTACGGCGGAGATGAATATTCGCGAGGCCAACGATCTACTTCGCACGGCGATGACTTACAAGGATAAAGGTTCGGGTAACGACTACATTCTTAATCAGCGCCGGGCCGAGATTCTGTTCCGCGAAGTGCTCGAAAAGTATCCCAACTCGGACAAGATCGGCATCGTCGCGTATCACCTGGGAGAGTTGTACGAGGGGCGGGCGTACAAGCAGCCGGATCGGGCGGCCAAGTATTACGAGCGTTCCGCGCAATGGACGAAAGGTTCTCGCACCGACACACGCATGCGGGCCGCCGAGATCTACGATAAACAACTCAACGAGCGAACCAAGGCCATTGAGATGTACCGCGAAGTTGTGGCCCACGACATCGATAACGATCGCGTGAAACAAGCGGAACGCCGCCTGGGCGAACTCACCGGGCAGCGGAAGTAAGAGTCTGAACCCCCGCGTCATTACTGCACTGAAGCGGCTCAGCTTTCGCCGCTTTTCTTCCGCGAGCGGTGCCATTCGTGGCGGGGTGTTCTCGCTCCCGGTACAATGGCTTCATGCACCCGATCTTGATCGCCGGGGCCGCTCTGGTCGGCCTTCCCATTTTGCTTCACCTGATCATGAAGCAGGAGCCGAAACGGCTCTCGTTCCCGGCATTTCGCTTCCTCACGCAGAAGCTCAAAACCAACCAACGCAAGCTGCGGCTGCGGCACTTTCTGCTGCTGGCCCTGCGGATGCTTCTCATTGCGTTGTTCTGCCTGGCGTTGTATCAACCCACGCTATTAAGCGAACGCCTGAATCTGCGGGGCGAGCAACCGGTCGCCACTGTTATTGTGATCGATACCAGCCCCAGCATGGGCTACATGGCCAACGATCAATCTCGCCTCGACGAAGCCCGTCGCCGCGTCTTCGAGTTACTGGAAGAATTGCCCGAGAAATCGCCCGTGGCGATCGTCACCACCGATGATCCTGGTGCGGCATTCTGGCAAGATGTGCCCGAAGCACGCAAGCTCGTGGAAAAGCTCGATAAACCGCGTGGCGGCGGCGAACCGGTCTCTGCCGCTTTGGCCCAAGCCTACTCGTTGCTGAGCAAGGTGGAATCGCGCGACACCGACGAAGTGGATCAGCTTCCCAAGTTTGTTGCGGTGTTCACCGATCGCGCCTCGGCGAGTTGGGACGCGGCCCGTGTGGAAGACTTGAAGAAGTTCCGCGATTCGCTGCCCGATCCGAAGCCCGCCCATGTTGTCGTAGATTTTGGCATCGATCAACCCGTGAACATCGGCATCATCTCCGCCGAAATGAGTCCGCAGGTGATCGGTGCGGGCCAGCCTGCGAACATCGTCATCACGGTTGCCGCGACAGGGCCGACCGATCTTCCGCCCGCCGATGTCACCGTTTCGGCCAAGCTCACGAATGGCACGAACGACCGCAAACAACTCGTCATCCCCTATGGCCAATCGCGTGCGGTGGCGTTCGAATTCAAGGGGTTGAAGCCGGGCGTTCAACAGGTCGAGTTCTCGCTGGTTGCCGCCGACAAGTTAATGGCCGATAACGCTCGCTTCTTCACCTTCCAGGTCGGCGAGCCACGGCGATTGCTCGCCATTACCGACGACCCCGCCGCGGCGGTGTACTGGCAGTCCGGGTTATTGGCCGCGAAGGAACCATTCACCTGTCTGGCCGTGCGGCCCCAAGATGTGCGGATCAAGGACGGGCAAACAGTCGTTAATCTCCCCGAAGACCCGGAGAAGCCTGGCATCATGCAGGAAAGCCTGCGCGCGTTCGAGGCCGTTTGCCTGCTAAGTGTTGAAGACCCCAACCGGCGCGATAATAGCCCGGAATCGCTCTGGGACAAACTCCGGCCCTACGTGGAAACCGGCGGGCGGCTCATCGTCATTCCCGGCGCGCGGGTTTCGATCGAAGGCTATGCCGCGGCCCCAGACTTGATGCCGGGCACCTTCGCCGGGTTAATCGATACGCGAACCATCACGCCGCCGCCACCGCCGCAAACCGCTCCCGGTTGGCCGAAGCCCTTCGATGGCCGCAACGGCGTAACGTGGTTCCTCGCCGACGATCGCTCGCTGCAACACCCGATGCTTCGCCCGTTGCGCGATCTCGAATGGGAAACGAACTCGCGCATCAACAACGTGGCGTATCCACGGCGTGCCTGGAAATACTGGGACGTGCGCCCCGCAACCGGTGCCAACGTGGTCGTGCGATACAACGACGCCGAGAAGGAAGCCGAACGCCGCCCCGCCGTGCTGGAACGCACGATTGCTGATCCCAAGGAACCGACACGAACCAGCGGCCGCGTCTTGCTTCTCACCACTCGCATGGATACCCCCGCGGACATCAACGATGAATGGCACGACTACTGGGCGCTTGAAGGTTCCTCGTGGTTCTCGGTGTTCCCGTGGATGGTTGCACGCCACATGATTGGCGACACGGCCGATGCGAACTTCAACTTCCCCACGCGCGCAACCGTGCCCGTGCCGTTGCGCAAAGGCGGCGTGCCACGCGGAACGAAAGTGGTGATCGAAGGGCCGGGCATCACCGGAGATGAAGCCGTGTTCGAAGTCGGCGATCGCCAAACGGAATTGCGAATCGGCCCACCGCGAACCAACCAACCGGGCAACTTCGAACTCTCGGCCGAAGCCGTGCAATGGCGTGATGGCTTTAGCCTGAATGCTCCGGCAGAAGAAAGCACGCTGACCAAGGTGCCGGTCGAGGCGATTGAAGAACTCACCGGGCCGGGCACCGTCGTTGCGGCGGAAAAGAACGTGACGCTGCGTGAATTGCTCACCGTGGCCGGCGGCCAACCGCTCGATCTCTTTCCGTGGCTGCTGATCGCCGTGTTGCTGTTGTTGGCATTCGAAGGGCTGGTGGCCAACCGGTTTTACCGCAAGGTGAAGTAAGGCCGGCGGGGCTACGGGGGTGCGAGTTCAGCGTCCGCATCCGATTTCACCGGCACGCCGCGAACATCACCCGTCCACATCCCAGATCACCACATCGCCACGATCGCCGCCGGCTCCGGCCAGTGTGCCATCCGGGCTAATCGCGACTGACTTAAGCCGCCCCATTCCCCACGAAAACCGCCGCACGCGTTCCCAGTGCGTGGTATCGAAAACGTGAACGGCCTCGTCGTTGCTAGCCGCGTAGAGTTGTCGCCCACTCGGATGATAGGCCAGCGCGGTGAACTGTTTGCGTGTGTCGTTGCGAATGAGTTTTGGCGTGCCCAGTGGCCCCGGTGCCGGCACAGGCCACACCAGCAGCGTCATATCATTGAAGCCCACCAGTTGTTGCCCGTCTGGCGAGAACTGTAGCGGCTCATCGATGCTGTAAGGGTAATCGCCGGTGCCCAAGAGCGCAGAGGTGGCACCATCACGCACTTCCACCCGCCGCGGATTACTCGACCACCGATCCCCAACCGCGGACCGGGCGAGCATGGCGAACAAGCGGCCATCGGGCGAAAACGTCGGGCGTTCCACTGCCACATCGGCGGTCGAGATGTTCCAGGTGCGAATCCACTCGTCGTCGCTGTCGTTGTCGCCTGCACGCCAACCGGTCAAACAAAAGTCCGGAAAGCCATGCTGCGAAGCCACGCGGTTGCCGTCCTGGCTCTGGGTCACGCCGATCGTCAGACGCGTGACCACGAACGAACGCTCGGAGGTTGTCTTGCCGTCGCGGTCGAATTCTCTTCTGGCCCCATCAGCCACCCAACACACCGTGCGGCCGTTGCGGGAGAACTGCAAACCGCCCTGATACGAACCGGTACCATTGGCCAGGCGAATGGGCGATGGCGTGTGGCTGCCGAGATTCCAAAGGAACACGCCCTGGAATTCCACCGCGGCGGCAATGGCATTCCCGTCCGGGCTAAATGCCAGGTCCAGAATCACGCCTTCCGCCGCCTTCAACACACGCACGCCCGCACCCTCAATGGCCACAGCAAACCGCATTCTAACGGCCGCGAGTGGCGCAACAGAGGCGGATACGGGTGCGGAACCGAAGGATGGCACCAATGGCATGCCGTCAGGGGCGATTCTCACGGACGTGAGCAACGGAACGAAAGAGCGGGTCGGCCGGTTTCTCCTGCAGGCGAAGTTGCGCTAGCACGTTTTCCGTCTCATCCACGCCGCCGCTCAGGTTCACCCACACCGACCATGGCGTCCACATTAGCCCCCAGGGCACGCCCCATGGCCCCAATAGTAAGGAAGTGAGGCTATAGCCCAGACCACGCAGGTAGCGATCCTGCCAGGATTCCGTCAGATACACCGCCGATTGCCTGCGAATGGTGAACAGCAAAAGCGAGATGCAGATTTCGAATCGCACTAGGCGTGCCCCAGCCGCAACGCGCGTGCGAATCTCTTCCGCGAACAACGGCTTCCCACTTGCGAGCGCGATTAATTCGAACGCACCGGTATCATCGGGTTCGGCGATCATCGGGTTAGCCACAGCTTCACGCATTCGGTAGGCTTGTGATCACCGCGCCATACGCACGACGCAGATGTTCCGGGGTAAACGCGTGCGCCACGGGGCCGCTGGCAATCACACGCACATTCAGCAACGTGACCCAGTCGAAGTATTCGGGCACGGTCTGCAGATCGTGGTGAACCACCAGCACGGTGCGGCCGCGCGAGCGGAGTTCCCGCAAAATGCCCACAATTGCTTTCTCCGTCACCGCGTCCACACCCTGAAACGGTTCATCCATCAGATAGACCGGCGCATCTTGAACCAACGCGCGTGCCAGGAACACCCGCTGTTGTTGCCCGCCCGATAGCTGGCTGATCTGCCGCTGTGCCAGGTCCGCCATTCCCACTTGATCCAGTGCGGCGAGCGTTGCGGTGCGTTCGGCGGCACCGGGGCGACGAAACCACCCAAGCTTGCCATATGTTCCCATCATCGCCACATCCAGAACGGTCGTGGGGAAGTCCCAGTCCACCGAACCGCGTTGCGGCACATAGGCGACCGCTTGCGTGCGTGGCGAATACGGTTCGCCTTTGATTAACACGCGGCCCGAGATTGGTCGGATCAGCCCCAGTATCGACTTGATCAGCGTGGTCTTTCCCGCTCCGTTCGGCCCAACCACGGCCATCAGCACGCCGTGCGGCACTTGCAGATCGATATCCCAGAGTACCGGATTCTCTCGATAGGCCACGGTGAGGTCGTGAACTTCGATCGCGTGCGGCGAATCGCTGTGCGGTCCGGCCGCTGCGAGGGTGTGAACCTTTGCGGCACTGGGCGCAGGCGGCAAAGGTGTTTGTCTCGCATTCGTCATCATTCCCACTCCGAACCGGCTTGCCACGCACGGATGATTTCTCACTTCCCAAGAGATCGAACGATCACGCCCACATTGTGCTTCACCATGCCAATATAGGTGGCACCCGTAACACCCGGACTCCCCAACGAATCGGAAAACAGTGCGTCCTGGTCGCCAACTAACTTCACCGTGTGGTTCCATTTGGCCACGTCGTCGAGCACGGCCTTCAGTCCATCGTCTGGCACGGATGTCTCGGTGAACACGGCCGGAATCTTCCGGTCCGCAATCGTCCGGGCCAACTCGTTGCGGCGCGATGTGCCCACTTCACTGGCCGTGCTCACGCCCTGAAGGCCGATCACTTCAAATCCGTATGCGCGACCGAAGTAGCCGAAGGCATCGTGCGAGGTCACCAACACCCGCCGCTCTTTGGGAATGGTATCGAGTTGCTCCTGGATTTCCTTGTTGAGTTTGTCCAGTTGCGCCAGATAGAGATCCGCGTTCTTGCGATAGAACTCTGCCGCATCGGGATCGAAGTTCACCAATTCGTCGCGTACCACTTCGACCGCGTTCTTCCACAGGAGCACATCGAACCAAACGTGCGGATCGTGCTCGCTGCTGTTGGGTTCCGTGTGCAAGAGTTTCGCCGGGTCGATCGCGCGTGTGACGGCAAACGCTCGCCAACGATCCTGGTTCTTCTCGAACAGATCCGCCATTTTCCCTTCAAGGTGCAGTCCATTGAAGAACACAAGGTGAGCTTGATCGAGCTTCTTCAGATCGCCACTGGCAGGGATGTATTTGTGCGGATCAACACCCGGACCCATGAGCGAAACCACTTCGACACGTTCCGCACCCACTTGCTTCACAATGTCCGCAACAATGGTAGTGGTGCAGGCCACACGCAGGGGTAGCCCTTCCAGTTTGGGCGGCCCAGAGCGGCCATCGCACCCAAGCGGCCCCAATCCCAGTCCCAACAACAATATGAGGGCGACACACACGGTGCGTGCGGGCATTTTCAGCCTCGAAGTAAGAGATGTGATAGCTTCGGCTAACATTGTCAATTAGCTTATACGAAAAGCAACGCGTCCGCAAGCATTCCCTCGCGGTGCAGAACCCGTTATTGGTTGTTCGCACGCGAACGCTCGACACATTAAGGGATCACGCCGGACCGCCTGCGGCATACATTGAACCGGTATGGGTGGTGTTCCGGTTAAGGCGTTCCAAGGGCACGGCATGAATCTCCTGATTATCGGCAAGGGCGGACGGGAACACGCACTGATCTGGAAACTGCGGCAATCGCCGCGAGCAGGGAAGATCTTCTGCGCGCCGGGCAACGCCGGAACGGCGAGCGAAGGCGCGACCAATTTGCCCATCGAGCATTACGAAACGGACAAGCTCAATCGGCTCTGCGCGAAGGAGAAGATCGGCCTGATTATCATTGGCCCCGAAGACCCACTCGCCGCGGGGCTGGCCGATTTCCTGCGTGGCAAAGGCTTCAAGGTGTTCGGGCCATCGAAGGATGCGGCCCGCGTGGAAGGGAGCAAGGTGTTCGCGAAGGAACTGATGCGGCACGCCGATGTTCCCACCGCCGATTTCCAGGTCTTCGATCACCCCACGCCCGCACGCACCTATATCGAAACGCGGGACTATCCCGTGGTTGTTAAGGCCGATGGGCTGGCAGCGGGGAAGGGCGTGGTGGTGTGCAAAGATAGCGCGGAGGCCCTGCGAGCCGTGCGGCGAATCATGACGGATGAGGAATTCGGCAAGACCGCCGGGCGGAAGATCGTGGTGGAAAAGAAGCTGGATGGCGAAGAGCTATCGGTGCTGGCCCTGGTAAGCGGCCGCACGATCGTGCCGCTGCCCGCATGCCAGGATCACAAGCCGGTGTTCGATGGCGACACCGGGCCGAACACGGGCGGCATGGGAGCGTATTGCCCTGCCCCGGCTGGCACACCCGAGTTCCTTGCGGAACTGGATAAGGAAGTGTTCGTGCCCACCGTTCACGCCATGAAGCGCGGCCGCTATCCCTTCCAGGGCGTGCTCTACGCGGGCATGATGCTCACCAATCAGGGGCCGCGGGTGCTGGAGTTCAACTGCCGTTTCGGCGACCCCGAAACCCAACCGCTGCTCATGCGACTGAAGACAGACTTGCTCGATCTTCTCGAAGCGGTTGCAGATGAACGACTGCAAGAGTTCGAAGACAAGATTGAGTGGGACCCACGGCCGGCGGTGTGCGTCGTGCTCTGCTCCGGCGGATATCCGGGCAAGTACGACACGGGCAAGATCATCGAGGGGATTGCACAGGCCGATGCTCTGCGCGGCGTGAAGGTCTTCCACGCCGGCACCAAGCTGGATGAGAAAGGGCGTGTGGTCACCGATGGCGGACGTGTGCTGGGCGTAACGGCTCTGGGCAGCGATCTGGCGGTCGCCAAGGCGCGAGCCTATGAAGCGGTGAAGCTCATCAGTTTCCCGGGCATGCATTACCGCACGGATATCGCAGATAAGGCGCTGAAGGTGAAGGCCGCAGCCGCGCCCGCCCCGCCACCCAAACTACCCGCGAAGTTCCGCCGCCCTGGTGGCAACCCGGGGGGCGATAACAGCGGGAAGCCCGCGAACTGATCCGATTCATCAACCCAGTTGCATCCTGTGAGCCACTTCAAACCCACTCGCGCCGATCTGGTTGCGGCGAAGAACAAGACCGTGCCGGATGTGATCGCCCCCGGATTGGCTGTGCTTTTCTGCGGCATCAATCCGGGGTTGTACACCGCAGCCATCGGGCATCACTTCGGCCGACCGGGCAACCGCTTCTGGCCCGCCCTTCACGCGGGCGGTTTCACACCACGCTTGTTCGATCCGCGCGAAGAGCACGAGCTTCTGCCGCTGGGATGGGGCATCATCAACGTGGTGGCCCGCGCGACGGCAACGGCCGACGAGCTGACCAAGGAAGAGATCCGCGCCGGTGGGCACACCGTGCGTGCCAAGGCGGAAGAATACGCCCCGCGATTTCTGGCTGTGCTGGGAATCATGGCGTATCGGATCGCGTTCAACGAGCCAAAGGCCACACTCGGGCTACAGCACACGCGGATCGGCGAAACGCGGCTCTGGGTATTGCCGAACCCGAGCGGGTTGAACGCCCATTATCAGGCTCCGGACCTCGCGCGGGTGTTCCGACAACTGCGTGATGCGGTCGCGGCGGAAGAGTCGGCACAAGAGGCTTAATTCCGCGCGAGCGTGTGATAGAAATCTTCGAATCGGCGTCGCATGGCGTCACGGCTATACTCAGCTTCCACACGCTTCCGCGCCGATGCACCATACCCCGCCGCCCGCAGCGGATTCGCGATTAACTCGCCGATCGCACTGGCGATTGCCTCGGGGTTTCTCGCCGGCACAATGAGGCCATCCTTCTGGTGTCGCACCAACTCGGCGTTGGCCCCCACATCCGTCGCAATCACCGCACGCCCCGCCGACATGTATTCCAATAGTGCGTTGGACATTCCTTCGGAATGCGACGGAAGCACGGCGATATCGAGCGGGCGCAAGAAGCCGGCCACATCCGCAACTGAACCACGCAGATGGAAACGATCTCCCAGGTTTAGTTGCGTGTGGAGTTGTTCCAGTTCTTCGCGTTGCTCGCCTTCTCCGGCCACCTCGAAGACGAGTTTCGGATGGCGATCCAGCGCGATCCGTGCTGCTTTCATGAAGCCGTCGATGTTTTTTACCGCTCGCAGGTTTGCCACGCACCCGATGCGAACACGCTGCTTCGATGTATCGGGGAACAGGAAACGGTTGAACCGTGCGGTGTCCACACCGTTGGCGAGCACTTTCACTCGCTCCGGGCGATGGCGTTCGCCTTTCACGAGTGCGTGCTTGCCGGCATCGGTATTGGTCAGGGTGGTGTCCACGAACGGATGAACGAGTTGCCCCATCGCCCGGTGCTTGAGTGTGACCCAGTAGCCGAGGTTGTTCCGAACCCGAATCACTTTCTTCACACCCGAAAGTTTGGCCAGTGGCACGCCGAAATACGCGGCATCGAGAAAGTAGGCTTGCAGCACATCCGGGCGATGATTGCGCCAGAACGCCCGGAGGCGGCGGGCGGCCGTGGCAGCCTGCGCGCTCAAAAGACGACGCACGCCCAGGCGAATGACCGGGCAATCGGCCGGTTCCAACGAGCACGAGAGATCGTCTTCGCCATCGAGCAGAACCAGCGACGGAAGCACGCGCGAGCGATCGAGTTCGCGAATCAAAGCCAGCAGTTGCGATTCCGTGCCGGCTCGGCTGAGACGATCGATCATGAAGCACACACGCACCGGTTCCGCAGAAGTGCTTGCGGTTGGAAGCGTGTGCATGGGCGTGCGCGTTCGTGCCGATAGTGCAGCCATCGTGTACCTCATCAATCAGCCCTTCACCACATGACCACGACGCGAACCGTTTTGCGAACTGGTTGGTGTTGTGGTCGGGTGATTTCGGAAGGAGTCGTTCAAGTTGTGAATCAACTGGAGATAAGCCGTCGCTTGAGCCGCGAAGGTGAACTCGTTTCGCATGCGTGCGGAACCCGCCAATCCCAACCGTGTGCGTTGTTCGGGGTCGCCCAGAAGTTGGTTAATGCGCGTGGCGAGTGCGGCGGGTTCGCCAGGCGGCACCAGAAAGCCGGTTATGCCGTCGGCAATCACTTCGGGCGTGCCACCGACCGCCGTTGCCACCACGGGAACACCGGCGGCACTCGCTTCCAGCGCGACATTCGGCAAACCCTCGGTGAACGAAGGGAGCACGAACAGATCGGCCGCACCGATGAGTGAATCCAGATCCTTGCGAAAGCCCGGCAGCACGAAGCGATTCGCCAGCCCGAGTTCCTTCACGCGCTGTTCCAATTCCGCCCGCAAAAAGCCTTCGCCAAACAGGACGATGCCCGCATTTGGGAACGCTTTGCAAATGGTTGTGGCGGCGTCGATCAGCTCGCCGAAGCCCTTCTCGGGGCTAAGCCGGCCGGCAGCGAGTACGACCTGTGACACCGCGGTGTCATTCGGGAAGAAGCGGAGCAATCGTTCGCGTGCTGTGGGGTCGCGAGTCTCAAACGCGGCGAGGCGAGCACTGTTGCGAATCACGCTCATGCGTTGCGCGGGCACGCGGCACAAACGACGCACCTTCTCCGCCTGCCCATCCGACACGCACACTACATGATCCATGAACCGCAAATGGCGGCGGTCGAGCCATTCGTAGGCTTTCACTTTCCGCGTTTCACCGGTCCATCCGCGCGATACTGCGATGACGGGAATTCCGATTCGCTTCGCGGCGATTCGCCCCAAAATGTGGGCTTTGTAGCCGTGGCAAATCAGCGTGTCGCAAGTGCGTTCACGCAGTAGCGCCGTCAAACTGCGAATCGCAGCGCGAACATGGGGGAAATCGGCGGCGATAGTGAACGCATCGAAACCGTGTGCCCGCACTTCATCAAGAAACGCCTCGCAGCGGCCCTCTTCGGGGAAGCTGGCAAACGTGGTGTGCACATCGGCTGGCATTGCGCGCGCCAACCCGAGCATCTGGCGCTCGGGGCCGCCATAGAACGTGCTTGTGGTAAGGTGAACGAGTCGCACGGGAATCCTTTCCCGAACAATGAGCGCGGAGGGCGTGAATTAAGAAGTGTAGGGATTTGGCAGGGCGATTGTCGAGGGGAGTTTCTGTTCACCCCGCACGGAATACCGCGACCGCACCCGCACCGCTACCGGCGGCCAGCGAACGATCGTCTGGACTCCAGGCCAGAGCCGATGCTTCGCCCTCCGTGAACTGATAGTTTCCGATCTGCGGTCCGCGTGTATTGGCGGGCTGCCACAGAAGCACTTTGCCATCGGTTGCAGCGGAGGCAAGCAAGAAGCCGCGTGCCTGATACTGCAGAACGGTGAGGCTTGATTCGGCTCCGTGCCCTTCGAGCATCTGCGGCTTGGAGCCTTCCGGTCCGCGATCGCTCGCGCGGGTGTCCCAGATGCAGGCCACCGGTCCGCCACCGGTCGCCAAATAGCGAGAGGTGTGGTCCCAGGCGAGTTCCCGCACCTTCGTGCGATAGCCCCACATTTGCAAATCGTTGGAATCGTTGTAGTACCAGAAATGGACGGTCGAATCCTGGTTGCCATGCGCCAGCATCGATCCATCCGGATTCCACGCTAATGCCAGCGGCGAACCTTTCCACGCAAGCACCTTAACCGGTTCCGTGCCGGTCATGGGGTCGTAAGTGGTCACTGCGCCATACGCAAGGAGCGTGAGGTGATTGGTCCCCGGTCGCCAGGCCATGTCGGTCACGGTGCCGGCTTGCGCGGGAAGTTCTCGGATAAGCGTTCCCGCCGCGTCCCAGACGCGTGCTTTCTTCCCCGCTGCGGCCGCAAACAGCGACCCCGAGGGGTGCCAGACCACCTTCTCCGCCCACGCAGCGCCGGCATCCAACGCTTTCACTTCGTGGCCCGTCGTGCCGTCCCACACACGCACTTTGCCATCCTGCCCTGCGGAAACCAGTGTGTTGCCCGTGGGCTGCCACGCGATGGCCGCAGTGCCGAAGCCGTGCCCTTTCAGCTCATGAACGGGCTTGCCGGTCGTGGAGTCGAACACCGTGATTGGCCCCGAGACCGCAGCGGCCGCCAGGAACTTGCCATCGGGCGACCACGACAGACCAATCGCATGATCCGCAAGCGACGCCTGCCACGCCGGGCGAAGCTTGTTCTCGGGTTTGCCAAAGGGGTTTAAGCGAGGCATGAAGACTTCCGATGAGTGCGGAGGATTCAGGTGGTTGAGAAGAGAATCCGGTTGCGATCTTCCTCAACCACCTATCTGAAATCTGCCATCCCTAACATCCTTAAGCCATGCACTTCTTGAAGCCTTCGGTGAGTTCCTCACGATTCAGATTCCGCCCGATGAAGATGAGCTTGTTGCTTCGCGGCGTCTTGCCCCAGGGGCGATCCGGGCGACCATCTAACAGCATGTGAACGCCTTGAAAGACGAAACGGTTCGGGTCGTTCTTGATGCTCAACACGCCCTTCATGCGGAAGATATCCGGCCCGTGCGTCTGGAGGAGTTCGCTCATCCAGCGGTTCACTTTCTTCGCGTCCATGTCGCCGTCCAGCACGATGCCCACGCTGGAAACCGTTGAATCGTGAACGTGGTCGGGTTCTGGAACTTCGTCGCGAACTTCGAGCGAGTGCAGTTTGCTGCCGTGGTCGGGTTCATGCTCATGATCGCAGTGCCCGTGCTCATGGTCGCAATGCGCGTGGTCGTGTTCGTCGTGCTTGTGGTCGTGTTCGTGCTTATGGTCGTGGTTGTGATCGTGGCCGCCATTCTTGAGGAAGTCGGGCTCGTGTTCCAGGATGCGATCGAGATCGAAGCCCTTTACGTTCAGCACGTTGTTCAAGTCGATCGTGGCGTTGGTCGTGCGGTGAATGCGTGCCACCGCGTTCATCTTGCGAATCGCGCGTTCAAGAGTCGCGAGTTCATCGGGCGTTACTAGATCGCATTTGTTCAGCAAAATCACATCCGCGAAGGCGATTTGCTCCTGCACCTCGTGCGAATCCCAGTGCAGTGAAACGTGCTTGGCATCGACGAGTGTCACAATCCCGTCGATCACGGTCTTGCTCTGCACTTCGTCGTCCATGAAGAATGTCTGCGCGACGGGGCCAGGATCGGCCATGCCGGTGGTTTCGATCAAGATGTAATCGAACTTATCCCGCCGCTTCATCAGGTTGCCGAGAATGCGAATGAGATCGCCACGCACGGTGCAGCAAATGCACCCGTTGTTCATCTCGAAGATTTCTTCTTCCGAGTTAATGACAAGATCCTGATCCACGCCAATCTCACCAAACTCGTTCTCAATCACGGCGATTTTCTTGCCGTGATTGGCGGTGAGAATGTGGTTGAGCAGCGTGGTCTTCCCCGCGCCCAAGAAACCTGTGAGGACCGTAACGGGAACACGATTGACAACGGCTGTAGACATACTTATCCCCGGTTCGGGAGTGAGTGGCAGAATGAGTAATAAGGGAATTGTACCACCCCGGGAAGCCATGAGTGGTGAATCACGCCGATCGGTTTCGCTTGCGGTATTGGTGTCGAACGCGTGGGGGTTGCAGATCCCACGCGAATCGCGATGGGCTTCGCAATATCGTCACGGGTTATTGAAGTATTTCTTCACAATCCACGGCGGTTGCCACTGATCGGGCTTGCGCTGGAAGCCCTCGAACGAAACCTCTTTGGGCTTCGGCTTCTCGACCGACAACGCCTGCGTATCTCCCACCTTTGTTTGCCAGTCTTTCATCGTCGCCGTTAATCGCTTGATCTCGGCCGCATGAGTGGGATCTTCGGCCAGGTTCTTCTGTTCGTGCGGATCGGCCTTAAGATCAAAGAGTTCGCGGTGGTTGATGGGCGGATATACGATGAGCTTCCAGCGGTCGTCGCGCACCGATCGCATCAACCCGCTAAAGGGCAAGAACACAGATTCGCGAAGCGATTTCTTCTCGCTGGTCCAGAGTGGGCGAATGCTTTCGCCCGCGAGCTTCGCGGGCGGTTTCACGTGGGCCACGTCGCACAACGTGGGGAGCAGATCGAAGAGATACGTGAACGCCTCGCTCGATTTCCCGGCGGGCACACCCGGCCCCGCGATAATCAGCGGCGACTTCATGCTGTGCTCGTACAAGCTCTGCTTGCCCAACAAACCGTGGCTCCCCAACGCCAACCCATGATCGGCGGTGTAAACGATGAGGGTGTTCTTCGCGTGGCCCGATGCTTCCAGGGCCGCGAGGATGCGACCAACTTGCTCGTCCAGGTGCGTGATTAGCCCGTAGTATTCGCAGAGTTGATCGCCGATCGCTTCCTTGGTTCGCGGATAACCCGCGAGGTTTTCGTCCCGGATATTCTTGGTGAACCCGTTATCAAACGCGGGCAAGGGGCGAAAGTTGACCGGCAGCGGTGGGCGATTGCGATAATACATCTCGCGATACTTCTCGGGCGGGTTTCGCGGATCGTGCGGAGCCGTGAACGCGACATAACAGAAGAACGGTTCCGGTTGCTTGTGACCTTTGAGAAAACCGATGGCCGCGTCGGCGAACTGCTCGGTCGAGAACTCTTCCGCCACCCGCCGGTTCATCACCTTTCCGCCCGTTACATCGGCGACCGGCGTCTTGGTGTGGTCGTTCATTCCGCCAAAGAAGACTGACCGCGCATCGGGGAACGCCCGCACGAAAGCCGGCTCGCCATTGTGCCACTTACCAGTCGCGAAGGTGGCATAGCCCGCACCACGAAGCAACTCGGGCAAGAGCGGCACGCCATCCAGATTGGGCTTCACATCGAGCCACGTTCGGCCCGACATCAACATCGCCCGGCTTGGAACGCAAACCGCCCCGCTATTCGAACCGAAACAGTAGTTGTTGCGGAAGCTATATCCGCGTGCGACAAGTTTATCGAGGTTTGGGGTGGTGATGTGCGAGTTGCCCCAGGCCGCAATGGTATCCGCACGCTGATCATCGGCGAACAGGAATAGCACATTGGGCCGCACTGGTGGCGATGGTTCCGCCGCAGTGGCTGCCGTGGTCGCAATGGCAATGATCGTTATTGCCAATAGTTGCCTGAGAGTGGAATCGGCCATCCCTGAAACACCTCGCCAGGAGAGAAACGAGCAGAATCGATTACCTTGTTCATTATGCAGAGGTTCGGCCATCGCGGTGGAGATGATAATCTGCGATGGCGACATCCGCGCACGGCAACGGCACATCTTGGTTAACGGCTAATCGTTTCCGTTTGTGGGCGCGGCGAGTAATCCTTCGACGGCTTCGAAGCAACGCCCGCTGGGCCACCGCACATCGACATCGCCTTCATCGAGCGGGAACGGCGGCTCGACCACCACGCCAACACCCAAGCCACGACCCCAAGAATCGAAGTCGCTGGGTTGCCATGTCGCGGGGTTCTTCACCACACGATCGCCAATCTGAAACGCCTGGGCCATCGTTTTTCCTCGGCCAACTTCACTTCGTGTCAGCGGCCCGTGGTTAACCCGTCGCTCTCGGCAACTTCGCGCGGGACGAAGAACTTGTCACGCGACAGACTGAGCAACGGTGGAACGTTCAGGAAGAAGAACGGCCCTCGCGTGTTGGCGTCGGTGTGCCAGAGTTGCCCATCGGCCCCCTCGGGCACGTCCACTACGGTATAAGTTTGGCCGGGCGCGCGAGTGGCGGGAGTCACATCGATCCGCTTCGCCTTACCAGGAGCGATAAGCGATAACCGCGTCGTCGAGTCGGCGTAAATCTGTTTCACACCCTTGGGCACATAGAAATAGTGCGGCCCGCTGTAATCGACCCACGCCGGGTTGCTAACCGATGCTTCATACACCAACGGTGTGTCGGGCTTCACACGCAATCTCGCTTCCCCCTCCAGCACCACACGATACTCGTTGGCCCGTGGTGCTTTGAACTTCACATCGGTGAATGTCTCTCCCTTCGCGATTGTTTCCTTGAGGAGAACTTCATCCTTCGAGTCGAGCACGCTGAAAGTCGCGGATCGACCAATCGATTGGATGCCCAGAACGACCTCCTGCTGATCGGCCAGCACGAGATAGCCGCGAAGCGTCTTGCGAAACGCGGTCACCACTTCGTCCTTCGGCCCGCTGAGCAAATGGCTCGGCCCGGCATCTGGGCCTTTCGGGCGGACTAACTGAAACATGCGCGAATAGTTCACGAGCCGCGAGGCATCACTTTTGAGCGATGTCGCGCTTTCGCGAAACCGCGCTTCAATCTCCACATCGGTGAGCGCTTCGCCCGCCATCCAGACGGGCAGCGGATCTTTCCGGGCGATGTAGAAATCGGGGCGTTTGTCCTGCACCGGTAGCCCATTGCAGAGTCGGCGGGCCAGCGCATAGTAGTGAACCATGTCGCGCTCGCGGATGCGCCAGGCATATGTCATCAACCGCTTGAGTGCGTCGTAGTAGTTATCGTTCCGCTCGGGTTGGGCCGCGGCCACCAACTGGAATCGGCGGTACTCATCCACATACACGAGGTATGCCATGAGATCGACGAGCCGTGCCCGCACTTGCGGATGGGTCGTCAGCGCAACCGCGCGTTCCAGGTCGGCGAACAGTGGGCTGAGGGACGCCGTTTGCAGCGGGCCGAACGATTCGACTTTCTTTTGGAACTCACGCATCACCACGGCGGCGGGGCCGAAGCAATCGATCAAATATCGTTCCCGAATCGCGTTGGCATCCGCCTTTGGGTTCCACATCAACTCGGCCGCGATATCCAAGCCGAGCATCTGGCCGGCCCAGTTTGCGTTCGTCTCCGCCGAGATGCTCGCCGCCTTGCGCGCCGCGTAGAACGGTATCCACTCCGCATGGTAAGCCGGTTTCGCACCACGCATCTGGCCCGGCAATCCCCAGTCCCACGCCTCGACACCGTAATACTCTCGCAGCCCAATGCGGGACACTTTCTTGGACCACCCTTCAACGAGTTCGGGCAGCGTGAACTCCGTCTGATTAAAGCCAAGTGCGACCTGCACGAAGACGTTCGGCTCCAGGGCGGCTGTTGGCGGCAAGCGGTGGCTGGAGTACGCATACAAACCCACCCACGCATGGGGGTGTGCCTTCCGGATCTCGCGAGCGACATGATTCGCCAGGTGAACCGCTCGATCTGTTGTCGTGCCCAGTGCTTTGCACTTTTCGCAATGGCAGGTGCCCTGACCATCCGAAGGATCGACGGAAACCATATAGGCCAGCGGGTTCGCCTTGCGGTTCTCTTCCAGCAATCGAACGCGGTCGCGGGCGACGAGTTCCATGAGTCCAGGGTTGGAGACACAGAACTTGCGTGCGGCCACGGCACGCTGGCTATCCCGCTCGCCGTTCTCAAGCTGTGCGTAATACTCGGTGTGCTTCTCAAACTCGGCCGCGTTACGCAGTATGATGTTGCCGTAACTGTGTCCGGTGTTAACAAGCGACTCCAGGCTTAATCGTTGTGCTGCGGCCCAGAGGCGATAGTTTTGCGCGAGTAATTTGTCCGGTTGGCCATACGCATACCAGATGCTTCGCGATACCAGAGCGGGCACTTCGTTGGCGTTCGTCTCGATGCGTACGGTTTCGAGCGTGGGAATGATGTGCCACTTCGGCGACGGCGCATAGTAACGGAAGCCAAGGTCGCGGAGTAAGTGGGCGACCGCGTGCCGAAGTGCGTAGACGTTGGAGCCAATGAGCGTGACTCGATTCGGCGTTGTCTCGATGGCGTAAGCATCGGAGTTATCGGTTTGCAACCGCAACCGCTTCGCGGTGTCGGGTTGGGCGATCGCCGTTGTCAGGATTATCGCTGGCCCATCTGGAACCTTTGCGACCACCGGCAACCTCGCCCCGCTCGCCTTCTCGATGGCATCAATAAGCCACTGTTGCGTCTCGGTGAGCGCCACCTGCTGAGCGGGCGTGAGCGGTCCCGCGTCCACGACCACACTCGCTTTGGGCATCTTTCCTTCTGCGATCACGACGGCCGAGATGTTCGTGGTGAGGCCAAGAACGCAGCATATTCCCAGCAGCCCGCGAGCCGCCCATGAGAGGGTGAACATGATTCTGATCCCGTGAGAAGTGTTACCGATGGAATGATCGAGGCTATGTTGATGCGACGAAGCCAGGTCGTGACGCCGGGCACGCGGTTAGGCGACACTCGGCTTGAGCGGGAGTGAGTGTAAGCGTGTTGGATTGCGACAGCCAAGCAAAAACACAGTCCAATTTCAGGAGTTACCCGATCGGGATCGTGTCCCCACACTGTACTGTCTTTGATCACACACACGATCCCCGACATTACACCGCCTGTCAACAAGGCCCTTCGCCGAGGCGGTTGCGCTGTGGGGCGGCCGCTCATCCGACTTTGGCCGATTCGGAACCACCCTCGCCGCTGAGTTCGTGTAATTTTTTCGCGATGGGTGAGAGTTTCATTGTTCCGAAGGAGCCTTCATAACGCTGTGCTTTGG
>JBGSLF010000161.1:0-3037 GCA_041740855.1 Gemmata sp.
GGCGTTGGTCGGGCTGGCTGCACGCGCGGCAGTTGCGTGGCGAGAATGGGAGATGGATCGTGTGGGCGAATGCGGCGGAGATAAGTCGGTTTCGGCAATTACGTGCCTTCGAGATCAAGCATCATGGCAGACGCACGCCACTATCGAAGTTGTGCAAGCCAGCAAGCCGAACAGAGATGAAGCGTCCGACAACGCGTTCGCACAGTGGAGGGAAATGATGCCTCTTTCAAAGGGGAAGAAGTGTATTTGACGGAGTATGAAGACTTGGCAGACGCCCGTCGTCAGAAAGCGTGGCGAGTCGCTCCACCACCGGCGAGTGGCGTCGGGCGGTCAATCCGACACGCCCGTCCCAGGGGCAGGAGCCTTTACCGCAGAATCCACAGTAGTAGTAGGCCCGGTTGCACCGGATCCGCCGAGCGTCTCGACCGTTTTTTCGCGATATCCATGGAAGCAAACATGTCTTGAACAGTGGGGGCAGTGGATGGCGGAAGTGGTGTATCACTTTTTGGGGGAGGTGCTCCGCGTAGGCATCCGCTACGATGCCCCGTGCCTGATCACACAACGCAAACTCGGTGTCACCGAAAGTGTGCCGTCGGTGGTGGCAACCAACCGACGCGCCATCTCCAAAATGGAGTCGGCGGATCGGGTCCGGATTCGGGACGCGAGTTCTTGGCCCGGGCTTCGAGTTCGGGCGTGAGCGGTTCGGACAGAGTGGACTTCTGTCGAGTATTTACCGCGGGTCGTTCTAAAGTACACTGAAGTGAACACAGTTCTCACCAACTTTCGCGAAGCCTGCCCCCCGAAAAATCGCCACAGGGAAAAGAACCTAGTTTCCGCGGGCCGAGTCGGTAAGATAACAGTGAAGTGGAAGCGGCAACCGCCCGCTCCACAGCCTATTACGAGTGGGTTTTGCGGTTTCGGGCCGTAGCGCAGCTTGGCTAGCGCGCTTGCTTGGGGTGCAAGAGGTCGTGGGTTCAAATCCCGCCGGCCCGACTGAATGACCCTCGGTGACAGCAGATGTCACCGAGGGTTTTTCGTTGACATTTCCAGCGTTTTCACAGCATTCGCGATCTGTATTCTTGAATTCGCTAGATAATCCATGAGTGCCGCCAGATGACCCGAAATGACCCCAGTTGAATGGAGTTGGTGCAAGCACTGGTGCAAGCGGAGTGGTATGCCGCCCCGTTGAGGCTGTCGTTCCGGTTGCCCGATTCGCATTCTGTTCCTTGTTTTGCTCCAGAGGCAGCGTCGGCAGCCGTTCAACAGCCCCACGAACATCCAACAACCGGGGATCGGTATACACACCCATCGTCAGTTTGATGTCGCTGTGACGCATCGCGGCTTGTGCTGTTCGTGGCGATGTCCCGGTTGTGCTTAACATCGTTCCAAAAGTCGTCCGCATGGCGTGAACATCCACTGTTCGCCCACGATCATCGCGTTTTGGAATCCCTGCCGCCTTCAAATCACGGTCGAGGATTTTCAACAACCCAGCGGGCACATCAAACAGCTGTGTGTTCCCCGGAACGCGGATCGGAATCGGTTCACCAGCAGCTTGGGCCGCATCCTGCGAACTTGCCAACTTGTCTGCGATCCATGCTCGGAGGTCAGCAGAGAGATCGTCACGGATGGCGATGGAATTCCCTTGACGCGATTTTTCATCTGCAGCATTGAGGTGGAGGAAAGCATTCCCCGGCGTGAGATCAAGCTGCCCGACCATGAGCGTTCTCAATTCGTTGGCTCGGAGTCCGGTCAGCACCAGCGTCTTGTAAATCAGCGCTCGCTCACGCCCAACAGCATGTAACCGGGCAATGGTTTCGTTTCGGAGTTCGGCGAATGCTTTGCCCTTCCGTTTGCCCCGCCGAACAGTGCGGGCATCGGCCAACGGGCGGGTTGCTGCCACGTTAAGCACTCGTTTCAGTTCATCCTCTGTGAGCGCTCGACGTTGGCGTCGTGGGTCGACCTTCTCATCTGCTTTTGGCACACGGTCAAGGTCGTGAGCGAGCAATCGGCCAGTTTCAACGCACCAGTTGGCGAACGTTACGACTGACTGCCGGTAATAATTTCGGCTCCTGGCACTCATGTCTTCGTTATTGCTCATCCGGTCTGCCAACCAGTTCTCGATGGCTTCTCGGTTGAACTCGGCCGGCGTTGCAAATCCGCAATCCTTGGCGACCCGACGAACGGCTCGCAACACATTCGCTCGGTAGACATCTGAAACCTCCGCAGCGGTGAGGGACCGTTCGTAGGCGGACAGATGTTCCTCAAGTGGGGCAGACCCTTTGCGTGCGGCATTGAGATGTTTCGCATCGAGGGTGCCAGATTTGATTTGCTCGGCTTCGCGTTCCCACTTCGCGAGTAACTGTCGAGCGGCTTGTTCGTCCTTGCACCCAGTCGGACGAACGACCACAACCCCCGCGTGATTCCGATATTTGCCGTAGAACGTCCGCCCTTCGATCAACAATCGATCGGTCCCACTCTCACCTTTCGTGATTGGGGCTTGGTGGAGTTTGCCTTTAACTCGCCAACGGGCAAGCCGCTGGCCTTTTTTCTCCACAACCTCCGCATCAGCCGGAACCGGTTTGGTGAATGTCTTCTTGAACACGCTGCCCATCGGTTACCCTTTCCGGTTCTTCGTGGTCGGTGTCTTGACAGTTGGCGTCAGCGTCAGCCCGAAGTACGTTGCCAATTTGTCGGCAACGTCGAGCCGCAGGGAGTTCATCCCCCGGACGAACCTGGAAAGACTCGCCCGCTGTACCCCGGTATCTTGTTCGATCTTCAGTAGCGGCAACCCACTGTCGAGGATGGTTTGCCGCAGCACTTCGGATATCGGGTTCGTGATCGGCATGTTGTGAATTATCACATATGACTCGACAACTTGCAACCACTGTTGTGTTTCGCGGAGGTTCTTGCGCGTTTCGCCCTTGGCGGGAATCGTAGGTGCTGCTGCCAGTCGCAAAATCGCGTTACCCCAGCCTTCTCGCAATTCAAGCCGTTTATTTCGTTGTGCCGATCACTTTTTAGGATTTCTACCCCAGCA
>JBGSLF010000162.1:0-74898 GCA_041740855.1 Gemmata sp.
TGCGAAAACAAGGGGATTTCGCAACATTGCGATCTCCGGGCGGGAGGGTGGGGTGTCCAAAAAACTCCGCCACCCCAGCGGAATCGCTTGGAAACCGAGCGATTCTGACACCCGAAAATCGGCATCAGTCGAACTAAGAGCTTCGCGGTTTTGGGTGGTCAGTCGGTGACCAACACTGGCCCGTCCGTCATCACGGGCGATCTGGGTGTTAGTCCAGGTACCTCGGTCACGGGCTTTCCTCCGGGGACCGTCACTGGAACAATACACATCGCGAATGCGGTTGCGTTGCAGGCTCAGAGCGACCTGACCACCGCGTACAACGTGGCTGCAGGTTTAGCGTCAAATTCGAATTTGACAGGTCAGGACTTGGGTGGGCTGACACTTACACCGGGCGTATATACTTTCAACTCGTCGGCTCAGTTGACGGGAACACTGACGCTCGATGCTCTGGGCGACCCCAACGCGGAATTCGTTTTCCAGATCGGAAGCGCGCTCACGACGGCAAGCAGTTCATTAATTGATCTGATAGGTAGCGCTGATGGTTGCAACGTCTTTTGGCAGATCGGCAGTTCCGCGACTCTCGGTACTGATACGGATTTTGAAGGAAATATTCTCGCGCTTACAAGCATCACCCTGAATACAGGGGCAAACATTTTTAATGGTAGAGCTCTAGCGCAAAATGGTTCTGTAACGCTGGATACCAACACCATCTCGTGCGCGACGTGTTTTGCCGCGGATACATCGACGGCCACCAGCACATCGACAGCTACTAGCACGTCGACGGCCACCAGCACATCGACTGCCACCTCGACGAGCACATCGACCGTCACTTCGACGAGCACAGCTACGGCGACCACTACTGCCACCAGCACTGCCACCGGCACTGCCACGAACGGCACTGCCACCGGCACGCCGGGCAATGGGGCAGTAGTTCCGGAGCCAGCAACCGTGGCGTTGTGGGGGCTGTTCGGGCTGACACTAGCCGTGTGTAGCAGTCGGAAAGCAAGACTTGGTTTGACGTCTACCTGAGAGTTCAGTGGGCCAGCCCCCATTCCCATCTTCTTTCATGTGGAAGGCGATTGGGGCAGCTGGCACATTTAGTCCGCGAAGTGCAGCCTATTGACACGCTCCTTTCTGCGATGTTCCTCGGTGGGAGAAGGCTCCTACCGGTTCCAGAATTCCGTAGGTTTGGCAGACGATTTTGCCTACTCCGGATTACCGCCCCAGCATTCCGTCCCTTGTTCTACACTTGTGGCGGCTGCTGGTGCGGTGTGCGTCGCCCGATTCATTCACCTAAACACCCTTTCGTAACCCGCTGGCATGGCTACCTCCACTCCGATGACCGAGTCAGTCGGGCCACCTGTGCCGCCATCTGGGGAAGCTCCTTTGTCGTCGGATACTCGCGGTGACAACCCGTCATTCCGAAAATGGCTCGAGGGGTTTTTTATTCTGGATCTCCGCTCATTGGCCCTCTTCCGCATGGCCTTGGCGGTGATTTTACTGGTAGACCTGAGTATCCGGTACACAGACCTCGAAGCCCATTACTCAGATGCGGGGATCGCGCCTCGCGTCACATCAAACGTGTGGTCAACAGGATCAATTCATTGCCTGAGCGATTTGCCAGCGTTTCAAACGATCCTGTTTCTCTGCCACGGGCTGTTTGCCGTTGCACTTTTGGTCGGGTTTTACACGCGTCTGGCCACGTTCGCATGTTGTTACCTCCTCCTATCTTTGCATTTACGCAATCCCCTTATCTTGCAGGGCGGGGACTCCTTCTTCCGTTTGCTGCTCTTCTGGGGAATGCTCCTACCACTTGTTGCCCGTTACTCTCTCGACAGTCTCCGGATCTCACATCCGCTTCCGAATAAGGTCTGTTCCGTCGCGAGTGCGGCGCTTATCCTGCAGATCTGTTTCGTTTACTGGTTCTCCGCCGCCCTAAAGACGGACCCGTGCTGGCGTAGCGAGGGCACTGCCGTCTACTATGCGTTGAACCTCGATCAACTGGTCACGCCTGCTGGGAAGGTGCTACTCAACTACCCGGATCTGATGCGGTTCCTCACCTTCGCGACGTTGGCCCTGGAAATCTTGGGGCCTGCCCTGCTTTTCTTCCCCCGGTGGAGGGAGCAGGTTCGGCTCGGGGTGGTGGTGAGTTTCCTGGCTTTCCACCTTGTCGGGCTCAACCTGTGTCTGCGTCTGGGTCCCTTCCCCTATGTCTGCGCGGCCGCTTGGGTTGCCTTGCTCCCCAAGCTCTTCTGGGACCGGATCGGGGGGGCTCGAAGCCCTGCTGGGGCACCGCGTGAGCTGGAATATCGGTCCTTCGGCTTGAATCTCCTCGCCGCGTTCTTCCTGATTTACGTGTTCTTGTGGAACCTCCGCACGGTCGATTCCGAGCGATTCGGTCGGCTCCTTCCCCCTGAATGGAACCGGGTGGGGTTTGTGTTTGGTGTGGATCAATACTGGACCATGTTCGCCCCTCGCCCGTCCACGGACGATGGCTGGTACATTGCAGCAGGTACGCTACAAAACGGCAAGGAAGTAGACCTCCTGCGAGGCGGCACGCCTGCTTCATGGGACAAGCCGGAACTGGTATCGAGGCTGTATCGGAACGAGCGTTGGCGGAAGTTCATGATGAACCTCTGCCGCCCGGGCCAGGGTGACAACCGCGTGAATCTGGTCAACTATCTCTGGTTGGACTGGAACCGGAGTCATCCGCCGGACCAGCAGTTGACCCGACTCGAACTCGTCTACATGCACGAAGAAACCTTACCGAACTACCGGACAGCCGAACCGCGTAAACTGCTCCTCTGCTGGCGGGGGCTCACTGTAAGCAACAAAGAATAGGGCTATTCGAACCTCTCACTGCTATCACATATTGGGTTGAATCGTTCCACGAGAAAGGGATGAAATAGACAGCACTGATACAGTAAGCGGCAAGTATGCAGTGATTCACAGCCAATCAGGACCTGGGCTACGGTGATAGTGACTAACTTCAACCGCACCCCCGCGATCGCAACGGCACTTTCGCGCCTCAACTAATCGTCAAGGGCATAACTGCGCTGAACCTCTGACATGTCACGAACTGCTTCGTTGCGTACCGAAGTATCTCAAGGAACATATCCCATCATCGATGAGCGGGTCCGTTCCGAAATCCTATTGTGTTACACCTTTGCGGTTGCCCCGCTTTCGCTGCCGTTCACCACGGTCTGAGTCGTGGCGAGGTTGAGTTGAGCAAGAATCCTCGGTGCTTGCAGCCGACGAACCCGAGCCAGTTCCCGCAACGCCTCGGTGAATCGCTTCTGGGCACGAGTCAACGCCGCGTCGAGGTGGGCACGATCCCGAGCATTCACGGGCGGGCGAAGCGTGAGTTCCAGTTCCAGAGCGTGAACCGCGATCCACCCGTTGACCACGCGACGCACCAACAGCTTCTCCAGCACGGAAGGTTTCTCACCCAGCAATTCGTCGCGGAGCGTGTTGGCTTTCTCCGTGATGCCGGCCTTCCAGACTCGATCCCCAGCCGCCGCTTTGTGGATCAGTTCCCGTGTGGCTTGGCGTCCGAGATCGCCGAGCCAGTTCACCCAATCCCGCTCGCGGATCAGTTGGCGTAGTCGAGCCTGTGCGCTGGCGTCACCAGCACGGGCCTTGGCGAACACCTCCACGGCTTCGGCGTCGTCGGCCGGGGCGGTGTAGTTGATGAGCGGCTTTGAGCTGGCCGCCTGCGTTTCCAGTTTGCTGATCGCCTCTTTGAGCGAGGCCAAATCGCGTCTCATACGCCATTCTCCGCGGTGGTGTTTGTGGAATCCCAATGCGGTCATCACCGCGTCCGATGCCGTCCGAAGCTCCGAGTTTGCACCCTGGGTGGAGGTGAGCAACTCGTCGATGTGCTGGCGAAAGATCATCCGAATCTTGCGTTCGAGTCGGCGAACCTTGGCCTGCCGTCGTTGCAGCCGGTGGAGATCATGAGCCATGAGTTCACCGAAACCGGGTCCGAACCGGTCGCATTGAGCAGCAAGGTATTCCTTGTATGGCTTCCCGTTCACGCGGCGATTGCGGTACAGATACCACCGGTTGCCGTGTCGTAATTCCCAGCCCATTTTCCGTTCTCCCGTGTACTACAAATGCGACGGATGCCCCGCTTAATGAGGATTCATCACTCCGTGTGGTTGGGGTCGAGTTCTGTGAGTAGCAACTGGGCGAGTGCCTCTCGGTCTGAGGGTGTTAACTGCGCCGCCAGTGCAAGTAGTGCGTAGACCAGAGGACTCTGAGCAGTAGAAAGGGAGTTTGTGGGGCCGAGCGGAGCAGTTACAGAAGATGCAATCGTTACTGCACCGGATTCTGCACCACCAAGATTTGAAAAACGTGCGTTTTGTTGGCAATTCTTGCGGTCGGTAGGGGTGGGTTCGAGTCCCACCTTGGCCACATGAACATCTGGACAGTTAATGTCCGCAGATGACGCAAGACGCCGGGAGCCTTGAATTTCCAGGCTCTCCGGCGTCTGTGTCGTTTCTTGACACTTCACGCCGGTTCTGACTGCACCGCATTTTGCGCTACAACTGCGGACTCACGAAAGCGGGTTCATTCGCCCCAACTCACGAACGGAACCGGCAGCAAGAAGGCGTGCTGTTCATACAAGCTCGAGATGCCGTGCCAGCCGATGTGTTGCGATGCGAATACCACGAGCACATACGCCAGCGCAATCGGTGGGAAAAGGAAGCGACAACTCCAGCGGAATAGCCAGTGGCGAGGGGCTTCGCGGCGAGCGGGGCGAGAATACGCCCAGCCTACAATCAGGCGAGCGGGGAACATGAACGCCAGGAAGACTAGCCCTTCCAAGAATACCAAGTCGCGCGGGATCGCTTCGATCTTCAACAGGTAAAGTGGCACTGCAGAAAGCAACAACGCAAACAGAGCGATTGTGAACGCGATTGGTGCCCGGCGATATTCGTGGCGAACCGGGCGCAACTCGCGATACGCCCGCAGGCGGTTGTCGCGGGCAAAGCGAGCCTGCAGGAACGGGAGATGCATCACCACCACGCCCAACAGCACGCAACCCAAGATTCCCACTGCGGGGTTCTTGTGCCCGAAGCCAAGCAATGCTAACGGAAGCATGAGCCAGAGAAACGCCCCAAGGAATCCGCGAACACCGAGCCAGAAGAAGTATGGCAGGCGCAATCGCGTCACGAAATCCCAGAGGCCATCGCGGGCTTCCTGATAAGCGCCGCCACGACGAACTCTCCGCACAAGCCAGACCACATTCAGCGGGCGAAGGAAATCGCGGAGCCTTGCGCCTCGCAATAGTGCGGCCGTCACATGCAACGCATAGAAGGTCGCCAGTGCGGTGAGGCACCATTCCCAACGCATGGCAAGTGGCCCCGCCTCGTCGATGATCTTCGCGTTCTCGACAAGAATCGACATGCCATAAAGTGGCAGCCACAGAAGCACGCAGCCCAGAGCCACGCCCCCGAACTTCGCGGCGGTTCGCATGCCAAAGAAGCCATCGCGCAGTCGCCCACTGCGCGACACGCGGCCGCTGACTTCGAGTAGAAAGCCCAGAGCCAGGAAGCCGCCGAACGGCACCGATGCGAGAATGGCCAGCCCAACGAGAAGTGCGGCGAACCCGAACAGCCAGCCGATCGCCGATTGCAGCCCTGCGAATCCGCGACGCAGGCGGCCATGCGGTGCGGCCACCGGTCCGAGATCTTCCCAGGCAGTTTCGGCTTCCGGTATCGCAGTGGCTATTGACATGCATTTTGTCAGCAAAGGAGAAGTTCGAGAGATATACTCTGTTGGGCCGAATCCGGTTTCGTTGAAACGCTCATCGGGTTTGCAAGGTAACTCCTGATACCGCATTGTTACCGGAATGCCACATCACCGGAATGCCGCCATGCTAGGTCGGAATCTTTTGTTGATCGTCGTCGCGGCTGTTGGGGTTCTGGGCCTTCGTGCGACGCTCTTTCCGCAGAACACCGAAACGCGAACAATCCACTTCGATCGCGGGCTTGCCGATGCGGATGAATTCCAGGCCGCGGTGCATCAGGTGAACGATGCTTTTCGCCAGGCGTGGGAAGTGCAGGGCGTTGAACCGGTGGCCCGCGCTTCGGAACTCGCCATTGCCCGGCGGCTGTCGCTGGCCCTCACCGGAAGCGTGCCGAGCCTGGAAGAGATTCGCCAGTTCGAGAAGCAACCCGATGGCGTGCGGATCGTGGGATGGACCAACCATCTGTTGCGCGATCGCCGCTTCGCCGATTACTTCGCCGATCGCATGGCCCGCGTGTATGTGGGCACCGAAGATGGCCCGCTGCTCATCTATCGCAAACGCCGGTATCGCGCGTGGCTCGCCGAGCAGTTCCACCAGAATCGCCCGTATGGCGAGATGGTGCGCGAGATGATTTCGGCCCGCGGGCTGAACACCGATACGCCAGCCGTGAACTTCATCGCCGCGGGCTTCGACGATGTGAAAGAAAAGCCCAACGCGGAGAAACTCGCCATTCGGGTGTCGCGTGCGTTCCTGGGCTTACGCATGGATTGCGCGCAATGCCACAATTTCTACGACCCCGGCGAACCGCAATACGACGACGAGGGGAACGAGCTAGCCACCTGGAAGCAGACCGACTTTCAATCGCTCGCCGCGTTCTTCGGCCAGACTCGCCACGTTGTCACGCATGTGTCGGACGGCACCGGCGAATACGAGTTCGAAGACCGCGTGACCGGCGAGCAACACCCGATGGACCCGGCGGTGCCATTCCTGGCGGAGTTGCTTCCCGCTAACGGCACGCGGCGTGAGCAACTGGCGGCGTGGGTGACAGACCCGCAGAACCGGCACTTCGCCCGGGCCACCGTGAACCGCGTCTGGGCGATGATGTTCGGGCGGCCACTCCTCCAGAGAATTGAATCGCCCTCGCTCGACGAACGCGGCCCTGCGGCGTTGGACATTCTTGCTGCGGACTTCGCGGCCCACAACCACGACTTGCATCGCCTGATTCTGCTCATCGCATCCACGGAGGCTTTCCAACTTGATAGTGCATCCGAGTCGGAAATCACCGACGCACACGAACAACACTGGGCGGTCTTCCCGCTCTCGCGTTTGCGGCCTGAACAGGTAATTGGGAGCGTGGTTCAGGCGGCATCGGTCCGAACGATCGACCAGAACTCGCAGGTGTTCGTGCGGATTACGCGGTACTTCAACGAACGCGATTTCGTGATGCGTTATGGCGACGCGGACGACGACGAGTTCGCGAAGGCTCACGGCACCATCCCGCAGCGATTGCTGATGATGAACGGCGAGTTGGTGAACGGGAAGTTGCAGGCGGAGTTACTGAACGGATCGGCTCAGATCGCACTGTTCGCGCCCAGCGACCGGGCCGCCGTGGAAACGGCCTATCTGTGTGTGCTAACCCGCCGCCCGACCGCCAAAGAGTGGGAATACTTCACGGCCAAACTCGCCGGCGTGCCGAGCAACGAACGGAGCCGCATTCTCGCCGATTTGTACTGGACACTCTTCAACAGCACCGAGTTCTCGTGGCTATCGTGACACTGAAAAACGAGAGAATCGCGTCGGAATCAAGGGAAATCGAGAGCGAATGCCACCACTTGCCCCATCGCATCGTAGCCCAACTCATGCACCGTGCCGTTGCGTTCCGTTGCCGACACCAGACGGTTCTATGCACGATCCGGATAGCGTCTCGTTGGTTCAAACAGGTGGTACTTTACCAGGAGGAGGTTGAGGAATTGAGATAAGACTCAGAATGATGTTCGCGATGATAAGATACAACGCGAACCAGCAACAAAAAGCGTTTTGATAGATGAGGCCATATAAAATACATATTAGTGATATAGGTAGCAAAATCATTACGCCATCATAGTATCCGAAGTGATTTACACTGATGCAAGTTAGCATCACAATCATTACCACTGCAATGGTCTTCCCTAATCGGCTATTCAAAAGGCTAGTCATTTGTACGATCGACTCAAATTGTTGTGGAAGTAATCCTGAGCACGAGAAATACGAGTGCTAGGGGGACCAAGATTACTACGCCGTCGTAATATCCCCGTAGCCGGACGGCTGCAACGAGCAGCAACCGCGAATGATTCGCCTCGCCCGCCATCTCGGAATACGCGGAGGGCACTGCCCATTCGTATTAGGTGGGTGGCGTGAAGAATGGAAGAATAAGAGGAGGTTGCTCCGAACTTGTGGTGATAATCCGCCTTGCGCCGGTTCTATCTGCTGCGCAGTTGAACGCTAGCCCCCAAAATGCTCAAGACGACCGTCGAGAGTGTGCTTGCCTGAGGCACTGGAGATAATTTCTCTTGCGTTCTTGCTGGGAGTTTCAAATATGGCAAGTTCTTTGATTTGTTCAGCATCCGCGGATCGGCCATTAAACAGCAGAATATTGATAAGCCGGACCGCATCCTCGGCATACCGTGTTTCCACCACATCTCGGTAGGCGACCTCCTGTTCCCCTTCGTCAGGATTGTAGCTTAGCATGAGGCGGCGATTGGATCGTATTGTGGTGAACCGAGCCAGCGAGTCAGGAATGTATGAACTGCATACCTCAACTGCTTGGCAAGATAACAAACCCTTTTCAGCGATGTCATAGCAGTAACGAGCAATCTGCGGATGGGTGTGTTGTAAAGCAAGGAAGGCGATTCCGGTTTTTGCCTCCTCCTGGAGAACTTCGTTCAACGCTGCCACTTCCTGAAACATCGCAAACGACGGGTGAACTGCCAACAACTGAGTAATCTGATCTCGAATCTCTATGAGTGCCTCCTTCGCTGGGGGGAAAACGCTAGCCAACTCAGCCCACGCTAAGAGCGCAAATGACAGGCGTACAGCGGATAGAGAGGGTTGATGCTCTATCGCATTATGGTGAAACCAGAGATGACATTCTAACGCTTCCCCGTATCTCCCCTGGCTGTAGAGTTCTCGTGCTTTGTTCAGGACTTGCTGCGGGTTAGACAATCCATTATTTCTGCGTTTGCCCATCTGCGACATTTTGCCCCTCCTGTTGGTTTTTGATCATACGCTACGCCACTGTCATTAATTACCTTCGGCCAGGGTTGTGTGTCGTGTTCTGACGAGCCGGAAGCGTCAGCGACGGTTGTTGCTGGACCCGTCGCTGACGCTTCCGGCTCGTCAAGAAGTAACAACCATCCTTGGCCCAGTGCCTAGAACTCGTTCATGATCAATCCAAGTATCTCCTCCGCCTCAGGAACACATTTGCTTTGAAGCAATGTCAAGTGCGGCAACACCAGTGCTTTGCATGCGTCGGATTCGCCGCTATTGCCGCGGCGGATGGCGTCGAGAGCTGTCACGCCATGTATTACTTGATAGATTAAATCGTATATATAGACAATTGCTATATTAGTAATCTGGCAGTTATTTATAGCCGCAAGTAGCACATCAATACTGGGCAAGGCAGACTCATAAACTCCCTCCTGAACTACAATGTAGTCTTCGAGAAGGTTGTACCAGTGCAGTGCCTCTGGCTCAGTGGCAGCAGAGATCAGGCCGCGAAGTCGCTCGGGGATCGCGCAAGCGTCACCCGTGGAAGTGAACAACCTGCTCCAGTCGTACTTCTCGATTGTCTGATCGATAAAATTGCTTGTCATGACAAAGTCGGCCAAGGGCCGTTAGAGCCTGTTATGCACTTTGGAAGTCTGCTTGTTTTAGGAGCAGCCCGAGGAAAGCGAGCCCGTGCCAGCCAGCGAGAGTATCGGTGAGTCGTTCGTAGTCGCGGTCCAGACGGCGGAATCGCCCGAGCCAGCCGAAACTGCGTTCGACCACCCGCCGTCGGTCGTTGCTGAATGTCACTCATCCGCACGTCGCATTAGTTAGCGCCAGTAGTAGTACCAGGAGTACGACAGCTTCGCGCTCTTGCCGGGTTCCAGTTTGGGAGACCACGTTACGCGGCCGATGCCGTTGAGTCGCCCCCACCAGTTGGGCCAAGCGTAGTAACCCCACCACGGCGGGCGAGCGTACGATACCGCAGCATCATCTTCCAGCAGGTTCACCATCTCGGCAGTTGCACCCTGATCGGCCTCACCCACATTCCCCAGCACGAATCGCGTGACTTCAATCTCGATCGGTTTGCCGCTCTGGTTGGTGAGTTCCAAAGTGCTGCTGACATCGACCCGCCAGAAGGCGTGTCCGTCGAATGTGACCGCGTTGGGCGTGCGTTTCGCTTCCTTGTCGGTCTTCTTCACACGCACATCCACGGCGGTGGTGAGCGTGATGTCCACGGCCCCGCCCTTCGAGGTGTACGTCATCATTCCTTGCGAAAGAACTCGTCCATCTTTCAGCAACAACGCCGGGGCGGTGGTGAGCGGCTGGGAGTTGCCGTTAAACAGGCGAATCTTGTGCAGCACCTTCGGGGCCAGCATGAGGCGAATCAACTCGGCTTGTTGTTCGTTGACTTGCGTACGTAACTCGGTGGGCGGAGTGAAGGGAACATCGAGGGTGTAGATGTCCTTGTATTCCAGCGAGTATTGCGACACGGGGATGACCATTCGCTGCCCCTTCGCGAGCGTCACGTTCTTGACCGTGAACACGAAAAGATCTTCGCTCTGTGTCGCGCCGCCAATCTCTGGCCCCAGATCGGGAACCGCACCGCCGCCACCGCCACCCGCACCGGGCCGAACACGCACCTCGCCCCCGCGTGCGACTTGCGTCATCATCGCGTTGCTCATGGCATACTGCGTGGAAGCATCGGTCTGGAAGTAGGGCGACAACTGCGCGACCGCCTGGCTCAGGGCGATGGGGTCGGTCGTTTCCTTGAAGTAGAACGATGGCACGCCGACCACGAGGTTCATCGTCGCGTTGTTCAAGTCTGTGAGTTCGTTGAGGATGGTGGCCTGGAGTTTCACCACAGCCTTCCCCATGCCATCGAGTTCGATGCGGTAGTTTGGAATCCAGCGAATCCCCTTTTGAACGTAGGCCATGCCCACGTCGGCGGACTTCGCGACGGGGTTCGCGCCCCAATCGAGTTTCATGGTCAGCAGATTGCGAAGCTCTTCCTGGGCCAGCTTCGTCTCATACTTGCCCACGAACTTGATATCGCTGATCTGTTCGATCGCAATCGCTCGCGTGCCTTCGATTGTCTTGAGCAACAAGACATTGCTCTTGATGGGCAGGCGTTCTCCGCTTCCCGGCGGCAGCGTGGCGGCGAGTTCTTCGGCCGACCGCGTCAGCAGTTTGACGATTGTGGCCTGATACGCGGGCTTGTGCCCCTCCGTAATCACCACTTCGGCCCCGATGTTCGCCTCGATCAATTCGCGAATCGACATGGCTGTTTGGTCGATCTTGACACGCCGCTGCCCGGCCGTCACAGAGTGAAGCGTCGCGTTCTTATCGAGCGAGTAGGGCCAGAATGTGCCGAGAACGGGTGTGGGAAGGAGATCGAGCACGACATTGCCATTCTGGGTTGGCATCGTTCCTTCGTGCACCACATAAGCGTGGCCATCTTTGAAGACGGTCACCTCTTTAACGGGCATTCTGGCGAGAGCACTGATTGGCGCGGCCGGTTCAGCGGCAAGTGTGGGAGTTGCGAACATGACAAGAGCCACCACGCCGAGGGAAAGGCGGAGCATGGTTCACCTTCTGATACCAGAGGAGGGCGATTGATGCTCGATACTATAGTCGCATCATATTCTCAGGGCGCAACAGATCGGTAACGACGCACACTGAAATCGATTTCTCGCATTCGTGTTGTTCAAGAGAAACCTGCTCGCATCGGGCGAGGTATGGTTACCCATATGGCGGGTCCGTTGCTTCAACCTGGCGGTTATCCGATGCCACTGCACGTTCCCATGAATCGCTTTCACCGCCGACAGTTCTTGTTGTCCACCGGTCTGGGCTGGCTTACGCCGCTGAGCAGCGTACTGGCACGCGCAGCCGAGGCGAATCGCGCACCGGCGAAGTCCGTGATCGTGCTTTGGCTGGCGGGTGGCCCGAGCCAACTCGAAACCTTCGACCCGAAGCCGGGCACGAATATCGCCGCCGGTTCCGTGGCCCGCGACACCGCCGTGAAGGGCGTGCAACTGGGGCAAGGCTTCGAGCAACTGGCCGACCAGATGCCGCACATTGCGCTAGTTCGATCGCTCACGAGCAAAGAGGGCGACCACGAACGCGGCACCTACACACTCAAGACCGGCAACCGGCCCGACCCCACCGTGAACTTCCCTTCTCTGGGTGCCATCGTGTGCCACGATCTCGCGGCGGAGGGCGTTGAGATTCCGCGGCACGTTTCCATTCTGCCCGGGCAATGGCCGGCGCGTGGCGGCATTCTGGGTGCGCAGTACGATGCCTTCAAGATCTACGATCCCGTGGATGGCGTCCCAGACGTGACGCCCCGCGTGCCGCGTGATCGCTTCGAGCAGCGTATGAAGGATCTGGATGTGGTGGAGGAAGCATTCGCCCGCGGGCGGAGTCGGCAAGTCGCCGAGACTGGCCACCGCGACACCATGAATCGCGCGAGCAAGATGATGAGTTCCGAACAGCTCAAGGCCTTCGATGTGTCGCAGGAATCCGAGGCTGTTCGCAAGGAATACGGTGATACGCCGTTTGGGCGTGGTTGCCTCGCGGCTCGGCGCTTGATCGAAGTGGGCGTGCGCTGCGTGGAAGTGACACTCGATGGCTGGGACACGCACGCCAAGAACCACGACCTCACGGCCGGCCGCGTCGCGATTCTCGACCCCGCATTTGCCGCACTCATTCGCGATCTGAAACGCCGCGACACTTTGAAAGATACGCTTGTGCTGTGCATGGGCGAGTTCGGCCGCACCCCGCGTGTGAATCCGCTCGGAGGCCGCGACCACTGGCCGCATAACTTCACGGCAGCACTGGCGGGCGGGGGCATTCGCGGCGGCACAATTATCGGCGAAAGCGACCCCGAGGGCGGGAAAGAGCCGAAAGAGCCGATCCAAGTCGCGGACCTGCACGCAACTGTGATGCAGGCAGTGAGGATCGACCCGGAGCGAACACTTCGCGGGCCAATCGGCCGCACGATTCGCCGCAGCACCGGAACGCCCATCAAGCCCTTGCTGGGCTAAAGCGTAAACACCAGCGGCAGAAACCCCTCATTGTTGGAACGGAACTGGCACGGGGTTGCCGAGGCAGTTTTCGGGATACCGTGGCGGAACTTTCTGCCCTCTCGGACCAGAAATGGGGAGTTGCGGGCCGCGTGGTTCGAAAACCAGGTTCCGCCCCTGACGCAGCAAGGGAACTTCACCCTGCGAAACGTCCGTAACGGGCGCAGTGGTTCGCCACGGTTTGGGTGAACAGATTACCCGCAACCCCTCGTCGAACAATCCTCTCATCACGATCGGGTCAAATTCGCCGCTCGATCCGAGATTGGCAAACTCAGGCGGAATTGCGGTGAACTGGAAAGTCATTCCCTTGACCAGCGAGTATGTCCAGAGCCGTTGGATGTCGCCGCGTGTCTGAGCATACAGAAGCCCCGTGATCGCTGTGCCCGCCTGCGAGAACGCCGTGGGTTTAATCACCTCGGCATCCGCGTACAGTTTGCCAGCCAGGATCACGTAAACATTGGTGCCAACCAGATTCAGCGTCTGCGGCGTTCTCTGCTCGATGGGGACATACGGAGGATAGAAGAACAACGCCTGCGACACACCGCCATCCACATGGCGTTCGGTCATGCACTCGCCATTCACACACACATCGATTTTTGATGACGGAAATGCTCCAGGAATGGATGCCGACCCCAGCAACACTTCCACGATGAGTTCGCGATCGCCTGGCCCGTTGCGGCTGGCGATGGCACCGACATCCCAGAAGATCGGCCGCTTCCCACTTTCTTCCGTGGTGCCGATAACCAACCTGCGTCCCGCCCGATGCGCGGCCGCCACATCGTTAATCATCTCGCACGTTATTGTGTCGGATATCAACCGTCGCAGTGGAGCCGTATCGGTGAAAGACTCCGCACCGAGCGCACCGCGAACCACTCGTTTGGTATAGACCTGATCGTTGGTAATGGTGGTGTAGAACTTTTCCAGGGCCGCATCATATTGCGGGCCAACGAACGCGAACGGTGCGATCAACGCACCGGTGCTAATTCCGGTTACCACATCGAAGCAGGGCCGGTTGCCTCGTGCCGTCCACCCGACAAGCACCCCGGCGGAGAACGCCCCGTACGATCCGCCGCCCGAGAGGCACAACACATTCCGCTCCGGCCGCCCTGGCGGAGCATCTTTCAGCAACTCTGCGCGAATCCGTTCGCCGAGTTTCTCGGATGCGTTGGTAAAGCGGTCCACGCCGATGAGTTGTTCCAAATCGGGTTGAGCAATGGGATCAATCAGATCCCGGGTGTTCAACCCGGATTCCGCGGGCGATGGGCAGTTTGTGGTTTGCCGGTGCCGGCAGCCGCCACTCAGCACGATGGCCACGCAGAGGAAGACTGCGTATTGCGTCGTTCGCGTGAGTTGGAGGAACATCGAATCGCCCCAGGGTGGTTCCCTGATGGAGACAATGCCTCTCAAAACTTGATCGTGAAAGCGTATTTGGTTTTAATTGGCCACGAATGTTGCGTCGTATCCCGGATGTGCGGTGAAGGGCACTTACTTGGAACACCTCGCGAAAGCGGCAGCATCGCGGCAACTGCTGCAATCGCTTCAACCAATTCACTCAAGACTGCCGCGGTATTGGCATGATGCGGCCAGTTACTCAATTCGCAAGCCACGAATCGCAGCCTGGCCATCCGCCGTTACTGCGAGTTCCGCAGAGAGTTTTCGGGTTCGGATCGCATCCTCGTAGTCGTGCCCCGTTCCTTCTTGAACGAAGTACTGCTCGATACCAAATTCCAGATTACCTCTGCTGCTCATTGAACCCGTGAGGTATTTCCCGCTGGTTGGTCGATGGATGCTATAGCTTGCAGGCCGCCAATGTTGCCCATCCGCTTCTGGCACCAACGTGACGTAGACCGTTTGGCCAACCTGCGTATCTCGATCGTTCCAGGAAGGGTTGGGCAGACCTTCGATGGATTGTTGGGGGCGGTTGAATTCGTAAGCGAGAATCACATAGTCGCCGCGGAACATGTCGCGCGGATCGACCGGCACCACACGCACCAGGATGGTATCGCCGAACCAAAGTGGCATCGCACTTCGCCCAATGAGCGATAGCAAGAAAAGGATTTGAAAGGCCACGGTGGCGAGAAGCACAATCCGCTCGTGCCTTTTGATCCAGCTCATACCGCGATCGAACAGGCTTTCGGCATGGGCAATTATGGCGGTGGAATCAGACATGGCGAGCCTCTTTTCGTTGACGCCAATACATTGCAATGCCAAAGAATGTCGCCCCGCACAGGAAGAACATCAAGGCCGCACCGAGCATGCCGCCGAAATCGCCAAACAGATCGATGTAGCGAAGCAGGGTCCACAGAAGGATGTAGAGCACACCAAAAATGAAGGGCCGGCTCCGGTCTTCACGCAACCCGACGGTAATTAGCCACAACCCTACGCCGAGCATTGCGATATTACCCAGAATAGTGGGAACGATCGCGGCCCACTTCCATTCCTCACCGAGCGATTGGCGGTAACCGCTATAAGCGTAATCCGCGCTCGAATACGAATTGTGTGCCAGCATCCGGAAGCACGCATCCCATGCACTTAGCCCGAACATCAGAAGCACGAGCGAGAGTGGCAACCATTGGCGGCGAACAATATCCCGGAGGTATTCCATCGCCGGCATCGAATGGGCGACATGCTTGCGACGAATGAACCACGTTGTCGCAATCGTCGCAACGGCCAGTAACAGGATCGCCCACAACTCAAAGAAATTGTGGCGAGGCATGCTGTATTCCAAACGATCTTCGTTCAATTCGTAATAGCTCAATGGAATCAGTGTGCCGCCAACCAGCAACATGCCCAGCACGCGATAGGGAATGGCGAACGGGCTGCCCGCACGGTGCGATTCCCCGACTAGCAAAAAGAGTGCGCCAACGGCACCAATGAAGTGAATTGGTGCCCAATCGAGTTGCCACGCGACGGGCTGTAAGACGATCCACCACCCCAGAAGTGCAACATACAGCCCTGCCGTTGTGGGGGCGTTCTTGCGGTATGCCCAAATGATGCCGGGTAGCGCGAGAACAGGCAGCAAGTACGCGCCGTTGGGCACGAAGCCCCATCGGCGAAATACGGACCAGCCGAGGTCGCTGAATCCCAGAATTTCCATCCCGGCCCATGTCGCGAGAAGCACGACTAACAGAGCATGGAGGAGTTGAGTTTGGAGGCAAAGCGCGAGTGGAAGCACCCCAATGGCCCACCACAACATGCCATCGGGATAATGGGCATTCAAATGGAAAATCTGAGCCACAAGCCAGATACCGGCTCCGTAGAAGATCGCGCCAAGGAAGAAGGCTAACTCGGAAGCGACGTGCATTCCGCGTTGGTAGCGGAGGTGGAACGCGAGGCCGTATGTCCCCAGCATGGCCCCGAAGATGTTGACGAGCTTGACCCAGGGAGGAACGCGATTCCAGTTGTAGCCGATCAGAAGCAGCACCGCGCAACCGACCAACACGCCCGCGAGGGCCATGAGCACGAACAACGTTCGCGACCGCTGCCGGTTCGCCGATTCCGCTGGCAACTCGTACTGATCGAGTATTTGCTGCGTCTGGTCTCGGGACACGATGCCCGACGCTTGCCACGCTTCGAGTTCGGCAAGCAACCAGTGCCGGTATTGCTCAGAGATCGCACGCCGGGACATACCACGCACCTCTGATGGGCTGAGTTAGTGGATTGTCTCGTACAATTCGGCTCATAACAGTAAAAATCTTTGACTGTTACTTTCCCGCGGCGTTGCGATAGATGCCGTTGAAAAACAACTTGTACACGCCGTGCGGCTGCGAGCGGAACAGAATCTGCGGGCCGTAAAGCACCAAATGCCCCGCACCGATTGTCGCTTCGGTAATCGCCACCCCGCCTTTCAAGTGTTCTTGGCCCCACGCCCACCCGCTGCGAAGTGGGCTGGCCGTTGCGAACCAACCCACAGGATTCAGTGGCCGTGCGGCAGTGGCGGCGTTGGGTAAGCGGAACGTGGGGCTGGCCGAGAACATCACATCCACTTCCGCGGGAAGGCCCCATGTCAGTGGCGAAGTCGTATCGAGCGTAACGCGCAGCACAGAACCCGGAATGTAAAAGGTTTCGCGGCCCAGTGGCTTATCCTTGCCGCTGCTATCGCGTGCCACGAGGTGATTCTCGACCGGGAGCTTCAATTGCGAAGCGAGCGATGTGGAACTGCCAAACGTGAGAACCGTGCCACCGGCTTCCATGAACGTGCGGAGATTGGCTTCCATCGTTCGGGTTGATGCGGGCGGGTCGGCGGGTTTCTTTCCACCACCTTTAGCCGGCGGGTTCTTCGGCGTCGGGGCACTGGTGGCGCTGATCGCGCCTTCGGGCAGGATGACGACATCGAAGCGTTCACGCAGTCCCTCGCGGCTCAATTCGTTCGCGCGAACCACTGTATACGGGAACTCGAAGCGATCCAGCACCCAGCGTGTCCACCCCGATGGCATCGAGCCGCCAGGGCGATCCCAGAGGGCGATACGCACCGGCTTCACGGCAATCGCCGAGCGGCCGAGTTTGGTGACCGTGGCGACGGTTGGAATTCCCAATGCGCCCGCGTGCTTCTCCAGGTTCGCGACCGTATTCGCCCCGAACACGACATAGAACGATCCCGGTGGGAACACTCTGCTACCGGCCTTGAATGGCTCGGTTAACCGATACACTGATTCGCCCGCAGCCAGTAAACGGTTCACCGCCCGGAAGGTATCGTTAATTCGTGGATCGAGCAGAAAGCCAGTCGTGCCTAGGGCCACGATCACTTGAGCCGGCTCGGGAGTCACACGTTCCGTGATGGCTTCAAATGGGCCGTTAAACCCATCGAGAATGCGATCGAATTGCACGCCCATCTGGTAGGCGAGTGTCCAACCGGCGATGTCGTAGGGTGCGGTGGGCGGGCCGCCGGGATACGCCTGATCGTTGGGGTGATCTTGTGGCTCGAACATGTCGAGCACATGCGCGCGAAACGGTTGCGCGGCCTTCACCACGAACGAGCCAGCCGGATACTTCTTCCCATCAACCGCGAAATCCGCCCTGGCCCGGTGAACCGTTACTCCGGTGCCATGCAGGATGTTCAGGAACTTGATCGCGGTCAGAAAATCCGGTTGATCGGCAGAGATGACATAACCACGCGGGTCGCGGTGCGCCGGATTGCGAAAGAAAGTCTGGAATGCTTTCTCATCTTGCACCTTGGCGGCCTTCGCGGCTTCAACGCGTTTGGGCGTGATCGTCCAGCTATCGCGATTCCCTTTCTCGATCGCAGAGCGACCCATGCGCCAGATGTTCATCAGCAAGTGTTCGCGATTGCGCGAAGCATAATCGAGAATCGCCTTGTTGCACGAAATGGAATAGTCCACCGATTGGCGGAAGTGCCAGGTTTGCGGTTCGATGGGTGCGAGGTAATCGGCCCGCGGGAGTTGCTTTTCGGGGCGATACGGGATCTTCATCGGCGTGGGCGAACCAACGGTTTCTGTCAGCAAGCCGATAATGTTGTGGTAGTAACACGTGGTGCGAAGGCCGCCGTTCCACCATGTGGAGTAAGTCGCACCCGAGCGTGTGGTGGCTCCCGGCTTTCCCTCGGCGAGGAATCGCTGCATGATCGCAGCGCCCACGGCATCGATGCCGTTGATCACGAGCGGATCGATGTTGTAGTTAAACGGGTCGCGGAACGGCGGGCAGAACAACACGGAACCCGGCGGCCCTGATTGGTGCTGGTTGAGCATGATTTGCGGGAGCCACTCGCGATACATCACGCGGTTCATGTTGCGACTCTCGGCGAGTGCGTTCGCATAGAAATCGCGGTTGTTATCGTGCCCCGCGTACTTCTGATACAAGCGGGGCAAGCCCGAGAGCGTTCGCTTCTTCGGGTCTTCCTCACGCATGTACCAATCGGCCACCAGATCCATTCCGTCCGGGTTGGCGTGAACGAACAGAATGATCACATCGTTGAGAATGCGAAGCGTTTCCGCGTCGGTGCCCGAAGCAAATTGGTACACACTTTCGATGAGCGCCTGCGCGCAGAGCGTTTCGCTCGCGTGCAAGCCGCCATCGATCCAAACCACCGCTTTGCCCGTTGCCGCGAGCATGCGTGCTGTTGCTTCTTCTGCATCTTCGGCCCACGCCAGGCGACGAGACGTTTCCCGATGTTGCGCCAGTTGTTTGTGGTTGGCCGGCGAAGTCACCACGGCCATGTATTGCGGCCGACCTTCGTCCGTTTCGCCAATATCCCCGATCGCAACGCGATCGGACTCTTTCGCGAGCTTCGTCCAATAGGTGACAAGTTGCCGGTAGTTCGCCAGGCAGTAATCGTCGCCCATGTTGAACCCGAAGTGCTGCTTCGGAGTCGTAATCTTCGGCGGAGCCTGCTGCGCCGCTCCCATCGCCGGAAAGCTGAGCGTGAGAAGCCATACCAGCACTGCACGCAAGAGAAGGCGGGTTCTCGTTCGTTCGCGAGTCATCGAGCGGCCTGCCATAATGGGTATTTGTGCGGTGTGATCCGAAGAACGCAGATGTTAGAAATACTACCACTCTCGCGACGCGAGAGATAGCCAGTGCGGTTGCGGTTTAGCACACGAAACAAGCGATTTTGGCGGTGGGCGAATTCTCGCGGACAATTCTCCGACCATTGCTTGCGATCTCGCGCTTAGAATGCGAATGGACCTTCACCACAAGCATTCAGGGCACCCATGACCATAGATCGGCCGAGCAACCTGAAGGCACTCCGCGACAGCGGCTGGCAGCCGAAATCCGTCAAGCACGAACTCCGCGAGAATTACCTCGCCGCACTGAAGACCGGCGAACCGCTGTTCCCCGGCATCGTGGGCTACGAAAACACCGTTGTGCCCGAGATCAGCATCGCGGTGCTGGCGGGGCACGATATGCTCTTTCTCGGCGAGAAGGGGCAAGCCAAGAGCCGCCTCATGCGTTCGCTGGTTCGCTTTCTCGATGAATACATCCCGTATCTCGATATTCCCGGCTCGCCCATTCACGAAGATCCGTTCAACCCTATTACGCGTGCCGCCAAGGATTTGGTTCGCAATACGCCGGAAGATCAGGTGCCCATCGCGTGGTGGCACCGCAAGGAACGCTACGCCGAGCGGCTTGCACCGGGCACCAAGTTCGCCGATGTGATTGGCGAAATCGATCCCGCGAAGCTTGCGATGGGCACGAGCATGGCGGCAGAAGATGCGTTGCACTTCGGGCTAATTCCGCGCATGCATCGCGGCATCTTCGCCATGAATGAGATTCCGGAACTGGATGAACTCATTCAGGTGGGGCTATTCAACATTCTGGAAGAACGCGACGTGCAGATTCGCGGCTACCCGATTCAATTCGATCTCGATGTGTTGGTGCTCTTCTCGGCCAACCCCAGCACGTATAACCGCTCGGGCAAGGTGATTCCGCAACTCAAGGACCGCATCGGTTCGTTGATTCAAACGCATTACCCGCAAGAACGCGGCCTGGGCATCGAGATTATGGAGCAGGAATCGGAACTGGACGCAGGCGGCGAATACCCGGTGTTTGTGCCGTATTTCATGAAGGAGATTATTGAACAGATTAGCGTCAGCGCGCGAAAGTCGAAGTATGTTGATCACGCGAGTGGCGTGAGCGCGCGGCTGAGCATTGCCAACTACCGCACGATGGTCGCCAGTGCCCAGCATCGCGGGGTGAAACTGGGCGAGAAACCCGCAGTGCCGCGAATCTCGGATCTCGGGCACCTTCCCACTTCGTCGCTTGGTAAACTCGAACTCGATCTGATGGGTTCGCACCAGATGAGCGAGCGGCAAGTGTTGGAATCCATCATCGCCGATGCGATTCGCGTGGTGTTCGATGAATACGTCGATAAGCATGGGCTGGAAGAGATTGCCGAAGTGTTTGGCAAGGGCGTGAAGATTGAAGTCGGCGATATGCTTCCGAGTGCGGAATACGCGAAGAGACTCAAGCGCGTGCCCAAAGCCTGGGAGAAAGCGTTCGAGGTGAACGCCGGCGATTCGGACGCGGTTCGCGCGAGCTGTGCCGAGTTCGTGCTCGCGGGTTTATACGCCACTGATCGCATCAGCCGCGGCACCCGTCATGGCCGCATTACCTACGAGACGTGATACGATGGACGCGGTTGTGCCCTATGAAACGCGCTTGAAGAACGACTTCCTCTGGGCATTACGTGAGGGAAGCATGCACTTCGATCAAGAAAGCGCCGTTCAAAAAACGCTGTTGCGTGTGGCCAAGCGTCTGGAAGACCTTGGCGTGCCGTATGCCGTGGTTGGCGGTTTGGCGATGTTCTTCCACGGGTATCGCAGATTCACAGAAGATGTGGATATTCTTGTTACCAAAGAGGGCTTATCTCTCATCCACGCGAAGCTCGAAGGTCTTGGGTATCTGCCACCCTTTCCGGGAAGCAAACACCTTCGCGACACGGATACGGGCGTGAAAGTGGAATTCCTGGTCGCCGGAGAATACCCGGGCGACGGGAAGCCCAAACCGGTGGCGTTTCCCGACCCAGCAGGAGTTCGAATCGAAGGGGCAGGGGTATCGTTTCTCACTTTGCCCAAACTCGTTGAACTCAAACTGGCGTCGGGAATCTCGAACCTACTGCGGGGCAAGGATATCGTCGATGTTCAGGAACTCATTGGTGTGTTGAATCTCGACGAAGCATTCGCCGAGCAACTCAATCCGTTTGTGCAGGGCAAATATCTCGAACTCGTGCGGTTAATCCGCGATAATCCACAACCACTGGAGTGACACCGAACCATCCTGCGAGCGACGCCATGCCTCCGGGTTCACGCAAGCCGAAAGGGAACCTCGGCCCTTATCCGCCGGGGTGGGAGCCGTTCCTCGCATCCATCAACGCGGAACAGGAAGAGGACACGCCGCGGTTGGTCTTCGCCGATTGGCTGCAGGAAAATGGCGATGAACCGCGTGCGGAGTTTATTCGCTTGCAATGCGATCTCGCACGCGGCGTTCCCGCAGATGCAGACCGGGCCGAATCGCTACTCGCCGAACACCGCAAGCGGTGGCTTCGCGGTTACCCGCGCGTGGTGATCGATAACCCTGAGCGGTGCCAGTTCACCCGTGGTTTCGTGTCGTCGCTGAGTATTCTCGGCCCACGCTGGGCCGCGGATGGCGATACGATTCGCTCGTTCAGCGCGCTTGAAGAGCTTAAAATCGAGCAGGTCTGGTACGAAATGCTGTTGAACCGTTCGTTCGAGGGCCTCAGTCGTCTAGCGATGCGTGGCGTGATATCCGCCCTGGTGGAAACACTGGCCCGATCGCCCATCATTCCCACGCTTCAAAGCCTGACACTGATTCCACGCTGGGGCGTGCGTGTCAGTCAACGGTCGATACGAAAACTGCTGGAGAATCCGAAGCTCACATGCCTGCGGAGATTAAGCCTCGAATCCATGCCGGTTGGCAACGCGGCGGTTCGAGTCCTGACAACGGCTCCTCACATCACGGCACTGGAAGCGTTGCGGCTTATTGATTGCGAGATCGATTCAAATTCGGTTGCCGAACTGGCGGCGTTGCCCAATATCGCCAATCTGCGGTCACTGTGTTTGAGCGGTGACGTAACCGATGAGGGAATAAGGCACATCACTCGCTCCAAGTATTTAAACAATCTGACGGAACTGGAACTTCAATGGTGCCAGCTAACGCCGCAAGCCGCCCAGTTGCTCGCGAGATGGGAAGGGCTGCGGTCGGTTCGTCATTTGGATCTTCGCAACAATCACCGGCTGCGTGCTTCCGAATTGCAACTCATCCAAAACAGCCCGCATGCCGTTAACCTGATTCAATTCAACGTGACATGAATATCGCGACTGGCAGTTCGGACATCGCCTACAATGTGTTGCCCCGACAGCGAGGATTGCATGAACGAGAATGATCTCAGCGAGCAAGAACGCCTTGAAGAGCAACACACGCCGGGCGGCATCGTCCACACATACCAGAAGTACGATCCGGTCAATTTCCCCAGCCCAACCGCTCCGCCGCCCGACATGGTTTCGCCCATGATGGAGCACCTGCTGGCGTATGGCGATACCGATGAGTTCACCGATGAACAACTCGCCAACGCCATTCGCCTGGATGCGTCGCAGATTGCCGGGTTGGGGCCAAGCCTGAATGCCATTAAGCAGATGCTCGAGGAACGAAAGCGGAAGATCCTGGCGACCTACGAAACCAAGCACGCCCGCAAACTCGCTGCCGATGCCTTCCGCGATTCTGCCCGCAAGCTGAACCCGCCGACCAAGCTCGCCGGTGCGTTCCACAAAGCGGTGCGTGAAGAGCAACTCGCGGATCTGGAGAACCTTTACTTCCGTGCGGGCAAAGAATCGGACGCCTTCCCCCGTGGGTTGGTTGGCCTCGTCGATCGCCTCGGCGACAAGTATCAGGTCGATGAACTCGCCGCGAAGTACGAGTTTACCGGCCGCGAACAAATGGACGTGCCCAAAGCGTTGGAAGTGAAAGAGGAGCTCGAAGAAATCGATCGACTCCTGAAGCAAATCGAGGAGGCGAAGAAGACGGCGCAGCTCGCCATCATCGATATGGAAGAGCTGGAAAAGTATGCTGAGCCGGGCGATATGGAACGGCTCGAAGCCTTGCGGCAACAGATCGAAGATTACATGCGTGAAGAGGCGGAGCGGCAGGGCCTCGAAGGCGATGGCAAGGGGAAGTATCGCCTCACGCCCAAAGCGTTGCGCCTGTTCCAGTCCAAGGTGCTCACGAAGATATTCAGCGACTTGCAAGCCTCTCGCACCGGTCGCCACCCGGACGCGGTTACCGGGGAAGGTGCGGTCGAATCGCCCAAAACCAAGTCGTACGAATTCGGCGATAGCGTGGCGCAGATGGACATTCCCGCCAGCATGACCAACGCACTGTTGCGCGGCGGGCCGGGGCTTCCCGTGCGAATGAAGCCCGAAGATATCGTCATTCATCAGACGCGCGTGACACCCAAGGCCGCGACCTGCGTGCTATTGGACATGAGCGGCTCGATGCGCTACGACGGGCAGTATGTGAACGTGAAACGCATGGGCCTGGCGCTCGATGGCCTGATTCGATCCGAATATCCCGGCGATTACTTGCAGTTCGTGGAAATGTACACGTTCGCCAAGCCACGCCACCTTTCGGAAATCGCCACCCTCATGCCCAAGCCGGTCACGATCTTTCAATCGGTCGTGCGGCTAAAGGCCGACATGAGCAACCCGGATGTGAGTGAGTTGCGGATTCCGCAGCACTTCACGAACATCCAACACGCACTGCAAACCGCCCGGCGACACCTCGCCACGCAAGACACGCCGAACCGGCAAGTGGTGCTCATTACGGATGGCTTGCCCACCGCGCACTTCGAAGGGAGCACGCTGTTCATGCTATACCCGCCCGACCCACGCACCGAAGAAGCCACGCTCCGCGAAGCGATGCTCTGCGCACGCGAAGGGATCACCATTAACATCTTCTTGTTAAGCAACTGGAATCAGTCGCATGAGGATGTGCAGTTCGCTTACAAGATCGCGGAGCAGACCAAAGGCCGCGTCATCTTCACCGCGGGCCGCGATCTTGATCGGTATGTGATCTGGGATTACATCAAACGTCGCAAGCAAATTGTGTCGTGAAACATCGCACCGCGTGGGTGACCATGCGGCGCGATTGCGGCGATCGTCACGCGGCGGCTTCACTGCGCGAGACTTCGCCTTCGCGCTCAATAGACGAGCGATCCTGGAAATTCTTATCGCCTTCGCCCATCACTTCGTTATCGATGTGAACCTCGTTTGTCTTGGGTGCGTAATCCGGCCCCACCACATCGACAACCGTGGGATGCACCTGCGGATTCTCCGGCGATGAGAAATATCCCACCACCACAAGCCCCTCGTCCCGATACTCGGGGTATTCCATCAACAGCGAGTGGAGCTTATGCAGCCGGTAATGCGGCACCGTGCAAAACATGTGGTGCGGCAAGTGGTAATCCTGGCCCATCGGGAAGATGGCGAAGCGGATCGTTGGTGCGACGAGGAAGGTTCGCGTGTTATTCACCCAGCCGCGCCCGCCATTCCCGTGCTGCACCAGTTGCCGCAAGATCATGAAGAACGCGAACGATGTGAACAGTGGCACGATCCACAGCAACAGCCAATACCCCACATACGGGCTGCCGGTGATTTTGGTGGCAACGGTCGCGGAGGTGAGCATTGCGGTGATGGTGCCCACACGCAGCATCGAGGTGTAACGCGGGTGGATCACCGGGTTCAACCGGCTGCGGTGAAACTTGTCGTCGGAGAGTCGCGCGAACACCACGCACGCGGCGAGCCAGATGGCGGTGGGCACTGCGACCACGGGCCACCACGCATTGGAAAGGTAGAACAGTGCGACGAGCGAACCCGCTACGCCCAGCAGAGCGACCACGCCCACGCGAACCGCACTCTTCGAGGGCTTCACGCCCTTGAGCAAGTATGGAGTATTAGCAGTTCCCGTGGAGTTGTATTTGGCCCGCACACGCATGAATCGCATGAGCCGCAGTGGCCGGAGTTGCTTGACGAGTGCGAGCAGAAACTCGCGTTTCACGAGCGGGAAGCCGAGCCAGTGCCCGCTCGTGCGAAGCTGCGAAACGTCCGGGTCGCGGTCCGGGTCGTTCACGAACTGATGGTGCGCCAGGTGTTGCAGGCGATAATGGTAAATGCTGGCGAACAGCGGGAACATGCAGAGCAAATCGCCGGCTGCGTCGTTCAGTTTCCGATTGCGGAACAGAATGTAGTGCGAGCCTTCGTGGGCCAGCGCGCTGAGTTGGTGTTGACCCGCACCCACCAGCAGGATGGCGACCATCGCCACCGGCAGGTTCCACCACCAGGAAAGGCCCCACGATTCCCGCGCTTCGAAGAACCAAATGGTTCCGCCGAGCACCAGTGCGAGATACAGATACGTGCGGGCGATGTAGAACCAGTTCGTGGTGTTATCCGTTTGCCGCAGTTCCTGCAGCCGGGCTTTGAATCCGGCATCGGAAAACGACGGCGTCGCAATCGGGCGTTCCGTACCAACGAGGGTGTCACTTGCCATAGAGCTTTCTCACCTTGCGAGCGATTAGCCAGTTCGTGAGTCGCGGGAAGTAGCGGTTGAACCGAATCAAACGTCGCGCCTCGCTTCCCAGTACGACTTCGCGACTGTTCTTCTGAATCGCCTTCACGATTCCCGCGGCAACATCGCTCGGCGTCATCCCTTCTTCAAACCGCAAATCGGCCTTTCCGTCAACCCTTAACCAGTTGTTTTTGAAGCCGCTATCGGTCATTCCCGGAACGATGGTAATGACATCGACATCGAAGCGGGCAAACTCGCCCCGCCACGATTCGGACATTCCCACAAGTGCGAACTTGCTGGCCGAGTATTCGGGCCAGGCGGGCATTCCCTTGCGACCGCACATGGAAGTGACGTTCACCACCGCGGGCTGATTCCCCTTCATTAACTGTGGAATCGCCAGGCGAGTGAGCTCGATTGGTGCGAAAAAGTTCACTTCCATCACTTGCCGCATAATCTCCGGCGTGGAACTGGAAAAGTGGCCCCAACTGCCAATTCCCGCGTTGTTGATTAGTAGATCGATGCCGCCGAGTTGGCGAACGGTTTCGTCGATCAACCGCTGCCGCTGTTCCGGAAGCGTTACATCTGTGGGAACGACTATAATCGTACCACCGGCGTGGCGAAGTTCATCGGCCAGTTTGTGGAGTGCGTCCGCGTCGCGCGAGGCGAGCACCACTTTCGCACCGGCTTTCGCCAGTGCTTCCGCCGTGGCGCGACCGATCCCTCCGCTGGCACCGGTGAGAATCACCCGTTTAACTGTCAGTTCGCGCGACATTGTTGTTTCTCCCTTTCTCCCAGTTTAACGCACGCCAATCGCTGGTCTGCGCCGGCTGGCGAGTTCCACATCGGTGATGATGCCGCCGCGGTCGGCCGATGTTGCGCCAGTGGCATAACCGGAACGGACCCGCCGCACCCGATCTGAGGATGAGAACTGATTGGATAACCCAGCCGATGAGGGTTACGATTGCAGTGGCGTGAAGTCTTTCACTGCGTTCGGTGGAATGGTGAGGGTCATGATGTGGGATGACAACTCCGCCTAACCGATGCCAATCCCACACAATTACTAATTCGGCGACGGAGGACTGTATGCGGGTTGCGACCGCTCCTACGATCCATGAACCGCCCGCGCCGTGGCGACAGTTGCCGGTGCATGGAGTTGGCGGCTTGTTCCAGGTTGGGTACGCACCCGGTAGTGACTTGCTGCTCGTGTTGTCATCTCAGGGCCGCGGGATTTTCGATTGTGTCGCCGGCGACAAACTAGCCCGCGACTATGACGAGGCGCATGATTTCTTCGACCCGATCCGGCTCACAGCCGCCGGGTTTGGTCCGCTGGCCGGGCAGACGATACGAGTCGGTGGGTTGTTCGGCGGCGGGCTACCGCTCACCACAGCGGACGGGTGGCAGTTGGAGGCCCAGGCGCGTATCTGGCCGACGCATAGCGTGTTCCTATCAGCTCCAGGTTCGCGTGAGCCGGTTTGCATCGGCGAGGACGGTGCGTGCGAGTTGCGGGCGTGCGGCTTCTCGGAAACAGGGCGGTCGTTGGTCATCGCCACTAGTTGCGAGTTGGCTATGTTCACAAGGCACGCCGAACCGCTCTGATGGTCATTCGAGTTGAATGAAAGTGAAGTTTCCGGGGCGAGCTGAACGCGCGTCCTGACGCAGGGCGATCACCTCCGCCGAAGCACGGTTCGCCGGCGACCACAATTAACTTGGCGACCGGTTCGGCCCGTCGCCAACGCGGCCATGAGAGCGAAGTCGCGGCGGTTTGGTCGGAATATCCTTGGACAGGCCGAGTTGGGAGGGTTCCTCATGCGGCGTCGTGTGACCGTTGTGTTCGCTGGTGCGATCATCACCTCCCTCGCTCTCGCCGTGGCGATTGGGCCGCGCTCGGCCGGACAGGATACCCCGAAGCCGGTGCTGCGGCCGAAGTGGGAGTACAAGCTCGTGGAGCAGAAACTCGACGAGAAGCAGTTGAACGCGCTGGGTGATGAAGGGTGGGAGTTGGTCTCCGCTACCGGCGGGCAGCCATACATCGCCTCCGCCCAGCACGTTCCCCAAGGTGGCGGGCAAACGAAGGCCAATAACACCATCGAATATGCCAAGCCGGTATACCACTTCAAGCGCCTCAAGTGAGGGGCCGCTCGCCCTCCTGCTCAGGTTGTAGCGCCGAACTGCTTTCATAGCCAACCGAGTTGAGTGAAACCGAAGATTGCGTGGCGGCCTGAACACCCGTCCTGACACACAATGAGGGGCGATCACCCTTCAGTTTAACGCACACCATGTGCAGGCATTTGTTCGGCGACAGGAGGCATCGGAGCGCATGAAGGTGGTCATCCCTGGCGGTAGTGGACAAGTCGGGATGATCCTTACTCGTTCGCTTGTGGCGGATGGGCACGAGGTCGTCATCCTCAGCCGCACACCCGACAACAGACACTGCCGTGCCGTGGCTTGGGACGCCCAAACCCTTGGCCCATGGGCCAAGGAAATCGACGGTGCCGATGTCGTCATCAATCTCGCCGGTCGGAGCGTGAACTGCCGGTACAACACGACCAACCGCCGTGAGATAATCGAGTCACGGGTTCGATCCACAACTGTCATCGGCCACGCCATTGCTCAGGCTGTCCGGCCACCGCAGGTCTGGCTCCAGTCCAGCACGGCCACGATTTACGCCCACCGCTACGACGCGGCCAACGACGAAGCGAGCGGCATCATTGGCGGCTCGGAGCCGAGCGTGCCGGACACCTGGCGATTCAGCATCGATGTCGCCAAGGCCTGGGAACAGGCAGCGAACGACGCTGTCGTCCCTAACACCCGCAAGGTGATACTCCGGTCCGCTATGACGATGAGTCCCGACCGCGGCGGGGTCTTCGATGTGTTGCTGGGGTTGGTTCGCCGCGGGCTGGGTGGTACCAACGGCGACGGCGCGCAGTTCGTCTCGTGGATACACGATGTGGATTTCGTGCGTGCAGTGAACTGGCTGATCGATCATGATCTGGAAGGTGCCGTCAACCTGTCATCGCCGAACCCTGTCCCGAACGCCGAATTCATGCGGACGTTACGCAGCGTTTGGGGCGCGAGGTTCGGATTGCCCGCGTCGCGCTGGATGCTGGAGGTCGGCGCGCGGGTCCTCCGCACCGAGACGGAACTCATTCTCAAGAGCCGTCGCGTGGTTCCCGGTCGGCTGATGGATTCCGGGTTCGTGTTTCAGTTCCCCGAGTGGTCGGGGGCGGCGGCGGACCTCTGTCGACGTTGGCGCGAATGCAACGGACGGGCGTCGAAAGACGCCGAACCGCGCTGATGGTTCGCCGAGTTGAATGCTAACGAAACTGGCGGGGCGGGCTCACTTGAAGAACGCCACGGCACCAGGTTGCTTTTTCAACCGCTTCAGGTGGTCCTTTGCGATCGCCTCGACTTGCTCTGTCGTCGTCGGGTTCGACGGAGCGGCCAATTCGATTTCGACCTGCTGAACTGTGACTTCCTTCGCACCCAAGTCGATCAGGAACACCCGCCCTTTGTTCAGGTTGTAGTTCCGGCCGACGAGGTCGATCGTTTCCGAGGCCGGTGTGACCGAGTACCGCAGGTCCGCGCGAAGGCCGATGGTGACGTACCCTTCGCTCGTCGCCGTTTTGCCGTTCGAGTGTGCCGAGCCGCCCCAAGTCGCGAGCGACTTTCGATCCGGATCGCCTTTCATCACCAAGACGTAGCCGCGGCCCGCCTTGCCGTTCGTCAACGACACGCCGAACGCCACCGCCGGCTCACCCTTCCGAACCCACAGGCTCATCCCACTCACCCCGTGCCCGTCCGCCTCGGCACCGCCACCGGCGACGACCACCTCGTTCTCTCGAAGAGAGCCGGCTGTTGCGGGCAGGCAAAACACAAGGGCGGTGAGGACAGTTCGCATCTGACTCCTCCAGTGGAGTCATTCGCATACCCGTATCACGCATAGATCACAACAGTGGTTTCGTGAAGGAGGATACGACCAACCACAGCACGCAGCGGTTGGGCTTCCCACCCGGTTCCCCGCCCGGTTACCATTTCTCCAAAACAGACCACACCACGGACGGTGTTGCCATGCAGTGGCTGCTGATTGGGTACATGTTCCTGTTCATCGATCGCCCCTTCGAAGTCTGGGCCTGGCTCGGCGATTTGCACTTCGAACGGGTCTACATGCTCTTCACGTTAGCCGTGTGGGTGGTGTACCCCAACAAACGCTGGCTGCCGAACTGGCAACACGCGGCCTACGCGGCGTTTGCTTTTGCCGTTGTCATTTGCTGGGCCATGAGTCCCTGGGCCGCGAAGGGGCAGGGCGTGGTGGAAGACTGGCTCAAGGTCGTGGTCTTCTATGTGCTACTCGTCACCACCATCCACGACGAGAAGGGCCTGAAGCAGATGGCGGTTGGGTTTCTCGCCGTAATGAGCCTGTACCTGTTGCACTCGTTCCGCGAATACCTCAACGGCCGCCACACGTATCGCATGGGCATCGCCCGCATGATCGGCGTCGATAGCACACTGGGCGACCCCAATAGTTTTGGGGCCAGCATCGTGTTCGCGTTGCCCATTGTGGTCGCGGTGTGGAAGACCGGGCTGGGCGGCCGCACCGGGCGTGGCCTGTTGCTCGGATATGTCGGCTTATCGGCGCTGTGTATTCTGCTCACCGGTTCGCGATCGTCGCTGTTGGGGCTGGTGGTGTGGTTCTTGATCGTGATTCGCAGCATGCCGTATCGGTTCGGCGCATTGGCCGCGTTTCTCATGCTCGCACCGCTCGCGTTCATGGCACTGCCGGACTCCTTGCAGAATCGCTTCGAGACGATCATTAACCCCGAAGTGGGGCCGGCTTCCGCACGCGAATCGGGCGAAGGGCGAGTGGAAGGTTTCTTCACCGGATTCGAGCTATGGGCCGCGAACCCGCTGAGCGGGATTGGCCCCGGTGCGTGGCGACCCGCGACGGGCAGCACCACCGAATCGCACAATCTTTACGGGCAGTTGGTTGGCGAACTTGGCACGCTTGGCCTGGCGGCGTTCATGTTCTTGCTCGCATCGTTTGCGATGAATCTGTTGGCGATGAAACGCATTCGCAATGCGTACCCCGAATGGCGGAACGATCTCCTCTTCACGCTTCCTCCTGCCATTGGCATGGCGGTGTTTCTGCTGCTGTTCATGGGGAACTTTGGCCACAATCTTTTCCGCTTCACCTGGCTTTGGTATGGCGGGTTCCTGATCATTGCGCGGCACTGTGCGGAACTGCGGGTTGCGAACTGGGAGTGGGAATCGGCGGAACTCGAAGCCGAGGCAACCGAAGACGAATACGAACTGCCGCCAGGGTGGGTGGTGCACGCGCCGCATAGCTAAGCTCCCGCCCGGCCAACCCCGCCCGCATGCGTATGATAGCGGCAGGCTTTTCTCACCTGCGGGGCTACGCATGAAACGCGTCCGGATTGGTAACGGGTGCGGCTTCTGGGGCGATAACCTTGATGCCCCCGTGCGTTTGGCCGCAACCGGCCAACTCGATTACCTCACGCTCGAATACCTCGCCGAACTCACCATGTCCATCCTGGCGGTGCAGAAAGCCCGCAAGCCCGAGGCCGGCTTCGCCACAGACTTCATCGATGTGCTGCGCCGACTGACGCCCATTCTCGCGGATCAACCCAAACTGCGGATCGTCTCGAATGCCGGCGGCATGAACCCGCTCGCCTGTGCGAAGGCCGCGAAGCAAGTGCTGGCGGATGCTGGCCTCACGCAACGCGCCGTCGCGGTGGTTTCGGGCGATGATCTCTTGCCGCAACTCGACGAACTCCTTGCGGCTGGTCATTCGCTTCATCACCTCGATAGCGGTGCTCCGCTCAGTTCGATTCGCGAGAAAGTGGTTTCTGCGAATGCTTATCTGGGTGCGAAGCCGATTGTCGATGCGCTGAAGCGTGGTGCCGATGTGGTGATTACCGGTCGCGTGGCCGATGCCTCGCTCTGCGTTGGCCCCGCGGCGTTTGAGTTCGGCTGGGGCTTCGGCGCACCGAATCTCGATCGATTGGCCGCAGCCACCGTTGCGGGGCATCTGATTGAGTGCGGCGCACAGGCGACCGGCGGCCTCTGGGTGAACGCCGACGATTCGACTCGCCTGGCCGAAGTGGGATATCCGATTGCGGACATCGCCGCCGATGGCAGCTTCACGCTCACCAAACCCGCCAACAGCGGCGGTGCGGTGAACATCGAAACGGCGTCCGAGCAATTGCTGTACGAAGTCGCCGACCCGGCACGCTATTACACGCCCGATGTTGTCGCCGATTTCACCACGGTGCGGCTTGCATCTGCGGGAACGGATGCCGTGGCAGTGACCGGCGGCACGAGCAATGGTGTAACCGATACTTACAAAGTTTCCGTTGCGTATCGCGATGGCTTCGCCTCTGCGGGCACGCTTGTGTTATCAGGGCCGAACGCCATTCGCAAGGCACGCGCTTCCGGGGCGATCTTGCTGGAACGGCTGCGGAACATTGGGCTAACCTTCGCGGCGTCGCATGTGGAAGTGCTGGGCGCGGGCGATCTGCTTCCGGGTGTGTTGCCACCGGCGATCGACCCGCCCGAGGTGGTGCTGCGTGTGGCGGTGCGTGATCCTCGCCGCGACGCGGTCGAACGCTTCACCAAGGAATTCGCGCCACTCGTTACGAGCGGGTTTGCTGGCACCACCGGTTATACAACCGGGCGGCCGCCGGTTCGTGAAGTGTTCGCCTTCTGGCCCGCACTCATTCAGAAGTCCGCCCTGTCGCCGTGCGTGGAGGTTCTCTGATGCCGCGATTGCCACTCTCGGCGCTGGCTCACGGCCGCAGCGGAGATAAGGGAAATCACGCGAATATCGCGATGATCGCGTATACCGCCGCCGGGTTCGCGTGGCTTCAGAAACATCTCACGGCCGACGCCGTTGCCGCGTACTTCGCTCCTCTTAGTCCGTCGCGTGTGGAACGCTTCGAGGCTGCGAATGTGCTGGGTTTGAACTTCGTGCTGCACGATGTTCTCGCGGGCGGGGCAAGTCGCTCGCTTCGCACGGATACTCAGGGCAAGACGCTTGCGCTGGCGCTGTTGCGAATGGAACAGGATATTCCGGACGAACTGCGGCATCGTGGGCATTGACCGCCCGCAAGCTAAAATAGAATACCCAGCCATGGCTGGAGGAAATACGCATGAGCGATGTCGTTACTTATACCCATCGAGGGCCGGCCGCGGTCGTTACACTCAACCGCCCCGAGAAGCGGAACGCCCTTTCTCGCGAAGTGGTCGCGGCTTTGACCGATGCGTTTCTCCGTTCGGTGAACGATCCGGCCGCCCGCTGCGTGATTCTGACCGGCAACGGCCCCGCGTTCTGTGCCGGCATGGATCTGGCCGAACTGCGCGGTTCGCTCGGCGATCAAAGCGATATCGTTTGGGAAGACGCAGCCAAACTCTCTTCGCTCTACGAATTGATTTACACACTTCCCAAGCCCACGATTGCTGCGGTCAACGGTGCGGCCGTCGCCGGTGGTGCGGGCCTGGTCACGGTGTGCGATCTGGCGCTATCGGTCCCCGACGCGCAATTCGGTTACCCCGAAGTGCGGCGCGGTTTGGTCGCCGCGATGGTGATGCCGCACTTGCTTCGCCACGTGGATGAACGCGCCGCCCGCTGGCTTCTCCTGACTGGTGAACTCATCGACGGCGTGACGGCGTTGAAACTCGGGCTAGTGAACTCCGTCGCCTCGGCCGAACGCCTGCAAGACACCGCCGATTCGTGGGCCGATTCGCTGGCGAAGGGCGGGCCGAAGGCACTGGCAATCACCAAGGGATTGCTACGGCGATTTTCGCGGCAGGCGATGTCGGTGGAAGAACTCGGCCGGGCCAGCGCTGAACCGCGATTGACCGAAGAGTGCCGCCAGGGGCTTACCGCGTTCTTCAACAAGAAGCCCGCTCCGTGGGAACCGCAGTGAACGCACCGATCGTTGGCTTCGGCGAAGTTCTTTGGGATGTGTACCCCAATGGCCACAAAGTCGCCGGTGGCGCCCCCTTCAACTTCACGTTTCACTGCCACCAACTCGGCCACCCCGCCGTCATCGTGTCGCGCGTGGGAAACGACGAACTCGGCCGCGAATTGCGTGAAGAAGTGCGAGCGCTCGGGCTAAGCGACGCATTCATCCAGACGGATCACTCACGCCCCACCGGCACCGTGCAAGTCTCGCTTGATGCCCACAAAGTGCCGACCTACACGATCACCGAAAACGTTGCCTGGGATGCCATCGCCTGGGATGAGAATCTCGCGCGAATCGCGGGCGGTTGCCGTGCCGTCTGCTTCGGGACACTCGCACAACGCACCGGAACGCCGGACGCACTGCGTCAACTCGTGATGCGGGTGCGGGAACGATCGGTGCCCGGCTTGGTGGTCTTCGATGTAAACCTGCGTGGCACGCAATTCCCCCACAAGGCGCTTTCCTGGGGTTTGTCGGTCTGCGATTGGCTGAAGGTTAACGCCGAGGAGTTTGCCGTTATCCAAAGCGAGACCGGCTTGCGATGGGCCACGACTCCCAATGGCCCGTGGTCACCTTGCGGCGTTACCATCAAAACATGCGGTGAAGCGGGTTGCGAAGTGTATGAGTGCGTGGCGGTGGGCGATGGCGATTCGCCGGGCGAACGCGTTCCCGTAACGACATTCTTCGCACCGGGTGTGCCGGCCAACGTGATTGATACTGTGGGAGCCGGCGACGCCTTCACCGCCGCGATGCTGTGCCTGCACCTGGAAGGAAAGCCGTTACGCGAGTGTGCCCGCTTCGCCAGCCATTACGCTGCGAAAGTCTGCGAAGCACCGGGCGGCACTCCGCGAATCGATCGCCGCGAGTTGGAACGTGCCACGTTCGGACCGGCATAACAAAAAGCAAACACCGGCAGGTATTCCCGCCGGTGTTCGTGATGGTTTCGGCTGTCGAAAGGCCAGAATCAGCGCTTCGAGAACTGGGTGCCACGTCGTGCACCGCGGAGGCCATACTTCTTACGTTCCTTCATTCGTGCGTCTCGCGTCAGGAAGCCCGAGTCGCGGAGCTTCTTGATCATGCCTGTGGCCGCATCGGTGGGTTCGGCCAACACGGGAGCGGTTGCCCCCGGCGTGAGTGTGGTGCCCGCAGGTGCCATGGCTGGCTTAACTGGCGGCATCGCCTTGGCTTTCTCGCGGCTCTTCTTTTCGTCCTGGTAGCCCTTGATGATGGTCGTGTTGCCGAACACGTATCGCTTCTGCTCGTCGGTTGGCCCGAACATCGTCTTGAGGGCGCGAGCCAAGCCCTGGCATACGGCTCCGGCTTGCCCGGTAATGCCGCCGCCGTTGGTCTTCACGAACACATCAATGCGGTTGAGTTGCTCGGTGACCCTCATCGGACCAAAGACCGCAGCGCGATCCTTTTCTTCCGAGAAATACTCTTCGACCGGGCGATCGTTGATGAGAACGGTCCCGCTGCCTTCGGTGATGCGCACCCGGGCGACGGAAGTCTTGCGACGGCCGGTTCCGATGTAGAACGTTCGCGGAGCTTTCGGGGTCTTCTTCTTCTTCTCAGCCATGATCGATAAGTCCCTGGTATCACGCTGCATGGCCCGGTTGTGGCGGGCGGCAGAGATGGTGTCGTTCGGAACACCTAACTGGAACAAGTCATGCACCCGCAGCACACTCGCGGGTTTCGCCTGGCAAGGCGGTTAGCTCTTGAGCTTGAGTTCTTCCGGCTGTTGTGCCTGGTGCGGGTGCTGGTTGCCCGCGTAAATCTTGAGCTTGGTTAGTTGCTTGTAGCCAAGCGGGCCACGCGGCATCATCCGCTTTACCGCACGGCGGATAATTTCTTCCGGCTTGCGTTCGCGCATTTCCTTGGCCGGTGTAATGCGTTGGCCGCCGGTGTAGTGGGAATAGTCCTGGTATTCTTTCTGATCCCACTTCTTACCGGTGAACTCTACCTTCTCAGCGTTCACAACCACCACGAAATCGCCGGTGTCGGCGTGCGGGGTGTACGTTGGCTTGTGCTTGCCACGCAGAATGCTGGAAATGGTGACCGCGAGCCGGCCAACCACGAGGTTTGTCGCGTCGATAATGATCCACTTGGGCTGGATCGTTTGTGCGTTTGCCAAGGTTGTGGACATAATCGTCTCTATCCGCTGCCAGAAAGCCGGGCAAATAGGCAATAATCCGGTAAAGACCGGAAGATTGTAATGGTAGGGCGTGCGGGCAAGGCGTCAACCCCCGCCCGCGGGAAAGATTCGGACTGTCACCTTTCAGGCAGGTTCGCGATCAATCCGTGCGATCAATCTTCGATGATAATCGGGCCATTGGGTGAGACAGGGCCGTTCTGATCGAGCGAGGCGGGCCGCGACGCGAGCTTAACCTTGAACGTCTTCCGTTCGGTGCCGCGTTGCACCTCGACCTCCACGATTGCACCGGGGCGGAACGAGCAGATGTGCGAAACAACCTGGTCGAATGTCTGCGGTTCCAGCGTGCCCACGCGAGCGATGACATCGCCGGAACGAAGCCCCGATTTATCGCCGGGCATTCCCGGCTCCACGCGTTCGATGGAAAGCCCACCCGTCGTAACCGTTATGCCAACATAGCCACGGGCCATTGGGTCTGGCGGTGGCTCGGCCGGAATGGGTGCGAGCGTGAGCGAAAGACTCGTAAGCATGCAGGCGGTGATCGCGGACATAACGTCTCCTGGCATTGCCGCCACGGCCGCGGAGAGGACTACGACCTTTATTCAGTCATTGCCGAAGATGCTCAGGAAAGCAAGGGCGAAGTTGCAGTGTAACGAAAACGGACCCGCCCAGTGGGAGCGGCTTCATGCGAATCGCAAGCCGTAAAACCTCACCGCGTTATCGTGGAAGAGCTTTTTCTGCTCGTCTTCCGAGCGATCTTGCACCACGGTTTTCAGCGCGTTTAACCAGTCGCCGTACTTTTCCACGCCCAACAGGCACACGGGCCAATCTCCGCCAAACATCACGCGATCCGGGCCGAAGCTATCAAGGGTGTGATTAACAACCGGAACGAGATCGTCGATCGTCCACTTCCCGCGAGCGGGGGCACTCGCGATGAACCCGCTGACCTTGCACACCAGATTCTTCCGCTTCGCAATCTCGGCCATGTCTTTCTTCCACTGATTGCGTTGGGCCAGCGTGTGCGTGAGTTTGGCATTGCCGCAGTGGTCCAGAATGAAGCGTGTGTGCGGGCATTGATCCACAAGTTTGGCGAAGTCGGGCAGTTCCTCCGGTCGCACGCATAGATCGTAGCTCAGGCCCAAGTCGCCCAGCAGTTTGATCCCCTTCACGAAGTTATCTTCCAGGCAATACCCCGCTGGCGTGCCGGGAACGTGCAACACTTGCCGGATTCCCTTGATGTATTTGTGGCCCTTGAACTGCTTTACATACTTCTCGAAGCCCTCGGAGTTGGGCCGCCCGGAAACCACTGCGGCGCATGTTGCGGTCTTCCCGCTTTCGCACAGTTCCGTGATGTAATCCGCTTCCTTCTGTTGTTGCTCCGGAACCACGTCCACTTCCATGTACACCGCCTTCACTACGTTCAACCCCTTCGTGGCCTCTGCGTATTCCTTGGGCGTGAAGTTGTTGCCGAGAATCTTCCCTTCGGGCGTGTTGGGGTCGAACCATGCCAGCTTGAGTTGGTTCAGATCCCAGAGATGTTGGTGCGTATCAACGATCGGCATCATGGCTTTGTCCTCGGGTTGGGAAAGGGCCGGGGCGGCGAAGGTGGCCGCAGTGGCAGTGGTAGCTGAAGCGGCGAGGAATTCGCGGCGATTCATGGCGATGGCCTCTTGAGTGTCAACAGTCTATCCAAATGCCCCAAAGGAGTACTGGTGGTTTTTGATGAACCAGAACAGTGAACATACGCATATATATACCTGCCCTACTTGTCGGTAATTAAACAAAACTTTAGGCAGGATGAACGAATCATTAGATAGTGATCTCAAACCGGAGGAACTGCTCGTGACTCGAAGGAATGTACTCGGTTTGGTGGTTGTGCCAGTGGCGGTTGTGATACTCGGGATGACCGCTGCTCGATTGGTGGATAAAAACGACCAAACCCGGCAGATCGCAGTCTTCGCAGCTGTGATCGCACTTTGCAACTTCGTAGTCTCGATGATAAAGAGTGCTTACGATGTGTGGGACAAGGAGCGGGAGCGTCAGAAAAAAGAAGACGATAAGAAGGAATGCATCAGAGCCACACTCAAGTTTGGTTCACACATTGTGTCGGAGCCAGACTTGATTGTTGAACTCTATAACGACGGATCGACTACAGTTGCGATCAAGAGCGTGAAGTTGGTTGTGAACACTGAATCAGGTCAGCAAGCTGCCGAAATGTTGGCATTTGGCGAATTGCGGACAAGATACGACATGAATGGTACGCCGTCTCAAGACCGCGAGTTCGTTACCTGTGTGAAATTAGAACCGAAGGATCACACTCGCTTTTCGACGCTAGGAAACACTGGGGTATTCAAACATGACGAGCTCTTCAAACTGCCGACGGAAAACCTCACCGTTGTGGTCGAATCGTTCAATGGCGAGGTAGCAAGGCTCGAGGGAAGCAAGATCCAAGAAATACTAAAGCAGCATTTAGATCGGGTAACCAAGAAACGGACGAGGTGAAGGTCGGGGTGGAATGTACCCGATGGTAACACGCTGGCGGGCGAGTACAACGTCCCGTATGAGCACGACTCAGCATATTCTGGTAACCGGTTCGGCGGGGCGGCTCGGTCGCGCGGTGGTGGCTGCTTTGGTTGCCCGCGGTCATCACGTCGTCGGTTTCGATCTCCGACCGACTCCAGGTGTGCCGCCGGCGCAATCGGTTGTGGCATCCTTGGCCGAGGTCGCGGCGTTGCGAACTGCTGCAACGGGTGCCGATGCGATCATTCATCTGGCCGCCACGCCGGACGACGCCCACTTCCCGCGATCCGCTTCGCCCGACGATGGCGATAACTTCCTGAACGAACTGGTGCCGAACAACGTGATCGGCCCGTATCAGTTGATGGAAGTGGCACGCACACTCCGCACGCCACGAGTGATCCTCGCCAGCACCGGGCAAGTGATCGATGGCCACTTGCGCGATGGTGCCATTCCGGTTACGCCGCAATCGCCGCCGCGGCCGCGCTATCTTTACGCTTGCACCAAGGTGTTTCTGGAAGCGCTCGGGCAAGTGTATGCCCGGCAGCACGGAATCACGGTGCTCGCGGTGCGGCTCGGTTGGTGCCCGCGTGATGCGAGGCAAGTCGCCGAGATCGCGGCAAGTGAACTGGGGCAGGATGTGTACTTAAGCCCTGGCGATGCGGGCGACTTCTTCGCCGCGGCTGTGGAAGCGACCGCGCTGCCGCCGTTCGCGGTGCTGTACGCCACCAGCCGGCCCCTTCACACGCTGCGATACGATTTAACCGCGACACGCGAGTTGCTCGGCTGGGAACCGCGCGAATCCTGGCCGCAAGGCGTAGCACTTTAACGCGGCGATTACTTGTGCTCCGGCCGCAGCAGCGGGAACAGAATCACATCGCGAATGGTTTGCGTGTTGGTCAGCAGCATCACGAGGCGATCGATGCCGATGCCCAACCCGCCCGCCGGCGGCATCCCGTGCCGCAGGGCGCGGATGAAGTCGTGGTCCATCTTCGCCATCGAGTCTTCTTCCGCCATCCCGGAGAGTTGCTGCGAGAACGTTTTCTCTTGCGTGATCGGGTCGTTCAACTCGGTGTAGGCGTTCGCCAGTTCCATGCCGTGAACGTATAGCTCGAATCGCTCGGCGATGGCGGGGTTATCGCGTTTGCGTTTGGTAAGCGGGCACAGGCTCGCGGGGTAGTCGTACACGAACACCGGGCCAACGAGGTGTTCCTCAACGAGATCTTCGAAGAGTTCTTGCACCAGCACATCGTGGGCCTTTGCAACCATCGGCCCGCCCTTGGTGATGGGCACTTCAATCGCGACGTTCTCGGCACGCGCGGCCGATCGCACCGCGACTTCGTCGTGCATGTCGCAGCCCACATGCGTGCGGAACAAATCGCCATACTTCGCGCGCTGCCACGGCGGGGCGAAGTTCACCACCTTGTCGCCGTATGGGATGGTTCGCTCGCCGCCGAGTGAATCCACGCACGCGACCACAAGTCCTTCGGTTAAGTCCATCATGCCGCGATAGTCGCTGTACGCGTGGTACAACTCCAGCATGGTGAACTCGGGGTTGTGCTTCGGGCTGATCCCCTCGTTGCGGAACACGCGGCCGAGTTCGTACACCTTCTCGATGCCGCCCACCAGCAACCGCTTCAGTGGCAGTTCCAGGGCGATTCGCACGAATAGATCGATGTCGAGTGCGTTGTGGTGCGTCTCGAATGGGCGGGCGGCGGCACCACCGGCGATGGCGTGCAGTGTGGGCGTCTCGACTTCCATATAGTCGAGGTTGTCGAGGTAATTGCGGATCGTGCGAATGATCTTCACGCGCTGATGCGCCCGCCGGAGTGTGTCCGGCGTGTAGATCATGTCCAGGTAGCGGTGCCGGAGCCGGTATTCCATGTCGCCCATCCCGAACACATCCTTCGGGTGCGGTTCGAGCGATTTGGTGAGAAACGTGAGCTGCGTCACTTGAATCGTGAGTTCGCCGGTCTTTGTCTTGCCGAATTCGCCTTCCACGCCAATGAGATCGCCGAGATCGAGCAACTGCGCGACCTTCCATTCCGTCTCGCTGAGCTTGTTGATGCGGAGCATCAGTTGCACGCGGCCGGTCTGGTCCCAGATTTCGAGGAACAAGAGCTTGCCGCCGGTGCGATACCGCACCACGCGCCCCGCCGCCCGCACTTTCGGCCCCGGTGTCTCTTCGGCGAACGGTTCAGCCGGCAACTTGCGAATGTCGCCGATGGGCGTGGTGTTATCGAAACGATGGCCCCATGGATCGATGCCCAGCGCTTCGATCTGGCGGAGCTTGTCGAGCCGCACTTCGGCGAGGTCGGGTTGTTCTTCGGCCACGGGTCTGATCCGTTCAAAGAGAAGGTAGTGAGTGGTGAGGGAGTTTTAGCCGTTGGCTTCGCTCAAGGACACCCGCAGGGCCGTTAACGCGAAGCAAGTAATGCGAACGGCCCGATCATCCGCGAAGGGAAGACCGGGCCGCCGTGTTCGCGATTGAGCACTTGCTCACTTCAGTTCGACGTTCCAGTACGCGTTATCGATGAACGATTGCCACGACTGGTACTTCTTCTGCGTGAGCTTCAGGTTAAGCATGGGGCTGCGTTTGGGCTTTTCCGGTTTGCGGATCAGCGTCATGTTCGCTTGCCGCGGAGTGCGGCCACCCTTGCGGACGTTGCAGTCCACGCAAGCACAGACGATATTATCCCACGTGGTGCCGCCACCCTGGCTTCGCGGAGTGACGTGGTCCAGGCTCAGTTCGCTGGTCGGGAATCGCTTCCCGCAGTACTGGCACTGGTTATGGTCGCGGGCGAAGATGTTTCGCCGGTTGAACTTCACGGTTTGCTTGGGGAGCTTATCGTAGCTCAACAACCGGACCACACGCGGGGCCTGGATTTCTGACGTTGGCGTGCGCACCCAGTCGTCTTCTTCCTTGCGGAAGTGAGACGCGCGGAACGCACTGAGTTCCGACCACGACGAGAAGTCGTAGGTGTTGAACTGCCCTTCATCGAAGCTAACGACTTCCGCGAGATCTTTGCACAACAGGCAGAACGCTCGGCGGACGGAGATGATGTGCACGGCGACGAACATCTTGTTCAGAACCAATACACTCGCGTCCAAGGCCGAGTTGAAACCGGCATTCATAGCGGTACGGCCTTTCGTAAGGAGTCCGGTCCGGCCGCAGCGACGGTAGCTGCGGTCGGCTCGTGATTAGTTGAGGCGCAAGGGGGTAATAAGGTTCATCTAGTCCTTTATCATAACGGCAGGTTTCGCCCGCCCGCAAGTGGCGCGCGGTTCTTCTGCGGTCGGGTTTCACATCACCTTCATGAAACGCCAGCGCGTTTGGCACTCTCATTATCGCGTGTATCAACGGTGCGATCGGCGAACGAAACGGCCGAGCGTGCGAAGTGCCTGAAGGCACTCCACCTGCGTGCCCACTACCTGTAATCGCAGCAGCGACACGCGAATGTTCGCGGCCACAACGGCGTATTCCCGGCGACCCGAGTGGCACCCCGGATACACCAGCCCGACGTGCTTCGCCCCGGTGAGCGTGGCATAAGCCAGAATCTGGTGCAGATCTTCCGCCGCCGGTGCGAACTTCGCCGACTTCCACTTCGCATCGAGCACCACACGCGATTCCCCACGCTGACGCAGCAAGATATCGGGCTGCAACACGGTTGGCCCAATAGGGAACGCGGGCTGGGCGTGAAGCTCCCACGACGAGTGCCGCGCGAGTTGGCCTGACAGGCCGTTCGCCAGGTATCGCTCGAACGCGCGCGATAAATCGATCAAGAAGCCGGTGTGCGTGCGTTCCGCGCCCGCAGCAAAGAAACCGTCGTGCAACAGCCGGCATAACGCGAGCAGCGGGGCGTAGTGCGTCGCACGGGGTTCAGCCGCCGACTCTGCGAAATCCGCAACGGATATCGCTTCCAGCGGAACTTCTTCCAGTGGCTGCATGGCGCTTTGCAATTCGCCCCGCAATGCTGGCGACAGTTCTACCTGGCTCAACAGTTTCTCGGCGACCGCGCGAAGAATGCGGTTCCAGGCGGTGTTCAGGTCGAGCACGGATTCGCGGATATGGAAGCGATCCGGGAACGCTCGCGCGGCCGCATCGCGGAGTTGCTCCGCCGCCCGCAGTTTCCCACGCAAGAAGTTTCCGGTGGTATCGCGATCGTGGTAGCCGGCCACGAAACCGGTGCGAGCCACGTCGCGCAGTTGGTGCAGGAACTCGCGGGCCAGCATGTTGAGCAAGCCGCCGTCGGGATCGACGAGTTCCGCGCCGCCGTGCGCGGGCGGCAGGCCCAGCAGCATGCGAAGGTTGGGCCACGGGATTTTCGGTGCGATGGCGAAGTGGCGATGCGGTGTGTGAAGCCAACCAACGAAACCCCGAGCGGTAAGGCGATACACGCCCTTGCGAAAAGTGGGAGAGACTTCGATCACGTTTCGCGCGTGCGCCAGCAAGAATGCGACTTCATCGGCCGCGAGCCGCACATCCCGCGCACGGCGTTCCACCAACCGGATGAGCGGAAGTGTCACGGGTCGTTCTCGTCCTTCAGCGTGGGCGGATCGGGCGGGGGCGGCAGCCCTCTTAGTTTGGTGTCGTAAAGCCGACAACCAATGTCCGAGCCACCCAGCGGTCCGGTGTCTGGCTTCTCGCCGCCGAACCCTTTTCCCTCAACCCCAACCAAACATACCGCAATTCCGTCGTCGAGTGGCGTGAGTGTCAGCGCTTTGCCAGTGAATGGGTCGAGCGGAACCGTCGAGAGAATGTCTTTCGGAATCTCGTCGAGCGACTTCGGCCACCGCCCGCGAGTGAGGCGGAAACGCTCGCAAGCTATCGCTGTTGCCGTAGTGGCCATCACGGCTTTGTGTCGCAGTGTGGACTCGGTCATTTTCTCGAATGCTGGCAAGAAAAGACAGCACCGCCAGTATGAGAAGCGATTCCAGGTTCCGTTGCGTAAGGCCTTGATCTCTTCCTTGATATGCTGCATTCCCTCCATCTGTTGGTGAGACGGCAGCTTGGCGACGGCGACCGCCTTCGAACTGAGTTCCAGGAACTTCGCGTGGTCCCGATGAAAGAAACCATCCAGGTACCAGCGGCCCAGGCGTTCGGTGCGTGAATGCGCTTCATTAGACTTGCCATATGCCGAGAAGAACGAGGCGAGTTTCGCGTTGTCAGTGTTTTCAAACATCATGTGCATCACGGCACGCTCTGCACGCATCGCGACGAGCAGGATCGGTTCCTCGGCCTCGGCAAGCATTGCCCTCTGCAAGTCGTTCAACTCGTCCAGCGCGTTCTTGGGATCGGTCAGACCCAGAACGCGTGCGGTGGCGTCGGCGGCCACCAACCCACATGCAGCGCGAACGAGTTGGGAAATCAAATGCGGCTCATCGCCGATCGACCGGCCGACATTCAGACCCGCCTGCGCGGCTTGCAACCCACGGACGGGTTCGCCCGAGTGGGCAGCGAGCATGGCATCGTCCCACATCAACTTCGCGAGCCTGCGGGCTCCATCGATTGGCTCCATCGAGACATCCAACGGATCATCCTTGAACTCGATGGCCCGATAGCCTCGCGGCATTGTCCGAAGCGTCAGACCCAATGCCCGCGCTAGTTCGGTTGACTCCGCGAGTTTGTCCAGGGTAGCGGGTTCTTCGGTGTGTCGGTTGTTGAGTCGCTCCCAGGCCCGCAATTGGAACTCTGCCATATCATGGGGTCCGATAAGCAACTCAGACGGCGGAAGCTTGCGGTTGCGCGGGCGTGGCTCATCGGGGTCGGATTTGGAACGAACCTCAGCAAAGAACTGCCAACTATTCGGAATCAGCGTGTAAACCCATGCGACCACCGGCGCGGAATTCTCATTCTCGGGTGGGCGAGTCTTCTCGCGGGAGGTCTGAAGGTCGCCAATTTGCCAGCCGGGTTCCTCGGCGTCGAGCTTTGCCTGTGCGGCCCTGAGTTCGCCGTGCCCGACGACGCGGTAGTAGGTGCGAAGCCCGATCGACGCGATCACGAGAGCGATGAAGAGGACGGCACTTACCTTGAAGATCCGGCGAGTCCATCGCCGAAACCGAGACCGCGGTGGCCTGGCCGGTTGGCTCGCCGGCGGAGACGCCGGGGCTGCCCCGGTTGATTCGGGTTTCGCGGATTCGTCCATCGGGCGATCTCCTCGTCTCATCTGGGTGAATGTGCGTTACGAGTCGGTGGCCGGTTTGGCGCGCCTTGCTGGGCGTTCGCCCAGCAGGCGTTCCGGGGTGAAGTCTTTCAGGCGATCGTTGCGGCCGCCGAGATAGTCTAACAACAGCGGTTGAACGTGGTGATCCCAGACCGCGGCGAGCTTCTCGCGGTCCAGCGCGGGCACCATGAAGAAGCTGTGCCCGACTTGTTTTTCTGGTCCGAGGTCGCGTGCCAGCCGGTCGTTGAGTTCCTCGAACAATCGCACCACACGCGGCCCGAGTGTGTCGTCTGTCTCCGGTGGGCGTTCCTCTAACCAGCGAGCCAGCACGGCCGCGTCGGCGGGCATATCCACGAACGAGAAACGGCGACGCAACGCCTGATCCATCGCCACCGCGGAGCGATCCAGCGGGTTCATGGTTGCCACCACGAACAGGTTTTCCGGCAGGCGGAATTCGCGCTTTGAATACGGGAGTGTGATGGCTTGATCGCGGTATTCCAGCAGGAAGAGCAATTCGCCAAAGATGCGTGGCAGGTTGCCGCGGTTCAACTCGTCCACGATCAGAACATGCGGTTCCGATGGGCGTGCCGCCGCCTGTGCCGCGAACTCGCACAGCACGCCATCTTCGACCGGATAAGTGATCTCACTGCGGCCGTTGGCTTCAACATTGCGAACGCGAATTCCTTCGACGAATTCTTCGTAGCAATACGCGGGGTGAAACTGCACGAGCCGCACGCAACCCGGCCGATCGTGCGTGAGCAGCCGCGCCAGGCACCGCGCGACATGCGTCTTCCCGGTGCCGGGAACGCCCTGCAGCACGAGTTGCTTCTTCATGCGAAGCAGCCCCAAAACGCGATCAAGCCACGTTTCGGAAAGGTATGTTTCGCGGTGGAACGAATGCGGATCGTATGGCAGCGGGTCGTCGAGCGTGCCGGCGCGGCGTGTGAGAAGCGGCCGCGGATCGCTTTCCGCCGCGCATGCAAACAGTGGCAGAAGCCGATCGAAAGTGAGCAACACTTCGCCGGGAAGATCTTCGCCGCGAAGCACCGGATCGTCCGGCTTGCGATGCACACCCGCAGCAATAGTTTTGTGCGTCGCCCACGCACGCAACTCGGCGGGCGACCGCAGCGACACTTCCGTTTGCAGGTCTTCGCCCGTCCAGAACCGGCAGTCGCCCAGGCGTAGTCCTGGCAGCAGTGCGCGAAACACCGCTTCGCCATGCTCTTGAATCGCCTTGCGAAACTGGCCGCCCGCAGCGCGAGCCGAGCGGCCTAAGTGGAAGCCGTAACGCACGCCATCGCTTCCCACACGCACGAAGAACTGGGCGTCGTCCCGGCGATTGCTCTGGCTGCGGCGAAAGAACGTGACCCACTGCACAAACTGATACGGCCCGCTTCGCCCGTAGTCGTTCTTGCAGATGCTCGTGATCGCACGCCCCGCGCGGGCATCGCATTCCATGTCCCAGCCGTGTTCGCGGTTGAGCACCGGTTGAACGTACCGATCTGCCACCGCCTGGCACAACTCCACCAGCGGTTCACGCAATACGAACTGGTAGCGCTCGCGGTTGGTGGTCATCCAGTCGCGTGTGTTGTTGTCTTTTAACTCGGCGAGAAAGTCGAAGGTATCCGAACAGAACCCGCCGAAGGGATCGCGTTCGGGGCGATGTTGTTGTTGGGCCACGGCTGCAGCTATCGCGACATCCGCCAGTTCGAGCGGATGCACGCGAAACGTGTCGCACAGCACGGCCGCAATCTCGCACCACAGCAGAGCGCGTTGCGAAAGTTCGAGACCGGGCGAATAGGCGTCGTCGAGCGCGGGCAATGCGGCTTCCCATTGCGAATCGGGGAAGGCCGCGCGGAACGCTGCGAACGCGGCTTCATGGCGGCCGGCGACGCATTCCGATTGAAACAGCGCGATGCCCGCGAGTTGCTCGGGCGGCGTTTCACGCAGGCGTTGCCGCAGTGGGTGGCGCGAACGCACTTCACGCACCGCACGCTGAATCTCGGCCGGTTCCACGCCCCAGCCCGCATGGCCAGGTGTGGCATGCGATGGGAATTCCCGCCCTTCCATGAATGCGACTCGTTGCACGAAGTCGGCGATCTGCGCGATGCTCAGTTCGGGAGCCGCCACACGCACCTGCCGCACACCTTCCACCGCCGCCGCGAATCGTTCTGCGCACGAGCACGAGTACGGGAGTTCCGCAATCAGCCCGAGTGCTTGCAAGCCACGTTCCAGAGCCGGGCACCAGAGTGGCATCTCAGTGGGATTCGCCGCCCGCACCACCGCGGACCAGAACGCCGGACCCAACCCCGCAATGTGGTACGCCGCGCCGGGAGTGACGCAGCGAGCCAGGCGTTCGGGTAAGGGGTCTTGGCCGCGTAGCAAATGCGCGAACGCATGACGCAGGAATCGCCCTTCGCGTGTGAACGCCGCAGTGTGAAACGAAACCGGCAACACGGGTGCGATCAGCTGCATCAGTTCCGCGTGAAGCGCATCATCGGAAAGGTCATCGAGCGTGGCCGCACGCAGTGGGGTTTCCGCCGTAGGGTGCGAATCGCACGGAGAGGTTGCGCGGAACTTCGCTAAAAGCGGAACCAGAGGGAGAACTTTTCCGTTAGGTGAACACTTCGCCATTTCCGGCGCTCGCATAAACGAAGAACGACCGGGTGGATCGTATCAAATTTGCGGGTAGATTGCTTGATTGAGAAGAAGTGAAGTGGGTAGAAAGTAAGTTTGCTTAAGGTGATTCAGATGAGCGCATAAAAAATGTTCCGCCGGAGGCTGCTGCAGCGTCGCCCATTCACTGCAGCTACCAACCGGCGGAACACTGGTATATTAGACTCACCTCGCTTTCGGGGCAACTGAAACGTCTGATATTTCTTCACGAGATTTGTACGTTGTCGATAAATCGGACAGTATCGCACGCCGTGTCGGGTGTTCACTTAATGTTCAAATCGTATCTCTAGATGGGTTATGCACTTGTGCGGTTGGGTTTGGCGGTGTTCAACTGTCGTACTTTCCGGCACAAGGCCGGTGAGAAATGGCCTCAACTGAAAAATGCGACAGGAGAGGAAAACTTATGCAGGCGGCGATCGTCGATATCAATGGCGTTGTCCCGATTCGGTGCCCATGTGGGTGGGCGCGACGTGCTTTTACGGACGTTCCCGGCGCACCTGCCAGTGTGCATCGCGTTGAAATTCTGGCCGACGCCCAAACGCATTACCACAAACACCAGACGGAAACGTATTACGTTTTGGAGTGCGATGCGGGTGCCGTTATCGAGTTGGATGGCGAGCGCGTGCCGGTTAGCCCGGGCGTGGCGGTGATGATTCCGCCCGGCGTGCGGCACCGTGCCGTGGGGCGGATGACGATCCTGAACTTCGTGGTTCCACCCTTCGATCCGGCCGATGAGTGGTTCGATTGAGCAGCGAGCAGTAGCCGTCACTTTTCGTCGAAGAGCTTACCGAGGTCGAGGCGCTTGAGTTTGAGCTTTGTCGCGAAGCCTTCGCCGTAGGCCAGATGAAGCACACGCGATTCTGGCTCGAAGATCATGGATTGCAATGTCTCTCGCCCCTGTTGCACCTTGTCGAGTTCCGCGAATACGTCCTTCACTCCCAACTTGATCGCGTCTTTGCCACGCAGCGGGGCGAGTTTGTCGTATCGCCAGCACTCGTCGCCCAAACAGAGCTTTTCGCTGAGGAAGTGGTTCGTGCAACAGCACACGCCATTCTCGTGTGTTCGCACTTCCAGGTTGGTGGGCGTGATCTCGAACACCGCCCCGCCGGTCTTATCGCAGATGGTCATGCAACAGGTGGTGGTGCGCTGCATGGTGCGAAGCAATTTCTCCGCCTCGGCGACCGTGCCGCATTCTTCCAACACGCGGCGGAACGCGAGCATCACCGGCGTGCCCTTCCAGTTGAACGGCGATTGATCCTTGCTTCGCTTGATGCGAATTTCGTTCATGGTGATGGAAAGGCCCGCGTCGTTCATCCCGCTGAAGACGCCCGCGATGGGCGATACCGTGATCGCGGCGAACGCACGCTTTCCCTCGCCCTTATACACCGCAACCAGCGTGTGTTCGGCGATCCCTTTCGTGGGGAGCCAGTCGAAGTTCCGGCCCAATAGTGGCCCGCCGGTGGAACTCCGCTTTTTCTCCACGATGATGGTGGAACAGCCCATTCCGCTCGAAAGATCGGCGAGTGTGTTCGCGAAGAGAAGTTTGGGCATGTCGCGGCCCGATTCCTTGGACGCGGCTTCGATCTCGATGAGCATGTGGTCGGGGAAGTTCGGCTTCAGTAGCCCCGCCATCGCGGCCAGGAAGGGGTAACGCTTTTCCTGACCGCAATCTTTCAGGAAGCGATCGTGCAGCCCGGAGATGTCTGGGGCGTTGCGAATCGCGAGCCGACCGAACTGCGTTCCCATCTCCGCCGGTTTGCCGCGCAGCATCGCCACCGGCACGCCTTCGACATAACGCAAATCGCCTTTGCCGAATTTGGCTTCGGGAAATGGCTTCGCATCGGCGGGCGGTGCGGCCGGTGCGGCCGGTGCGGGCGCATGCACGAAGCTCGCAGCCAGAAGCAGAAGGTATTGCGGCATGGTTGGCATCTCGCTTGGCCAGGATTACACCGGAACCGCCAGTGGAAACGCCGTGCGCGGCACCACGGCTATTCCTCGTTGGGCATCGTGGTGCGGCCCAGTGCCACATCGAACTCGCTTAAGAGCGGAATGAGCATGGCTGATATCGCGAACCCGAATGCACCCACAAGCGCCAGGAACGGCATCAGCGGGTCAGCAGATTCATCGGTCCCGGGCTTGGCGATGAGCACATTCACCACGCAATAGAACATCGCGAGCGGGCAGAGCACGCTTGCCAGTGTGAGTGCCGGCGCAGGGCGATCCGCACTCAGAACATAGAGTAACCCACCAATACCGAGAATCAGAAACGAAATGAAGCTCAACCACTGATTGGCGAAACTCCCGCCGTTCACCACGATCAGATAGATGCAAATCAGCGTGCCCACGGAGAGGAAGAAGACAGTGCCCAGCGTGTTGCCGATCGCAAACCGGCTGTTGGTGATTCGCAGCGAAACGTGCAAGCCCAACACCACCGCGAAGCCGAACAGCACGATCAAAGCACCTACCACGGCCACGAGTGGAACAAAGTTGGCTTCGATCATTGTGCCCAGCGAAGCATCGGGTGGCGTGCGTGCGAGTGCCCCGCGAACCGCATAAAACACCGCGACCGCAAGCGGGGGAATGAGATATTCCTTGCAGTTGTAAATCACGCCCCAGAGCTTCCCGAACACGAATTCTCGGGGCGAGATATCGGTCACCAGTAGCACATCGAGTGCCCCGGTATCGCGTTCCGATGTGATCGATGTGGCCGCTTGCGCCGAGACGAGCAACAGGCTCAGCACCGCCACCGGCACAATTCCATACGCCGCGGCGAATGCGGGGCGACCGCCAGGTTGATTCAATTCGGTGATGGCGAAGTACATGATGAGCGCCAACACCAGCCCGAACGCGAACTTCACCAACAGCGGCCGGCGACCATAGGCCAGCGTGCGAATCTCTCGCCATAGCACGGGGTTGTCCCACACTTCGCGGCGACCGCCCGGGGCGGCGTGGGCCTTGGCGCGTTTCTCCAACTCCAGCGATTCATCGCCATCCACCACTTGCTGCGGCCCTTCCCGCTGCATGATCGGTTCGCCACTGGGGTTCCATTTGCGCAGCTTCCAGATGCCAATGCCATTGAGAATGCAGCACCACAAGAGCATCACGAGCACGAACCCATACGCGGGGGCGACTGTACCCCAACCGCCCGCCGGTGGAGAGAGAACGGTTTGCATCGTGACGAATGGATCGATCCAGGCGTGAATGTGCGACCAATTCCAGGTGGGCGCGACGAGAGAACCGATGCCGACGAATACATGCGTCAAGCAGATGTAAAGCACGAGGAAGAGCACGGATAACGCCAGGGCCTGGAAGGTGCGTTCCCGCCACAGGGCGATGAGGCCGCCAAGCGAACCCGCCGCAACGGCCGACGCCAGCAACACTAGCATCGCCTGCAATACCTGTTCCGGAGCGATGCCGCCCAGCAGCAGCAAGAGCGAGAGCACCGGTGCGGTTACGAGCAATTGCACCAGAATGGGCAACAGCGCGCCCAGCAGTTTGCCCAGCACGATCTCGTAATCGCGCATATCGGTGAGAAGCAGCAGAATGAACGTGCGGCGATCCTTTTCTTGCGAGACCGCACCGGCCGCCGAAAGGGCGGCGAAGAAGAGCGTGAGCAGCAGTTGCACATAGGCAACGATCTGGAAGAGCAGAAGCCCGACCGCGGCGGCTTCGCCAATGGTGGCGTCGCGGGTGAAGCCCACGGTCGCTTGCCAGGTGGTGATGCCCAGAATCATGAGCAGGCCGATAACGGCGGCTCGCCCAGGATAGTGCCCGTTGCGCCGGGGAACGGTCACAAGTTCCCGCATGAAGATCGGACCCAGCACGCGAATCTCCTGTCACTTCGGACGGATTGTCCAGGATAAGTTATGGCGAAACCGGCCGAACCTCCATGGTATGGGTAGAATCCGTTGCGTATGAGAACTATCGTCTTCGCGATTCGCGGCTGCCCGGCGGGCTGGCTGGGTGCCTATGGCAACGAGTGGGTTGATACTCTCAACCTCGATCGCATCGCGGCCGAAGGAGTCGTGTTCGATCGCCACATCAGCGACCAACCGCACCCGGACGCATGGTCTGCGGCCGCGTTGGGGCGTGGGTCACCGCACGGTTTGCGCGAAGAGTTGCCACCCGATGTACGCACGGTTCTGGTGCGGGCCAATCGCCCCCACAACGATGGCCCCGACTGGTTGTACGCCGGCTGGCACGAAGTGTTCGATGCGCGCCCGCAACCGGAAGATGCTTCGCCGCTCGACGCCTTGATTCACCTGTTCCCGCAACTTCTCGATCGCCTCGCCCAAACGCCACGCTTTTTCCTCTGGGTCGAGATTGATCGCCTCTTGCCTCCGTGGAACGTGCCGCAGGATATGTTCGAACTCTATCTGGATGCTGAGAGCGAAGAAGTGGCGAGCGACGAGGACGAAGAGGGAGAAGACGACGAAGGCGAAGCGGAAGAGGACGAGGAAGAGGACGAAGACGACGAAGAAGACGAAGAGGACGACGAAGACGAAGACGACGACGAAGACGACGACGAAGACGACGACGAAGAGGGGAGCGGGGTTTCGCCGTGGTTCGATCCGCCCACCAGTCGGTTCGACACCGCGGATTCCCAGGCGTGGGAACTGTTGCACGCCACGTTTGCCGCAGTAGTTGCCACACTCGATATCGAACTTGGGCGGCTTTTCGAACAGCTTGAAGCTCGGCAGTTCGATGAATCCGCATCGTGGGTCATCACCTCCGATCGCGGCACTCCGCTCGGCGAGCATGGGCAGATCGGGTTGCATCGGCCGTGGCTGCATGAAGAACTGGTGCATCTTCCGCTGTTGCTTCGCCTGCCCAAAGCGCGCGAAGCCGGGCGACGGGTCGCGGCGTTTACGCAACCGCCGGATCTGGCACCCACGTTGCTCGGTCTTCTCGGCGTGCCATCAACGGGCGAACCGGGATTGTTATCGCTCGCCCACGGCGAAGACGCATCGCTCCGTTCGGAAGTCATTACCCGGCTGGCATGCAATGGTGCGGAGGAAATCGCACTGCGCACCGCAGAGTGGGCTTGCCTCGTGCCCCTGATTGTGCCAGAAGGCGAATCGCGCGCCCCCATGCTGTTCGAGAAGCCGGCGGATCGCTGCGAAGTGAATGATCTCAGTTCGCGGAACGTGGAAGTGGTTGAAGAAATCGTTGCCCGATTGCGAACGCCAACAGAGCAGTGAAAAATAAGTTAATGTTGAGTGGAAGAACCGGTATCAGGACTCTCACGATTCGCCCGAAGAAAGCAACGCACCCGCATCCAGATTCAGAGGAATTCTCTCATGCGTCGCAATGCTGCCCGGTTGGGGTTCGAGATTCTCGAAGGTCGCGATTGCCCCGCGAGTGCGAATCTCACGAATGGTATTCTCACGGTCACGGGCACCGACGCAGCGGACACGATTACGGTCACAGAATCCAATGGCGTAATCCAGGCTGCGGGGCAAGGGTTTGTCGCCGGTGCGGTGTCCACGATCGTCATTAGCGGGCTTGGTGGTAACGACACCATTCGCGACGATACCACCAAGCGTTCGGTGATCTACGGCGGATCGGGCGACGACTGGATCTATGCCGGTCGCGGTAACGATGTGGTCTATGGCGGGCACGGCGACGATTTGATCTTCGGCGGACCGGGTGACGATCGCCTGCTGGGTGGCGAGGGGAACGACTCCATCACGGATAACGGCGGGAACAATGTGATCCGCCAGGGCAGCCCCAACCCGGCTCGCGGGAACACCGCCTTCGAGATTCAAGTGATTGATGGGATCAACGCCTATCGCGTGGCCAATGGATTGTCGGCGCTCGTGGTGAATCCGTGGCTGAACAACGCCGCGGATCTTCACTCGCTGGACATGGCTGACGCCAGCAATCGTACCAGTCCCAGTGCGGCACTCGAACACACGTTGTTCGGCAACACGCAACCCGGCTTAACCGAACGCCTCGATGCGTCGGGCTACGACCGCTGGACACGCTCGACAGCGTATGGCGAAAACATCGCGTATGGTTATTTCACGGCCGACGCGGTTGTGCAAGGTTGGATCAACTCGCCGGGCCACCGGGCCAACATTCTTAACACGTCTTTCACCGAAACGGGTGTGAGTGTGCGGTACGATGCGTCGGGCATTCCGTTCTACACGCAAACCTTCGGCTTTCGATCGTGATTGAGCAAACTTCGCAACGCGGTGGCCTTTCGCTCTCGGCGTGGGCGGTGGTCGCCGCGTTTGGCACTTACTTTTGCATGTACGCGTTTCGCAAACCGTTCACGGCGGGTGCGTTCAACGATGTCGTGCTCTGGGGTGTTGGGTTTAAAACCGTTCTCGTGGTGTCGCAAGTTCTGGGTTATACCGTCTCGAAGTTTATCGGCATTAAGGTTGTCGCCGAGGCCACGCCCCGCCGCCGTGCGGTGTTGCTGCTGGGCTTAATCGGGTTGGCAGAACTGGCGTTGCTTCTGTTCGCACTCACGCCGCCGCCCTTCAACTTCATTTGGTTGTTCTTCAACGGCTTGCCATTGGGGATGGTCTTCGGGTTGGTGCTGGGTGTGCTCGAAGGGCGACGCCAAACCGAAGTGCTGGCCGCCGGGCTCTGCACGAGCTTCATCGTGGCCGATGGCGTGACGAAGTCTGTTGGCGCATATCTGCTGGCGGCCGGCGTGACGGAATACTGGATGCCATTTCTGGCGGGGCTACTCTTCACTGCCCCGTTGATTCTGTTCGTCTGGATGTTAACGCGGGTGCCGGCTCCTTCCGCGCAAGATGTCGCCGCGCGCAGCGAACGTACGCCAATGAATGCCGCGGACCGTCGCCGGTTCTTCCTGCGTTATGCGTTCGGGTTGGTGCTGCTGGTGTTCGCATATTTGCTGGTAACTGTTCTTCGCAGTGTGCGGGCGGATTTCGCGCCGGAAATCTGGACGGGAATGGGCGTCACGGATCGGCCGGCGATCTTCGCGTGGTCCGAAATCGCTGTCGCTCTCTGCGTGCTCGTGCTTAACGGCTCCGCGGTACTGATTCGCGATAACCGCGTCGCCTTCACATACTCGCTGGCTCTGGCCGTTGCTGGATCGGTGTTGCTGATCGTGGCGTTGCTGGGATTGCAGACGGCGGCGCTATCACCCTTCGCGTTCATGGTGCTGCACGGCGTGGGGTTGTATCTGCCGTATATCGCGGTGCATACCACGGTGTTCGAACGGCTCATGGCCATGACGCGCGATCGCGGTAACATTGGCTATCTAATGTATCTGGCCGATGCCTTCGGTTACCTCGGGTATGTTATGGTGTTGCTTGCACGCAATTCCGTTGGCCCGCCCGAAGATTTCCTGGCATTCTTCGTTCCATTAAGCTGGGTCATCGCAATTGCATCCGCCGCGGTGTTGGTGCCATGCTGGTACTACTTCGTGACGCATGCCGCCATTCGCCGCGAACAGCCCATCGAACCGGTTCCGGCTGTGGAGAGTGTGTGATGGCGCGTGCGGTGCTGTTCACTGACCCCAAAGAATCGCTCGAAGTGGTCACGTTCGCCACGCCCGAACCAGCCGACGAAGAACTGCTTGTGCGCGTTACCTGCTGCACGCTCTGTCGCAGCGATCTCCACACGCATTCCGGGCGAAGAACAGAGCCAACGCCAACAGTGTTGGGCCATGAGATTGTGGGGCGAATCGCCGCGTTTGGGAAACTCGCCGCGCGTGTCGATTATCGTGGCACGCCCGCCGAGATTGGCAGCCGCATTACCTGGGCGGTTGCGGTTGGTTGCGGGCAATGCTTCTTCTGTGCGAATGATCTGCCGCAGAAGTGCGAACACCCGTATAAGTACGGCCATCGCCGCACCGATCGCACATCGCCCAATGGGGGTGGCCTCGCGGATCATATCGTGCTTCATCCGCGCACCGCGTGGTTCGTGCTTCCGGACGCACTTTCCGATCGCATAGCGGCACCCGCGAACTGCGCCACGGCCACAGCGGCGGCCGTTATTCGCTATGCAGGACCGCTAGCCGGGCGAAGCGTGCTGGTGCTTGGTGCGGGTGTTCTCGGGGTTACTGCGTGTGCGATGGCGCATGAAGCGGGTGCTCGCGTCGTGATGGTAAGCGATCCTGCTGTGGGCAATCGCGAACGAGCGAAGGCATTCGCCGCCGGCATGGCGTTCGCGGCCGATAGCGAGGAACTGGCTGCGTCGGTGGCACAAGCCACGCAACAGCACGGGGCCGATGTGGTGCTGGAACTGGCGGGCACTGCGGAAACCGCACGCAACGCGCTTGCACTGGCTCGCACCGGTGGCGTGGTGGTTCTGGCCGGCACCGTCGCTCCGACAACGCCGCTCACGCTCGATCCGGAAAACATCGTTCGCCGCATGCTCACCATTCGCGGCGTGCATAATTACCACCCACGCGATCTGGAAGCGGCTCTGGCGTTCCTCGCGGGGCCGGGCCAGGCGTACCCGTTCGCGGAACTCGTGGGTGCCGAGTTCCCGCTTGAAGAAGTCGCCGCCGCGTTCACCCACGCCCACGGCCATCCCGGTATTCGTGCTGCAGTCATTCCCTGAAAACAGATGCCCGGAGTCTGGCTCATGACGCTCATCGATTCGGTGTTGCACTTGTTCGCCGAGAAAGGGCAGGGGCTATACTTTGGCGAAGCGGTAACAGAGACCGAGCACGCACTGCAAACCGCACACTTGGCCCAATCGCACGCTGCGGAACCATCGCTCGTTGCCGCCGCATTGCTGCACGATATCGGCCACTTGCTCCACGGTTTGCCCGAAGATATTGCCAATCGCAACATCGATGGGCACCATGAAGAAGCTGGTGCGATTTGGCTCGCGCAACACTTTGGCCCTGCCGTGGCGGAACCGGTTCGGCTTCATGTGGCGGCGAAGCGCTACCTGTGTGCCACCGAGCCAAATTACCTCGCGAGCCTGTCGCCCGCATCGCGATTGAGCCTGGAATTGCAAGGAGGCGCGTTCCAGGCGGAAGATGCCCAATCGTTCTTGCTCAATCCATTCGCCTCCGCGGCGATTTCGTTGCGGCGATGGGACGATGCGGCCAAGGTGTTGGGGTTGAAGGTGCCAGGGCTGGAACATTATCGCGCGTGCCTCGAAACCGTTCTCGTTTCGCAAGGACTGGCATGAAGTCGCAATACGATGTTGCGGTGGTGGGGGCCGGCGTGCTGGGCTTGGCCCATGCGTATCAACTCGCACGGCGCGGTTTGCGTGTGGTGGTCTTCGAGCGCAGCCCGCGAGCGCAGGGGGCATCGGTTCGCAATTTCGGCATGATCTGGCCGATTGGCCAACCCGCGGGGCCGCTCTATCAACTGGCCCGTCGCAGCCGCGAAATCTGGCTCGAAGTCGTTCGCAGTGCGGGCCTCTGGCACGATCCATGCGGCTCGCTTCACCTTGCGTATCACGATGACGAAGCCCAGGTGCTGCGCGAGTTTCTGCGTGAAACAGCAGAGCCGGATCGCGTGTGCGAGATTCTCTCGGGTTCCGAAGTCGCGGCGCGCTTTCCCGCAGTTCGCGTCGTGGGGTTGAAGGCCGCTTTATTTAGCCCGATTGAAGTAACGGTTGATCCGCGGCAAATCATTGCCGAATTGCCCGCGTGGCTTTCGCGCGAACATGGCGTGGATTTCCAATTCGATACGGCGGTGCGGGGTTACGATGCCTCGCGCGTGTTCACCACTCGCGGCGAAGTGGCTGCCACGCGTTTGGTGATCTGCACCGGGGCCGATTTCCGCGACCTGGCTCCCGAGGCGTTCGCCGATTCCGGGTTGATCGCCTGCAAACTCCAGATGATGCGATCGCAACCCTACGGCGAACGGTTTCGCATTGGGACCATGCTTGCCGCCGGATTAACGCTGAAGCATTACCAATCCTTCAAGCATTGCCCCACGCTTCCCGCCCTCATACGCCGACTGGATGCCGAATTCCCGGAGTATGTGCGATACGGGATTCATGTGTTGGTTTCGCAGAATGGGCAGGGCGAGTTGATATTGGGCGATTCACACGAATACGGCGACGCCATCGAGCCGTTCGATAAGTCGCACGTGGATGAACTGATTCTGGCGTATCTGCGGCGATTCCTGGTGGTTGCGGATCTGGCGATAGAGGCCCGCTGGCATGGCGTGTATGTGAAGCACCCGGTTGAGCCGTACGTTGTCGCGCGGCCCGCGTCGCAAGTGCTCGCGGTGACGGGTGTCGGTGGTGCGGGCATGACGCTCTCGTTCGGGCTGGCTGAACAGCTCATCGCGCAATTTCTCGGAGAACAACCATGATTGAGTTAGTCGTATTCGACATGGCCGGCACAACAGTGTACGACGGCGACGCGGTGAACGCCTCCTTTCGCGGCGCGCTCGAAGCGCATGGCGTTCAGGCCGATCCCGCTTTTGTGAACACCGTAATGGGCTATCACAAGCCGGAAGCGATTCGCATGATCCTGGATCGCGCGGGCCGCACGCCGGTTGCGGGCGAAGTGGAGACGATTCACGAAGAATTCGTGCGACGCATGTGCGATTACTACGCGAACGATCCTTCGGTGCGGGAGATTCCCGGCGCGGGCGATGTGTTTCGCACGCTTCGCAATTCCTGTGTGAAAGTCGCACTCAATACCGGCTTCAGTCGGGCGGTTGTGGATGTGCTGCTCAATCGCCTGGGTTGGCACACGCCCGGTGTGATCGACGCCAGCATTACCAGCGATGAAGTGCCACACGGGCGGCCGCACCCGGATATGATCCAGACGCTTATGGAGCGGCTCGGTGTTGCCAATACGCGTGCCGTTGCGAAGGTCGGCGATACATCGGTCGATCTTCAGGAAGGAACCAACGCGGGTTGCGGCCTGGTGATCGGTGTCACAAGCGGAGCTTTCACAGGCGAGGAGTTGCTCGCGTTCCCGCACACGCACATCGTCGCCACGGTCGCGGAGGTGCCCGCCATCGTGCTGAGCCAGCTTCCCGGTAAGTCATAGATCTTCAATTCCCTCGCCCCGCCATTCTTCCCACCTTTACTCTCGCCAAGAGACCCGCCATGCGACCGATGTTTGATTCCCACCTCGATCTGGCGTTGAACGCATTGAACTACAACCGCGATTTGTTCCTCACCGTGCCCGAACTCCGTGAAGTGGAGAAAGACTTTACCGATGTGAAGGGCCGCGGCCGGGGTACGCTCACGTTCCCGGAAATGAAGCGGTGCCGCATGCCGGTGTGCGTGGCAACAGTGCTGGCGCGAAGCGGCCCAGACGCGGCCTCGCGGCTCGGGTTCAAACGCGCCGACATCGATTACGCCACCCAGCACATTGCTTACGCTCACTGCTTCGGTTCACTGGGCTACTACCGGCTGTTGGAATCGCAGGGCCACTTGAAGTTCCTTCACACCCGCGGCGAATTGGCGGCCCACTGGAAAGCGTGGGAAGCCAACCCGGACGGCACACCGCTTGGCATCATTCTGAGCATGGAAGGAGCCGACCCGATCGTGAATCCGGAGCAAGCGGCGCACTGGTTCGCACTCGGGCTTCGCGCAGTGGGGCCGGCCCATTATGGCCGCGGGCGTTATGCCTTTGGCACCGCGACCGATGGCCCGCTCACCGAAATCGGCGTGCAACTGCTCCAAGAGTTCATGAAGGTGGGAATGATCCTGGATGTCACGCACCTTTCGGATCAATCCTTCTGGCACGCCATGGATATTTACACGGGGCCAATGCTGGCGAGCCACCACAACCTGCGAGCACTCGTGCCGGGCGATCGCCAGCTTACCGATGAACAGGTGAAGGAACTGATCAAACGCGACGCCGTGATCGGGTCGGCCTTCGATGCCTGGATGATGTACCCCGACTGGATTCGCGGGAAGACGCAACCGGAAGTGGTGGGCCTGGAGGCGATTGTCGATCACATGGATCGCATCTGTCAGTTCGCGGGGAACACGCGGCACATCGCACTGGGCACAGACCTCGACGGCGGATACGGCACCGAGCAAACCCCGCACGATCTGGACACCATTACCGACATTCACAAGCTCGAAGAAATCCTCGCCCGCCGGGGCTACAGTTCCGCGGATATCGATGGCATCTTCTTCGCCAACTGGCTCCGCTTCTTCGGCTCCGCGTTGCCCGCGTAAACAGCCATATGCGCAAATCGCCATCGCAAATCGCACGCGCAAACCCACTCGCGCCCCGAGTGGGTTTCGTAACTCTTGAGGGCGCGGCCCAATTCTTTGTTGATGCCTGAAGTTTGCCGCGATTGCTTCTCCTTCTCGCCAAACCATCAAGTCACTCATCGCTAATATGACCTACCTTTCTGTTGCGGAGACAGGCACGTGATGGCTGTCTGGCGCGTGGGGGCCATCGTGGCTCCAACAGAACGAGGATGAATTTGTGGCTATCGCTTGCCCTTTGTGCAATCAGCGGATCAATCTGAAGGCTTCGAAGCCGGGCCGCTTTCGCCCGCGGTGCCCGCAGTGTCGCCAGTTGTTCTTGCTGATTGTGCCGGAAGCGGGCGGTGCGGTTGTCGTTGAGAAGGTTCTCAATGAACAGGCGACGAATGCGAGTGCGGGCGTGGTCGCGGCGATGGCCGCAGCAGTAGGGCGCGAAACGCAAGCTCGCGAACCCGCGGTTCGGGCGATTGCGGGCGTACCGGGGCCGCCATCGGAAGCCTTCGCACTTGGCTCACAAGATTTGCGGGCCGCTCCGGTCGATGTCGCAACGCGCACGCCGATGCCCGAAGAATATCTCGGGGCCAACGCACAGGTACGCGGATACGAACTGGAACGGGAACTCGGTCGCGGCGGCATGGGGAAGGTTTATCTGGCACGCCAACTCTCGCTGGCCCGGCACGTCGCGCTGAAGGTGATGAGCAAGCGCTGGGCGAGCGACCCGGTGTTCGTGGCCCGATTCACGCGCGAAGCATACGCCGCGGCGCAGTTGTCGCACCCTAATATCGTTCAGATTCACGATATCGGCGAAGCCGAAGGCACCCGCTTCTTCAGCATGGAGTATGTTCGCGGTTGCTCGCTGGCGGATCTGGTTCGCACGCAAGGGAAGCTCGACCCGGAAACCGCGGTGGGCTACATCCTTCAAGCGGCCCGCGGCCTGAAACACGCGCATGATCGCGGCATGATTCATCGCGATGTGAAGCCCGATAATCTGTTGCTCGATAATCAGGGGCTGGTGAAGGTCGCGGATCTGGGGTTAGTGAAAACCGGTGCGGCCGAGCCAATTGGCCCCGCATACTCGCCATCGAGTGCGTTTGGCCCGCCGTCGAACTCTCCGCACCTCACCGGTGCGCGGATTGCACTGGGCACGCCGGCGTATATGTCTCCGGAGCAATGCCGCGATGCGGCCTCAGTCGATCATCGCGCGGATATCTACTCGCTGGGTTGCACGCTGTATGTGCTTGTTACCGGGCGGCCGCCGTTCGATGGTGGCACCGCGATTGAGCTAATGACCAAGCACGCCTACGAACCGATCGTTCCCCCGGAGCAAATTGTTTCGCGCGTGCCAAAAGAACTCTCGGCCGTGATTCAACGGATGATGGAGAAGAACCCGGCGGACCGCTTTCAATCCATGGCGGAAGTGGTTCGCATGCTGGAGTCGTGGTTGGGCGTGCGGCAAGCGGTAAACTTCTCGCCGCAGGAAGAACAAATTGCTCAACTGGAAAGCCACCTCCGCGACTTCACGACCGCACCCGCCGCCGTGTTCCGCAGTCGCCTTCTCACGGGCTTCTTCGTTGCGATTGCACTGGTTTCCGTGCTCGTCACGTTCTTCGGTCGGCCGGGCTGGGTGTTTGGCCTGGTCGGGTTGGCGGTGCAAGCGGGGCTTGCGTACTTCCTCATTAACGGCGTGGCGGGCGGCGGTCACTTGTTCACCCGCAGCCGGCAGTTCCTCTCCGGTTTGTCGTGGGGAGATTGGGCCGTTGCGGCGTCCGGGCTGGCGTTATTCGGCCTGGTGCTCGCCATGCTGGGTGTGTTCTGGATGTGGGCGGGCTTCGGTTTCATCGGTCTGGGCTTGGCGCTGGCACTGCGCTATGGCGTGGATCGCGCGGTGGAAGTGGAACGCAGCGTGCCGCTCGAAGCCACTGAACGCCTGCTGCGGCGGCTCCGCTTGCAAGGGTTGGCCGAGGACGATGTGCGGTTGTTCGTGGCGAAGTTCGCGGGCCGCGAATGGGAAGAATTCTTTGAAGCACTCTTTGGGTACGAAGCGAAATTGGTCAACCGTGCGCTGTTGCAGCGTGGCGGTTCTGCGGGGGCGAGGGACAAGTATGCCGCGTGGCGCGAACCGCTGATCGCGCTCATGGATCGCGTCGAAAAAGCGCGCCGACTGGCACGCGAACAGAAGCTCCTGCAAGCTGTGGAACAGGCCAACTTGCTTGCAACAGGGGCGACACCCGAAGCGGCCGAGAAGGAAGCCCGAGCCGCCGCCAATGCGATGGTGAACGCGGCCGTTGCGGTGCGAGCGGTCGAACAGCAGCGGGTGCGGATCGGTCATCCCACGCAACTCGCAGCGCCGGTCAACGTGCGGCAAACCGTGATGGCAGCGCAGCCGTGCCCGTTCGCATTCGAGGCACCACGCCGCGAACCGATGGCCGCGGTAATCGGGCTGTTAGTCGGGCCACATGTTCGGGCCGTGGCCGCCGCGGTGTTGCTTGCAGGGTCAGTGTTGTGGGCGTACCAGAACGGGATGCTTCCCTCCGCCGGTGCGAGAGAGGAGGCCGTGCGTGCTGTGGAAGCCGGCAACCTCGCGGAGTTGAAGGCGAGCGTGGTCGCGGGTGTAACGGCGCGTACCCAGCCACTGGAAATTGCCGGCCTTCCCTCGACCGCCACGAACTGGGCCGATGGTTGGAACGCGGGGCTTGCGGGGCTGTTGCTGTTCGGATCACTTCTGTATCGCGGTAATGTGATGGCGGCGTTTGTGCTGTTGGGCGCGGGCGTGGCGGCGGTTGGCCATCAGCATGGGATTCGCACGGTTGAACCGTTTCGGGCGGAGTCCGTGGCGTTGCTATTGGGCGGAGTGCTGGCGCTCGTGGGTTTCCGGACCGCCCGCTGATATTGCGAGAAGCAAGCAAACGAGTTCGAACGACTTGTGCGAGCTGTTCAGAAAATAGACTCTTCCGCCCGGTCGTCACGTCGCGCATAATCCTCGCTACCCATATCGGGTGTCAGAAAACCTCACCAAGGAGACAGTCATCGTGCGGAAAATTCTGCTGTGCGCGTTCGCAGTAGCGATCGCTGGCCTGGCGAGCCTCTCTTCGGCTCCAGCACAGGACAAGAAAGAACCCGACATCATCGTTCCCTTCGTCCCCACGAAGGAAGAGGTGGTTGCCGCCATGTTGAAACTCGCCGCCGTGAAGGAAGGCGACACGGTATACGATCTGGGTTGTGGCGACGGCCGCATCACCATTGCCGCGGTTAAAGACTTCAAAGCCAAGAAGGGGCTTGGTATCGACTTCAACCCCGAACGGTTGAAGGACTGCCAGAAGCGAATGATGGATCTCAAAGTAAGCGAAGGGGATCAGAAGAAGATCACCTTCAAGCAGGGCGACGTGCTGAAGATGAAGCCAGAAGATTTCAAGGATGTGGATGTGGTGACGATGTACCTGCTTCCCGAAGTGAATCTCAAGCTTCGCCCGATTCTGGAAAAAGGCTTGAAACCCGGTGCACGCATCGTGTCGCACGATTTCGACATGGGCGACTGGAAAGAAGACAAGAAGGAAGAAGTGACCGTCGATCGCACGCACACGATCTATCTGTGGACCATCAAGAAGAAGTAACCAACTTGGTGACTGAGAAGTAGAAAAGCCCACGAACAAAGATGTTCGTGGGCTTTTCACTGCGCGATTGCTAAGAGTGAGATATCCGAACCGCAGGTGCGATTTATGCAAACGAACTACGATGCCATCATCATTGGGGCCGGGCATAACGGGCTGGTTACCGCGGCGTACCTCGCCAAAGCCGGCTACAAGGTTCTCGTGCTGGAACGGCGTGAGATTGTCGGCGGCTGTTGCATCACCGAAGAACTCTGGCCCGGTTTCAAAGTTTCCACCGCTGCTTATGTCAACAGCTTGTTGCGGCCGGAGATCATCAAGGAACTGGAGCTGAAGAAGTATGGCTTCGAGATGTTGCCGCGAAGCCCATCGTCGTTCTCGCCGTTCCCGGATGGCCGCTATCTGATGATGGGGCCAGACAAAGCGATGACCCACCGCGAGATCGCCAAGTTCTCTGCCAAAGACGCCGAGGCGTATCCCAAATACGAAGACATGCTCACGCGTGTGGCGGACTTCCTCGAACCGATGCTGGTGCAAACGCCGCCCGATCCGTTCTCCAACGGCATCGGCAACATGTGGCAACTCGGCAAGCTTGGCTGGAAGTTCAAAGGGATGGGCAAAGATGTGGCGGGCGAAGCCGTCGAGATTCTGACCGGTGCGGCGCGGCCCATTCTCGATCGCTGGTTCGAGTCCGAGCAACTCAAAGCTACCATCGCAACCGATGCAGTGATCGGTGCGTTTGCCCCGCCTTCGCACCCCGGCACCGCCTATGTGCTGTTTCACCATGTAATGGGCGAATGCAACGGCGTGCGTGGTGTATGGGGTTATGTGCGTGGCGGTATGGGAACGGTTTCTAACAGTATCGCGTCGGCGGCCAAGAGCTATGGGGCCGAGATTCGCACCAATGCGGCTGTCGGCAAGATCCTGGTGAAAGATGGGCATGCGCTTGGAGTAGCGCTCGCCGATGGCACCGAGTTCCGCGCCAAGCGTGTGATCTCCGGGGCCGATGCCCACGTCACGTTCGTGAAGTTGATGGAACCGAGCGACCTGCCGCCCGAGTTCTTGAGTGCGGTGAATCGCATCGACTACAGTTCCGCCACGGTGAAGATCAACGTCGCACTCGATCGCCCGCCGAGCTTCAAGGCGTTGCCATCTGATGGCAAAGTGGGGCCGCAGCATCATGGCACGATGCACATCTGCCCGGATCAGGACTACATCGAGCGTGCTTACGACGACGCCAAGTATGGCCGGTGGTCGCGCGATCCGATGCTCGAGTGCACCATGGCCACCGCACTCGACGACACCCTCGCCCCGCCCGGCAAACACATCCTGAGCATGTTCGTGCAATACGCCCCGTATCACCTCAAGGGCACGACGTGGGAAGTGGAGAAGGACAAGTTCGCCGACCGCTGCTTCGACATCCTGGAAGAGTATGCACCGGGCTTCAAGGCGAGCGTGCTGCATCGCATGGTGATTCCGCCGCCCGATATGGAGCGGATGTGGGGCATCACGGGCGGGAATATCATGCAAGGCTCGATGAACCTGCACAGCATGTTCAGCTTCCGCCCCGCAGCAGGCTATGCGAACTATCGCACGCCGGTGAAGGGCCTGTATATGTGCGGCGCGGCCACGCACCCCGGCGGCGGCGTGAGGGGGGCGTGTGGCCTCTACGCCGCACGGGAGATCCTGCGCGACGGGTAACGCGATGGAGTTAACACCGAATTACATTGGTCGGCATCGGCCAATCGAGAAGGATCGCCCTGGTGGGATTATCCCACTTGAGCGCGAATCCCTCACTGGGTAATGTGGAATAGTTGGGCTTCTTTCCTTATGTCCCGGGTCAAACGATGCCTTCCACAACTCCCACGACTCCGAGCAGCGAAGTCAGAACTGTGGACTCCAAGGGCCGACTTTTGCTCCCGAAAGAGTTCGCCAACGCCACGGTCACGGTCGAGCGGTTGAGCGATACGGAAATCCGCATTCGAAAGGCGGTCGTAATTGCCGAAGATGAACTTCCACTGATGGAAGACCACTTGAAACCGCTGTCAGATCGAGACCGAGACTTCTTCCTCAACTTGCTCGACAACCCGCCCGAACCCAATAGGGCGATGCTGGCCGCGACCGCTCTTTACGAGAAGAAATACGGTCGGAAGAAAAATGGCCGGTGAATGGCAGTTTGAACTGCTGAACGATCAGCACGAACGAGAGAAGTTTTCCTGTGGAAACACTTCCCTCGATCTGTTTCTCCATACGCAAGCCGGGCAGTATAACCGGAAAGGCGTTGGGCGCACCTACGTCGCCACCCAACCAAATGAGACGCGTGTGCTCGGCTACTACACCTTGGCCGCTTCCGCCGTTCCTTTCGAGGAAGTTCCAAAAGCCCTCAGCAAACGATTGCCGAAGCACCCCGTTCCCACGATTCTGCTCGGCAGACTGGCAGTCGATCAAACCACGAAAGGACAAGGTCTCGGCAAACTTCTGTTGATGGATGCCCTCGCGCGGGTGTTGCAACTCGCTGATCAAATCGGGATCGTCGCGGTCCACGCCCACGCAATTGACGAGGTTGCCAAAGGCTTCTACACCCACTTCGGTTTCGTACAGCTTCCGGAGAGCGAGCGCCACATGTTCTACACTCTCGAAACGATCCGCAAGCGCCACAAGCCGAAGAAATCGCCGTGACACCACTTAGGCTCACGCGCGAACAACGTGCGGCCGAAATCGCCTGGGGTGTGGCTAGCACTCTGGGCCGGTTTTCGCGTATCATTCTGTCACGAGCCTCGCGGCGGCACAGGATAGGCTCGTTAAACTCAACCGTCGCAGTTTCGAGTGTCTGATGCCAAACTCCGCCACGCGATCGCGTTTGAAGCCGCCCGCCTGATGTATGAGCGGGGCGAGTCCGACGCATGACACGCACTCCCTAACGCTAATATTCTGAACAAGTGAACACCATACAGTTTAACAGCCCACCTAATTCGGTGGGCTGTTGTCGTTGGGTTAGTCTTCAATCTGCCAGTCGTGGTAATCGTCATTTTGGATCTTGCAGACGGACAACGAGTTTAACCGCCCAGAACCCGCATCGGGTATCATTGGGCGAAAGGCGGTTTAGAGGGCAAGAGATGACGGAAGACGAGTGGCTGGCGGCTACGAATCCTGACGAACTGGTTTTTCATCTTGGAGAAAAGCAGAGCAGAAGGAAAGCACGCCTGTTAGCCTGTGCGTGCTGTCGGCGCATGGGGGAGCTTATCCCCGAACAGACTCGACCGATACTGGATACTGCCGAAAGGTACGCTGACAGAGAAGCAAAAAAGTATGAGTTGCCCAGCCACATAAAGCAACTTCAGCGACTGGATAATAGGGCGGATAGGGCAGTCCTACTTGTTGCTTATAAACATGGCAGTCTGGGAACTTTACGGCTGGCTGTCAGTGAGGCTCGGTGGGTGCTGGCTGCTAACGGACAGGGCAGGCATTTCGGTGAACCACTTGCTGCTGAAAGTACGGTTCAAGCCAGACTTGTTCGGGACATCTTCGGCAATCCGTTCCGTCCCGTCGTCGTTGAACCCCTTTGGCTGACTTCCACCGTGCTTGCGCTCGCTACTGGCATCTACCAAGAGAAAGCCTTTGACGGGATGCCGATTCTTGCCGACGCACTTCAAGACGCTGGTTGCGACAGCGACGACGTTTTGAACCACTGTCGTCAACCGGGCGAACACGTCCGGGGTTGCTGGGTAGTGGATTTGTTGTTGGGTAAAAGTTAACCTGCCAATCGAGGTGCTGAACCTGCTCCTCGCTTCGTGTATCATTCCCTTTGAGCCTCGCGACGGCACAGGATAGGCTCGTTAAACTCAACCGTCGCAGTTTCGAGTGTCTGATGCCAAACTCCGCCACGCGATCGCGTTCGAAGCCGCCCGCCTGATGTATGAGCGGGTCGAATCTGAATACTTCACGGCCAAGCGCAAGGCCGCGGCCCGCCTTTGTCGCGGGTCGGTCAAGCCCAGCGATCTCCCGAGTAACGCCGAAATCCGCGAGCAAGTGCAAGTGTTCGCTCGCATGCACGAAGGCGAGCAACGCACCGCGAATCTTCGCGACATGCGTCTCTCCGCCCTGTGGCTCATGCGCATCCTGTGCCGCTTCCGCCCGCGGCTCATTGGCAGCGTGATGACCGGGCACGTCCGCAAAGGTTCAGACATCGACTTGCACCTGTTTAGCGACCACATCGAACCGATCACCGGCGTGCTGGAAGAAGAAGGCTTGCAATACGATGTGGAACGCAAACACCTGGAGAAGCACGGCGAATCCCGCGTGTTCACGCACATTCACGTTTTCGATTCGTTCAACTTTGAACTCACGGTGTATGCCGAGAATCAAGCGCATTACGTCTTCAAATCGTCGATCACCGGCAAGGCGATCGAGCGTGCCAGCACGCGCGAACTGGAAGAACTGATCGCCCGCGAACACCCCGAGGTGAATCTCGAAGATGCGATGACGGAACGCCAGGAGGCCGTGGACCCGTACCAACTTTATCGCCTGCTGCTGTTGCCACTGGAGAACGTGAAGCAGAACGCGCGATACCACCCCGAGGGGGATGTGCTGTATCACTTGCTGCAGGTGTTCGAGTTGGCCCGCGACACCCGGCCATGGGATGAAGAGTTCATCCTCGCGGCGTTGTTGCACGATGTGGGGAAGGGGATCGACCCGTTCGATCATGTTGGCGCGGCGATGCAGGCGCTCGATGGCCTTATCACGCCACGCACTGCGTGGTTGATCGAGAACCACATGCTTGCCCAGGAATACAAGGCGGGCACTCTGGGCGGCCGCGCGCGGAAACGGCTCGAAGAGCACGAAGACTTCGACGACTTGATGCTGCTGCGTGAACTGGACGACGCGGGCCGCGTTCCCGGTGCGACCGTTCCCGCGGTCGATGAAGCGCTGGAGTTCCTGAAGCAACTCGAACGCGACAATCGCGGGAAGTAATCCGCTTCACAACGCAACGCCACCACACGAGGTTGCCATGCTGCATGCGGAACTCACGGGCTTTCCTGTGGTGGTTGAACTCGATGTAGCATGGGGCGACATGGATGCGTACGCCCATGTGAACAACGTGGTGTACTTCCGCTACTTCGAGGCGGCCCGCATTGCGTATCTCGATCGCATCGGCTGGCTGGCCTCGAAAGAGAATAGCGGGCTGGGGCCAATCATGGCCAGCACCTCCGCCCGCTATCGCAGAGCGCTCACGCATCCAGATCATCTGCTGGTTGGCATTCGTGCGAGCGAAGTGCTCGAAGATCGCGTGATATTCGAGTATCGCCTGGTGAGCCTGAAGCTCAACGCGCTGGCGGCAGATGGGCAGGTTGTGGTGGTGAGTTACGATTACCGCGCCGGGGCGAAGTGCCCGATTCCCGAAGCGATTCGCCAGGCTATCCGCGACGTGCAAGAATCGTAGCACCCGCGCAATAACGCAGCCCCGCGAAGATCACTTGCGATCTCTTCACAGGGCTGCGTTACCGGAACGAATTCCCGCTATCTGCTACTTATTCAAATCGTACATGAAGTAATCGCGTGGGCTGCGAACGAACGGATGATTCGGGAACGCCAGCGTGCCTTGCATCATCGGGCCATTAGGGCCGTTCGCACCGGGCGGGAAGCCCTGTGGGTTGTACGCGGGGCCGCCTTGCCCATAGCCGCCGGCTGCCCAGTTGGCCGGGTTGGCGAGCGGGTTGCGCGGATCGTGGGGGTCGCCACCCGGTTGGCCACAGTTCGGGCCGCACTTGGACTTATTATGCTTGAACACATTCCGGAAAATCGGGTTCCACCCGAAGCGCTCTGGCGCGCGATCTGGCGGGGCAAACGCACCCATCAACGTGCCGGGCGAAGCCGTGGGGCCGGCGGGCGAGTATCCGCTATTCGGGCCAGGCGGGGTAAAGCCGCCGGGATCGGCCGAGGCGGTGCCCGTGAACGCACCCAGAACCGCCGCGGCGGCAACAGCACTCCATAACCGTTTCATGCTCGCTCCCTCACACAATTCGTGCGGCCAGCGCCGCGGGGTTCGTGTCAGGATTTATCGGCATGCGCAGTGGTGGAACCGGAGCGATATTTCTGAAGGTGCGAAGAAATTGGGGAATAGGGAAGGGGGCTAACGTGAGTGATAGACGTAGACCAGGAGAAGGCCGAAACTGCACGCCGCCCAGAAGCCTGTTCCGCCAGCGGTGGCCAATAACCAGCGGGCCGCGGGGTTTTCGTGCGGGGCGATTCCCGCGATCGACTCACGCAATAGCCGCTCAAATTCCTCAAACAATGCGTGATCTTGCGACACCCAGCGCAACGTGACCGTGTGCCCTTCATCGAAGCGATCCAACGCAAACAGTGGCCCATCTTTAGAGAACCACACTTTCCCTTTCCGTTGCACCGGCTGGCCAAGATGTTCCAGAAGTTCCGTTGCAGTGGTCTCGAACTCGGTGGCTTCCACGTTGTAGACCACGAGGGATAGCCGGCGCGACGCAAGCGTGACCACCACCCAGCCCACCACAAGCAGCAGATAGACCGCCGAGATGATCATCCAGGTGTATTTGTCCGTACCCCACGCGGCGCGGAACGCTTCCAGGTTTCCGCGCATGAAGTGGCGAAAGTTTGATTGCAATAAAGTTAAGACGATTCCGCCGCCAAAGATCACGAAGCCCGATAAACCCGCCACCAGCGCGGCGAAATCCCACGGGCCACTCACGACCGTTGGCCGGTTGCGGCGATTGATCTGTGCGAGCCAGAGAAGGTAAATCGCAAGCGGAGCCAGACAAAAGACGCCGCCCAGACAGACGACGAGTGGGAACGGAGCGTTCACGAGTACTCTCGTCGTGGAAGGACTAATGGAGTCGTTATGTTAGGTTTCTGGTGTGGGAGGGTCAATTGACGCTGCTATCGGAGGTGCCCGTGCGGATTTGGGCGAGCCACGTTAGCCATAATGCGGGTTGCGGAAGAACCTCACGTCTTCTGTGTAATCTGTGGATCACTCGGCTTTGGTTATAAGAGTTATCCGCAGATTACGCAGATGACACAGATTTGAAATCAGAAGATAAAGACCTGACATCAGGGATCAATGTGACTCAACTCGTGTCGTGTGATTTTTGCTCTTTGTTTTGAAATCTGCGTCATCTGTGTAATCTGTGGATCACTTGCCTTCAAGATTATCGGCCCGGTGAATCACAGCCCGAGAACATCGTCCATTGAGTAGCGGCCGGCCGGGCGATTGGCGAGGAACTTCGCGGCGAGCAACGCCCCGCGTGCGTAGCTGTCGCGGTTGTGCCCCTTGTGCACGAGTTCCAGAGTTTCGCCGAGTGTCGTGAAGATGATGGTGTGCTCGCCCACGTTATCGCCGCCGCGAACCGCATGAATGCCAATCTCATCGTGCTTGCGTTCGCCAACCAGGCCTTCACGCCCATGCACGAAGTGGCCGCCTTGCACTTCGCGAATAATCTCCGCGAACCGCACTGCGGTGCCACTGGGCGAGTCCTTCTTGAATCGGTGATGGCGTTCCACAATCTCCGCATCGAATCCTTTCCCCTGCAGGGCTTCCGCGGTGAGCCGTGTGAGCTTGAATAACAGGTTTACCACAAGGCTCATGTTGGGGGCGAACAGCACCGCAGTCTGGTGCGCCGCGGCCTCGATCTCGGCCTTTTGCGCTTCGGTGTGTCCCGTGGTTGCCACCACAATCGGAACCTGCCGCGCCACACACACCGGGAGGATCGACATGGTTCCCTCCGGTGCGGAGAAATCGATCACGCAATCCGGGCGGAGTGACACCGGCATGTCATACGCAATGGGAAGATTGAGCTTTCCCACGCCGGCAATCTCGCCCGCGTCTTGCCCCTGTGCGGGGCTAGTGGGTGCATCGAGCGCTGCGACCACATGAAGGGCGTGGTCTTCCTTCGCCAGCGCGATCAATCGCTGCCCCATTCGCCCACCCGCACCGTTAATCGCAATGTGGATCTTCATGGGATTCTTCCGAGGAGTAATTCGAATAACGGTGGGCATGTGGCCCGTTTCAAGAATGCGATGCGCGATTATGCGTAGAGTTCGATCGCCTTGATGATATCGGCGAGATCGTTAGGGACTTGCACCGCCCGGTTCGCGTACGACGCACGCTTCACCCCACGCTTGCCCAGTTTGGCATCGAACACAGCGGGGTCGGCGGTGTGGTACGCAACGGTGGCATCCGGGTCTTTGAGAACGTGCCCCGTAAGCACGCACACCACGGTTTCGTCTTTGGAAACGATCCCTTCCTTCACGAGCTTGAGCAAACCCGCCACGCTTGCGGCGCTCGCCGGTTCGCAGCCCAGGCCGCCCGCACCCACTTTGGCTTTGGCGTCCAGGATTTCCTGATCGTTGGCTTCACGCACCACGCCGCCGCAGCGTTCCAGTGCGCGCAACGCTTTGGGCAAGTTAACCGGGCGGTTAATCTCGATGGCCGAAGCGAGTGTGTCGGCTCGGCGATTGGCCGCGTCCATGGCGGACATATACGTTTCGTACTTGTTGCGGTCGAAGTCGCCGGCGTTCCAGCGTAAGGTGTGCCGTTCATAGAGTTGGTAGAACGTGTCGGCCCCTGCGGCGTTCACTACTGCCAATCGCGGCGCGCGGTCGATGAGCCCGAGTTCTTGCAACTCGATAAACGCCTTGCCAAAGCTGGACACATTCCCGAGGTTTCCGCCTGGCACCACAATCCAATCGGGCACCTGCCAGCGCAGTGCTTCGAGCACGCGCAGCATCACGGTTTTCTGGCCTTCCAGGCGAAACGGGTTCACGCTGTTAACCAGATAGATGCCAAGCCGGCGGCTCACGTCTTGCACCTGGCGCAGGGCATCGTCGAAGTCGCCGGCGATCTGCACAGTAAGCGCGCCGTGTTCGAGTGCTTGCGAGAGTTTGCCGTAACTGATCTTGCCCGAGCCGATGAAGATGACCGCACGCATGGGTGGGCTTCCGCCGCCGGCCGCACAATAAATGGCGAGGCTGGCGCTGGTGTTGCCTGTGCTGGCACACGCCGCGCGCGTGGCACCGGTCATGCGGGCGTGCGTGAACGCCGCCGTCATGCCGTTATCCTTGAAGCTCCCGCTGGGGTTCATCCCTTCGTATTGCAAGAAGACTCGCCCCGGATTCATGCCGGTGTACGCCGCCACCGTGTCGGCACGCTGGCAAAGGGTTTGGCCCTCGCCAATTGTCATGATCTTGTGATCGGGTGCGAAGGGAAACAGTTCGCGGAACCGCCAGACGCCGGAGAAATCGAGCGGGTCGTTGCGGTTGGCCCATTTGCTTTCGAAGTGGCGAAGCGATTTGGGAACCGGGAGCCGGTCCCAGTCGTACGCGACATCCAACAAGCCCCCGCAAACCGGGCACCGGAAGGTGGTGTCGGTGAGATCGACGGTCGCCCGGCACGCCGGATTAATGCAGCGCTGAAAAGCCGTATCAGTCATAGTGGCTGTTGTAGCGGAACCGTCGCACCGGGCGAGACGCGAACAAAAGGATGCGATTTGCTTTCACCCGAGCCGAGATTAGCCCTGCACCGGGGCGGCTCGTAATGTTAAGATCTCTCCACTTTCCCACTCGCAATCCGAATTTCACTAACTGAAAGGGCTTCCGACGTGTCAATCGACGCCGCCGCAACCCAGCCCGTCGCACCCACCGGGCACCCGACAGGCTTCTGGTTCTTCTTCTGGGGTGAGTTCGCCGAACGCTGTTCCTACTACGGAATGCGTGCGATCCTCGCGTTGTATATGGTGGATCGCCTCGGGGTGGATAAGGCCGACGCCGGGACGTTCATGTCTCTGTTCATCGCAGCCTGCTACTTCTTCCCACTCATTGGCGGCTACATCGCGGATAATTTCCTCGGCAAGTACTGGACCATTGTTGGGTTCTCCATTCCGTATGTCATCGCGCAATTCATGGTTGGCATTGAGAATCGGTACATCGTCTTTGTGGCCCTCTCGCTTCTGGCGATGGGCAGTGGGGTGATCAAGCCGAACATCTCCACGCTCATGGGCCTCACATACGACCAACAGCGGCCCGGACAGGATCAACTGCGAACCAGTGCGTTCTCGTGGTTCTACATGGCCATTAACATCGGGGCGGCGTTGTCGCAGTTCATGATGCCCTGGCTCCGCGATAAGTATGGCTATCAGACTGCGTTCCTGTTCCCCGCCGGTCTCATGGCCCTGGCGCTATGTATCTTCGCGCTGGGCAAACGCTTTTACGCCACGGAAGTGATCGAACGCAAAGTGCTCGGCACGCCGGGCGAAACAATCCCCGATGGCTCAACGATTACCGGCTTGAAGGTGAAGAACACCGTTGTGACCGCCGAGCAGAAGGCGGCGGACCGCGAGTTAAAAATCAAAGTGCTTAGCCGCATTGGCGCGCTGTTCCTCACCGTGATGTTCTTCTGGGCGATCTTCGATCAGGCCGCCAGCACCTGGATTTTCTTCGCCGATACCTACATGGACACCACCGTGTTCGGCGTTCAAGTCTCGGCCGATGCGATTCAGGCGTTCAACCCAGTCTTCATCATCGCGCTGGTGCCGGTAAGCGTCTGGCTGTTCAAGTCGCTGGCACGCAAGGGGCGCGAAGTGAAGGCCACGCAGAAGATGATGTTCGGTTTCCTGCTCACGGCGCTGAGCATGGGAATCATGAGCCTTTCGGGCTTCCTTGCTGGCAAGAAACAAGAAGCGGTGAAGCTCACGATGCCCGAAGGATCGATGATCTTTTCGGTTCCCGCTCAGAAGCTCACGGAGATCGCGGGCGGCTCAGAAGTCTCCTTCGGCAAGGTGCGAGTGAAGGGGGCCGACTGGCAATTCGATCCGGACAAGAAGAAGCAGACGTTCGCTTCGGGAACGATTGTGCTCGAAGATGGCCGCGAGATCGCCATCGCCAATGGTCACCTCCTTACCACGGGGCTTCCCGATAGTTCCACTCTTACATCGGGCGGCATTCTGGAACCGCTTGTGAAGTCGGCGGACGCGCTTGCGGATGTGAAACCCGAGGCCGCGAAGGCGACGCTCGAAACGGTCGATTGGGTTCCGCCGGCCGATCGCATTACCGTGTGGTGGCAGATTCTCGCGTACCTGATTCTGACGATCGCCGAGATTCTCATCTCGGTCACCGGGCTAGAGCTTGCGTTCGTCGCGGCCCCGGCGAACATGAAGAGCTTCGTCACCGCGTGCTGGCTGGCCGTGGTGTTCCTGGCGAACTTGCTGATCAACGCACCCATCACGCGGTTGTATCCGCTGATGCACCCAGGCGTGTACTTCGCCATGCTGGGCGCGGCCATGCTCGTGGTCACGATTGTATTCCTGCCGATATCGAGCCGGTTCAATCGTGGGATGGCCGCCGCGAAGGCCGCCGAGATGGAAGCAAAGGCTCGTGAAGATAACACCGAAGTGATCTAAGTGACTGTCCCATAAGGGGTGGTTGGGGTGGATAAAATGGCTCATGAGAAGCCAATCCTACCCCAGCGACCTCACCGACGAGCAGTGGGCGTTGATCGAGCCACACATCCCCGTCTACCCCGGCGGGCGTCCCCG
>JBGSLF010000163.1:0-20190 GCA_041740855.1 Gemmata sp.
GTCCTTGTCCTTATCCACCGAAATTCTCGCCGTTGTCCCATCGCACACATCGCAACCCGATGAACTCGCTTTGCTCATTGAGGAGCAAAAACAGGAGCAACAGCGAGATGCCCGTGTAGTAACTCGACGCTCGCACTCACATCGTCATGTCGGAACAGTAACAAAATAAACAGTCCGAACAGAACCTTGCCGATTAGGCGTTCGGCTCGGATTGTGGCGGTGTCAATTGGGCGGTTCACAAGGAGCAATTGCAGGGCGAGTATGTGGAGTGGATCGAGGAGGAGGGTTATCTGTCCTTTCCCACGCTTTGATCGTACTTCCGGGAGGTTTGTTACCGAATTCCCATCCGAGGCGGCGGTGCGGTTTACACCGCGATTTCGGTAAACCTCGGTTCCGATTGTGACGGCAATTCTCGATGTGCTCCAGAATTCGCAAGAGCGCGGTAAACGGCCCTGATTACACCGCCAAATTCATACGGTCGCAATTGGGCAACGAACGCGACCAGAATTCGGCTCAGCACAGTTATCTCGCTCGGGCGCCGAGCATCTTCGCGTGAACGCGGGGAACGACCGTGGCAAAAAGACGCCCCACCAAGGGCGGGTTGTCCGCCGGAGCCAAATGAAGGCCCGGCAGCAACCGAGTTTCGGAAAGTTGCAGTTCATTGGCAAGACATTCGGCAGTGGCAACAGTAGCACATCGGACACCTCCGCCCCCAGCAGAGCGGGATCGGGGCGAGGGCGCAAGGTTGGTAGCTGTGGGTCGGTGGAGGTGCGTTGTCGCCCTGACGGATAGAATGGCAATGCAGGGGTGGAGTAGCAGACAACTCGTCGGGCTAAACCCCCGAAGCCGTGGGTGCGAATCCCATCCCCTGCGTTTTGACTCAACCGAACCGAGGTGCGCGATGGGCAAGGGCAACAACTCGCAGGGCAATGAGAAGAAGAAGCCGAAGAAGGACGCGAAGACCGCGCCGGTAAAGGCGGCCCCGCCGCCGAAGAAGAAGTGACCCTATGATCGCCGTACTTGGCGTCCGGTCTGCAACGGGCTGTGGACCCTTCTCAAAGGGCGTTCCGATGTGGATCGGGGGCAGGGCAAACGCACTCAATTGCCTACGATTTGAGGCTGTTCATTCGTGTATACTCTGGCCTGAATCCAGCTGCCACCTCGCACATTTCTGACCCCACCCCCTCACGGTTTCGCGGTTCTCGACCCAGAATGTACCGCTCCATACACCCGGAGCAGTGTCATGGCCGACTCGCCGCGATCTTTGGTTGACTACTTCGCCGAACTCCGTGACCCACGAGTTCAACTCAAGTGCGTCCACGACTTCATGGACATGATCCTGATCGTTGTCGTCGCCACAATCGGCAGAGCCGACGACTTCGTCAGTATCGTCGAGTTTGCAGAAGCCAAGGAGGATTGGTTTCGAGATCGGCTCAGTCTCAAACTCACCAACGGTATTCCCTCACACGACACTCTCAACCGCAGTTCCTGGCCAAAGATTTCAAGGAGTTCATTCGCGTGGCGGGTATGACGCACGTGAAGACCAGCCCGTATCACCCGCAATCCAACGGCAAGATCGAACGCTGGCACAAGACGCTCAAGGGCGAGAGTATTCGCGTGAGCGTGCCGCTGTCGCTCGAAGACGCACGCCGCATCGTGAGCGACTACGTCACGCACTACAACACGGTGCGACTGCACTCGGCCATCGGCTACATCACACCAAAGGACAAACTCGAAGGTCGTGACGAGGCGATCTTTGCGATGCGTGATCGGAAGTTGGCGGAGGCGAGGGAGCGTCGGGCGCGACTGCGACAGGGCGTTGTCACCGATGCAAGAATTGAATGTCAACACATCGTCACGGATCGGCCAGCGATCGGCTTCGCAGCGGTGGAATCACGCATCGGCATCGGTGCAGTTTTGAAGTTGCTCGGCATCGAGGTGACGAAGCCACCGCATCGCGGGTCGTGTCCGTTGCACGGCAGCACGCGAGGCACAGCTCGGTGTTTCTCGTGCCACCTGGAAAAGAATGTGTTCCAGTGTTTCAAGTGCGGTGTGTCGGGCAACGCTCTGGAGTTGTGGGCGAAGGCAACGAACCAAACGCCTTACGACGCGGCGATCGACCTGTGCGGACGACTGGGCATTGAACGGCCGACACTCACCTCGGTGTCGCGGGCCAGGGAAGAGGAACTCGTAACCTCGGAGTCCATACAATGATTTCGCGAGCTACACAAACCCGCCACACCCACCAATTCCATTTCACGCTGAACCAACACACCCTGTTCCGAAGCGAGGAGACCCAGTGGGATGACTACTGGGCCTTACTCGCTGCCTGAAATGTTACGACACTCAAGATGTTCACCCGAAGCCTTTAAGCCTCTGCTGGTCGAGTAAGAGACAACGACGGCCGCTGGCGAGGACGAGCCCCGGCGATAGCCGCAGGGCTTGCAGACCCTGTGTGGTACTTGCGAGATTGGCGGACGCTAACAACCACGCAACAAAACTAGGACACCATCGAACACGTCAGAGCGAAAACTCAGCACAAGCCTCATCCTGTTATAAGAACGCCTTTCAGCGACAAACACAATTTGACCTGCCAACTCTTTAGCAACATCTCTGACACAAAAGGTTTAAACAGGTCCTCACCGCCAACGGAATAGTTGTCAAGTGTGAAGTGAGGGAGAAGATGCCGCGAAGAGTACTCATTCGTGAGAAACGTGTAGCGCGAGCTACGGCATAATAAGCAGAAGCCGAAACTCGCGGAACTTCGCATGCCTCCCAAGGCTGGTCACAACATCGTTCGGCAACTCCAGTTCGCGGTCGCTGCGTGGAAGGACGACTCCCGCAGCGACGCGGCGCTACTTTACCAATTCAACAAGACTGGGGACGAGCAGGCGTTCGCGTCGCTGGTAGGTCGGCACAGCCGGTTGATCTGGGGCGTTTGTCTGCGAGTGTTACGGAACCGGGAGGACGCAGAGGACGCTCTCCAGGCGACGTTCCTCCGACTGGCGCGTGATGCGAAGCGCATAGCGAAACCAGAGAATCTCCCTGGCTGGCTCTTTCGCGTCGCATACTTTTGTGCGATCGATCTTCGCCGCTCCATCGTTCGTCAAAAGCGGATCGAAGAACGCCTCACTGAGATTGCAGAGCGATCCACGCAGGCACCAGAAGCCGATCTGCACCTCTTGCTGGACGACGAACTCTCGCAGTTGTCGCGGACAGAACGTAGCGTGCTCGTTCAGGTGTATCTTGAGGGGCGGACCTATGCCGAGGCCGCGATGAACCTTAGGTGTTCGATCGCGGAAGTTCACCGCCGACTCGTCCGCGCCCAGACCCGCCTCCGTAGGCGTTTGGCTTCGCAGCATGGTAACACGCTCGCAACTACCGGGTTGACATTGCTTGCAGCGGGCGTTGCCAGGGATGTGTCTGCCGCACCACCAGCAGTGCTCGCCCGAGCAGTTGTAGCCGCACTCGATGCGACGAGTACAGGAGTATTACCCGCGACCCGCGCGGGTGCCCTGGCAGTGGGGTTGACACTCGGAACCGCCACAACCATCGCTCGCGGAATGCTTCTTGCGAGCGGGTTGGCAATCTCACTTGCGATAAGCGGCCTTTTTGCGGCATATCTTCCGTCTGCCCAACAGTACGAATCGCCAGTCGCTGAAATCGAACCCCCGCGACCCGATACGTTGCAACCCGATGCCCCAATGGACTCGGCCGTGTCCGTGTCCGGTGTGGTGCGCAATTCCGCTGGTCAACCGATACCCGGTGCTATGGTGGTGGCGTTCGCCCGCCGCCCGTTTGGCCCCGGCGAACGGGGGTTACACGACGAGGTGCTAACGAGCGGGATTGCTGACACCGAAGGCCGTTTCTCACTGAAGGTGCAGACCGACTTTGCAACGTGGTTCGCCGATCGCGTTGTGACACTTCAAACCTCGGCTCAAGGCTTCGCTCCCATCACGCAGTCGGTCCATCTCACTGCGAATGAGCAGCAGACGGAGTTGCGTCTGCCGGTCGCGTCGCCGCTGAGTGGGAGGTTGGTTGACCCCGATGGCCGATGCGTTTCGGGTGTTCGCTTAGAGGTAGTCCGGATCGGAGATGTGGTCTCCGAACCGGTGGTTGGTGGGAATTCCCCCGCCCGCCCGTTGGAATGGCCTCAACCTGTACAAACCGACGCGGCGGGCGCATTCGCATTTCCAGCTATTGGTGGCACCAGCAACGTGTGGGTGCGAGTAAACGACTCGCGATATGCCTTCAGCACCGTCCGCGTGGATCGTCCGGCAGATCGAGAAATTGTCGTCCATCCTGCCCGGACAGTGATGGTGGAAGTGCTGGGTGACGATACTGGCGCTCCGCTGGCAAACGCCCGGGTGACCGCCATTACCGAGGATGTCGCGTCGCATCCGCACTTCTGCGTGACCAAACACGGGATGATTGGCCCGCGAGCATTGCCGTCGGATATCGACGCCGTGACCGACTCGGCCGGGATCGTACGCCTCCGCCTGCGGTGCGATGCGGCCTGCGAACTCCTCGTTCATCCGCCCAATGGTGCTGACCCCTACGTCGGTGTCCGCAGGGTAATCGACCCCGGAACAGAAAGTCGATTTCCGCTCACCATCCAATTGCGTCGAGGCCGTTGGGTCACGGGCAGGGTCTGCGATTTGACGACGGGCCGTCCCGTTCCCAGTGCTGCAGTTCACTGGGCCCGCGTGGATGCCACCAAGCCTGAGTGGCGAGACGACGTACTCGTAGGGCGGGATGCAGTCGTTCGTGCGGACACCAACGGTAAGTTCCAACTCGCCGTGTTGCCAGGACGCTGCTCGATCCGTGTTTATGGCCCGACCCTCGACTTCACGCATGCCGTAGCAAACATTCCAGGCAAGAAAGATCGCACACTTTTTGCCCATGCGATTACGACGATCAACATACCCGCGTCTGGCGTCGTTCCAGAAGTAAACACGATGCTGCGGTCAGGTGTCGAGGTTTGCGGCCAGATTGAGCACCCCGCCGGAGTGCGAGACAGTGGAAATACATTTCTGCTTTGTTCGGGTAGGGTCTCGCCGATCCGGGCGTATTCAGCCCTCCCTCTCCCAACCCGAGATGGGACATTCACACTACCAGGCTGTGGCGCTGTGGAAACCAACAGAGTGTACATACTCGACCCGACCCATCGCGTTGGCGGTGTGGCCACAGTGATGGCAAATTCGCCCGAAGCCCCGGTCGTGAAGTTGGCGGAATGCGGGCGTGTCCGTGTTCGTGCACTCCGCGAAGATGGTCAGCCGTTGCCGGCCGCGAATGTCATGATCAAGCTGTTGCTGGATCGAGCGTGCCCTGTATCCGAATCCGACAACGCAGACGAGCAGCCGGTCGAATGGTTCGACGCAATCAACTATCGCACGCGCCCCCTTACGGACGCCCACGGCGAAGCGTTGCTTCCCGCCCTCATCCCCGGTGCCCGATATTCGATAAGTGTGCGTTTCGGTACCATCTCGACGCCGACGAGCCAGGTGACCATCGAACCCGGAGTGACAATCACACTCCCAGACTTCATTCTGATGAACCCCATGCTCACCCAGGAGGACAAGCGATGACCCGCTCCATATTCGCTGCGATGGTCACAATCACCGCTTCGGCAATCGCGGTCACAGCCGCGGACTCGACCCTTGATACTCGAAAGCAAACCGCGTCTTTCCGTAACGGCGTGAACGGGTACACGGGCACGATCGATACCGAGATCTGGGCCGTGTCGCCACACGCTTGCCTGGAAGGGAACACGAACGCCAGCAGTGACGGATTCAACGACGGCGGCGAGAGCCAGGTATTGCTCCAGTTCGGTGGAATCATCGGCGACAAGCCGGGGCAGATTCCTCCGAAGGCCACAATTCACAACGCCAAACTCGTCATCAGTGCGTTTGACCAGGGAACGACTGTGCACCTGCACCGCATGCTCGTGGGTTGGAAGAAGACCGCGACCTGGGCCAGCCTTGTTGGCGGAGTGACTGCGGACGGGCTGGAAGCCTCTAAGCAGAAGGATGGGTTCACGTTTGGGAAGATCTCCGCCAGCACGTCGGACATCCCATTCGAAGTGACAGACACAGTACAGGCATGGGCGAACGGCGACACAAATCACGGCTGGGTGTTCATTAACACCGGAGGCAACGGCTGGGATTTCTACTCCAGCAACGCCCTCGAAACACGCCAGCGTCCCTCCTTGGTGGTCGAGTTCACACCATTGGCGAAGTGAACAGTAGACCAACTGCGGCACGATGATACGCCGCGCGAAGCAAAGCAAACCAAACCCCGATAATGGAGCGAACAAATATGACCCATTCGCAACCCGGCACCTGGCACGCCGACCCAGCCCACTTTCGCCGCCCGACTCGCCGCGACATCATCCGTGTTGGCTTTCTTGGCGGACTTGGTCTGACCCTTGGCGACGTGCTAAGGCTCGAAGCCGCACAGAACAGCGCTAACAAGCCGAACACAGCGAAGGCGCAATCGGTTATCCATGTTTACCTGCAAGGCGGGTTCGCACACATGGATAGCTTCGACCCGAAACCGGATTCGCCGTCCGAGTATCGCGGCATCTTGGCCACGTTGCCGACGAAACTTGCTGGCGTGCGCTTTAGCGAGCACATGCCGAAGACGGCCGACATCGCCAACAAGGTCACCGTCGTGCGGAGCATGACGCATACGGAAGTGGACCACAGCCGCGGCGAACACAGCATGTTCACCGGGTATCGACCAAGCCCGGCCCTCACGTACCCAAGCATGGGCAGTGTGACCTCGCACGAACTCGGGCCACGGCACGACATGCCGCCGTATATCGTCGTCCCCACGGCTGGCAGCCAGTTTCTTGGCAGCGGATATCTGAGCAACGCGCACGGCCCATTCGCCCTCGGAGCTGACCCAGGTCGCGCCGGCTTCCAGGTCCGCGATCTGAACCTGCCCGGCGATGTGGACGAGGCCCGCTTCCACTCACGCAAGCAGTGGAAGGAACTGGTGGACGATCACTTCGCCAAGACCGAGAAGTCCGACGCACTGGCCACGATGGACAGCTTCTACGAGCGTGCTTACGGCATGCTGTCGTCGCCAACCGTTCGCAACGCGTTCAGCCTTAAGGGCGAGACCGAGGAGACAAAGAAGCTCTACGGGATGGCCGGGCTAAGTGGTCCGCTGGCGTTCCGTAATGCCGGAGCGGCCCGGTTCATGATCGCACGCCGGTTGGTCGAAGCTGGTGCCCGATTCGTCACCCTCACGTTCGGCTCGTGGGATACGCACGCTTACCACTATCGCGGCATCCAGGACCAAATGCCGATGCTCGATATTGCTCTCGCCGGGTTGGTGAACGATCTAGATCAGCGCGGCATGTTGGATAACACCCTTGTGGTGGTGAACAGCGAGTTCGGCCGCACCCCGAAGGTGAACTCGGGCGGTGGTCGTGACCACTGGCCGCGCGTGTTCAGCATCCTGATGGCAGGCGGTGGTATCAAGCGAGGGCATATCTACGGTGCGAGCGACGCTCTCGCTGCGGAACCGAAGGCGGATGCCCTCGGCGTGGAAGACTACGCCCATACGCTCTATCACCTGCTCGGCATCGACGCTGGCAAGGATCTGATGTCCCCCGGCAACCGCCCTCAACAGATCGTAATGAACGGCAAAATCGCCAAGGGTCTGCTGGCATAACCCTCTAGCATTCCACCGCAATTAACGCAGAGATCACCGAGAAAGAACCTGGAGACTACCTTCATGCGATCGCGATTCTTATTTACCCTCTGCGTACTCTGCGTTACTCGCGGTGAAATGGTCGCCGCACCACCAGTGGTTGAGTCCATCTGGCCTGGTGCCGGTCAGCGCGGCAAGGAGTTCACTCTAACGCTTGCCGGCTCGCAATTAACCAATCCGCAGGAACTGCTCTTTTACACACCCGGTGTCACCTGCGCGAAACTGGCGGCACGCGACAAGGGAGTGGTTGCAACACTCGTTACCTCGCCGGATTGTCGGCTCGGCGAACACGCCTTTCGACTGCGGACCAGCGGTGGGTTGTCGGAACTCCGCACCCTCCACATCACGCGGTTTCCTGTCATCGAGGAAATGGAACCGAACGACAGTGCAATGACCGCTCAGGCGATGACCATGAATGTCACCGTCGCAGGTGTAATTGAAGCGACCGGCACCGATCACTTCACGGTTACCTTGAAGAAGGGGCAGCGCCTCGCGGCCGAGGTCGAAGCCATCCGCCTCGGTGTTGATACCGCCGACGCTGTGGTCACTGTGTTCGGTCCGGACGGCACCGAACTCGCTACTAACGACGACAACCCACTTTTCTACCAGGACCCATTCGTTACGCTGGTTGCACCGGTTGACGGTGTCTATCGAGTCGTTCTCCGTGAGGCCAATTACGGCGGCGGCGATTCCAGCCGTTATCTGCTTCACATCGGAACGTTCTGTCGCCCGGCTTCCGTGTTTCCAGCCGGGGGCCAGGCTGGTACTGAAGTGGGAGTGAAACTACTCGGCGATGCCGCGGGCGAGCGGACTCTGTCGCTGAAACTTCCGCCCGTGGGCACGCCATACGAGCTTTATCCACAAGATGGCGAGACACCACCCGCCCCAACTGCCAATCCGTTCCGCGTGTCACCGTTCCCCAACGTGATCGAAGGTACACAGCAAGCTGCCAATGCCTCGGTGTGGCCAGTGGCATTCAATGGAGTCCTGGCGAAGCCGAATGAAGCCGATCTGTTCCGATTCATTGCCAAGAAGGGCGATGCCATCGATGTGACCGCATTCGCATACCGCATCGGCTCACCGCTCGACACGGTTATCGAAGTGCTGCACTCGAACGGTGAGTTACTTCGCATCAGTGACGACGATGACACACACGATAGCCTCGCCCGTGTGTTCATCCCCGCCGACGGTGAGTACATGGTTCGCGTCACCGATAAGCGGAGACAAGGTGGCCCAGCGTTTATCTACCGCATCGAGTTGACAGAGGCGAAGCCTGGCTTGGCCGTGTTCCTCGCTGGTGCCGAGCGGAAATCGCAACTTGGGCACGTGGTCACGGTGCCGCGTGGTAACAGGGTACAGGCGTTCTTCGCCGTCCGGCGCGATTCGATCTCTGGTTCGGTCACTCTGACCGCCAGTGAACTCCCTGCGGGTGTAACACTCGGTCTTCGCCCCATCCCGGCGGACGAGTATCTGCTGCCCGTGGTATTCGAAGCTGCACCCGATGCCCCGCTTGGCGCGAAACTCGTGAGCCTTGCAGGAACGTGTAAGGGTGTGACCGGCAATTTCACCGACGTGGTGATGCTGGTCCGCGGCCCAGGCGATTCGTCACTTCATTCGGTCAGCATCACGCAACTCGCGGTCGTGGTCGTGGACCCGGTACCGTTCTCGGTCACGGTGGTGCCGCCAACCGTGCCGCTCGGCCCCGACGGCACACTGGATGTGACTGTGAAGGTCTCGCGCAGTCAAGGCTTCACAGCACCGCTTGACTTGTACTTCCCGGCACTCCCGCCCGGCATCGAGACACCGGTATCCGTGAACATACCGGCCGACAAGACCGATGCCGTTGTCACGCTTGTTGCTAGCCCGCAAGCGGAACTTGGCGATTGGCAGTTCATCGCCGAGGCCCGTGTGGCCCGCACTGGGCGTGGGGGTCGCGACCCGCTGCAAGTCGGCATGAATGGACTGGGCACCGGGGGTGAAGACGGACAACCTGCTCCGCGCCAAACATATCTCCCGGTGGCATCGGCAATCACCCCAATTCGCGTTACCGAATCACCAGTTACTGGGAAGTTCGCAGACGCTGCTGTGGAGCAAGGGAAGTTGGTGACAGTTGTGTGCCGGTTCGAGGCTCCGTTGGCCGCTCCCTTTACTGCGAAGCTCGATGGACTGCCACCACGCGCAACCGCACAACCGCTTGAATTGGCTGTGGGGGCGAAACAGGCCGAGTTTGCCGTCGTGGTCGAATCGACCGTGCCAACCGGGTTGCACGATTCGCTCGTGTGCGAACTCACCGGAACACTCGACGGCCAGCGTGTTGTGTATCGGCTCAGTCGTGGTGGCAAACTTAAGATTGATGCGCCTGGTGGAGTGAAGACCGACGAAACGGGTAAACCGCTCAGCCCCCTCGATGCGCTCCGCCAGAAACAGAAGGACAACGAGAAAAAGCCGAAAGAGTGAGCTTTGGTTTTGTGTGAACGGCTTTACGACGCCAGCCGTTGAAACTCCCGGCCCCCGCATGGCGACGGAATTACTGCGAACTGCCACGAGGTCACCCGAGATGCGCTTCCATTCGTTTGCTTTGTTGTTGCTATCAGCCGTCCCCGCGTTGGGGGCCGAGCCTGCACCTGTGCAGATCACGGTCAACCCGAGTTCAATCGAACTCTCGGGAGCACGCGACCGCCAGGGACTTGTGATTCAGGCCGAATACGCAGACGGGAGCACTCGCGATGTGACCAGCACGGCCACAATCCGGGTGGATCGACCCATCGTTAGCATCACCAACGGCTTCCTCGCGCCAACTGCCGACGGCGATGCGACACTTTCCGTGGCATTCAGCGGACTCGCGGCTACGGTTCCTGTGAAAGTGAAGGGGGGGAAGGAAGCCTCCCCGGTGCGGTTCCGGGCCGACGTGATGCCAGTCCTCTCGAGCGTGGGTTGCAACACCGGTAAGTGCCACGGATCCGCGTCTGGTAAGGACGGGTTTCGCCTGTCGCTGTTTGGGTACGACCCCGCTGGGGATCACTTCCGCATCACCCGCGAGTTAGGTGGCCGACGAGTGAACCTCGCTACGCCGGAAGACTGCCTGCTGATTAACAAGGCGACCGGTCAAGTGCCCCACACCGGTGGCAAGCGCATCGAACCCGGTTCCGAGAACTACCTGTTGCTATTGCGATGGCTGCAAGCCGGTGCCCCACGCGACCCGGCAAATGCTCCGGCTGCCGTGGGCATTGAGGTGTACCCCAAGCGGGTCGTGTTCGCTTCCAAGGGTGAGACACAGCGAATCGTGGTGCGAGCAAAGTTCAGCGACGGGACCGACCGCGACGTGACACGCTTCACGGTGTTCGTTGGGAATAACGACTCGACCGCTGTCGCGTCTTCCGAGGGTCTGATCACCGGCAACGGACCGGGTGAGGCGTTCATTCTGGCCCGTTACGACGAGTTCACCGAGGGGACTGCGGTCGTCGTCCGTCCCGGCACCCCGTTCACTGACCCAAAGACACCAGAGTTCAATTACATTGATACCCACGTGAACGCGAAGCTCAACAGGCTCCACGTTGTCCCGGCGGGTGTTTGCTCCGACGAAGTGTTTCTCCGCCGCGTGACGATTGACTTGACCGGCCAACTCCCCACGCCCGCGGACAGTGAGAAATTCCTCAAGGACTCGGATCCGAACAAGCGCGAGAAGCTGGTGAATGCCCTGCTCGAGCGGGACGAATTCCGCGACTTGTGGGTGATGAAGTGGGCGGAGTTGCTCCAGATCCGCACGAATAACGGTATCACCGAGAAAGCCCTGCAACTGTACGACAACTGGCTCCGCGAACGTGTCCGCTCGGGCGTCACCATTGATAAAATCGTTCGGGAGTTGCTCCCCGCTTCCGGCGGTACGTTCGAGAACCCGCCGACGAATTACTATCAGACCGAGACGACTCCGCAACTTCTCGCCGAGAACGTGGCCCAGGTGTTCCTTGGCACCCGCATCCAGTGCGCTCAATGCCACAACCACCCGTTCGACCGCTGGACGCTGGATGACTATTACGGGTTCGCGGCGTTCTTCAGCCGAGTCGGATACAAGAACGCCCAAGACCCGCGTGAATTGACCGTGTTCGACGCCGGCACGGGCGACATCTTGCACCCGGTCGGCAATCGCCCCGTGGCCCCGAAGTTCCTCGGAGACTCGGCCCCCGCAATTAAACCTGGCCAGGACTATCGAGCCGTGCTCGCCGAGTGGATCGCCGGCCCGAAGAACCCCGCGTTTGGCCGCAACGTGGGCAATATCGTGTGGGCGCACTTCTTCGGACACGGGATCGTGGAACCAGTGGACGACGTGCGGGTAAGCAACCCGGCGAGCAACCCGGAATTGCTCGCCGCCTTGGGGGAGAAAATCGCGGGGTACGAGTTTGACGTGAAGAAACTGGCCCGTGATATCTGCCTGAGTCGAACCTATCAGACCTCGACGAAAGTGAACCCGACAAACGAATGGGACGATCGGAACTTCGCTCGTCAACTCCCGCGTCGGATGCGGGCCGAGGTGCTGCTGGACTGCATCAATCAAGTGACCGAGACTTCGAACAGCTTGCCCGGTTTGCCCCTCGGCGGTCGCGCTGTGCAAGTTCCCGACGGTGCGGCGCGAAACTACTTCTTGAACACCTTTGGTCGTGCAGACCGCGGAACCGCTTGCTCTTGTGAGGTGAAAGTCACCCCGACGCTTTCCCAGGCCTTGCACCTGCTAAACGGTGATACGACCAACGACAAGATCGTTCAAGGTAAGGTTGTAGAGAAGTTGCTCGCCACGAAGGGCGACGCTGATGCCGTCGCTGCGGAACTCTATGTCCGCTGTCTGAGCCGAAAGCCGACTGCCACCGAAGCGACTCGCATCGCCGCACGGCTTGCCGAATCCGCCGACAAGAAACAGGCGCTCCAGGATCTGTTCTGGGCATTGCTCAACACCAACGAGTTCTTGTTCAACCACTGAGTTTCGTCGTCCGCCGTAGTGGCGGCAGAACATTCCAACTGGGAACCCTACGCCGATGACGCGATTTCTCACGCTCGCCCTGATCATATTGTCCGCCGAGTCCGCGGCTGCTCAGCCGAAGGACTCGCAACCGAAAGCCGCACCCGTCACTTTCGAGGGCGAGGCCAAAGCGGTGTTGCGGAAGCAATGTGGGTCATGCCACAACACCCAGCGACCTCGTGGCGACCTGGACCTGACCACCTTCTCGGGGGTCAAGGCTGGGGGGGTGTCCGGTAAATCGGTCATCAGTGGGAAGCCGGACCAGAGTCTCCTCTACACACTTTCGGCGCATACTGAAGATCCGAAGATGCCGCCCAATTCGCCCAAGATCCCGCAGAAGGATCTCGAAATCCTTCGCAACTGGATTGCCGGTGGATTGATCGAGAAGCCCGACGATGCCACGACTGCGGCGATTGTTCCCAAGACCAGTCTTGGTGGGCTGGGCACTCCAAACATCCTGCCGCGTTCCACCCCGATTACCGCCCTCGCTGCCAGTCCAACCACGCCACTCGTCGCGGTTTCAGGTGTGAAGCAAGTTCTGGTCTTCGAACTCACTGGTCCGAAACTCCTCGGCGGGCTGCCGTTCCCCGAGGGCGAAGTTCACACCCTGCGATTCTCAAAGGATGGCACCGTGCTGCTTGCGGGCGGTGGCGTCGGTGGCCAGTCCGGTGTGGTTGTCGGGTTCGAGGTCGGAACCTGGAAGCGGTTGTTCACGATCGGCGACGAACCCGACGCCGTCCTCGCCGCTGATCTGTCCCCAGATAAGAGCCGGGTTGCTCTTGGTGGCTCAGGGCGAGTCGTGAAGGTGCTGTCTGTTGCAGACGGCAAGACGATCCACACCTTTCAGAAACCGACAGATTGGGTTCTGTCGGTCGCGTTCAGTCCAGAAGGGTTGCTCGTTGCGGCTGGCGACCGGTTTGGTGGAGTGTTTGTGTGGGAGACCGGAACAGGTAAGGAGTTCTACACCCTGAAGGGTCACACCAAGGGAATTACTGGCCTTGCTTGGAGCGCCGACTCGGAATCACTGGCGACCGCGAGCGAGGATGGCACCGTTCGAGTCTGGAGCATGCACACGGGCGAGACGGCGACAAAATGGATGGCACACGAACCGGGGGTGGCCGCTGTTGCCTGGCACCCATCGGGCAAGCTCGCGACCGTCGGTCGCGACCGCAATGTTCAGCTGTGGAACCCGCAGGGCAAGGCGCTTGCCAACCTTGGTGAGACGACCGACACCGCCCTTGGCGTCGCGTTCACCTCGGACGCTAAAGCAGTTGTGACTGGCGACTGGGCAGGTGAGGCAAGTGTTTTCCCGATTGCGATGGGTGAATCGACCAGGCTCTCGATGCCCGTAAGCCCTAACCCGCCAGCCGTCGCGATTGTGCCAGTCCCGAATCCGACGTTCACTACCGCCGCACCGGTCAAGCCGGAGGTTCTTCGTACTGCCGTCACTTCTGCCACCGACCTGTTGCGTAAACGGGCTGCATTGAAAGTGGCAGAGGAGGCGGTGGAGAAGTTCAAGGAAGAGGCGGCCCGCGCCCCCGACAACAAGGTCCTCGCCGACGCATACCTGAAACTGTGCGAGGCCGCACTTGCCATGAAAGCTGAGATCATCAAGGCCGAGGCGACTGCTCTGCAGGAGAAAAACTAATGCGATTCGCACTATCTATCGGTCTGATCGTTCTCGCACCGCAACTCATCAACGCTGCCGATTGGCCCGTATGGCGGGGCGGGAACGGCATCGTCACCGATCCGCGTGTACCCACAAAGTGGGGTGCGACCGAGAACATTGCGTGGAAGGTGCCGGTTCCGGGCATCGGGCATTCGTCTCCGGTTGTCTCGAATGGCCGCGTCTTCCTCACGTCGTTCGACCCGGACACCAACGCCCGATTGCTCCTGTGCTTCGACCGCAAGACCGGCAAGCAACTTTGGAACCGCACGGTGCTGACTACCGCGGCCGAAGTGATGCACAAGAACAACACTCCGGCCAGCGCCACCGCAGCCGCCGACGGCTCGCACGTGTGGGTCGCGTTCGCCGATGGCGACACGATCGCCGTCGCCTGTTACGACTTCGCAGGCAAGTCGATCTGGCTGAAGCGGTTTACGGGTTATCAATGCCACCACGGGTTCTGCGGCACTCCTGTGCTGTTCAAGAACTTCGTCATCGTCAACGGCGATTCGGACGGAGAGGCGTTCCTCGCGGCGGTCGACAAGATGACGGGCGAAACGAAGTGGAAGATCGATCGCCCGAATCGCGTCCGATCCTTCAGTGTGCCGCTTTTCATTGAAGTAGGCGAAAAGCCGCAGATGGTCTTGGCTGGTAGCAAATCGATCGCCGCGTACGACCCCACCACCGGAAAGCAGCTCTGGGTGGTGGACAGCGCGACGATGAAGTTCGTCGCCACTGTGGCGTTCGCCGATGGGCTGATATTCGCCACCGGCACCAGTCCGAACGCGACACTCACAGCCATCGACCCAACGGGGTCGGGGAACGTCACCAAAACGCACGTTGTCTGGTCCGACCAAAAGGGTGCGGCCTATGTGCCATCTCCACTTGGGTTTGGCGGGCGATTCTTCGTGCTCACCGACACCGGCATCGCCAGCTTGCGCGAGGCCAAGACCGGGAAAGTGGTCTGGTCGGAGCGGCTCGGGAGCCGGTTGCACCACGCTTCGCCGCTTCTCATCAACGGGAAGATCCACTGCCTAGCCGACGATGGCACGACCTATGTGTTGGCGAGCGGAGATGCCTTCGAGCTACTTCACCTGAACGAACTCGGAGAAGCGTGCCACGCCACACCCGCTGTTTCCGACGGACAGATCTTCATCCGCTCCGTGAAGCACTTGTACTGCATCGCGGAAACGAGTCAGATTAAAAAATAAATCATAATATTAGTATAATAACTTAATCTTGTAGTCACATGTGCTACGCAAAACCAACACGATCGGTGTCTAAACTGTCGCTGTGAACTGTTGGAGATTATTCGTTTCGTTCCTCGCCCGGAGTTGCCGCATGAATGTTTTCCGAAAGCGAACCCACCGCGGGTTCACCCTGATCGAACTCTTGGTGGTAATCGCAATCATTGCGATCTTGATTGGGCTTCTGCTTCCGGCCGTCCAGAAGGTTCGCGAAGCCGCAGCCCGTATGAAGTGTCAGAACAACCTGAAGCAGCTCGCGCTCGCCTGCCACAACGCCGAGAGTGCTACTGGCAGCTTCCCGCCGGGACTGCCACGGTTCAACCAGACACTGCAGGAGAATGCCCCACACTGGCCGCAACAAGGCACCGGCCCGGCTCAGGCCGACCCGCCGCTGTGGTGGGTGAGCGGCAACCAGGCATTCACTGCGGGGCCGGAGGCCCGGTGCTATGGTTTGCACTGGCCGTTTCACATTTTCTCGTACATGGAGCAAACGGCTCTCGACACCATGATGTCGAGCACCGCGCCAGCCGCGGGCGGGACATACAACATCGATCCGGCGTTCGCCGAAGAGAGCAACCCCTCAGATAACTTCGACGGCCTGCCGTGGCGGCGGCCGGAAGTCAGTATGCAGTACTACATGATTCCAAAGTTGATGCTTTGCCCTAGCAGTCCGCACAACCCCGAAGTGCTGTTTAACGACCTGCGTGTTGAAAACCTTATGAAAGGGAATTACGTCGGGTGCTGGGGAGGCGGAAATTTCGCCAGCGGAGCTTCGTTCGGCGGCGGACTGACCAGCGGTGTGTTCACTCTGGCCCCCGCGAAGAAGTGGCCGATCGAGGAGCGATTCGGCACCGGCAGGGGAACCAAGATCACCGGGATGGCTGACGGCACCTCGAACACGGTCATGTTCAGCGAACTCATTCCGTATAGTGAATCGACCCTGTCCTCGAGTTCGAGCGCTCCCTCGGGCCGAAACCTCGACGGTCGCGGGGCGACGATGTTCCCCGGGCCAGGTGGAGCGTTCTTCCAAACGTTTACCACTCCGAACAGCTCTACCCCCGACCGATTAATGGCATGCGATACGGGCATCCCGCAGAGCCACCCAGACCGGCTCTTTTGTGAGCGTTCCGGCACTGGCTCGAACGGCGATGGGGCGGACGGAAACCTGTGGGCGGCTGCTCGAAGCAAGCATACCGGAGGGGTGAACGCGGCGTACGCCGACGGATCGGTACGCTTCATCCGCGATTCGATCAACGTGCAGACATGGCAAGGACTCGGCACCAAGGCGGGTGGCGAAGTCGTCTCCCTCGACTAACCAATGCTTACAAACCCGTCGGAGCACTCTCTGCACCGGCGGGTTCTTTTCTTTCACTCTTCTTCGAATACTACTATGCGCGTTATTTCAAACTCATGCATTGCCTTGTTCTTTGCCATCACCATCGGGTGCGGTACATCCGAACATAAACTCCCTGATTTCGGCGGCGAGGATGGAAAGCAGATCGCGGACCTTGTCGAGGGCCTTAACGACTCGGCAAGCCGCCTGAATGAACTGAAAGCCGTGTTCGCCTCTGGTAAAAAGCTCACCCGCACCGATACGCAGCGATACAGTGCTTACGTTTACGCACTCACCGGGACGGACGCGGTTACCGTTTCGGGAGACAACGCTACCGGTATGCTTGTTCTTGAGAAGGGTGGAAACAAAGTCGAGAAAGAGTGGACGTTCGTGAAGGAAGGCGACAAGTGGAAGATCAAAGACGCCCCTCTTCCTTAACGGTCTGCCATCGCAATGAGATTCCGAGCCTCGACTACCTCGAACTTGCTCGGAATCTTCACACTGGGTTCGCGCCATCCACATCTCTGGCCGCAATGATTAGTGCATAATTCGCCGAATCAGCGACCGAATCCAAAACCCAGTTCATCGCGCGAGCCGGCCCATTCCTCCTCGACAGGCCCGCTTGATCGGGCATCAGAGGCCGCCGATACTCGCCCGCCTTCCATGACGTCATGATTTCAGCTAAATCTCTGCACTACGAGCCGAGCCGCGGGTGGATCGTCTCACCCGCCTTTGACCTGTTCTTTCTCGCCAACATTGGCTGGGTCATTCTCTTGCTGCCCGGTTTTGCCACGGTTGCCGATACACCCATCGATTTCTGGCAGATCTACTACCTCACACTGCCACACCGGTGGATTACCCTCATCTTGGTGCTCACCGACTCGGACCGGCGTGATGGTCGGAGTCGCCTCCTGGGGGCTATAGCCGCCCTTGCCGGGGTGTTTGTGATCGGGGCATACTTTGGCACCGGCGCATTTCTGTGCTTGGCGATGGTCGATTACGTATGGAACGGGTGGCACTTCGCCAGCCAACACGCCGGGGTGTTGCGGATGTATGCCCGGAAGGTTGGGGGCGGATCGGAGTGGTTGGAACGGTGGGGGCTTCGCGGGTTCGTTACTTATGGTGCATTACGAGCGGCCGGTTGGACCACGGGATGGGTGGAAGCGACGCCAACGTGGCTGCAGTGGCTGACCGCCATCGATCTTGCCGTTCTCCTGATACCGGTGCTGTTGATCGTCACGAATCTTCGCGGAGTGAACGCTCATCGTATCGGCAAGCTTGCTTACCTCGGCAGCGTTTCCTTGCTGTACACCGGATTTATCCTGAGTCTGCAGTTCGGATGGGTGCGGGGGGTGGTGGCGTTCGCGGCTGCCGGGTCGATGTTCCACGCGGTGGAATACCTGGCGATCGTAACGCACTACGCTCGCCGGCGGGGCGAGATTGGTAGCGCCAACGCCTTCCAGTACTTGGCCCGGAACTGGCTGTTGTTTCTCACGGTGTATGTGCTCCTTCTCGGCTCGATCGGAGTGTGGATGTCGCGTCCCGAGACCGGCGCCCTCGCCGTCTGGCAGGGCCTGAATCTGTGGATGGCGTTCGTTCATTATGCGTTCGACGGGGTCATCTGGAAGCTTCGTCGCCCGGAAACCGCTGCCGCATTGGGGATCACGAGCACATGAGCCAATCCCATTTGCGATTCATCCTGGGTGGCGTGGCTGCAGTCGCTATCCCCGGTGCCATGCTCCACTTCACGACATCGGACGATAGACTCGCCGCCGGGATGTCGGCCGCACCATTCGGGTGGCCTCGAGTCTTGGCCGCTCACCTTGTTGCAAGCCTCCCCCTTGGCGTTCTTGTGGCGGCGTCGCTTCGGCGGGTTCCGGAACTGGCAGGAGTTGCACGCTGGGTCTGGATTGTTATCGGGGTCGCCATCGCCGTCGTGGCAACTGTCGTGTTCCCAGGAGTGGGCGAGGGGTTAGCGGAGGCCGACGTTGGACCTATCGCAGCTTTACTGCTGAGGGCCGCGCTTGGGTTCGGGCTGGTGTTGCCGTGGTGTATGGCAGCACTCGGATCGCCGCCCGAACTCGACCCACCGACTCGACCTGGCCTCACCTTTGGCCTGGCAACCACGGCTGCGCTGATTCCGTGTGGTCTGTTTGCGGTGTTAGTGATCGAGGCCCAGACGAAGCACGCGGCGGAACTACTCGGCCGCGACCGGCTGGCACGGGCCGAGTTGGTGTTGATGGGTCTCTCCGAACTGGGGAGTAATCTTCCGGTGGCGGAACGGTCGCCTTCGCAACTCCGGAGTGAACTCGGTCGGGTGCTACCACGGATGCGCCAAACCGCTGCCCAACCGCTCCCCGCGCACCCCACACTGGGCGAACGGATTGCCCGCTCCGAATTACTCGTCCGCCTCGATCGCCTCGCCGAGGCCGCTGAGGTACTTGAGCCAATCCTGGAGAGCAAGAGAGACACTGTTCTGGATTTGCTGCGTGAAGTGGGTGGTAACCCGCCACAGCGGACCGCAGTGATCCTCGCAGGAACGGTACCAACCGTCGTGGGTCGGCCGCCTTTGAGTGCCCCAACGGGAATCGCCACGGCAATGGTGTTTCGCTGCATCGACCAGTATCACGCTCGCCTGTATCTGGCCAGCATCTACCGCGACCAAATGCGATGGGCCGAGAGCGACGCCATACTGGAACCTGTGCTCGGCGATTGGCTTCCCGAAGTCGGCTGCAACCGCACAGCTGAGGCCATTTGTCAGCCGGCTCTCGACATCTTGGTTTACAACGCCAAGGCCGACCACCGCCCCGCCGATACCCTCCGCTGGCTGGAAGTCGGACTGGCCAGACTCCCAGACCGTGCAGCGTATTACCAGTATCAACTCGGCATGCAGTACCAATCAATGGGGCGACCGAATATTGCCATGCGCCATCTCGAATCGGCTGTTGCGTTAGATCCAGAGCGGTATGGTGCGCAGGTGAAGGAACAACTCCAGCAACTCCGCACTCACACCCCAGGGTGCTTATTGCACAGCAAGCCTTGAACTGCCATGTTGGTCCAGTTAGTACATCTCCCCGTAAGTAGGGGAACAGTTTAAGATTCGCAAAGCAAGCTGGCGAAGCCCGGGACTTCTTGAGCAAGGTTGCTCCAATGGCAAAGCGTCAACAGCTCGTTTCCGTCACCGCGAAGCAGCGGGAGGAACTTGTCTCTT
>JBGSLF010000164.1:0-5242 GCA_041740855.1 Gemmata sp.
GGTGTACCGGCTCGGACGGGCACACGCTGGGGTGGTGCTTTTGCGGCTGGCTGGGCTGCCGCCGGACGAGCGGTGCGAGTTAGTGTCGGCGGTGTTCCGCGACCGAGCGGCGGAGTTGCCCGGCAACTTCACAGTTGTCGAGCCGGACGCCGTGCGTGTCCGACGACCCCCGAGCTGACGCGCCGAACCGCTCTCATGGCCAACCGACTTAAATAAAAACGACGATTCCGGGGCGAGCGGAACGCACCCGTCCTGAAGCCTGTCGAAGCCCAGTCTGCTCGCATTCGCACTCGAACAAACGCAAGTGTCGCTCTTGTGTCGTCCCAGATCGATGGCAATAATCGTGTCGTTGTCATTGACATCGCAAGCCTCCCAAACGTGAAGGACAATCACCCTTCACCATAACGCACACGGCTTGCATCGATTCTTTCGGCCACGGAGCGCACGGCGATGTTGCGAGTCACATGCCCGGGGTGCGGCAACAGCGGCGAGTACCAGCCCGGCATGGCCGGCATGCGGGTCAAGTGCAAAGGTTGCTCAGGGTGGGTTCAACTGCCATCCGTTGGGGACGACACGCCCCAGAGATGTATGGGTTGCGGGTTCGAGGTGAAGGTCGGTCAGATGATGGCCTGCCCCAAATGCGGGGCTAAGTTCACAGCCCCGGCACCTGCAGGCCATCCAGTAGGGAACGGGCAAACTGATCGTGAGGTTAGTCCCCCGCCGGGGCACCGAGCCGAGGTCGCGACGGGTTCCGCGCCGCCTGCGAGAGCAGTCACCTCCGAGCCCAAGGTACTGGGGAGGGACACGCGTGCGCCACTGCCCGACCCCTCGATCAACAACCCGCCGGCAGGAGGCATGTCACGGTCCGGCGCTTACGGCTGCCTCTTCTTGGCGGTGCCCCTGCTCCTGTATGGAGCTTGGGGCGCGCTGAAGGTGTCTGGTGCGGCGAGCCGTGGCGACGCCGAGGCCCTGGGTATGGTCTGCGGGTCGTTCCTTCCAGGGTTGGTTGCACTCGGGGTCGCTGTACACTTTTTCCGCCGCAGTGGGTAAGGGGAGTGCTGGTTGCAAGCCAGCGAGCGGGTGCCGCTGCCGAGCCATATACCGAACCGCTCTCATGGCCAACCGAGTTGAATCAAAACGAAGGTTCCGGGGCGAGCTGAACGCACCCGTCAGCATCACCTACGGCTTGCATCGATTCTTTCGGCCACAAACACCCGAGGTGTGCGATGTCTGAAATCACGCGGCGGCAGGCGTTCACGGCGAGCGTCGTGAGTGGGGCGGCGGTGCTTGTTGCGTCGCCGTCTTCAGGGCAAGACGCGCAAGCGGATGAAGAGCGGGTCAAGGCGGAGTTCGCCGCTCTCCAGGGCACTTGGCGGTGTCTCCGTTGGGAGCAGGAAGGGGTGCTTATGCCCGAAGAGGCCCGCCGCACGGTTAGTATCGTGATCAAGGGAGAGACCTACAAGAGCACGGTCGATGGCGTGAACTTCAAGGAGGGGAAGTTGACTCTCGATCCATCGGTAACTCCGAACCAGGCAGACGCACCCTTCGAAGGAGGCGTAAACCGGTCGGTTTACGTCCGGTCGGGGGACTATTTGATCCTGTGCGTCGGCGGGGAGCGGCGGCCGACCGAGTTCCTGTGTGGCGGGGAGAAGGGCGGCGATTCGCTCTACGTCTTCCGAATCGAGCGGTAATCCAGAAAGAAATCGGCCGCTCCGTTAAGGGAGGGCCGGTCCGCGCCGACCCTTGCGGCGTGGACGGATGGGCAATCTCAGCGACCGGCGGTCGTCGCGCGGCCGAACCCTTCGCTGCAGCGACGCGTAACATCGCCCGAGGGACGGACCGCTTACGTGGCGCGAGTGCCGCTGAGCTTCGCGGTTCAGGTTGAAGCAAGGAATTTCTAATGTATACCGTTGAAGTGGTCCGCACGTCGCTGAGCTTCGCGGTTCGGCTTGAGGCAAAGATTTTCCAATGTATACAGTAATTAAACGTGTGGTCATCCTCGCCTTATTGCCCATGCTGGCCGGTATCCCATCGTGTATGCCCGGCGGCACGTACAAAGTTAACACATTCCAATTCGTGCATTCCGGCCCGCAGTTGAACGAAAGCGGGCCGATGCCGAATGTTTGGATCGACACGAACACGAAACTGAGTGGCCTATTCGGTGGAACATTGACGAGCAGCCTGCCGTGCGCGGTGATGATCGACTACACGGACAATAGCTTTTCATTCACGACCGGTGTATTCACCGCCGTGAAGATCACCTACGACGACGGCATGGTCGATCCTTCCGTGGGAGCGGTCAAACTGCCGTTGCGTATCGTCGCAAGGGAATACGAATCGGTGAACAGTGTCGCAGGCGGCCAGATAGTAAAGAGCAAGAACTGGATTATCTCCGACAAGATCCCGGATGTTATCACGCGTGCCGAACCGTTCAGGCTGCAGATGGAAGGGTATTTCATCAAAGACGACGGCGACAGGCTTCCTTTTGCAATTGACCAGCATTTCGACATCAAAACCGAAAACGCCATCAAAAGCGCGGGAGAGGTGTTGCAGGACAAGTGAGAGCACTTCCGAGAGAATCACTGCAAGCCCACCACCAGGGTTGAGCCGCAGACGCCGAACCGCTCTTGTGGCCAACCGAATTGAGTCAAAACGAAGATACTGGGTCGGGCGGCGGTTTCGATTGCCGCGACACCCGCGAGCGACATCACGAAAGCCAATGTAACAAGGGGAAGCGGGCGAAGAACGATCATGGTCTGGCTCCGGGTATCTCGTCGCTTGTCGGGCTAACTGCTAGAATGAATATCTTGAACTCACACGCACCGCGAAATGGAGAGCGATAATGGGTATTCAGCACGCCCCCAAAAGCCAGCGTAACGCCTCGAAGAAGCGACGCAAAGCCCGCAAGCACAAGCTTCGCAGCACCAAGAAGCACAAGATCAAGTGATTGCTTGCCATAAGCCCACCCGTTGTTCGGTGGGCCTGGCCGGTTCATCCCTTCCAGTTCCCGCTTGCCCACGTCCTGTCGCGAATCGGGTCGAGCACTTTCATCACATCGGCTAGCAACGCCTGATCGATTGGCTCCGTCATGGCTCGCAGGTTCGTTTCGAGTTCCGATATGCGTGCGGCTCCGGTGAGCGTGCAGGGAACGCGCTTCTGCGAGTAGCAATACTGCATGCCGAGAAACGAAATGTCCGCCCCGCGATCGCGGCACAGTTCGGCGGCCTGTTTGCATGCCGCCACGGTCTCGGGCGGGCCGGGGAACCACGGCTGCGGGCCTTGATTGGTGAGCAACCCCATCGCCAGTGGGCTGGCATTCAGCACGCCCACCCCGCGTGCCTCCACAACCGGCATCAATTCGGTTAGCAATCGCGTGTTCCACAAGTTGCAGTGTGCGTAACTGATGACCACATCCAGATCGCACCGTTCAATCGCCTGTTTCAGCAACTCGAGCGGATAGCACGACATGCCGATGAATCGCGTCTTGCCTTCCTTCTTGAGTTGTTGCAACGTCGCGTAGGTTTCCGAAAACACGTAGTCGTAGTCTGTGGCGAATTCGATGTCGTGGGCCAGCAGGATATCCACGTGATCGGTGCGGAGTCGCTTGAGCGACGCCTCGAAGCACTGGCGTGTGCCGGCGGGCGTGAAGTCGAACACAGCGTTATCAAGTCGGCACGCCTTGGTGCAGATCAACACCTTCTCGCGCCAGCCACCTTCGAGCGCCTGGCCCAGGAATACCTCGGCCAATCCTTTGCCGTAATACGCGGCGGTGTCCACGAGGTTCACGCCCGCATCGATGGCCGCATGCACGCACTGTGCGGCTTGCGTCGCGGAGACCGCCCCGAACTGCTGCCCGAATGCCGCCCCGCCCTGCCCGAGAATCGAGACGTTCAAACCCGTCTTACCCAGTGCGCGATATTCCATGATGCTGACCTCTCCGTTTCAAAGATCGCCGAATTCGAATACCGATTATTGCCCGGTTAGAATGCACTCGGCGGTTGATTGTGCCAATTATTCGGCATGAATGCCATGTGGCGGTGATTTCAGTTCCACCGGACTACTCGTTGCGTGTCGAGCGTGTTCGATTCTGCTCGTTATTGAGGCAGACCTGTGCTCGATAATGAGGCGGAACGGAATCGCAGCACTGAATAATTCCGTTCGGCTCTTGTGCAAAACGTCACAAGCGAGATATTAACATATGGTGTTTTTCCGTATGTGTTTATGGCAACGATTCTAGGGGAAGACGTTGCGGCAAATGTAAATATTCAGCGAAATCCGCATTATGGCATGCAAGATGTATTGTAATCTTGCGTCAGGCTGCGTATGAGCAGCTCACTCCGTTCCGAACCTCGCCGGATCGCCGAGGCCGGGCTGACCAATCGTCCCTCTGTCGCGTAACTGCGGCCGAGCGGAACCCCTCTTTCACGGGTCAGCCACACCTCCCCGACCCGACACCCTGTGTCGTGTTCGCAATTCCACTTTCAACATTCGCCGCACATGCCGGTCAGCGGACCCGTGCGCGCCTGTCTTGAGGAGGGGCTTACGTGTCACCTTCAGACCTTTTCCTGGCAACCATTTTGCTATCTGCGCCCGTGGGGACTCCTGAACAGACTCCGCCGCCCGAGCGGTGGAATGTGGTGCAAGCCGCGATTCACGAAATCGCAGTTGAATGGGAAATCCTCGATTCGCGTGAAACGCGCTATGTGCTTGCGAATCTCGAAGACTTCCAGGCGGATCTGGACTTTCTGCGAAAGCGAAAGGCGGAACTGTTGGAAGCCCCCAAGCTGGCGGAATCCGCCCGGTTGCCCACTCGCTCGCTGATGGACGAACATATTCGTTTCAACCGTGCGTATCGCAAACATCTCGACACACGCATTTTGTGGGAAGCGGATCGTGCGGATCAGATTAGCGAAGCCGTGCGTGAGACCGATCGGCTTTACAAAATGTGGGACGCGATGCGCGAGGCGAAGTGCGAATTCCATTACGTCACCTATCGCCGCCTCGCTCTCAAGAAGTTCAAGGACGCACTGGGAACGGAAGTCTATGCGTCCGGCGAGTTGCCGCCGTGCGTTCCGGACTGGCGCTTCTCCAAAGAGAACTGATTCACGATCCGGGTGGTGGTGAATAGTCTATCGTGGCAGCGAACGACTTCAGGCTGGAGCCATTTCGATGATCCGGGTCAACTTGCCCACCGCCCTTGTAGCCCGCCTCGAAGAAGTCTTCCGCACCACAACCGAGGTGA
>JBGSLF010000165.1:0-2351 GCA_041740855.1 Gemmata sp.
CGAGAACCTGGACCAGCGTGTGCGCCTCGGGTGGTAGAATCATGGCGGCCGTCCGTGGGCGAGGACCATGGGAGCTTCAGCAACCCTCATACTACCTCACCACGGACGGTCACCCAGAATCGGCATCAGTCGAGCTTAGAGCATCGTGCAAAACCTGCCCGCCAGGAACGAGCGGAACCGGGCGGCTTGTTCGATCCACTAGCGTTGTTTCGAGGTCATAACCGAGTAGATGATAGGCGGTAGCAAGCAAGTCTTTGGGCGAGACCGGTCGATCCGCGACTGTTCCACCAATACTGTCGGTTTTCCCGATCACCCTTCCCCGCGCGATACCGCCGCCCGCCAACAGCACCGAGTAAGCCTGAGACCAGTGATCGCGCCCGCCACCCTTCGCGCTGTTGATCTTGGGTGTGCGGCCATGTTCGCTTAATACCATGACCAGTGTTTCATCGAGCATTCCTCGCTGATCGAGATCAGAAATCAACCCGGAAAAGCCACGGTCGAAGCCCGGCATCAGTTCGTTCTTCATCCGGGGATAATGTTCCCAGTGCGTATCCCAACCGGACCCTGCCAGGCCGTATTCGTCCCAGAAAACCGTGACAAAACGGCTGCCGGCTTCGACTAACCGTCTCGCTGCCAAACAACTTTGACCAAAGAGCATGTGACCGTAACCGTCTCTTATCTTTGCCGATTCCCGACGAACATCGAGTGCGTTCCGGACCTTTTCCGAGCCAATAAGCGAGTAGGCCATTTCGCGGAACGGGTCTGCAGTATCGATGCGATCACGCGACTGGCGTGCATCTTCCATTTGTTCAAGCAGTGATTTACGGGTGTTGAGCCGGTCGAGCGTGATGTCTGCCGCGCCTTCGCCTCCGAGTGTGAAATACGCATCCGGATCGATACCTACATACGGTTCATCAAACTCGCGTGTGTTGGGGTTAAGCGTCTTGGTAATCTTCGCGTTGGCCTTGCCGCGAAATTGGGTATAGTGCGGGGCAAACTGATTCCCGAGGAATGCAGGATAAGGACCGGCTCGGTGCACCTCGCCCGTGCGTTGGCTGCTAAAGGGGAACGGCAGAGCAATGTTATCGGGCACAGGTTTTCTCAAGCTTGCGGGATCGGCCCGCTGTTCGAGATGCGACACGACCGAGCCAATGAACGGCCAATGTCGCGCATCGTTCGGGCTGATTTCCATCGCCACATCAATGTCTGGCACCGATGTCGTTGCGTATGCGACGCCATGAATCGGGTGCTTATGTGTGACGGAACGCACGACCGTCACGTTGTGCATCACGCGACTGGTGTGGGGCAGCAGTTCGCAGACATCGCAACCGGGAAGCGTGGAACGAATTCCGCGCAATTCGCCCCGGATCTCGACGGGTGCGTTCGGTTTCATGTCCGCCAGTTCGAGTTGGCTCGGCGACCCATACAAGTAGAGGAGTATGCACGACTTCGCACGGCCAAAGTGGGGATCTTTCGCAACGCCGCCCTGGCTCGCCTGCGTTTTAGCCTTGAGAGATTGAGCCAGCGTCATCCCAAGAGCCGAACCCGCCACGAGCAACTCGCGGCGGCTCATTCCATTGCAAAGAGTCTTACGACTACCCAAGACGCGGAGCATGGGTTGAGGCTCCGGAGCGGTGTGAAAACAAGAGCACACGATACGAAACGTGTGCAGGTGTGGAGTTAAGTTATGATCGCTGCAATTGCCCTCAACCACAAGAGAAATGCCAGGTTGATTATGACAAATCGATGAGCGCGAAAAGAGTTGCACATGTCTGTAATGATATCGGAACTTCATCACCGCTTAAGGGTTATTGCTTACGATTCATCACACCCAGTACCCAACACAATTGCGATAACTATCCGCCTGCTTATTCCGCCTCGATTAACTTCAACTACCCATTAACTCTCCTATGCCTCCGATTCATCATCGCCGCGATAGACGAACACAACGCCTTGTTCGCGTTCTGCCCACCACAAACCCGGCGGCATCCACAACACTAACACCCAAGCGCAACTATCCCGCAATTCTTGGTTGGCTGGCAACGGCGTTATTTCTCATAATCGGCGTTCCGCTCTTTATGCGAATGCCATTATCTCGACTGATGCCGATTCTGGGTGACCGTCCGTGGTGAGGTAGCATGAGGGTTGCTGAAGCTCCCATGGTCCTCTCCCACGGACGGCCGCCATGATTCTACCACCCGAGGCGCACACGCTGGTCCAGGTTCTCGCCGTCCACTTCACCAGCCCCACCTACCAACGCTTCTCGACACTGCTGGTCGCGGCCCTCGTCACCACCGGGCGGCGGACCGTCGCCAACCTGCTCCGCACGCTCCGCCACCTGGCACCCGGAC
>JBGSLF010000166.1:0-13427 GCA_041740855.1 Gemmata sp.
GCGACACGCCGACGGTGCGGTGGCACACTCGCCCCTCGCCGGGAACCGTTCTTCGGCGTCGAGGGCGCGATATTTGGCGCGGAGCTTCCAGCCGCTCGCCGGAATCATGCCGATACCGCGCCAGTCGCGATCGGTCACGTCGAACACCTCGGCGATCAATTCTTGCGCTGCGTTGTTGCCGTCGAAGGAAACGACACGCTCGTAAGCGTTCTCCACGCGTGCTTCGCCACGTTCGAGTTGTCGCACCGCGCGGCGGATGCCGTCGAGAATGTCGAGAGGCTCGAAACCGGTCACGACGATCGGCACGCGGAGTTCCTTTGCGAGCGGCAGGTACTCGTGGTAACCCATCACCGCACAAACATGCCCGGCAGCGAGGAACGCTTGCACGCGGTTTCCCGGAGCGTCTCCAATCGCACGCAGCGCCGGCGGCACGCGGACGTGCGCGGCGAGCAGCGAGAAGTTCTGCATACCGAGGCGCTTCGCGGTATGAACGGCCATCGCGGTGGCTGGAGCGGTCGTCTCGAACCCGATGCCGAAGAACACAACTTCGCGATCCGGATTCCGCCGTGCCACTGCAACCGCGTCGAGCGGGGAGTATACAGTTCGCACGTCGGAACCGGTGCTCTTTAAGCGGAGCAGGTCGTTTGTGCTGCCTGGTACGCGAAGCATGTCGCCGAACGTGCAGAGCGTCACGTCGGGTTGCGTGGCAATCGCGAGCGCGCGGTCGATCACGTCCACCGGCGTGACGCACACCGGGCAGCCGGGACCGTGGACGAGTTCGATCTCAGCCGGAAGCAGTTGGTCGATTCCGGCGCGAATGATCGCGTGTGTCTGCCCGCCGCACACCTCCATCAGCACCCACGGGCGTGAGACGGCCCGGCGAATGTCGGCAAGCAATCGCCCGGCCAGTTCGGGGTCACGGAACTCGTCCAGGTGATTCACATCGAACCCTCGTCTGGCGGGGCGAGTTCTGCGAAGTTGCGGAGCGTCTCCAGCGCCGCGGTCTCGTCGAGTTTGCTGATCGCGAATCCGGCGTGTACGATCGCATACTCGCCGACTGCAAGGTCTGGTAAGTACGCGAGGCACACGTCCTTCAGCACGCCGCCGAAATCGACTTTCCCCATCCGGAGCCCGTCGGCATCGGAGATGGCCGTCACGCGGCCGGGAATCGCGAGGCACACAGATCACCCCACTCGTTGAGATTCGAGAAATGCGTTTCGCCTTTCGGTGAGAAACGCGAGCCACTCGGCCAGCCCTGCGTTGGTCTTGCCCGACGTTTCCAGGATCGGAACACCGGGTCGGATGGCGTGAAGGTTTGTGCGGGCCGCGTCGCGGTCGAATTCGCACGCTTCAGCAAGGTCGCACTTGGACACAACTGCCGCGTCGGCCGAGTTGAACAGTGCCGGGTACTTCAGCGGCTTGTCTTCGCCCTCCGTGACGGCGAGGAGCACCACCCGCAGCGATTCGCCCAGGTCGTAGCTCGTCGTGCAGACGAGGTTGCCGACATTCTCGATGAACAGAAAATCGAAGTCGGCCAGTTCCCAATCGGCGAGGTGGTCGCCGACCATTGCGGCTTCGAGATGGCAAATCCCGTGCGTGCGTATCTGGCGAGTCGGGGCACCACTGCGGGCGAGCCGACGAGCGTCGTTATCCGTCTCAGGGTCGCCGACAATCGCCGCGGCTCGAAAGCCTTGAGCCATTAGGGTCGCGAGGGTGCGTTCGAGCAGGAGCGTCTTCCCCGCGCCTGGCCCCGATACGAGGTTGACGACGAAAACACCCGCTGAGCGAAACCGCTCGCGCAGTCCAGCCGCGAGTTCGTCGTTCTTCTTCAGGATACCCTTGCGGACTTCGAGTATTCGCGGGGTCACATTACCTCCACGGATTCGATCTCCAAATCCCGACCGCTCCGAACGTCGGCAGTCGGTGTGCCGCACGCAGGACACGCGAACCGGCTAATGTCGGCAACCACTGCGTCTCGGTCGCAGGTCGGGCAGTGGAGGACGACTGGGACGACTTCTACGACCAAGTGCGAACCTTCCAGCGGTGTTCCGCGGGCTGCGACATCATAGCAGAACACGAGCGCCTCGGGCGCGACACCGGCCAGCGCACCGACCCGAATTCGCACCGCGATCGCCCGAACCGCGTTCGCATCACGGATGGCTTCCGTCGCCAATTCGATTATGCTGCGTACGACGGACAGTTCGTGCATCCTCGTTATTCCGTCCCCGTGCTATTTGCGAGGGTTGCACGTGCGAGGACGGCCTGACCGAGCGACAGCCCGCCGTCGTTCGCGGGCACCTGTCGATGTATCAGCGGCTCAAAGCCATCGTGCCGCAGCGTCTGCACCGCGAGCCGAAGCAACAGCACGTTTTGGAACACGCCGCCGGTGAGGCCGACGACATTCACACCGGTCCGGTCGCGAACAATGCGGCACACATGAACGATCGCGTCGGCCAACCCCCGGTGAAACCGTCCCGCGATCACGGGTGCTGCCACACGTTCGGTCACGTCTCGCATGATTTGTCGCCAGAGCGGTTGCAATTGGAATCGGAGCGGTGCGCCTTGGTGTAGTGGAATATCGTAACTGTCCGGCGTCTCCTCCGCGATCGCTTCCAGTTCGATTGCGGCTTGGCCTTCGTAGGTGACTGTTTGCCGGACGCCGACCAATGCTGCGACCGCGTCGAACAACCGCCCAACGCTACTTGTGGGGGCGCAGTTCACGTTCCGGGTCAACTGCGTGAGAAGAACCTTCCGCTCGGCCACCGGGCACGCGTGAACGCACGGGAGCGACTCGTCCCAAGGCACGCCAGCGGCCCACAGGTATGCCAGTGCCATCCGATACGGGCGTTTCACCGCCGCGTCTCCGCCGGGTAGTGGGGCGTAATCGAGGTGTGCGACCCGTTCGAGCGATTCGACCTTACCTGCGAATACCTCGCCCCCCCACACCGCACCGTTATCTCCGTAGCCGGTGCCGTCGAAGCACACTCCGATCAGTGGTCCGACGTGGCGGTGTTCAGCCGCAATCGCCGCAACGTGCGCCCGGTGGTGTTGGACCGGGACAATGGGCAGTCCGCGCTGTTGGGCGAACGCGTTCGCCCAACGCGATGACAGGTAATCCGGGTGAGCATCGCACGCGACCGCATCCGGTTTGACGCGAAGCAAGCGTGTCAAGTGCTCGACCGCCCGCTCCAATGTGGCAAGCGTCGCGGCACTCCCCATGTCCCCAATGTGCTGACTCAGGAAGGCACGCTCGCCCACCGCGAGGCAGAACACGCTCTTTAGCTCGCTACCAACGGCGAGTACTGTTGCACCGTTCCCACGGAGGCGCACGGGGAGTGGTGCGTACCCGCGCGAGCGCCGTATGGGGTACACTTCGCCCTCGAAAACGCGAACCACCGAATCATCGCACGGCGCGACGATCTCGCGGTCGTGGAGTAAGAACGCGTCGGCTGGCGGTGCGAGCGTTCCGGCCCCGGCGTTCGTGATAACGATTGGTTCGCCCCCTGCGTTACCCGATGTCATCACAAGTGGTCTGTCGGCAAGCAGCAGGTCGTGCAGCGGGCTGTTCGGAAGCATCACCCCCAAGCAACCACTACCGGGAGCGACTGCCGGCGACAGCGGAAACGCCGGTACCGATTTTCGTCTGTGGAGCAGAACGATCGGCCTTTCCGTGTTGGTGAGAATGCGTTCCTCTTCGAGACTGAGGTTGGCGTACTCGCGCACCATCTCGGCGGATGCCGCCAGGAGGGCGAACGGTTTGTCGCCACGCTCTTTGCCGGCACGCAACCGGGAAACCGCGGCGTCGTTCGTCGCGTCACACGCGAGATGGAACCCGCCGACACCCTTCACGGCGACAATTGACCCGGCTGCGATCGCCTCCCGCGTCTGTTCGATGGCCTCCGCGTCTCCGACCGCTTCCGCTTCAACGCGACGGGTGAACCACACGCGCGGACCACATGCAGGACAGGCGAGCGTCTGCGCGTGAAACCGACGGTCGGCCGGTTGGGAATACTCGGCGACACACTCTGGGCACATGCGAAACGCCTTCATCGCGGTGTTGGTGCGGTCAAAGGGCATCTCGCGGATCAGCGTGAATCGCGGGCCGCACCGGGCGCACGTGACGAACGGATAAGCAAACCGCCGATTCTCCGGGGAAGCCAGGTCGCGGAGGCAGTTGTCGCACGGTGCAAGGTCCGGTGGGATCACCGCGCCTGTTCCGGTTTCCTGGTTCGGTGCGATCACGAATGCCGCTTCGGTGCAAGGCGGCAAGTCCTCCGTTCGTACAGTCTCGACCACAGCCGGCAATGGGCAGTAGCTCAACCGATCGATGAACTCGCTGACAGCCCTACCGCGCCCTTGCACTTCGACGAACACCCCCGTCGCGTCGTTACCAACGAACCCAGTGACCCCAAGCGAGCTAGCCACGCTGCAAACATGCGGTCGAAATCCCACACCCTGAACCTGACCGGACACAGAGCACCGAAGTCGCACAAGCTGACTGTCGGGCGGAACCTGCCGTTCGCGCACGAATCACTCCGTCGGTGAGGTTGTACCTCTCACAGTACAAACGACTCATGCACTCGGCTTTCGCCGTCGCACACTCTCGACTCATCGAGAAATACCGGCTCGCCGGACTGGAACCCGGGTGCAACCCACGGTCGGAGTGAACATTGCCAGCTCCGGTCGACGGGAGTCTCCCGTTTGTACTTGTCGTCAGACTTAGCTCGTGGAAATTGACTGGACTGGCCGAACTCGGATGCGGGCGTCGGCAATCCGACAGCCATTGCCCGGAGAGAACGCGAAGATCGGGTTCAAGTCCATTTCCCCAATCTCTGGCACTTCCTCTGCCAATCGCGAGAGCCGCAGGAGCGTTTCTTCAATCGCATCCAGATCTGCGGAGGGGTGACCGCGGTAACCTTCGAGCAGGCGGAACCCACGGATGCCGCGAACCATCCCGGCCGCGTCGCGGTCGGTCAGCGGCGCGACACGGAAGCAGACATCCGCAAGGACTTCGACGTGAATCCCGCCAAGGCCGAAGGCGACGAGCGGCCCGAAGAGCGGATCGTGAGTCACACCGGCCATCACCTCGACACCACCGGGTATCATAGGCTGCACAAGTACTCCGTCCATTGCGCCCGTGCCGCCCGCGCTTTCAGCCCGCGAGCGGATCTCCTCGAACGTCTGTCGGACAGCGGATGCATCGGTGAGTCCGAGTCGCACGCCTCCAACCTCGCTTTTGTGAACCAATTGCCGAGAAGCGAGTTTCACGGCAACTGGGAACCCGAGGCGCTCAGCCGCTGCAACGGCCTCATCCGCGGTCCTGGCGAATGCGTTCGGAACGAGTGGCAACCCCGCGGCTTCCAGAACCGCACGCACCTCTTCGGCCGCGAGCCAACTCTCTCCCCGCTCGACAACCGTCTTTTGGCAGATCAACCGAGCATCGGTAAGGCGGAAGTCCTCGAAATCCGGGAACGCACCTGGTGGTTGCGAACGCCACGTCCCATACGCTGCGAGTTTTCCCAGCACGCGAGCCGGAGTCTCCGGGAATGCGTAGCACGGCACTTGTTCGCCCACGCATTCGAGATTGCTTGGCTGTTGCTCTGGTGCGAGCACGCACGCCAGCACGGGCAACCCCGTTGCTCCCAACTTGCGTGCGGTGGCGATTCCGTCCGCGATAGCCTTTTCGACGTCCCCGAACCCGGCCAACCCGACATCGGTGTAGAGCACGATGAGGGCATCGAACTCCCCGCACGTCAGCACGGTCTCGATGGCGGAGCGGTACGCGTTCGGGCCGGCTGCTGCGATCAGATCGATTGGGTTACGCACACTCGCCGCCCCGGGGAGCAACTCTTCGAGACGCTTTCGCAGTTCGGGCGATGGCTCCGGAACTGTCAGTCCGCTCGCTTCACAGGCGTCGGCACTCAAGATTCCCGGACCGCCTGCGTTCGTGACGATCGCAACACGCGGGCCACGCGGCAGTGATTGCCTGTCGAGTGCGAGTGCGAGATTGAACAGTTCTTCGAGCGATCCAGCACAGATCACACCCGTCTGGCGAAACAGTGCTTCGGCGGCAGTTGCGTTGGTCGCCAGCGCTGCGGTGTGCGACCCGGCTGCGCGGCTGCCCGCGCGAGTCAACCCGCTATGGAGCACAACGACCGGCTTGCGCTGGCTGACCCGCCGGGCGATCCGGGAGAACCGCCGCGGGTTACCGAACGACTCCAGATACAGCAAGATAACATGGGTGTCTGGGTCTTCCTCCCAGTATTGCAAGAGATCGTTGCCCGACACGTCGGCCTTGTTTCCGACACTGACGAACGTCGAGAACCCCAATCCGTAGCGGCGAGCGGCACCAAGGGCCGCGAGACCGACGGCACCGCTCTGCGACGACATCGCGATTCTGCCCGCGGGTGGAAACACCGGCGAGAACGAGGCGTTCAGCAGCCTGTCTGGATTGGCATTGATCAAACCCAGGCAGTTCGGCCCAACAATCCGCATCCCGTAGCCGCGAACCTTTTCGACGAGTGCTTTCTGCCGGGCAACACCTTCGCCTCCGACATCCGCAAAACCAGCCGAGATGACCACGAGTGCCCGCACCCCCCGCGCCGCGCAGTCGTCCACCACGCTGGATATCGCGGTGGCCGGCACCGCGATCACCGCCAGATCGACCTGTTTCGGCAGTTCTCGCACCGATGGGTATGCCTTCAAACCGCTGATCTCAGTCGCCTTCGGATTCACTGGATAAATCGAACCGCGGAACCCGGCACCGACCAGCGAGTTGAGCACCCGTGCCCCGATTGCGGACGGGTCGCGAGAAGCCCCGACCACGGCGACCGCGTTGGGTTGGAACAGCGGCAAGAGTGAGGCGACGGTCGCCACCCGGTCGCGAGTTTCCAGGCGGGCCACGCTCCTTTCGGTCGGAACCACGTCCAGGTCGATCTTGATGTCGCTCCCATCGGTCTGTTCGCGGAGTTCAAATCCAGATGCCCGAAACACGTCCAACATCGGAACGTTCTCAGCGGTTGTCAGCGCCCAGAAGCGGGTAAACCCATTCCTGACCGCGATCATGGCCAGCCGTTCGAGGAGGAGGGTGCCCAATCCCTTGCCGTGGAACGCGTCGGCAACTGCGAGGGAGACTTCCGCCGTTATCGCATCCTTTGCGGCATAGGAACCGGTCGCGACGATCCGGGTTTCCCCCGCGTTCACCCGAACCACGACCAGCGCCAGACCGGACTGTGGATTGGCCGCAGTGGCAAGTCGTGTGATCAACTCTGGCCCAGGCATGGAGACGGACAGGAACCGCTGGTACTGCGATTCGGCAGAAAGTTCGCGGAAGAACCGTATCAGGTCTCCCGTGTCTTCTGGCCGGGCCTGACGGATGTGCGCGGTCGTGCCGTCGCGGAGGAGGAGACGCCCAGACTCTGGCGAGTCCTGGGTCGGCAGCGGGACAAAGCGCGGGTGAGCAGTTGTGTGCATCGAGTGACTCCGAACCGGTTCAAGTATTCGACCGGGTAACGCACCGGCATGGTCTTGTTTCTTGGCGACGAACGACCACTTCTCATCGAGTTGAACTTCGCGGGTTTGGGGCGGGAAGGGTCACCTCTTCTGATGGACAGTTTTGGCCGTGCGAATGTTAGAGTTGTGAAGCCTGGAAGCCGCCCATGTTCGGGCGTGTCAATCCCCGAGTGGGTAAGACCACCAACTGGAGAGCCGGATGCGGGAGATCCGCCCGTCCGGTTCGGAGGGAGGGAGAGCCGAACCCAATCGGCACTCCCTGCCCTATTCCAACTGCGAGCCGCGTCGCGTCATGACGCGGGTTATGCTACTCCCGGCCACGTTTGGCTTACTTCGCCAGCTCGAAGATGGAATTGTGGATTAGCCCGCGAACCTCCGTGCCGGTGTCGCTCTTGAGCGAATAGACAATCTCCATTCCCCACGTGGGTTGCAGTTCGGGCAACTGCAGCACCACCGTGAGGCCGTCCGGCGCGAGCGTGGCCTTCTTCACCGCGAGCTTGCGTTCGTTCAGGTGTTGCGAGCCATAATTGCCGCTTCGTTTCAAGTCCCACACGGTCACGGTGTAGTTCGCAGAGTCGGCGGCGAATTTCGCATCGAGCTTACTGCTAAACGTGATGGCCACTTCACCCGTGCGAGCCTTCAACCCAGCCGGTGCGTGTATCGGTTTGCCAGTCGCACGCACGCGGAACATCCCGCCGGGTTGCTGTTGGTTGCCGGCCCAGGCGTGCATGCCACACAAATACAAGTGTCCATCTTTTGGATGGAAGCGACCACGCATGATGCCCGTCGGGAATTGCGGGATCGGCAACGGCGACATGCCACCTTGCACGCGGCCGTTCACCGTTTCGTGCGGAACGATGAACACCTGCCCATAGCCATACGAAAGGTTCAACAGCGATCCGCCCAGCGGCCCCCATGCGTCCTTCGGCACCCAGAGCAATTCGGCCGGCGAGCGATCGAAGCGGTTCGTGATCCAACAGAGTGGCTGTTCCATCGCGGCGTCCGATGTATCTGCGAGATCCTGATAACCCCACGTGTTGCCATAGAACCCGCCTTCCTTCACCAGATTGATGCGGTTCTTGGGCGTCCAGTGGCCTTCCTGATCGGTGAGATAGAATGTGCCGTCCGGGTTTAAGCACACGCCATTGGGCGCGCGAAAGCCCGTGGCGAGGATGTCTGTGTGAGAGCCATCTTTGGCCACACGCAATAGCGTGCCATGCTGCGGAACGAGCGGCGTCTTGGCGTGGCGCGCGCCCTTGGCGTAGTAGAAGTTCCCGGCCGCGTCCGTCTGCAATCCCATCGCGAATTCGTGGAAGTGCTCCGTCACCTGATGATCGCTGTTGAAGTTCTCGTAGAAGTCGGTTTCGCCATCGCCATCGAGATCACGCAGGATCACGATTTGATCGCGACAACCGACGAAGACGGTCTCGCCCACGATCTTTAAACCCAGCGGTTGGAACAAGCCGGATGCGATGCGTTGCCACGTCAGTTCTTTGCCATCGATGCCATTCACCAGCCACACATCGCCATCCCAGGAACACACCGCGAGGCGTTTGCCATCCGGGTAAAAATCCAGCCCGGTGAGCCGCATCTGGCACGCCCACGGGTTGCTTGTCGGCGGAGTAAGTGTGTCTACTGCGAACGGGCCAGTTTCTTCACCCTGAACGAGCGGCGTGCGGAGAAGCCCGGGCCAACGTGGCGAACCGCCGCGTGTGAACGGTGCGAGATCGAGCGCCATTCCTTGGTTCGGAACACCCGCGATCGCATCGGCGACTGCAGCTTTCGTCTCGGTTCGCGCCATCCATACGGTGAATTTCAGCGACTCCTTCCCGGCCGGGATTTTCAGAAGCAAATCCCCCTGCGGCCCCGCGAGCCATTCCACTTTGGGCACAACAGGTGAAGCACCCGCCACGAGCACGCCCGTTGTGGCCGCTTCGGCGGATTCGCCCACGATCACGCGGCCATCGTGCCCTTGCTTGGTTGCGTCCGCCACGCTTGCACCAGTCACGTCGTCGAGTTTCCAGCGGGCGACGAGTGCTTTGTCCGCGGGGAGATCGTTAAATGGCGTCGCGAGTTCCTTGGCGGTCAACGCTCGCTGGTAAAACCGCACGCCGGCCAGATCGCCACGAAAGCCCGATGGCACCGGGAAGTTCGGCGCTGCGAACCCCAACCGCACCACTTGCCCCTTTGTGGTTTGTTTGGGCTTGAGCGTGCCTGTGTGGTCTGGCTTGCCATCTACGAAGAACGATACTTCGCCGGTTGTGTGGTTCCATGTCATCGCGACATCGTGCCACTGATTGTTGGCCACATTCGCGCGACCGGTGACGGCACCGACCCAACCGATGTCGTACACCAACTTGCCCCCACGCACGAACAGCGCTTTGCCATCTGGCTTCCATTCTGGCCCTGCCGCGGTCTTGGCGAACACGGTGCCGCCTTCTTTGGTTTTGATCCGCGCCGCAATCGTGAAGTCGCCGTTGGCGAGGTCGAAGTCGTCTGGCTTCGCCGGTTCAACGCGAGTGGTTGCGTTGAATCGCAACGCGGCATCTTTGGGCATCGGCATGGGTTCGGCGGCACTGGAACTTGCCACAACTGCCACCAAGCCCGCCTTGGGATCACTGAGGGTTTCGAGCGTTGGCTTCGCACCGGGATATCGCGCGACACGCAGAAGCATGTCTGTGTCGCGCGGGCCAATGTTGAAAGTGCGTGTGAACACCGGTGCCGGAGTGGTGGCCGCCAGCCCTGCCACTTCGCGCACATCCGTGGTGCCGACTGTGTAAGCCAGCACAGTCTTGCCGCCGAAGCGATACTGCCCCTTGTAGTGCGTCCACTCACGCGGCAGCGGGCCATAATGACGGCCATCGCGGCCCTTCATGCGCGGGTCGGCCAAGCTGCCATCTTTCGGGTTCGCCCAGCCTGGCCCTTGCGGCGTGGCCCAGTGAACTTGCCCCGCGATGTGCGGGTGCGCATTGTGGCGACCATCGAAGTGAATCCCTTGCCAATCGATGAAGCCCGTTCCGCTCCAACCCGCCGCGGCCCGCATGGTGTCGTGATCGTACACCGTCCAGAATCGCCCGCGCGATACGCCGCCGGGGCCATCGTCGAGCCGCACCGCGATTCCCTTGTATGCGAAGTTCGATTCATCCGTGCCGATTTCGTAAGTGTTGTTCAGCACCGCTCCGTAGTCCATCGCCACCCACGGCTGAATCGCCGATGGAGCCGGTCCGCGGCCCTTCCCCTTTGGCAAGCGGGCGAGATACGCCGCATCCACTGCGCTGTATTGCGTTGTGTTGTGTGGCTTCAGGTAAGTCTCACGCAGGTAGTGAATCACATCGTACTTCTGTCGCGGCACGAGCAGTGTTTGTTGCGGCATCAGCCCGAAGCCGTGCGTGAGTGTGCGATACAAACTGAACGGATCGGAGCCATTCTTGAAGGCACCCGCGGCGAAACGGAGCGACGTGGGCATGGAGCCGGGTTGATCCTTGGTGCCGTGGCAATTCGCACACACGCGGGCGTATAGCTCGCTGCCACGCTTCAAACTATTCGCATCGAGTTCCGTGATGAGCGCGGCGTGGTCGATGTCTTTTTCGTAATCCGGGAGTGGCGCGCTGATGTGTGGCGAAACCGCAGGGCGAAGTTCGGCCGCCCGCGCTGGCCCCTTCTCCGAAACCTCGATCACGTAGCGTGAAAGATCCAGGAACTGTTGTCGCGTGATTAACTGGTTCGCCTGACCCGTGGGCATCAGCGAGATGGTGCTCTTGCGTTGCGATGTGATGTCGCCCACCGCGATTGTGACCGGTGCGAAGTCGCGAGCGGAGTCGCGTAGCACGAGTTTGTCCGCGTTGCTCTCCGTCAGCAACCCCGTGACCGTGACGCCGGCCGCGGTGGTAACGGTCACGCTCTCATAGCCTTTGCTGATCACCTTCGATGGCGTGAGTACCGATTCGATGAGGTGCTCGGCCGTGAGTTTCTCTGTTGGTGCCGCGAGATCGGGGCCAAGCCGCGGTTGGCGGTCGGCCGGGTTGTGGCACTTGGCACACGCCAACTCGGCAGAGTGAAACAGCACCGCGCCGCGAACCGGATCGCCCTGCAAGCGTGCCGCCTTCGCCAACGCCGCCGAGCCTTCATCGATTAGCTGTTGTTCCAGCGTCTTCGCCTCGCTCGCGGGTTCAGCGGCGAGTAAGAGATACCAGGTTCCCACTAACGACAACACGATTGCGGAGAGTCGGAGCATGAGTTTATTTCCGTGAAATTTGACCAACGCTTGGCTTGCGAGCTTGGCGAATGAACACTTGTGAAAGTGATGGTAGCCGTTGGCCGTGGGTGTTGCACGCATCAATCGCTCGCGGTTGATATGCGATGATTGCTGAGTTTGTGGCGCGACTCTGTTCATGATAAGGCGAATGATGATCCCACTTCACCGCGAACCACATTTCACCTTCCATTTCGCCACAGATCGGCTCATCCCGCGCTTTCATCTGGAGGGCGTTCCGGCTGGGCAGCGTGTTGGCGTCTTCAAGATCGATCCAAGCACGGGCGAGCGATTGGGCGTGCTCGCAACCGCCATCGCAGGCCAAGACGGCTGGGTGGATCTGGCGGAACCGATTATCGTTCACGCGGGCGAAGCGTTCATCGCAGTACCCGAACCGATAAACTGAACGATTCGTGCTGAATAGCATCAGTTGAGGATCACCGATGCGATCTGAGAAAGCCCACCCATCGCAGCGTTTCATCGCACCATCGGCGATTCAGCATGGCGTGCCGATGAAAGAGTTGATGGGCCAAGAACTGGTGATGTTGATTGGGCAATCGCTCGCCGATGTTGTGCCCGGCTTCGATATGAAGCAGTTTCGCACGCGTGCGTTGCAAGATCTGCATTCACTCGAATTGAAAGAGCGTGCACTGAACATCGCCCACGCCATGGCCGAGCAGATGCCCGCGGATTTCGATGAACTCTCGCCGCTACTCATTCAATCGTTTGGGCCACCGCTGGAAGCGACGGAAGGAAACGGGCTGGCTCCCTTCTTCTACTTTCCGCACTCGCACCTGATTGGCACATATGGCGTGCGGAACTTCGAGAGCGGCATGGCGGCGACCTATGAACTTACCACACGCTTCACGGCCGAGTTCTGCATCCGCCCTTTTCTCATCGCACATCGCGCCAAATGCCTCAAACTTCTCGCACGGTGGGCCAAAGATTCCAACGCTCACGTTCGCCGATTGGTGAGCGAAGGAACGCGGTCGCGGTTGCCGTGGAGCATGCGATTGCCGGAGTTTCAAGCCGATCCGCAGCTTTCCTTGCCGTTACTCGAATTGCTCAAGGACGACTCCGAGTTGTATGTTCGCCGGTCGGTTGCCAATCATCTGGGCGACATTGCCAAAGATCACCTCGAAGTTGCCTTCGATGTTTGCGAGAGTTGGCTAAACGAACTGAAAGATTGCGACGACGAAAGCCGTTTAGCGAATCGCCGCTGGATCGTCCGCCATGCCGTGCGGCATCCGTTCAAGAAGGGGAATGCGCGGGCGATCGCGTTACGAACACAGGCCGCCATCAATAAGCGGAATCGCTGAAGTGTTCGTGTGGAGTCGCAAACTGCATTTCATTCGCACGACATGAGAGGAAACCAACCATGTTCGATTTCATCCGTGTAGAAGGCCCGCAGCGTGCGGTTTATCTGTTCGATGCAAGGCTCGTTAAGCTCGACTGATGCCGATTCTGGGTGACCGTCCGTGGTGAGGTAGCATGAGGGTTGCTGAAGCTCCCATGGTCCTCTCCCACGGACGGCCGCCATGATTCTACCACCCGAGGCGCACGCGCTGGTCCAGGTTCTCGCCGTCCACTTCACCAGCCCCACCTACCAACGCTTCTCGACACTGCTGGTCGCGGCCCTCGTCACCACCGGGCGGCGGACCGT
>JBGSLF010000167.1:0-3664 GCA_041740855.1 Gemmata sp.
GCGGAGCACGCCCGCCGCCGCCCAGCGCCGCCACCGCCGCGAAGGCTTTCGGTTCCGCTCCAATGAGCGAGAGCGATTGCATCGCACCCATCGAATGCCCGACGAGGAACACGCGATTCGGATCGAGCGGGAAGCGTTCGCGGAGCTGTTCCAGAATCGCGCGAACCGGCGGCGTGGTGCCGAAGCCCAGCCCGCTATCCGGCGCGATCAGCACCCACCCGCGTTGCTCGCACTCCTTCACGATCTGGCCTGCGCCGTACCCTTCGAACACCAGATTCGAGTTCGCGCCGGCTCCGTGCAACGCGAACACCACCGGCACCGGTTTGTCTTTGGTTAAGCCTTTGGGAACGAACATGCGGCACGTCACGGTCTTCTTTCCACCAAGCGGAATCGAGAGCCAGAAGTTGCCGTGGCGTTCAGGTGTGAAGAACGGTTTGCCATCGAGCATCGTCTCGGCGTTGGCGAGCAGATCGGCGGCGGGGATGTCGGTGTCGGCGGTTTTCCCCTCGGCGAGTTCAGTAAGCAAACGCAGGCGGTCGCGCACGGTCGCCTGTTCGATCGTCTTCAACTCGGGCCACGCATCGACCGCTTTTTGCAACGCGGCCAGCCGTTCTTTGAGATTCACCACTTGCGACACGCCCACCGCGATGGGCCGCAATTCTTTCGCACCATCGGCCAGAAAGTAGAGCTTGCGATCCAGCCCGCGGAACTCGCCGATGGGCGGCACCGGCACTTTCACGGTGAACGGGAACTTGTCCGGCTTCACTTTGGTTACGTCGCGATTGTTGAACCAGAGTTGCAGTTCCAGCCCTTTGGGCACATCGCCTTTGACTGCATAGAACGGTGCGATGGTGACGGCGAGTTCCTTCACGGAAGCATCGATGAGGCGCGATTCCGGCGTGGGGTGGAGGCTCCACACCCATTGCCGCGTGACGGATGGCCCCGCATCGGACAACAGCGCGAACGCAGCCAGATCGAGCGTGCGGCCCGCTTCGCCAAGCTGAGCGGAGAAGAACTGCGTGGTCAGTTTCGGCAAGCCCACAAGCGCGCGTTCGCGTGCGGCCTCCGCCGGTTGCTTCTCCCACGCCAACTCGAACGCCTTGAGTCGGCGACCGAGTTCGTAACGCTCCGATTGCGCGGAAACGGGAGCACCAATCGCAAGTAGCCCGACAATTGTGATGAACCCGCGCAAATAACACCTCCGAGATATCCGACAGGAAAGAACGTTCGGCGACTCCGTGAATCGCGTGAGCGCTCGGCTTTGGTTTTTAAGAGTTATCCGCAGATTACGCAGATTACACAGATTTGAAATCACAAGACAAATAACAGAGATCCTGCGTGTCTTCTGCTCTTCGTTTTGAAATCTGCGTCTTCTTGTGTCATCTGTGGATCACTCGGCTTTGGTTTTTAAGAGTTATCCGCAGATTACGCAGATTACACAGATTTGAAATCACAAGACAAATAACAGAGATCAAAGAGGCCCACATCCTGACTTCTGATTTCTGCTCTTCGTTTTGAAATCTGCGTCATCTGTGTAATCTGCGGATAACTTGCCTTTGGCTTTTGACTTATCCACGTTGTTGTCGCTCACGGGTTTCTGCCACAACCCGCGTCATCACTGACGCGGCTCGCCAAAATCCGCCTGCTCACTCAATCCGGCTTGAATCGCGACTCCTGAAAAAGTTACAACTTCACTGGGGGAACTCACACTGCGTTTGGGAAAGGATTCTCAACCATGACGCGCTACCTGTGTTGGCTTGCGGTGCTCGGGGTGGCGGCGTTGCCCGACTGGGCGACGGCGTGTCGGCCATTATGGGTAATTCATCGCCCGTGCGCGCCGGTGCATTTCGAACCGGTTTGCCCCACGTGGCAACCGATGTACTTCGCGCCGCCGGTGTTCTGCCCGCCCGTGTGGTATCCGCCGCCCGCGTGCTGGCCCGCACCCATGCCGATGTACGCGGCTCCCGCGATGCCAACCGCACCCATGAGCATGCTTCCCCCGCCGCGCGTGGAACAAGGCCCCAAGCTCGCGGCTCCTTCGCCCGCACCCGCCGAGATGGGGAAAGCCGCACCCAAGCGATTGCCCGCAACGCCACCGCAAACCGAACCGATTCGCCCGATTGGCGGCACGAATAGTGGCACGACTGGCGGCGCGAACAGCGTGATCCCGGCCACACCCGCCACACCCGCACCGAACTTTCCGCGTGTCGAGATTCCCAAAGAACTTGGCCCGCTTCCCAAAGCCGAACCGTTGAAGAGTGCCGAACTCATTCCGGTGCCGGTGCCAGTTCCCACGCCCACGCCCACTCAAGGCGAACCCGCACCCGCACGACGAGAACCGGCCCCCGCTCCGCTTCCGCCTATTCCGGGCGAGAAGGCGAACGGCCCATCGCTGGTGGTGCCGATGAACGCAACGCCGGCACCATCGCTGCCGTCGCTCGATCTGCCGGTTAGCCCCGCACCCGCGACGCCCGCCCCGGCACCCGCAGCCGAACCCCTGATTCCTTCGCCAACGATTCCCGCGCCCACGCTAACGATTCCCGATCCGCTCAAGCCGGACATGCTCCCGTCGCTCACACTTCCGCCGGATAGCCCCGTGGCACCCGCCAAGGATTCGACATCGCGTTCCAGCCCGCTAACCGGTTGGCGTGCGGGGCCATCGGTGCATGTGTTTCCGGCGGATCGCAGCAGTGCGAACGGGGTGTATCGCTCCATCGGTTTTTACAATCACACCGCACGCGATTTGGAACTGACGATTGAAGGCCGGGCGGTTTCGCTGCCAGCGAAGTCGTATTTGCAAGCGAAGCTTGGCGCGAGCTTTACGTGGAGCCATAGCCATCGGCCGGCCGTGCGGGAAACCGTGCCAACCGACGCCGGCGGGCTGGATTTTGTATTTCAGTGAACCGCGTCGCGTTGGCGACCGGGTTAATCGATCATTGCGTTTCCGTGAGCCGCGTCGCGTCCGTGAGACGCTTCGTTTTCGTGAGCCGCGGCGCGTCAGCAACCGGGTTAATCGATCATTGCGAAGCGCGCGCCTTGCCGCTTCCGCGAACCGCTGCTAAAAATGGTGTGTCCTTGGCGCAGCAGCCGCAAACTGGCCCTGTCGTCTAGAGGCCTAGGACACCACCCTTTCAAGGTGGGGACCGGGGTTCGAATCCCCGCAGGGTCACTTGGTAGTCGCGCTGAAGAAGACCGGCGTGGACGCGAGTTAACGGGTCGCCTGAATCACCAGGCCAACCTCGCAACTCTCTCCGCTCCGGTCTTCTTCTCTTTTGCGCAACGCACTTCACATCCGCACGCGCGATTTCCTGCTTCACACGGGGCGCTGACGCGACCCCGCTCGTGAAGAGAAAGCTCAATCGCACGAAGGCGAATCTTTATCCCGGAGTGTTGCCATGTCCGCAGCCCAGACGGACCCGATCCCGGTACGCGCACTCAACCAGGTTTCGGGGATTACCGTTTGTTGTTACCCACGGCTCACAGCCGTGGCCGAATTGAAGCGAGCCACTGGCCAACTCGCCAACTGGAGGCGGTTGCGCTGTGGGGCGGCCGCTCATCCGACTTTGGCCGATTCGGAACCACCCTCGCCGCTGAGTTCGTGTAATTTTTTCGCGATGGGTGAGAGTTTCATTGTTCCGAAGGAGCCTTCATAACGCTGTGCTTT
>JBGSLF010000168.1:0-31423 GCA_041740855.1 Gemmata sp.
GAAGAGCGTGAGGTCGTCGGAGGCGTTCATCACGTTGGCCATGATCCACCTCATGCTCAACCGACTCGAACCCAAACATGCCGAGGCCGAGTTCCAATATCGAGCCGCCGCGTGACGACCACTTATGGGACAGTCACTAAGACGCTGCTACCGCCGCGTTTCATCGGTGGTGCGGGACGTGAGTGTGCGAGTGACATCGCGAATGGTATTCAGTGTCTCGCGAGTCGCAAGGAAGAGGATCTCAGCAGATGCTTCCGGAAAGTTCACAATCAGATGGATCGTGATATCGGGAAAGGAATCGAGAACGAAGAAGAGATACCGATTTACTGGCCGCTCCCCGATCTGAATCAACACATCTCGGAAGCGATTGTCGAACTCGTTGGATAGCAGTTCGATTCGTGGCTTGGGGTCTGTCTTGAACAAGCCACTCTTCTCAATCCGCGCCCGTGCGGTTCTGAGATCGGCGACTTTCATGATCTGGCCGGGACGCAAACCAACCATGTGCATAATCACGCGATCGGGTGTAGCCGTGTTTCCCACGATGATGATGCGCCCATACCGGCTGACGGAAGCCTCTGCGAATTCCTCAGGGCCAACGCGCAGGAAAGCCAGCGCAATCAGAGTGGGGACGCTCATGGCTTCAACCTGATTAGAACGCCTGTTGCATGCCGAACCACCACTGCCACGGGCTGGCGGCGTTGATGGTTTTCGCCACATCGAAGCGAAGCGTGGCCCGCTCGATAAAGCTAAACACTGCTACGTCCACACGCAAGCCGATCCCGAGTGCATGTGCGACTCCATCGATGAGCTTTCCATTGGCATAGATGCCACCGACATCGTAGAAGCTCGCAAACCAAACGCTGCGGGCACCAATGGTGTGATCGAGGATATCCCAGGCGACATCATCCACGATGGGCACGCGGAGTTCCGCGTTCGCCACCCAGAGCGCGCTGCCCTGGCGTTCGGCCAGATCGAACCCGCGGAACAGCGTCCCGCCGCCCAGCGCATAGAACTGCCCATAATCCGGCCAGGCCATCATCGCCACCGCACGCCCCGCAACACGCACCTTACTTAGCGCGCCAAGTGAATTCGGCAGGTGATGCACCGCCGCAAGTTCCATTCGCCCTTCCCCCATGCCTCGCCAACCACTGAATTCCGCTGTTCCGCCACCGGCCATTAAATCGGCCCAAACGCCGCACTCGGGGTTCCAGTACGGCGTGTACAGGTTCAATCGAAAGTGGTAACCGCCCATGGCCAAGCTTTGAAAGCGTTCTCCTTCTTGCGAGCGCGCAAATGGCAAGAAGTTATCCTGATAGGCGACGAATCCTTCCTGATACATCAAAGGGTGAAGGTACATGCTGGAAGTCGGCTTGATGATGTGCCGCAAATACGCAACCGCCCGTTGCGGCGAACCGGCACCGTCGGTCCGGCCCCATGGCCCTGCAATTCGCCGCTCATAGTTCAGGCCCGCTTCCCAGTGGTTGCCGAGTAGTGTCGCATCGGCACCCATAATAAGGTCGCGGTAATCCGAGCGCAGTGCCACATAGCCACCCGCGCGATAATGCTGCGGCTTGTTAACACCAGCGCGAAGCCCCAGCATCGTTGAGCGTGTGTACCACGGATCTTGGTACGAGGCACCCCAGATCCAGGGACCAGCGACGAAGTTGAGCCGGTCAAAGTCGCTGGTAACGTCGGTTTCGTCCAGCATGGTGTAAAGTGGAGTCACCCGTGCGCGAACTTTGGTTTTCCAGTGATTGTCGTGTGGGTTCGCATCGAGTAGCACGCGTTCCGGGTCCACTGTAATCTGTTCGGGTTCCGCGAGAGTCGTGAAGCTCACAGTAACGGTGCCATCCGCACGCGGAAGAACCTCATACTCCAACGCGCTTTTGCTTCCCCCGAGATCAGCAGTTCCGCGTGTGGGGCCCATTTCTGGAATCACGGGAATGCGTACCAAATTGCCGTCACTTCCCGCCAGTTGCACACCCAGCGTTGTCGCTTCACTGAAGTCGCCCTTTTGCTTCAACTTGACCGTCACGCGGTTGCGACCACCCGCGCGGGTGAATGGTAGTTTCTGAGCAAGGATCGGAACCTCGCTTTCCACTTCCACATCTTCGACCTTCCAGTCGGTGAGTCCTTTGCCGTAGATCCAGCGTTCGAAGAACTCGCCCCAATCGCGGCCGGTGTATTCTTCCAGTTCTCGGCGGTAATCGGCGACCTGCAACACCCGCCAGCCATACTTCTTCACAATGGATCGGGTAAAGTCGAGGAAAGCCACTTCTCCCAGTTGATTTTCAATCATCCCCAGCGACATGGAACCGCGGTCGTAAGCCCCGGCGAACAAGTTGAACAGGTGACCGTAACGCGGCAGATCTTGTGCGGCCGGGGACATGTCGCCGTTGCGAATGGCGTAGTAAGTGCCGCCGAAGCGATAGTTATCGCGATCGATATTTGGGAGCCAATCCAGGCGACGTGGCCATTGCAGCATCTGGTTGTTCTTGCCCCGCTTCTGGTCGATGAGCCGGTGGGTGAAGTATGCAGCGCAGGCTTCGTCCATGAACGGCTCCGAGTAGCCGTTGGTGCCGACGTGGTTGTACCACCATTGATGGCAGGTTTCATGCGACACGAGGTATTCAACATAACCGCGTGCCAGTTGCGGCATGCCAAACACACGCTCATCAATCATGATCAGCCCGGCACATTCATTACCATTCCAGCCAAAATAGGATTCGGCGATTGTGAACGATGAGTAAGGAAACGCACCGAACCACTGCGAATACACAGGAATCGCTTCGCCCACACTTTTGAGAATCTCGCGGGCATACCATTCATGTTCGGCGAATGCGAGGCAGCGAAGAGTAACTGTTTTCCCATCAGGAAGAATGGTATCCGCTTTGAATTCCTTGTAACGCGACGAACACAGCACCGCGAAATCGCGGCCAACAAACTCCTCAGTCTCAATCTGTTTGGTGCCATTCGGAAATACCAATTCAGACTTGGTCGGTGCCGAGCACGCAAGCTGTTCGTTAGCGGGTATCGTGATCTTTGCACGATAAATACCCGCCTCGTTAAACCACGGTTGGTGCCACGGAACAAACGGCATCGGTCGCCATCCGGTATCGTCGCAGAACGCAAGCACAGGGAAAGCATTCGTGAGATACGTGACATCCTTCCAATAACCCAGCCGACCTTGTTTGTTCGGTAGATGGAATTCACATGTGAGTTCCACAGTTACCGATTGGCCCTGTTCAACCGCTGTTGGGAGTGGAAATCGGAGTGCGGTGGGGTTGGTATCGTCGTACTCGTAAGTAAGGAGTTCGCTGGCTGGCTTTCCGGCAATTTCGGTTAGTCGAGCTTCTTTAATGACACCGGGCCGACCTCCGCGATCGATGCCAAGCGAAGGTTGCAAGCGCAGCATTTCAAGCGTTTTGGCGAGCGGAAGATAATCCCCACGCGGCACGCGATAGTTTGGGTAAAAGTTGAAGGCAAGGTGATTGGCGGGTGTGTGGGTGCTGTTAGTCCACGTAACGCGCTGCTTGAGCAGAGCGGTGTGTTTCGCGGTGTCGATTGTCAGATCCAGATCGTAGCGCGGCAGGTGCGATGGCACCTCAACTGCCAGCACATCCCCCATACTCAAGAGTAGTACAATCACACTGAACAGTGTTCGGTAATGAAGAGCTTGTATATTCCCCCACACGTGCATTTACCCCCCAACACGAACGAGTCGTGGCGGGTAATAGCGTGGGTTTCAATTTGTCGCCAGTGAAATTCGCAACGCTTTGCAATGATGAATATGATCGGGTGGGTAAGCGGCTAGCAATGGGTAAGGCGAGCAAACCTGGCGAAAAAAATCGCACTTTACTTCCCACTTTCCGCATCGCTTGCTCGCCCCGGCGGGCGGCCTCGTTTGGGCACCAGCGGCTTGCGATAAAGAGTGCGGGCTAGCGATGCGAGTTGGGTCAAACCATCGCCAAAGGCTGTGTAGACTAATCTGGTGCGTAATTCTTCGCGTAACCCCTGCCCTCCCACCACAACTGCGACCCCGCGTTTCATCGCTTCCTGGCAGAAGGGGTTGTAGTCTGCGAGAAACTTTTCGGGATCTACCAGATGTGTAACAGATAACCAAATCAGTCGCGGCCGGAGTTCATCTAAAGCCCTCCACAATGCGGAGACAGGCGTATGAGGCCCAAGATTGATCGCATCCCAACCGTTATCAAGCAGGGTGAGTTTCGCAAGTAATGATGCCATCGCGTAATGATCGTGTTCGGGCGCGCCACCCACTGCCACCGGTCGGCCTTGATTCAAATCGGCCCGCAAGATCGAGCGGATTTCGTAGAGCGCCGAAACACACGCTTGGGTGATGCGGTGTTCGTGCATCACATCGGCGCGATCGGTTTCCCACGCATGGCCGATGTGGCGCATCACTTGACACAACACCCGATCGGCAAGTGTCTCGATCGGCATGCCATTTCGATAAGCGGATATCAGCAAACCGCGAATGAGTTCTGTGTCGCCGGAATCGGCAGCCTTGATCACATCTTTCGCCAGTTCCTTTGGATCATCGACAGTCGCAACTTCCGCAGGGGGCACGAGAGCGGTGAGATCCGCGAGCGGAAAGTTTCCTTCCCGCGTCACCCGCAGAACATCGTTTAAACGGAGCTTACGATGCCCGCCCGGGGTGCGTGCCGCCGGAAGTACGCCATCATCGACCCAACGCTTAACCGTGGTGACGCTGACACCCAACGCCTTTGCCACATGCGCCGTGCTGACAAAACGATCTGCACCCTGCACATCTTCAGATTCTGGACGATTCATACGTTTCGCGTTACTTGGGTGATGCTCGTTACCTTCCACTATCGTCACTACCACTTCATCTTAGTCTGTTTCCAAATCAATTTGCGAGGAAATCAACCCGATCGTGAAGACGGTGATTTGTGGCAGTAGAATTTATTTAGACGTTTTGGACGTTTTGAACTCGACGTAGACTGTAAGAATTGTAAGATCCAAGTATAAGGTGGAATGTTAACGCACAAAACGACTCAATTACTCACTTGTCCCGCACTTCTCCACGGAGTTCCATGATGTCGGCTCCAATGTCAATTCCAACGATCAGCACCCAACGTGTTTGCAAGACGCACGAGCTGCCCGCATACCTGCACCACCCAAATTTCGATAAATCGCAGTCGCTCAGCGATTTTTCACCCGAGGAACTGCTCGATGCGGATACCGATTACGAAACCAAGTACATGCCGGATGAAGTCACGAGAGAACATTCCAAGCGGATGCACTACGCCGCATTTCGAGCACACAAATCGCGAACGCGGCGCGATCGCCAACGCTGGTTGAATGCCTATCTCGGGCTTCGTGATCGAATCGTGCTTGGCAACCGAAAGTTGATCTATCGTGCCGTTCGCCGACGAATGGCATTGCACAACCGTGCAGACGACATGATCGGTGATTGCCACATTGTGCTGATTCAAGCCGTGGCCGCTTTCAATCCGTGGCTCGACATCCGCTTTAGCACCTACGCTTATACCTGCCTCGTTCGCGCGCTCTCCCGAATGTCGCAGCGGTTATCTTCGGATTGGTTGGCACGGGCATTATCTTTCGATGCCCTTCCCGATGGCGAACCGGGTGGGAAGTTGTCTGAAGATGGTGGGGTAGCATCGTCATCGTCTTTTCGGATCGATGAGTTTCTGCGAGTGAGTCATCCTCTGCTTTCTGAGCGTGAGAAGACCGTAATTGCCCGTCGCTTCTCACTTGCCGAAGATGTCCCTTCGCTCACACTTGAGCAGGTGGGTAAGGAAATGGGGTTATCAAAGGAACGGGTGCGGCAGGTTCAGGCGTCGGCATTATCCAAACTGCGTCGCGCACTCCAGCCTGCGGGCATTGAGTGAATTTAACTTTCTCGGCCAAAGTACGAACGGATTAAACATGCGAACATTGCTAACGACTACTTGCTTACTCGCGACTATCGCCAGCTGTTGGGGCGCCGAGCCTGCGGTATGGCATCAGTGGCGCGGGCCAAACCGCGACGGATTGGTGAAAGCCGAAGCTTGGCCGGACAAACTTCAAGGAGATACGCTCAAGCAAATCTGGAAGGTTGAAGACCTCGGGCAAAGTTATTCCGGGCCAATCGTGACGAAAGATCGCGTCTTCACAACCGAGACACGCGACGCGAAAGAAGAAGTCGTCACCGCACGCGATCGCAAGACCGGCAAGGAATTATGGAGTGCGAAGTGGCCTGGCTCCATCACAGTCCCATTCTTCGCAGCCCGTAACGGTAGCTGGATTCGCGCTACGCCTGCTTACGATGGTAAAACCCTTTTCGTTGCGGGCATCCGCGACGTGGTCATTGCTCTCGACGGCGAAACAGGTAAAGAACTCTGGCGCGTTGATTTCGTCAAAGATTTCGGCACGCCCGTTCCGGACTTTGGCTTCGTTTGCTCGCCACTTGTAGACGACACCGGCGTCTACGTTCAAGCCGGTGGATGCTTCACGAAACTCGACAAGTCGAATGGCAAAGTGTTGTGGAAAAGCCTGAAGGATGGAGGCGGAACAATGGGTTCTGCTTTCTCCTCACCGGTGTTCGCTCAACTCGCTGGCCGCGACATGGCGGTTGTTCAAACCCGCACAAAGCTCGCTGGAGTTGATCGCAAAACGGGTGAAGAAATCTGGTCGAAAGAAATCCCTTCGTTCCGTGGTATGAACATCCTGACACCGGTGCCGCACGGTGACGATGGCATATTCACCAGCACCTATGGCGGAAACACACGGCTCCTACGCTTGAAGAGCGACGGTGGCAAATACAGCGCCGACGACGCCTGGACTCTGAAATACGAAGGGAACATGACGACCCCAGTTATTGTGGGTGGTCACGCGTATTTTCTTGGCAAGGATAAGCGGGTGATGTGTGTGGATGTTGCCACCGGTGCGGAGAAATGGCGCACGGACGAGAGATTCGGAGAGTACTGGAGCCTCGTTGCTAACGGAGACAAAATCCTCGCACTTGATAACCGCGGAATTCTTCACTTGCTGAAGGCGAACCCAAAAGAGTACGAGCCGCTTGATCAGCGAAAAGTGTCGGATTCAGAAGCCTGGGCGCACCTGGCCGTGTGCGACAAAGAGATTTACATTCGCGATTTGAAGGGACTCACAGCTTGGTCCTGGGATATCAAGAATTCCAAGTGACAATCGGATGTCAATAAAAGCTCCTGATGCGCAATCATGGATTGCGCATCAGGAGCTTTTCATTACTATTGGGCGCTTGATTTCCCACCCACGCATCCCTACCATCAAGCCCATTGGATAGCGGCAACCCATGGATGTGTTCGCTGTGGGAGGCCGCCCGGAGGCGGCGAGCACGGATGCTGCGGTCGCTCCACCAGGCAGGCAGGAGACGACATGGGGAGGAAGAAGGTGGAGGCCGTTTCCGTTACACTCACCAATCAGCGTGCCGCACGTCTTTACCGGCTGCTGACTTTACTTGGTGATGGTCCCCAAACTCGATTGCAATTACTCAGACGCCTCAAGCTCGATGTGCGAGGCTTCTACCGAGACCTCGAAGCGCTGAGAGGTCTTGGCATTGAAGTCTCGGCTGGGGATGATAATCGCTACAGCTTGATTATGGGGTTGGGTGATGCGCTTGCACGCCTACCATTCCCCGATCCCGGCCTGAACTTCCGCGACGTGCAGCAACTTGCGAAAGGCGACACGGCCGCTCATCGCAAGTTACGCCAGCGGATCACGACCTTTCTCGGTAGTCGCACCGGTAATCCGCCGAAGCCGCGATAATCGTTCTGGTGCAAGCAGCACATTTCCGGGACAGTGTTAAACTGCCAGTTCATTGGGCGGCTCGATGCGAACAGGGCGTACGCGTCGCCAGGCCGCGCCGGCCAATCGAGCCATGAATCCGCTCGAAGGTTCGATGCCAGGCGGTTCCGCTGCAGTCAAGTTGGGCCGGAACATCATCAGGATGAGTAAGGGCAAATACCACAAAACATAAACGCCGCCCTGATCGGCATGCCAGAATTGCACACCGATCAGCACCGACGCAGATAACGCAATCAGGTGCGATAAGTTTTTTGAACTGGGCCAGAACATGACCATAACCACGAACGCAATGTAGAGCACAAAAAGAGGAAGGCGATAAGCCCAGTGGGCACCATCCCAAACGCTCTCAGCACTGGGTACGCCCCAGGGTTGCCAGTCTGTGAGATTCAGCGCCGCGGCAAACCCGAAACCCGCTCGCCCATCCCACCACAATACGAGCGCAGTGATCCCCACACTCACTGCAACAGCAATAATGAAAGAGACGCTAAACCGCCCAACACCTCGTCTGGAATAAAAGCCGTACCAGAGCGGGAAGAGAGCCGCAGGAAACAATGACGTTCCTGCTGCCAATCCGAGTAAGCAACCCGATACCGTTGGCCTTCGATAAAGATAAAGTGCCCATACCAAGAAAGCGGTGGGCCAAACGTGGTGGAGTTGACGGCCCAAAGCAAATGCCGTGTAGGGCACCAGCAGATACAACACCGCCATGCCAATACCCGCCGATCGATCTTGGAAATGCCGCAAACCGCAGAGCAGCAGCGCCACAACAATTGCGGCATGACAGATCATGCAAAGTGATCGCTCCACCCAGAAGCTGATATCTTCCTCGGAAGCTCTGCGAATCCGCTCCGCGGGTGCCTGTTGAACAACGGCCGTTGCGCTATCCTGTACTTGCTCGATGGGTGCCGGGCGACGACCGACTCGCACCGATTCTGCAGCGTCTGCTGTGCGTCGAAGTGCCACGGCCGATTGCCCCACGAAGAGCGCCACACCCAAGCAAACTAGTCCTGCTGTCGTGAGATTGGGACTCACAGCCGGTCGACGCACGAGACTGACATCATAAAGCGTGCGGCCGAACCAATACGCCGTCGCCACCAGGAGCCAACCATACCCAAGCAGCAGTTCTCGTTCCCCTCGTTCGGTGCGACCCACCAGAAGGAGATGGTGTGCTTCTTGCAAAATCAACAATCCGGGAGCAAAAAGGAAGAGCGTGAGGAGATCGAGATTACGCAAACTCAAAGGTCGGATAAATTGAAAGAATAAGGATAAAGAGAGAATGAACGAGAAGTACAGCCAAGTGGCTGCGTTGGGCAGATGAAAATCCAGGAATATCGATGGTTCCACTGATGAATCCCAACGGTGTGAAGTGAATTCCTCACGCACTTAACTTACGGCGAAAATCGAACCCTGTGATACGGACCCACACATTGCAGGTCAAGTTGCACCAACCGCCATCGCATTCTAATCACTACTCTCACTACGACTCGCGACAAGAGATTGCTGATTCCGTTGAATAGTAACGTGATGGAGGAAGCGATATGCGAATTCTACTGACGAACGATGATGGTATTTATGCGCCCGGTCTGCGTGCGTTGCGAGCGGAAATTCGCAAACTTGGGCACGTGCTTGTTGTGGCACCTGCCACGGAACAAAGCGCTGCGGGCCACTCCGTTACGTTGCTCAATCCATTACTTGTCAGCGAAGTGTACGAAGACGACGGTAGCACATTGATCGGTTGGGCGGTCGAAGGGCGACCGGCTGATTGTGTGAAACTTGCACTGCTCGAACTGCTGCCCGAACCGCCTGATGTCATCATCAGTGGGATGAATGCGGGCAGCAACGCAGGCATCAATGTCCTGTATTCGGGCACAGTCGCAGCGGCAATTGAAGGGGCGTTCTACGGCCACACGGCGATTGCGGTTTCACTGGAATACGACAAGAAGATTTACGATTTCCCGAAGGCAGCCGTGCATGCGCGTATTGTGATCGAGCAAATCCTCGCAAGCAAGCCAGCCTTAGGAAACCTCTTTAACGTCAACATCCCAGTGCTGGAACGCGGCCCGATAAAGGGCGTGAAGGTGTTGCCGCAGAATGTCACGCCTTACACCGAGAAGTTCGATCGACGGGTGAACCCGCGCGGCCGCACTTACTTCTGGACCAGCCCCGATTTCCTCTGCCCCAGCCCACACCCTGGAACCGATGTGGAAGCGCTCGCTGAAAGCTACATCACCATCACGCCGTTGAAGTTCGATCTCACCGATCACGAGCGACTGGGCGAAATGCAAGAGTGGAAGTGGAACGTAGGTTAAAGCTCATGAACACGGGCTGCCCCGTTCGTCTTGAGTGGTATTAATCGTCTGTGAGTCGCTTGCGACGCAGCATGTGGTGGTAGTGCTGGGCGAAGCGGTGGGCTTCATCGCGAACATATTGCAGCAGCCGAAGGGCGGCGGAGTGCCGACTCAGTTTGATGGATTCGCTTTCACCCGGACGAAAGATCTCCTCTTCTTTCTTGGCGAGCGAAATCAAGCACGGCGGATCGATTCCCAGATTCTTGAACGCATCAAGAGCCGCGTTCAACTGCCCCTTTCCGCCATCAATCAGCAAGATGTCCGGGAAGACTTCATCATCCTCACTTAATCTGCGGAAACGTCGCGTGACGACTTCACGCATGCTTGCGAAGTCGTCGGTTCCTTCTACACTCTTGATCTTGAATCGGCGATAACCAGGCTTGAACGGCAGCCCATCCAAAAACGACACCATCGATGCGACCGTGTCTTGTCCGTGGATATGCGCGATGTCCATTCCTTCAATCGTGCGCGGAAGTTTGTCCAGGCCCAGAATCTTCCGAAGCCCGTGCAAGCCCTTCTTCGGATCAATGGGGAACACTTCGGGTTGCACGTCGTTTTTCGCGTCGCCTCGCATCTCCAGGTTTCGAAGGGCGGTCACTTCGTCGCGAATTCGTTTGGCTTTCTCGAAGTTCAACTCCTCGCTTGCCACCAGCATCTCTCTTTCCATCCTCCGGATGAGTTTCTCCTTCTTCCCTTCAAGAACGAAGATGAGTTTCTTGATTTGTCTCCGATAGTCTTCACGGCTAACGCGAAGATTGCAGGGCGCAGTGCAACGCCGAATGCTGTGAAGCAAGCAAGGACGGAACCACTTCCATTTCGTCTCAGAAGACTTGATATCCAGTGTGCATGAGCGAAATTGAAACAGTCGCTGGAGGAGATCGACTGCCACGCGGAGTTGTCGTGTGTTGGCGAACGGGCCGTAGAGCCGCACACCTTTTCTTCGCGGTTTCCGCGTGATTTCCACCCGCGGATACTCTTCACGAGTTCGGATCTGCAAGTAAGGGAAAGTCTTATCGTCCTTCAGGTCTTTATTGAACTTCGGTCGGAGATCCTTGATCATCCGGGCTTCCGTGAACATGGCCGCGATGGCATCAGATGTTTCGATGTAATCCACATCGCGGATGAAACCAATCCAGTCTCGAATGCGAGGATCGACTGCGGCTTCCTTGGCGAAATAGGAGCCAGCCCGATTCCGCAGATTCTTGGCTTTGCCAACGTAAATCACATTTCCTCCGCCATCCTTCATCATGTAAACGCCGGGACCGGTGGGAAACGTGCGGACCTTGGCTGCCGGGTCGCGCGGATCAGGCGTTTGCTGGCTAACTGGCGGAATGGGTTCTTCGATCATGACGGGCCTTCCGTGAACGATCTCACTGCAACCACGGTACGGAGGTATACCTCTCCTATTGTAGCCAACGTGAACCATTTGTTGTGGAATGCGTTATTGCGTTACGCATTCGGATCTCGCGATAAATTATGTTGCCATGAATCATAACTCGCTCGATACTGCACACGCCGGTGAACCCGTTGGTTACCGGTCCCGCCAACATACCCCTCCCAATGGAGCCGAAGCATGACGAAACGAACCTTAACCGCTGCCGCCCTCTTCGGGCTGTGCCTGGCCGCTCCGCTGCTCGCACAGGACAACCCCGCAGCACAACCGATGAACCGAGATGTGGCACGGCACAAGGAATTCCTCAAGGTTGTCGCAAAAGGCGAAGCCGATGTGATCTTCCTGGGCGATAGCATCACACAAGGTTGGGAAGGTGCCGGCAAGAAAATGTGGGCGGAACACTTCGCCCCGCTGAAAGCGGTGAACCTGGGCATTGGCGGCGATCGAACGGGCCACGTGATCTGGCGCATCACAGAGGGCAAGGAACTCGAACCTATCAAGCCCAAAGCGGCTGTGATCATGATCGGCACCAACAACATGGGGACAAACACGGCGGAAGAAATCGCCGGTGGAGTGAAAGCCATTGTTGAACAACTTCGCAAGCAAAAGCCCGAGATGAAAATTCTGGTGCTCGGTATCTTCCCACGTTCCGCAAAAGCGTCCGATATGGTTCGCACGAAAATCAAAACCGCCAACGACATCATCGCGAAACTGGATGATGGGAAAATGGTGTTCTACAAGGACATTGGCAGCAAATTCCTGGATGCGGATAGCACGTTAGACAAGAAGATCATGCCAGATTTGTTGCACCTCAGCCCAGAAGGCTACGAGATCTGGGCCAAGGCGATCAAAGAAGATCTGACGAAGTTACTCAAGTAATCGTGCCCTGTTGATGCATCTTCCCGCCCATATCTTTTCTGGCGGGAAGATCGCTTTCGACATTGTTCCATGTCGATCACTTTCGAAGTCAACTCCGTCACATGCCAGGTAAGCGATCATTTCTGTTGCGATCCAGTAATGCATTATTCCTCGCATTGACTGACCACATCGGGCGAGTTATAGCGCACTTCACACACAAAGCGACACGATACGCGGCAGGAGGCGGAATGAACACCGGGCGAACTGTATGCATCGCCGTGCTCGGAGTGCTACTCGCTTGTACGGGTTGCGTGGATCGCCGGTTTGTGATCGAGTCGAATGTTCCCAATGCACAAGTTTACATTGATAATCAACCCATCGGTGCGGCTCCGGCTCATACGCCTTTCGAATATTACGGCGATTACACGGTAACGATTGTGCAACCGGGATACGAGACGCTCGAACAACGCGTCCATGTGAATGCACCCTGGTATGGCTATCCGCCGTTCGATTTCTTTGCGGAAGTGGTGTGGCCATTCCATATCCGCGACACCCGCCGGTATTATTTCGAGCTACACGAAGCCACCAAAACGCGCACAGATGATCTGCTAAACAATGCCGAAGCACTACGGTTGCGTGGCTGGAATCTTCCCGCGCCTGAACGCCCCGCACAGCCCAAAGCCCCGCCAGCCGCACAGATACCCATCCAACCACAGTTTCCTGCACCAGGCTCTGTGGGAATTCTACCACCCGAGCAATCCGTTGCTCCACTGCAGGGCGTGGTGCCACAAGTGGGGCCATGACACGAAGAAACCCGGCGATATCGCCGGGTTTGTCGCTGTTGAGTGTCACCACTCATGTCGATGTATCGTTGCTGCAATGTGCCATCAAGAACCCTGGCGTTCCGGCCGAAGCGACCGAACCTGAGCACCCGCAAGCCACATCTCGCTATCCGCAATCTCCTTCAACTCTTTCTCCAATTGCTGGCGATAATCGGCGCGACTGTTCGCTTCCAGTGTGCGTCGCGCTTCTTCACCCGTGGCGACGGATTGATAGAGTTTCTGGAAAACGGGCTTGCTCGCATCGCAGAACGGGCGGAACCAATCGAGTGCGCCACGCTGGGCGGTGGTCGAGCAGTTCGCGTACATCCAGTCCATCCCCTTCTCGGCGATCAACGGATACAGGCTCTGCGTCGCCTCTTCAACGGTCTCGTTGAACGCCTCGCTCGGCGAGTGGCCGTTCTCGCGCAGCACTTCGTACTGAGCCAGCCACAGCCCGTAAATCGCTCCCATGAGCACGCCACGTTCACCTGTTAAGTCTGAGATGACTTCTTTCTTGAAGGTCGTTTCGAATAGATAACCGGAGCCGATCGCGATGCCCAAAGCGAGGCATCGTTCGCGGGCACGGCCGGTCGCATCCTGGTGGATCGCGAACGAACTGTTGATCCCGCGGCCTTCGAGAAACAACCGGCGGACCGTTGTGCCCGATCCCTTGGGTGCTACGAGAATCACATCGATATCAGGCGGCGCAATCACACCGGTTTGCTCATTGAACACGATCGAGAAACCATGTGAAAAGTAGAGAGCTTTCCCTTTGGTAAGGTGTGGCTTGATCTTGGGCCACATGTCCTTTTGACCTGCGTCGGAGAGCAGGTATTGAATGACCGTTCCCTTTGCAGCAGCTTCTTCCGGATCGAACAGCGTCTCGCCGGGTTTCCAGCCGTCTTCGAGGCAGAGATCGTAGGCTTTGCCGCCCTTGCGCTGGCCCACGATCACCTTGATCCCGTTGTCACGCATGTTGAGCGATTGACCGCGGCCTTGCACGCCATAGCCGAGCACGGCAACAACTTCATCCTTCAGGATTTGCTTGATGCGGTCGGGTGGGTAGTCCGATCGCTCAACACACTGCTCGACGGTGTCCCCAATGCGAATTTCTTTCATGCTTTCACTCTCATGTTGAGGAGTACCCGAAGGGGCCTCCGTATAACGGGCACTTCACGCATTCTGTGTGGGTGAATCTACCGTTCGAATAACTCGCGGTCAATAATCTTGACAGCAAGATTCTTGACTTTAAACTTTCCGATATGAAAACGATTGACTCGCCCGATCGGCTTGATGCCATCCTTGCCGGCTGGCGTGCAGCGCACCCTGGCACCGATCCCAGCCCATTGGAAGTCATTGGGCGCGTAATTGTTTTGGCCCGGCATCTGGAAAAAAGTGTTGAGTTGGCGCTGGTAAAGCATGAGCTAACACTGGGCCAATTCGATATACTCGCAACGCTTCGCCGTCATAGCCCCAAAGGTGGCTTGCCGCCGCGCGAACTGCTGAAAAGTGTTGCCCTCTCAAGTGGGGGAATGACAGCCCGCCTGGATACTCTCGAATCGGCTGGCCTTATTGCTCGCCGAGCAGATCCAGGTGATCGAAGGATGGTAAAGATTGAACTGACTGCAAAGGGGAAACGAGTTATCGACGCCGCAACGGTGACGCGATTCGCCAATGCCAAAGCAGCACTCCCCGCGATGTCGCCCGAAGAGCTGGAAAACTTGGCAGGCCTGCTACGAAAGTGGCTTAACGAAATTGGCTAGTTTTGTGACGATTCACGCTTTGGCATCACACGCCTGCTAATCGCTAACGATATCTTCGATTTTCGAGATCGCAACAACCTCGGATCGCCGAATCAGCAGACGTTTGCGGTTACGCTTAATGCCAGTAGCAACGGAGTCCGCAACGTAGAGCTCCCTCGTGGTGTCTGTGTCACGCAGATCGTGAAAGTCGGCGTTTTTCAGTTCCAGGAAATGATCATCGTAGCGAATCAATTTTCCGAGGCACACATACGGGCTAACGAGATCGATTACGACCTTGGCTTCCAGGAATTCATGAAGCATACGCTCACTCCACGCGATGTTATCGAAATGATTGCAACACATGCTGCTACGCGGGGCAAGGGTACACCAGCCGGAGGAATGCCAGGTGAATCAACAAATCGAGACAAAACTTGACCAAGCACTACCGATCCGACAACGATAGAATGGCTGATACCTTCATAACAACACGATCCGTGCGTTTATGTCCCGTCGCTATGTCAAGCCAACCAAACTTCAGGATTTGCCGGAACATCTCATTTCCGACCCGGCGCAAATGCCCGGTTGCCTGGAACACCTTTCCAAATCACCTGCGATAGGTTTCGATACGGAATTCGTTGGCGAAGATGCATACCGCCCGGAACTCTGTTTGGTTCAGGTTTCGACACCCGAGCAGCTCTTTATCATCGATCCCTTGCGAGTTGGCTCGCTGGAAGAATTCTGGAATATCCTCCTGGAGCCCGGACGAACGACTGTCTTACACGCGGGTCGTGAAGATATCCGCATGTGCTTTTTCCAATCCGGTAAGCCGCCTTCCGATGTATTCGATGTGCAGCTCGCCGCGGGATTAGTCGGACTAACATATCCGATCGGCTATGCCGGCCTCGTCAACGATTTGCTTGGGCAACGCATGACCAAAGGTGAAACACTCACCGATTGGCGACGCCGCCCGCTTACACCCGCGCAGGTCCGGTATGCCTTCGATGATGTGCGGTATCTTCTGCCCGCATGGAAGAAGCTAACGGAGCGATTAAGGCGGCTCAAGCGATCCGATTGGGCGACGGAGGAGTTCACGTGTGCCGTGCGCAAAGCCATCGGTGATGAAGAATTCACGACCGAGAAATGGCGGAGAATCAAAGGGATTGGTGGGCTAGATCGCAGACAACTGGCTATCGCACGCGAAGTCTTCGTTTGGCGGGAAACCTTCGCGGAACGAGTGAATCGACCGGCACGACAGTTACTACGCGACGACATCTTAACAGAGATTGCCCGCCGCGTGCCGCTTAAGACCGAAGATCTCACGGCCTATCGAGGCGTTCCGCGAAACGAAATTGACAGGATCATTGATGCTGTCAAACGTGCGAAATCCTTGCCCGCCGAGGAATGCCCGTTGCTTGAGCCGCGTGAAAACGATCCGCCTCATGTGGTTCTGCTGGCCAACTTGCTGGGTGTGGTGCTCACCGATTGGTGCGGTCGGAACAAGCTTGCAACGAATCTTGTCGCCTCGGGATCGGATTTAAAAGCCATCGTGCGGAGTCGAGTCTTCAATGAACCGCCCCCCGATGTTCCGCTGAATCGTGGCTGGCGAGCTTCCGTAATACTTACGGAACTGGATGCGATTCTCGAAGGCAAAACAGCCATACGCGTCAAAAACCCATCTGCAGCCACACCTTTAGGTTTTCTGCCCATTCCGCAACCTGCTACAAACCCGATACCAAGCGAACCCATACGCAAGCCTGATGACTTGCCCCCTGCGGTGATCGATTAGGTATGATTGGTTTAACTGAGAATTCGCGAGTTGGAATTGTTGGGGGAATCATGTCCACAGCTTTGAAGTGCCCGAATCCCAGTTGCCCATACCTTTTTGATCCAAGCACCGTGCCAGCAGGTGCGGTTCTAGCTTGCCCACGCTGTGGGATGCGTTTCACTTTGAGTGCGCCGACTCAGGCTACCAGTTCGTCGCCAACCACAGGTGGCTATGGGCCATCTACCCCGGCAGCACGAATTCAGTCCTCCGCAGCTTCGGCTTCGCCGCCCAATGTAACAGACACTCGGCCTTCCAACGCTCGGCATAGCGGTGAGGCTGAGACGCTCCCCAAAGGGCCGTCAACAACCCTGAAGAACATGCTACTGGTGTTGGTTACTGCAGTGGCATTAAGTGGTGCGGGGCTGGCGATCTGGTGGAAATTGAATCACAAAGAGGTTCCGCCCGCGCCCGAGAACGCATCACGGCTCAAAGAACTCAACTTGCTTTTCACACCGCCGCCATCGCCGTGGGTCCGCGATGAAGACATGAAAGCGCGGTTGGGTTTGCCTTACTATGTGGTCTATCGGCGTGATAATCCGGAAGCCTACATGGCGTTTGGCGGACTGGATTACGATCCGCGCTCCCCACGACCCAGCGAACTGCGCAGCAAACTTGTTGGCGCGCTGGACAAACTACTAGAGCCAGGCACTCGCAAAGAGTACACCGAAGATGCCGACAAAACCTGGATGGACCAACCAATACAACAGGGTTTTAAGTTTGTGGGCGGGTTGAAGAATGGTGGCAGCGTGGAGGGGGATGCTCTGGCAATGTCGCACAAAGGAATTGGCTACTGGTTCTTATCCTGGACTCCTACGGGAATGTACGAAGAGCAGAAATCGGGCTTTCAGGATGGTCGCAAAGGATGCCGATTACTTGACCTCCGCAAAGATTGGGTCGAGCGGCAATCGTCCACAGTACCCTTTAAGAATAATGTAATTGGCTACACCATCTTCGATACCGAAGGAATCTGGGCTGAAGAAACAGACGATGAACGCGTTAAGGCAGAAGATCCGAAAGCGGACAAATACCTCACAGCGAAGGTCAAGCAAAAGGGCCGCGATTTCCATGAGGAAGCCGAACTCGTGGTTTACATCCTGGATGGTGGTGCCGATCCGTTGGCACAGGCCAGATCCTACATCGAAACTCAGGCTAACCGATACGAAGAGTTGGGATCGGGCAAGAACACGTTCACAGAAGTGACAGGGCCACTGGAAGGCGATCCAAGCCCGAATGTGGCAACCGGAACTGCACCGCATATCTTGCTCAAGAGCGTCAATAGTCGCGATCCAAGTTTCACCTGGTTGTATGCTATATCGGCCATTACTGTGGGTGATAAAACTGTTGCCGTTTGTGCGAAAACCCGATGGAATCAGCGAGCCGCGTTCGACACCAAGTTCGTTCAACTTGTGAAGTCACTTCGCAGCGACGGTTGAATCAAAAGCTATAGAGTGACAGTGGATTGTCACACCTACTGACAAACCACTGTCACTACCCAAACCCTGGCCAATATGAATACCGTATCATGAACGCCTATCAATCTCAGTAGTTCACAATCGAGACTGACACCATATAACCACAAACGAATATAATCACGACATTCTTTACTCGATAACCAAACTTTCCAAGATTCGGAATTCTCTGGCATTTTTTTTCAGCCACATCCGTCGGCGTCTTCGGCCATAACTACTTATTGGGTTGCGAAGTCCGGGAATTCGTCCCGACGTACCGACGGACGGGCGAGTTTTACAGCGACTCGAGAACCTTGACACTCCATTTCCGACCTTTCTATGATGCCCATCGTCGAACCGGGCCGCCGCCAAATATCGGGCGGTTGTTTGAATCACCTGCGCCCGGATTCCACCCTACCGACGACCGAAACCTATCGTCGCCGGTTGATATTCGTCAGATTTTTGTCTCGTGTTTGCGTGGCGAATGATCGCTGTGCTGTTTGGAGTGCCAATGCCCTCCCCCGATCCCGTTACCGAGTTCCGGGCCAACTGGCTCCCCCATGTCACAGACACGGGACTCGCACGGATTATGGAACTGCTCGATAAAGCCAGCCCATTGCTCATTCACGGGTCATTCGCTCGTGCGATGCCGATGGGATGCCTCGCCTCGCACGTGGCGTGGAACCACCCGAAAACATGTGCATTGCAGTATGAAGCGGGCGTTGTTTGGCTGACCAAAATCGCTGGACTCAACCCCGCAACCTCGGCCGTGGTATCAGCATGGGATCGCGAAGGCATTCGAGACTTTGCTCTTCGAACCGAGTTGCTCCAAGCATGCCATGAAGAGTACGAACGCCGATTAGCCGAGCAACATGAACTCGCTGGATGCTAAGTGGAATATGATTGCCCGCATACTTGAACCCGAGGTGATGGACACCCCCGAAGAAGCCCGCGATTACGATGCGATGGATCACTCAGGGGTCAACCGCCTGTTTGCCTCGGACTTTCTCGCTTCAACGATGATCACTGGCAATGTGTTAGATGTTGGAACTGGTACGGCGCAAATCCCGATCGAAGTCTGCCAACAGGATAGCGCGAATCGCTTCACTATCACCGCGATCGATTTAGCAGAGCATATGCTTGCTCTGGCAATTCACAATGTGGAACGTGCAGGACTCGTATCGCGCATCACTGTACAGAAAGCGGATGCGAAGGGCTTTCTCTTTCCTGAAAAGCACTTCGCTGCGGTGATCTCTAACAGCATCATTCATCACATCCCAGAACCATTCCATTGTTTCTCTGAAATGCATCGTGTCTGTGCGCCAGGTGGAGTGTTATTCGTCCGGGATCTGCTTCGCCCACAGGACTCATCCACGCTCACAAAGTTGGTCGAGATCTACGCTAAAGATGCCAACCCACATCAACGGGCGATGTTTGGTGCTTCGCTCCATGCAGCGCTCACTTTGAATGAAGTGCGTGCCTTGTTGGCTCGTCTTGGCTATCCACCCGATACCATCCAGCAAACATCCGACCGGCACTGGACATGGTCTGCAACTCGACATTCGTCCTGAATGGGATCCTTGGCACTGCTACATCTCTTTGAGCATGTAGAACGCCAGTTCGTTTCCTCACTCTCGCGTTCACGCACTTCTACCACTACAATCACGATCACGAGTGAAATTGCCATTGCTGAAGAGGTGCATCGCATGCCGATCGAACCGCTAACCATTGGTGTTTGCAGCTGGTCGCTGCAGGTGACAAGCATTCCGGAACTGCAGCGTTTTACCGAGCGACTTGGAATTGATGTGGTGCAAATTGCCTGCGGTGATCCCCATCATGCGTCGTGGGTCGAAGGAGATGCGATGCCCGCCGCCGCCACGGCCGCACCGTTTCGCTTGAGCGGCAGTATGCTGGGGTTTCCTGGCGAAGATTACACCTCTCCACACACGATTGAAAAGACGGGTGGCTTCGGCGACCCCGCGACACGCCCCGAGCGGATCGAGCGCTTCAAGTGGGGGCTTGCCCGCACCAAGGAAATGGGGCTGAACGATATCATGCTCCACGCCGGCTTCATCCCTGAACCGGGCGATCCCGAACGCAAATCATTCCTCGATACGCTTGCAGAAGTATCTGAACTCGCGCGAGTAAGTGGCGTCACAGTTGCGTTCGAAACGGGCCAAGAATCGAGTTCCCTGCTGCGTCGCACGCTTGACGAACTCCGCTGCCCTAACCTTCAGGTGAATTTCGATCCGGCAAACATGCTGCTATACGACAAGGACGACCCACTTAAGGCGATTGAGCTTTTGGCTCCCGATATTCGCAGTGTTCACCTTAAAGACGCCAATCGACCCAAAACCAAAGGAACTTGGGGCGAAGAGGTGCCACTTGGCCAGGGCCAGACGAACACCCGTGCGTTCGTTCAGGCTCTGAAAAAGATTGGATTCAAGGGGCCACTCTGTATCGAACGCGAGGTTGGCACACAGGAAGAACGATTCCGGGACATTGAGCACGGCGTAAAGTTCCTTCGCGATTGCCTTGCAGCGCGTTAAGGCAGCCTGTGGTGTATTGGTTTTTCCACATCCGCGTGGGAATGGGTAAACCGCCCGCAGAATCGCCATAGTCCGAATCTTGTTCCGAGGGAATCTGGGTAGTGCTGATCAATCCTGAATGCTTGATGAGAAAGAGACTTACAAAGCGATTCCATCCGTCTTTCTGGTTGCGAAATGAAGGAGTTACGACTACTATTCTAATAAGTATTATGTGATTGTGCGATTAGTTACTACCTACCCCCGCACGCTCTTCCACCAGTTCTCGCCCTGCCATGCTTTAGGAGCCAGCACACATGGTGTTGCGACCTGCTCTCTTGCTCACGGGTTTAGTGACTGCTGCGAGCCTCGCAGGAGTGTGGTATTCCGTGGGATCGAAAGCACGAGCACAACCCGTTCCGGTTGCCAAGCCAACAGCGACCCAGCCGACCAAGGCCGCAGACGCGACTTTCCAAACAAAGATCTTGCCGTTCCTGAAGAAGTATTGCCTGGAATGTCACAACGCGGACAAGGCAGCTGGCGGGCTCACGTTGGATGGATACCAGAGCGAAGAGCACGCCCGAAAAAACCGGAAGGATTGGGGTGCAGTTCAGCATGTGATGTCTGCTAGCGAGATGCCGCCCAAGAAGAAACCACAACCGACTAAAGAGGAGCGGCAGTTCGTCATCGATTGGATCGCGGAGTCGCTGACTAAAGTCGATTGCACCGCGCCGAAAGATCCCGGCCGTGTGACTGTGCGGCGATTGAACCGCGCCGAGTACGACAACACCATCCGCGACCTGTGTGGTGTCAACTTCAAGCCCGCCGAAGACTTCCCCGCCGATGATGTAGGATACGGCTTCGACAACATTGGTGATGTGTTGTCGTTTCAGCCCATTCTGATGGAGAAGTATCTCGCGGCGGCTGACAAGATCCTGGAAACAGCGTTGAAGATCGAAGAGCCGGCGAAGAGTTCTCGCCAGGAATTCCGCACGCAAAACATCCAGGTTATTCCCCGCGATGCGAAATCGCGTGAGCGACTAGCAGTGATCTCCTTCCAGACAGAAGGCTCGGCATTCCTGGAAAAGTTTAACTTCCCGGCCGAAGGCGACTACGTCATCCGCTTCCGTGGTTGGGGTTCAAAGGCTGGCGATGCCTTTCCAATCGCAACAATTCGCGTGGATGGCAAGGATATCAAGACGTTCGCTATCGAAGCCGTGCAAGGGAAGCCGCAAACCTACGAAGTGAAGGCACGCTTTCCTTCTGGTGAGAAGCGCGTTTCGGTCGCTTTCACGAATCCATCCACAGAGAAGGATGCCAGCCCCAAACGCACATTCGGATTAGATCGTCTCGAGATCGAAGGCCCGTTCGATCCGAAAGCGCCAGCAGACCCGGCATCGGTGAAGTTGCTCCTCACAACTCGCCCCAAGGCGAATGCGACCGCTGCGGAAAACAGAACCGCTGCAGAGAAAGTTTTAAGCGACTTCGCCCGCCGGGCCTATCGCCGACCTGTCACCGCTCAAGAAATTGAACGGCTGATGAAGCTATTCGACATTACCACCAAGCAGGGCGAACCGTTCCACAAGGCCGTCTTGCTTCCCATGAAGGCCGTGCTGGTGTCACCGCACTTCCTGTATCGGATTGAGGAAGACCCCAAGAATCCCGACGATTCACGCACCATTAGCGAATACGAACTCGCCACGCGCCTGTCGTATTTCCTCTGGTCGAGCATGCCAGACGAGGAACTCTTTTCGCTTGCCGAAAAGAATCAACTCCGCAAGCCGGGTGTTCTCGAAACGCAAGTGCGGAGAATGCTGCAAGATCCGAAGGCCAAATCGCTCGCCCAGAACTTCGGTGCGCAATGGCTGCAACTCGCGATGCTAAAGACGCTCACACCAGATAAAGGCTATTTCCCCGATTGGGACGATTCACTCAAAGACATGATGGCTCGCGAAGCCGAGATGTATTTCGAAAATATCGTTCGCAACGATCGCAGCATCATGGAGTTTCTGGACTCGAACTACACCTTCGTGAATTCTCGGCTGGCCCGTCACTACGGGATTCCGGATGTGATCGGGATCGATTTCCGTGAGGTGAAACTTCCAGACAATCGCCGCGGTGGTGTGTTGACGATGGGCTGCATTCTCACAGTCACATCGAACCCCACGCGCACCAGCCCAGTTAAGCGTGGCAAGTGGGTGTTGGAGAACATCCTCGGAACTCCTCCGCCGCCGCCAGCCCCGGACGTTCCCGAACTGCCACCCACCGGGCAACTCAAAGGAACACTCCGCCAGCAGATGGAACAGCACCGCGCGAACCCGAACTGTGCCACCTGCCACGCAAAACTCGACCCACTCGGCTTCGGGTTGGAAAACTTCGATGCGGTTGGCGCATGGCGAACACAAGACAACAAGCAGCCTATCGACGCTTCTGGTGTGCTACCCGGTGGCGAAAAGTTCACCGGCCCCACGGAATTGCGAAAGGTACTGCTTGGTAAGTCCGATCAGTTCCGACGTTGCTTTGCCGAGAAACTCTTAACATTTGGCCTTGGCCGTGGTTTGGAGTATTACGACAAGTGCGTGCTCGATGACATCGTGGCGGCTTCCAAAGCCAACACTGACCGATTCTCCTCACTCGTTCTCGCAATTGTGAAATCCGATCCATTCCAGAAGCGTAAAGGGAAGCGGAGCGAATAATCATGAACACAAAAAAAGCCGTCACTCGCCGCACTGCATTGAGAGGATTGGGCACAGCCGTGGCCCTTCCTTTCCTCGATTCACTCGCACTGGCCGCACCCGCACCTGCATCGGGCACAGTTGCCGGCGCAGCACCACGCCGGGTGGCGTTCATGTATGTGCCCAACGGCGTCCACATGGCGCACTGGACACCTACCACTGAAGGCAAACTCACCACACTGCCCGATGTGCTCAAACCGCTGCAAGGATTGAAGGATCAGATCAACGTGTTGACGGGCCTGGCGCTGGATAAAGCCCGTGCCAACGGCGATGGACCGGGCGACCACGCTCGTGCCATGTCCGCGTTTCTTACCGGCCGTCAACCGCGTAAAACGCACGGTGCCGACATTCGCGTGGGTATGTCCGCCGACCAACACGTTGCGCAGGTGGTCGGCGACCAAACCCGATTCCCTTCGCTCGAACTGGGTATCGAACGTGGCGGCAACGCAGGGAACTGCGACTCCGGCTACTCATGTGCTTATTCGCACAATCTCTCCTGGCGTGCCGAATCCACTCCCAACGCTAAAGAGGTCGATCCGAAAGCCGTGTTCGAGCGGTTGTTCGGGGGAAATGATCCCAAGGAACTCGCCGCCGCACGGGCCAAACGCGAGTTATACAACCGCAGTGTTCTCGACTTCGTAATGGAAGATGCCAGGGGGTTGGACAAAACCTTGGGCACGGCCGATCGCCGCAAACTGGATGAATACCTTAACAGCGTGCGTGAGGTCGAACAGCGCATCGAGAAGGCGCGGCAAGCCGCCAGTGGCCCCGCTCCGAAGCCAAACATGAGCGCCCCAAAGGGCATTCCTTCTGATGTGCGCGAACACATTCGCCTCATGGGCGACTTGATGGTGCTCGCGTTCCAGACCGATCTCACCCGCGTCGTTACGTTCCCTCTGGCCAACGATGGAAGCAACAAGCAGTACAAGCTCATCGATGTTGCAGAAGGGCATCACGAACTTTCACACCACCAAAGCGACGCGAAGAAACTCGAGAAGATCAAGCGTATCAATACTTTTCACATCGAGCAGTTCGCGTACATCATCGGCCGCATGCAGGAAGTGAAGGAACCAAACGGGACCACACTTCTGGACAATTCCATGATTGTGTATGGTAGCGGCATTGGCGACGGGAATCGTCACAACCACGACGACCTGCCAATTCTGCTTGCAGGCAAGGGTGGCGGTTCGATCGAAACCGGTCGCCACATTGTGTACCCCAAGCGATCGGACACACCGCTCATGAACCTGTACAGGGCCTTGTTCGAACGAATGGGTGCGCCGGCGAAGTCGTTCGGCGATAGCACTGGTGTGCTGAAGATCTGATCGAATAGCGGCTCAAAACGAACCGGGCGGTTGGCACTCATCGTAGAGCCAACCGCTCGGTTCGTTTACGACTATGACTCCGGCCACGCTGAACCGCAAATTCCCGGCTGCGGCTGAGGAATTCCGCTGGCAGTATGTCTTCACATCAGCTAAATTGTCGAACGACCCTCGTTCAGGGATGATATGACGGCACCAAGCCCATCAGGTGGGGGTGTCGCGCGGGATGACAGAGGCGGTGTGGGGCGGTCGGTGCAGATTATGGCGTCGTCTCATCAACCTCAGGGTGCGGGGTAATCGGGTGGCAGACCATTCCCCACGATGGTGTCCGTGGCCAATGACACCGACATCCGGCACACGGTCTGATGTCTGAGGTGCTGCAAGGCCCTTTGTCGCTGCAAGGCGCTTTGCCCGGCCGCCGGTCGGCATCGAGTTGATCGTATCACATGCTGTTGCAGCAGACGGCGGGGTATGAGTGGTGTTCAGCTTCAGTGGTGTAGGTCTGTCGTGGCCGCTGCTGAGTTGCGTCGTTCGGCCACCGGAGACGAGCTCGCGATACGAACCTCGTAGCGTTGTTGTGCGTCAGTAAATCTTGCTCCGGTTACTCGCAATTCACCGAGGCTCGCCGATGTCTGAACCTTCGCCCATCCCACCCGATGTCTTGGTGGAGCTGAAGCACGTTCGGGACCAAGTCTGGGATGTCTTCGGGCACTGGAACCTCTTCACAGGTCTGTTCGCGGAACATGACACTGTCAACATCCTTGCTTGGGCATTAAACCGGGGCGCTGGAGGCCTGATCCACCAAGCTGTGCGTACCGAGATTGCTGTCGGCCTTGGCAGGTTGCTGGACCCTGCGGTTGATCGGGTCAAGACGGAGCAGAGGCACAATCTGACCGTCGAGCGGATGGTCAGCCACGTTGAAACGCGACGGCCCGAGCAAGCAGGCGGCATGCGGGATGAACTCGCAGAGGCCCGCATGCACTTCGAACCGCTCCGGCGGTGGCGTGACAAATATCACGCCCACCGCGATCATGCGGTGGCAATGGGGCTCGAACCGATCGCTCAGATTGATCGTGAAGCAGTCGAGCCTGTGCTCACGGCTCTCCGAAAGTTGATGGACCGCGTCTGCTCGGCTTTGGACGACTCGACAACGCCCTATTGGTTTGCGTACGAAGGGGCGGCAGACCAACTGCTTGCATTTGTTCGCCCGAAGTACCAAGCCAGCCGAGAGTGGTTGCGGATTGCTGAGGCGGGCTTGTAGCCGAGTTGCTTAGAGGCCGCCCCAGGAACCTCCAGTAGCACCGGATAGCCGTAATTTCATTTTATTTCGTGCGGTTTGTGTGTCGGCGCAGACGTTCGACGCCAATGGCAGATTTGGCCCGCTGTCCCGTGAACCACCAATCGATTCTCCACACAGCAACACTTCGGTTCGGCGTTTCCCCCATCTCATATCGAAACTCGATAGAGAGGTTTTGCTTTCGTGATCTGAGGGGGGTGTGAACTCCCTCACTGTGCGTGGAATAACCACAGGGGGCTTACGCCCCGCTCAGAATGCAACACACCATCGGGTTCATGGATATCGGCACCACAACGCTGAACCACGTGCACCGTCACAGCAGTTCGCGGATCGGTTGGGCGTCGGCATCAATTGGGAAATGTGGCCGGCCGTTCGCGTCATATTCTCGCACGTTATTCAGATCCATTCCCAGATTCTTGTACAGTGTCGCGAAGATTTCCTGGTGCGTTACGGGCCGTTTCGTCGCACGTTCGGCGGTCCGGTTGGATTCGCCAATCACTTGTCCGGTCCGCATGCCGCCACCCGCCATAAGGGCACAACTCAGTTGTGGCCAGTGATCGCGGCTTGCTTGAGAGTTGATCTTCGGCGTGCGGCCAAACTCGCCCCACACAATCACAGTCACGTCCTTATCCATACCGCGATCGTGAATGTCTTCGATCAGCGTGCTCACGGCGCGATCGAGAAGCGGGAAATCCTTGCGTGCCTGCACGAAGTTTTTCCCATCCGGCCCGTGCCAATCCCAGCGAGTAAAGTTCATTGTTACGACACGCGCACCGGCCTCAACCAGTCGCCGAGCGATGCAGAAGTTCCGGACCATGCGCGGAGCGCCATCTCGCTCAAACGCAGGGTCGTCGACGCCGTAGCGTTCCAGACTCTTGACGGGTTCCTTGGAGAGATCAATCGCATCGCGCAAGCGAGATGAAGTTAGTATGTCCAGGGCTTGCCGATTGAAGGTGTCCATACCGGTCATCGAGCCGGTGCGGTCGAGCCGCCGTTCCATATCATCGAAGCCGTTCAACAGGCTCACGCGGTCGGTGAGTCGCTCAAGTGTGACGCCGTTAAGCGTTAAATTGTCGGATTTCATGCCCGTGTCGCGCCCGCCAACCAGCTTGAACGGAGCGTGCCCCACGCCAAGGAATCCGCCGTCGCCAGGGAAGCCCCAGCGGCGTTCACCAGTCGGATACATGAGGCTCACATTCGCTGGCACACTTGAATCGGCTGGCCCTTGCGACTTAGAGACCCATGAACCGAATGAAGGCCAAAAGCCCAGATTCGCAGGGGTGCGTGGTCGGCCGGTCATGCACTGGAACGCATCGTGATCGCCGCTACTGCCCACGAGCGAACGAATGATGGCGAACCGATCCATCATCTTCGCGATTCGCGGAAACAGCTCACATATCTGAATTCCGGGCACGGTCGTGGAGATGGGCTTGAATTCCCCGCGAACCTCGCTCGGTGCGTCCGGTTTCAGATCCCACATATCCAGGTGAGGCGGGCCACCGGGAAGGAACACGTTAATCACGGAGCGGTGTGAGGAACGAATGCCGGTCTGCTCTTCGGCCGCGAGTAGTTTCGGCAATGCGAGGCACCCGCCGAAAAGTGTGCCGCCAGCTGTCAAAAAGTCGCGACGGTTCACGCCATCGCAGAAGCCACCACGAGCATGCGGCTTGCCAAAAACGGTCAACATGGCGAACCTACAGTTGAGTTGCGATGCGGGCAGGTTGTGGGAGGTAGCTTACTTCTCGCCGATTTTCTGCTCGGAGTCCAGCGCATTTCGTAAGTTTCGCACCAATCAGAGGCGCGAGGAAGTGTGGCTTTCGTTAGCTGGCCCGCAAAAGCGAATCGTTGTCAAGGAACCCGCGAAGTATGCCAAGGTTCACAGGGTCCATCGCGGCCGCATCGTCGCCTTCTTTTGGGGTTTCCAAAATCATCGGCAGATGGATGAATCGCGGGTCCGTAACGAGCATGCGGAATGCTTCAAGACCAATCTTTCCAAGACCAATCCCCGCGTGACGATCCACCCGGCTTCCACGCTCTTTTACGCTGTCGTTAATGTGAAACAATCGTAAGTGGTCCAGACCGACTACACTTGCGAATTCATCCCAAGTCGCGGCATAGTCGTCCCCATTTACCAATCCGTAGCCCGCCGCAAAGACATGACAGGTATCCAGGCAAATACCGAAGCATTCCGGATTCTTCACGTTATCCAGAATCGCATGCAAGTGTTCAAAGTGATGGCCAAGCGAAGTCCCCTGCCCCGCCGTGGTCTCAAGGAGTACCTTGACGGAAAAACCGGGGCACCGGCGACAGACTTCATCAAGCCCTTTCACCACACGTGCAAGACCAGCTTCCTCTCCAGAACCAACGTGCGAGCCCGGATGAGTAACCAAGTACGTGAGGCCAAGACTTTCCGCTCGCACCATTTCGTCGGTAAACGCATCCATCGATTTCTGGAACAACTTCTCGTCCGGCGATGCGAGGTTGATTAGGTAAGAGTCGTGAGCGGTCGGAAACTGCAGACCGGCTTTCACAACGGCGTCACGGAATGTGCGAATATCCGCTTCGGTAAGCGGTTTCGGTTGCCAGGCGTTGGGGTTACGCGTAAAGATTTGAACGGTATCGCAATTCAACGCCGTGGACGCCGTAACCGCATTTTTCAACCCGCCAGAAACAGACATGTGAGCGCCAAACACTGGCATTGGTGAACTCCTTTTCCGCTAATCAATGCGTCAGCGTTTCGAACGACCGCAACTGCACACTGACCATTCATGGCATCGAGCTTATTGCTACGTCTTTACCAACCAAGATAACTATTGGATCTTGCGTTTGGAATGTGGGGGGCCGAATATACATACGCAAGCGAACAAGATGTATGTTGGCCGCAGTCCTTTCACCAGTTATCAATCGGGCACACATCATTGAGTGAGAGTTAACATGATCCGACTCGGCCTCATTATCATTACTGCACTATTCACATCGGATCGACTCATCGCGGCAGAGCCAATTGCGAAACCGAATGTGATCTTTGTCCTCTCCGATGACCTCGCTCAGGGCGATGTGGGATGCTACGGGCAAAAGCTAATCAAGACGCCAAATCTCGATGCCATGGCGAAGGAAGGAATGCGCTTTACGCAGGCATACTGCGGGACAAGTGTATGCGCGCCGTCGCGAACATCGCTGATGATCGGCAAGCACATGGGCCACAGCCCCATCCGTGCGAACCGAGAAGTGCAACCAGAAGGCCAGAAGCCGCTGCCGCCCAACACCTATACCGTGGCGAAGTTGTTGAAGGACAACGGCTATGCCACCGCGTGTGTTGGCAAATGGGGAATGGGGATGTTCGACACGCCGGGAAGCCCACTCAAAGTCGGGTTCGATCACTTCTTCGGCTACAACTGCCAACGGCATGCCCACAGCTACTTTCCGACCTATTTGTATAACGACGACAAGCGATTTGAACTCGCAGGTAACGATGGCAAAACGGTCGGCAAGATCTACGCGCAGAACCTGATCGCTGATGAGACTCTGAGTTGGCTAACCACCAATAAAGAGAAACCGTTCTTCCTTTTCTACTCGATGACACTTCCCCACGGCCGGCATGAGATTGACGACCAGGGGATCTACAAGAATGAGAAGTGGACTGACCAGCAGAAAAACTACGCAGCGCAAGTCACGCGATTGGACTCGGATATTGGGCGGTTACTGGCAAAGTTAAAGGAACTGAAACTGGACGAGAACACGCTTGTTATCGTTGCCGGTGACAACGGTTCGTCATTCGCGCCAAACTCCGAGATTGGCAAGTTGTTTGACCAGACAATGGGCGGTAAGCTCCGTGGGTTCAAGCGCTCGCTATACGAAGGCGGCTTGCGGCAAGCGTGCATCGCGCGATGGCCAGGCGTGATACCCGCAAACGTGGTGAATGATGAACCCTGGGCCTTTTGGGACTTCTTGCCAACTTGTGCAGATATGCTCGGCGCTAAGTTGCCAGCCGAAGTGAAAACGGATGGCGTTTCAATTCTGCCGTTACTCAAAGGCCAATCGCCACCAAGGATTCCGTTCTTCTATTGGGAATTGCACGAGAACGGCCCCAGTTTGCAAGCTGTTCGATTCGGCGACTGGAAGGCCGTGAAGAATGGTCTATCAGCGGAAGTTGAACTGTACGATCTCAAGACAGACCCGGGCGAGAAGTCCAATCTCGCTCTCAAGCACCCAGACGTCGCCGCCAAGGCGGTGAAGTGGATGACAGACTCGCGCGAAGAACACCCCGATTGGCCGCTACATGATCGCCCAGTGCCAAAGAAAAAGAAGAACTGATCTACTCAACTCATCTATTGGAGGCGCTCCGTGATCCGACTCTCCCCGGTCGCGGCGATTCTTGCGTTCATCGGCACGCCGACAATCACGCACGCAGAAGAGCGGCCCAATGTCGTCATCGTCTTTGTGGATGATTTCGGCTGGGGCGATCCATCGTGTTATGGCAACACCATGGTGAAAACCCCGCAGATGGATCGCCTTGCAAAGGAAGGCGTGCGGTTCACGCAAGGCTATGTCGCATCTCCGATCTGCTCCCCATCGCGCTGCGGCCTCCTCACCGGGCAATTCCCCGCACGTTGGCGTATCACCAGTTTCCTACAGACCAAGGCGGGCAATCGCGCGTGCGAGATGGCGGACTTCCTCGATCCCAAAGCGCCATCGTTACCGCGGTTACTCAAAGAAAGCGGATACGCAACCGCACATATCGGCAAGTGGCACCTTGGCGGTGGCCGCGATGTGACCGATGCTCCCAAGTTCGCGGCCTATGGGTACGATATCGGCCTTGGCACCTATGAAAGCCCCGAACCGGCTGCTGCGCTTGGCTTGAAAACTGTCCCCTGGGGACCACAAGACAAGATCGAACCGCAACAGGTTCCCCGACACCAACGATCGGCGTGGATGATCGATGAAACACTTTCATTCATCAAGAAGAACGCTGGCAAGCCGTGCTTCGTGAACCTGTGGCTCGACGATACGCACACACCATTCGTGCCGTCACCCGAACAGATGAAGGCTGTCAAGATCGATGGCGAGCCTGAGCTAAAAACGAAGTACAAAGCCGTGCTCGCGGCGCTCGACGAACAGATTGGCCGATTACTCGACGGCTTAATTCGACTGATGCCGATTTTCGGGTGTCAGAATCGCTCGGTTTCCAAGCGATTCCGCTGGGGTGGCGGAGTTTTTTGGACACCCCACCCTCCCGCCCGGAGATCGCAATGTTGCGAAATCCCCTTGTTTTCGCACAA
>JBGSLF010000169.1:0-52876 GCA_041740855.1 Gemmata sp.
TTGTGCGAAAACAAGGGGATTTCGCAACATTGCGATCTCCGGGCGGGAGGGTGGGGTGTCCAAAAAACTCCGCCACCCCAGCGGAATCGCTTGGAAACCGAGCGATTCTGACACCCGAAAATCGGCATCAGTCGAACTTAACCCCGTGTCTCAATCATGTGGCGTGGACGAACTCCGGCGGGAATCCGGTTGCCTTCGTGATTCCTACCACTACCATCTACGCCGTCGGTCGACCGATAACCCACCTACTCCCGCGGAGAGCAACATGTCCGTCATGTATGTCGGCGAAGGCCTGATCATCGAAGGTAGCGACCTTGATAACGTCGCCCACATCGACTTGCTTATCGGGCCAAAAGATGGCCCTGTTGGCGTGTCGTTCGCCAACGCCCTGGCCAATCAGAGCGCCGGGCACACCAATCTGCTCGCAGTCGTCTCGCCGAACATCGTCTGCAAGCCGGCCACGGTGATGATCACCAAGGTCACGCTCAAGGGCGGCAAGCAGGTGATGCAAATGTTCGGCCCGGCTCAGGCCGCGGTTGCCCGTGCGGTTGTGGATAGCGTTGTGGATGGCGTGCTTCCCAAGGATAAGGCGGAAGATTGGGTCATCGTTTGCGGCGTGTTCATCGCCCCGAGCGCCAACGACAACAAGAAGATTTACAAGAACAACTACGAAGCCACCAAGCTGGCGATCAAGCACGCCATGACCAAGACGCCGACAATCGACGAGATCATCGCGAAGAAGGAAACCAAGCACCCGTTCGAGTGAAAACCGGGTTTGTCTTTGGCGAGCGGTGCCAGTCTTTGGCACCGTTTCTTCTTACTTTCACCTGTCCGTGCGAAGTTATGGCCGAAAAGCAGACCATTCTTGTACAACTCGATACGGACCCGCTTCCCAGCGTGTTCGATCGCGTGGTTGCGGTCGATTCGGGCGTGCAGCACCTGTTCAGTTACGGCGGCGTGACGCCTGAGAATGTAACGCCGCTGGTTCACGGGTGCATTTTCACACGTGGCCCCAAAGATTTGCATCGTACTGCAATCTTTGTTGGCGGGTCCGATGTCGTTGCGGGCGAAGCCGTGGTTGCCGCCGTGAAGGCCGCTCTCAGCCCGTTCACGGTGTCGGTCTTGCTCGATTCCAATGGTGCGAACACCACGGCCGCAGCCGCCGTTCTGGCGGCGGCCCGTCACCTCGAACTCAGTTCGGCGAAATCGCTTGTTCTGGGGGCAACCGGCCCCGTGGGGCAACGCGTCGTGCGATTACTCGCCCGCCAAGGCGGACATGTTCGCGTCGGTTCCCGCGACAAAGCCAAGGCCGAAGCGGTGTGCGCTGCCGTTCGCACGCATGTGCCGAACGCGCATCTGGAAGCCGTGAGTGTTCGCTCGTCGGCCGATGGCCCTGCCGCGTTGGAAGGCCGCACACTTGTCGTTGCCGCCGGCGCGCCCGGCGTGGTGCTCTTGCCGAAGAAAGTCCGCGATACCGCCAAAACACTCAAGGTTGCGATTGATCTCAACGGCGTGCCGCCTGCGGGAATCGAGGGTGTGGAACTGTTCGATACCGCAGCCAACCACGATGGATTGCTTGGCTATGGCGCGATCGGCGTCGGCAATATCAAGATGAAGATTCACCGTGCGGCTGTGGCGAAACTGTTCACTGCGAGCAATTTGCTTCTGGATATCGAAGAAGTCTTTGCTCTGGGCCAGCAGTTGCAATAAACGACTCGCGAAGCGCGATCATTCCACTTCATGCGCGCGTTGTTCCAGCACATCCAGCAGCAAAGGATGTCGCCCGAGTGGTTCGGCCAAGGTGAACCGCACATCCGGGAAGCGTTCGCGCAGGCGATCGCGGGCCGCGGTTAAATCTTCGACCATGTGCTTACCGGGCGAGAGAAAGTATGGCAACAGAATGACTGTTGTCGCCCCGCGTTCCACACACAACACGCCGCCCGCCTCGATCCCCGGTTCCGCCAATTCCAAATACGACACCTGCACGATCGGGTAGCGGCCGCGTTCCCACATTGCCTCGGCCACATACACCAGATCGGCGTTCGCCTCGGGCCGGCGGCTTCCATGTGCGATCAACAGCAGTGCTGTGAGTTGAGGTTCCAATGCCTTGCTCCCATCGCCTTCCCGGGTGAATTTGCTTTCTCACGCTATACTAGCGGCATGACTGGAGCACGCGTCGGGAACTGGTATCTGGAAGCTGAAATTGGCCGCGGAACGCAAGGTCTTGTGTACCGCGCACGCGGCTACGACGACCCGAATCGCCGGGCCGCGGTCAAGGTGTTCACATCGGCGAATTCGCAAGATCCGGCCTTCGTGCAAAGATTCTCGGCCGAGATGCTTCCGCTCCAGCGACTCGACCACGCCAACATCCCCAAGTATTACGAAAGTGGCACGCACGGCGGCCTGGCATACGTCGCGTGTGAACTGGTTGAAGGGGAAGATTTTGCCCGACTGCTGGAGGGCGGAGGGCGACCGTGGCGCGAAGTGTTATCCGTCGCGGTGCAAGCCACCCGTGCGCTCAAACACGCCCATAATCGGAATGTCTTGCATCGAGATTTAAAGCCCGCCCATCTGATGATCACGGCCGATGGAACGGTCAAGGTTCTCGGGTTCGGGCTTTCGAAGGTGATTCCTCCACCGCCAGCAAGCCCAACTCCTGCAATCGGCTCAGCCGCATACCTTCCGCCCGAGTCGGCCAGCGGAAAACCACTTACTCGCCGCAGCGATCTCTACTCACTCGGTGGCGTACTCTATACTCTGGTGACCGGTCGGCCACCGTTCGCCGCCGCATCGATGGTTGAGTTAATGCACAAACAGTGCTACACATTGCCCGAACGGCCTGGAATGCTTGTTCCGGAACTTCCGCCGGAACTAGACGAGTTCATCTGCGTCTTACTGGATAAGAACCCGAGTCGCCGGCCCGCAACCGCAGCCGCGTTACTGGATGAATTGGAACGGATTCGCGGGAAACTGGAACGCAAAGGTGAACGGGTCGAGTGGCCAGCCAAACTGACCCCAGACACCGCCGAGATGATGGCACTCCCGTCGAGTCTGGGAGGCCTGGCAGATATCAGCACCGAACCCGAACGTCGACCGTTGATGCAGCGGCCACTGGTGGTGATTCCACTGTCGTTCCTGGCGCTTGCTGGAATGGTGCTACCGTTCCTGTGGCCCTCAAAATCGGCAGATGAACTCTACGAGGCAGCCGCTCCGCTACTTGCATCAGAGAACCCGGACGACTGGGAAACGGCGATGACCGAGTTCCTGGATCCGCTCAGCGAAAAGTACCCGGACCGCTACACCGACGAGATTGCCGCGGCCCGCACGCGATTGCGCGACAGGCGAGAACTGAGGCGAGCCGTTGCGGAAGGCGCGAAATTGGATCCGCGATCGGACGCCGAACGATCGTATTTGCGTGGTCTGCGGCTTTCCCAGGCTGGCGACCCAGACGCCGCCCGCCGAACCTGGCAGGCACTGATCGCAGCGTTCAAACCGGTGCCATCCGAGGCCCGATGGGTGGAACTGGCGCAAACAGGGCTAGCATTGCTCGACCGACCCGAGAACCGCGGCACACGCCCGAACCCGGATCGAACCGCGCTGGTTCAGGCACTCGAACACGCCCGCACGCTGGATTCCACACAGAATGCGGCGGTGCTGTTAGCCCTGGAAGATCTCCTCCGGGAAGACCCGGTCGCCCTCGAAATGATCCGTGCGGCCCGTAAGGGGAATTAGCCGGCCGCAACGCGCAGCGGAGCGCGTTCTGTTGAACCAATCGGCGCGCTCCGCTGCGTGTCGCGGTTGCCCCACTTCCTCATGGCCACTCCCACAACAACCGTTCGCGAGTTCTGTTCCTTGCTCGCCAAGAGCAAGCTACTTCCACCTGAAGAAATCGAGGCGATCTTCGCCCGGTGGAAAGAGGAAACCCGCGGAACCGACGATCAAATCGATCCGTTTCGCAAATACCTCACAACGCGCCGGCACCTCACGGAGTGGCAAGCCCGCATGGTGCAACGCGGTCACGCCGATGGGTTCTTCATTGGCGGCTACACCATTCTGGACCGCATCGGCAAGGGGCAGACGGGCGGCGTGTACAAGGCTGTGCACGCGCTTGGCCAGGTGGTGGCGCTCAAGATTCTTCCGTCGTCTCGGGCAAAGCAACCGCACCTGCTGAGCCGATTTCAGCGCGAAGCCCGGCTAGTCACTCAACTCGATCACCCGAACGTGGTCCGGGCGTTTCAATTTGGTGAAGCCAACGGAATCAACTTCATCGTCATGGAATTTCTGGAGGGCGAAACGCTCGACGAAACACTCGCCCGCCGGAAAAAGCTAACCTGGGCGGAGGCGGTGCGGTTGATGCATCAAGCACTCTGCGGGCTTGAACACGTTCATATGAAGCGGATGGTGCACCGCGATTTGAAGCCCGCAAACCTGATGCTCACGCCGGACCCTTCACCCGCGAACGACACAACCTGGGATGCGACCGTTAAGCTTCTGGATATCGGATTGGGACGCGAGCTATTTGCGGACGACACACCGGAAGGACAGATTGAAACGCAATTAACGGTCGAAGGTTCCGTGTTGGGAACGCCGGACTATATGGCCCCCGAGCAAGCGAAGGACGCGCGTTCTTCCGATATCCGTGCCGATATCTACAGCCTGGGGTGCGTACTGTATCACTGCCTGACGGGGCGACCGCCGTTCCCCGAAACGAACATCATGACGCAGATGCTGCAGCACGCCACGGAAAAGCCAACTCCTGTTGGCCAACTCGCACCCGGTTTGCCGCCTGTGTTGCAAGCCATTGTGGAGAAGATGCTGGCGAAATCGCCGGACGATCGCTACGCGACTCCGGCCATCGCGGCAGAGGCATTTAGGCCGTTGTTAAGTCCTGCGGGTTCGGTTCCCGTTCCCGCTGCGATTGTGCCCGCATACAAGGCGTGGCTGGAATCGGAATCGCACCTGGAAATTCCGGGCAATTTGCCAACCGCTGCGGTGCCGCTTAAACCCGCCGCGACTCCTACTCAGCCCAAAACGGGAAGAGCAACATCCGCAGCCGCACCCGTGCAAACTTCGAACGCCAGACCCATTGCCAAGCCACCCATTCCGGCCAAGCGCCCCTCAGCACCGAAACGCACTTCCGCTTCGCCAACTGCGGACGAAGTTGATGTCGAACTTGTCCTTGAGCCAACGAATGTTCCCGTGTTCATCCCGGCACCGGCGATCGTCTCCATTCCGGAACGGAGCCTCACCGATCTGGATCGGCGGGATTGGATCATGTTGGCTTCCGGGGCGGCGGGAGTCTTAACTGCAGTGGGCCTTGGCTACGGTCTGGCCCGGTTGGTGCGCAAGAAAGATGTGCCACCCGAACAACCAGCCTAAACTCCTATATCTCTCCTTGAATGGGGAACGGGTCTATGACCGCAATCATCCTTGCCGCACTGATCGGTGGGCCACCGGCACCACAGAACGGCCCCAATGTCTTCAATCGCGATAATCTGGTGGCATGGTGCATCGTCCCGTTTGACGCCAAGAAGCGAACACCGGCGCAACGGGTCGAGATGCTGCAACGGCTCGGATTCACCAACTTCGCATACGACTGGCGTGCGGAACATCTCCCTTCATTCAACGAAGAAGTCGCATTACTCAAGAAAGCTGGGATTGAACTCACTGCGGTCTGGTTCCCGGCGAACCTTGGCCCCGATGCCCAGAAGCTTCTCGCGGTAATTCGCGAGCATCGCGTGAAGCCGCAACTGTGGGTGACCATGGGCGAACCCGCTGGCGCGAACCACGCAGAAAAGGTGGCGGCCGCCGCAAAGGTGATCCGCCCGATTGCAGAAGAGGCACAGAAACTTGGCTGTTCGGTCGCACTCTACAACCACGGCGGTTGGTTTGGCGACCCGGACAACCAACTCGCCGTGTTGGAACTGCTCAAACTCAAGAATGTCGGCATTGTCTACAACCAACACCACGGGCATGAACACCTCGATCGTTTTCCCAAACTCTTGAACAAGATGATGCCGCATCTGCTTGCTGTGAACCTGAACGGGATGAGCCAGAATGGCGACAAGATCGGGAAGAAGATCCTCCCGCTTGGCCAGGGAGAACTCGACCTCGAATTGCTGAAAGCAGTGAAAGCGAGCGGATACAAGGGGCCAATCGGCATCTTGGGCCACACGCAAGACGACGCCGAAGAGCGACTCCGCGACAATCTCGACGGCCTCGATTGGCTTCTCCCGCAACTCGACGGTCAACCCGCGGGGCCAAAGCCAAAACCCCGCACGCTCACCAAGAAATGATCGCCCGGAAGAGGCGAACGACCCTGCGAACCCGCATCAGATCTTGAACACCTCGCGGACATTGTCCCGCAGCAAGCGAGTGCCGAGTGCGACCGCGCCGGCCTCGCTGAGCACTCCGGGCCGCACATATTCATCTGCCAGCACGTTCGCGAGTATTCGCCGATACATCCCATACTTGGGCTGCACGAACTCCAGTTTGTAGGCATCCGAGTAGTAGCCGATTAACTTGGTCTTGGGCACGGCGGTGATGCGCTCGGTGAGATCTTTCTTGATAAACGGAGGCGTGTTCGAGTACCACCAGTGGCCATTCGGAAGCACGTTGGGGAATATCCACGAATACGCAACCAGTTCCTGATTCTGTGCACTCGTCAACACGGAAACAGGAAAGGTGACATCCGGGAATGCGTTGAACAGCTCCTTGTATTGCATCAGGCTGGTGCGCTGATCGAACAAGTCTTGCCCTTGATACACACCTTTCTCATACACCCGGCGATTCACGCCAATCATCAGATCGAACGGGAGCCGGAACTCGCGGCAGAACTCGGCGATCATCCAGAACACGCCGGGTGCCAGGTCGTTGAACGATTGAAACTCCATCTGCTCATAGATGTGTTTATCATCGAAGGGCGCGGGGCAGAAGTTGGGTGGCAGCGATATCGCGCAGGCTTTCGCGCCCTTTCGGGTGAAGTGCATGAAGAGCTTGGCGAGGGCTTGGCGAAGCGTCGCGGCATCGCGGACCTGAACGCCAGTCGCAGCTTCCAACCGCCGCCGCGTCTCGGGCTTATCGAGCTGAAACACCAGCGTGTCGGTTCGCAAACATGGAACGTAGATCGAGGTGTCGAACCCTTCGAGGGGATCGTCGAATTCATTGGTGAGGAAGATCTTTTCGAGCTTCGTCTTGGCGAAAACCTGCTTCTCCCAGTCTGGCTGTGCGAACACCTTCTGGCCCGCGTCGAACAGTTCATCTGCGTCGGTCGTGGCGATCCGGTCGCCTGTGAAGCCGAGAAAGGTGCGAGCGATATCGAGGAACCAGGCATACTGAGCCGTGTTATCGTACCGATCCATGAACTTGACAATCTCGCGGACGCGGTCGCGCGGATCGGCGTCCTTGTGCAACACCGCCTGGCCCATCCCCGCCGAGTGGGCCAGTTCCGTGTAGTAGTGGTAGCCGAGGATGTCGTCGAGCGACTTCGACACCGGCGAAAGCGGGTCGATGTGCGAGTGCGGATCGATGAGTGGGATGTTGGAAAGGGCCGAGTTCAGGTCCGCAACGAGTGAATCCGATGGCATCTTACACCCCGCACGTTCGTGGAGCTTGTCGAAATTACCTGCGTTACGTCTTACAACCGACGGCAAGATTTACAAATCGCGTGGCCGTTGCGAGAAGCGTCTGCGATAGCGTATCGCAGGCCAAAATGCACAAAGCGCTTTACCTGATTGGAGTTGAGTTGCAATCACTCACGCAGCCGGAATCGGTTTTTCTCGATTGGCACGAGTGCTGCTTAACATTGGATCGTCCGAGACACGCAACCCCCAAGCGATCACGGACCAGTGCCGGGCCGCGACGATGAACCTTCCCCCAAGGTTCATCACCCCCAAGAACGCGTTCCGGTACTGACGAGTAACGGCCACCACGACCCATCCCCCGGGTCACACGGCCTCGGGAGAGATTTCCCCCCTCTCCCGAACCTGTCAGACACCATTTCCATTCCCCCGTCCGAGAGCATCTTTCCCCTTGCCGCTGCCTTCCCCAAGGCGGCGGCTCGTCTTTTCCATGACGATGACACCGAAAGTAACAGATTCAAATTGCCCATCGTGATATCAATGTCGCCAATTTGTGGCCACCCGACTCCCGCAGCTCCGATTATGATCATGCGGGTATTCCTCAAAGGAGCTACAGATGAACGCGAAGCAGATGTTTGGGATTACAGGCGTCTTACTTGGCCTCGCCGCCACGGTTCACGCACAACCACCCAAAGGCGGATTGCGCCCCGAACAGGGTAAACTCGCATCGGGCGACGCGGCACCAACGTTTGAACTGGCTGATGCGGATGGCAAAAACGCCGTGAAGCTCGCCGACCTGAAGGGCAAGCCAACCGTGTTGGTGTTTGGAAGCTGTACCTGACCACCCTTCCGAAACTCGGTCGGTCTGATCGAGAAGCTCTACAAGAATCACGCCAAAGACGTTCACTTTTACTTCGTCTACATCCGCGAAGCCCATCCGACGGACGGCTGGCAAGTGCAGCAGAACGTTCGCGAAGGCATCTTGCTGAAAGACCCGAAAACGCTGGAAGAGCGGCAAAAGGTGGCGAAGGATTTCGTCAAGGACTTCAAGGTCACGCTGCCGGTGGTGGTCGATGCCATCGACGACGCCGTTCGCACGGCGTATTCCGCCTGGCCCGATCGCCTTTATGTGATCGATGCCGCTGGCAAAATTGCCTATGTTGGCGGTCCGGGGCCACGCGGCTTTAAGCCAGAAGAAATTCCGCCTGTGCTCACCAAACTGCTTGCGGGGAAACCTTGAGCGATTACAGAAAATGTGTTTAGCGTGCTCGCCGGTGAACCCGTGCCATGACTGGCACGGCTCGCCAAGATGACACAGTTCGCCAAGATGCCAAAGATGTGCGGTTACGTTAGATCCATCCGCCACCACGCCAAGAGCGTGAACACGACACCGAACCCCACCAGCACACTGCACGCCGTTGCGATGAATGTGGGGTCCGGGTTTGGGCTGGCGAGTAACTGCGCGTAGGCATCGAGCGCCCAGGCGTGTGGCGTCGCGAGGCTGATCGTCTTCATCTTCTCTGGCATCAAATCGCGCGGCATCAGCGATCCACTCACCCCGCCGAGCACCAACACCAACAGCGTGCCATACACAGCCACTTGCGTTTCCGTGCGGGCGATGCTCGCAACGAACACCGCCAACCCGACCGCTGCGATCGACGTGCTGATCACAACTGGCACGAGCAAGTCCGGGCGCGAACCCCACGTCATGCCAAACAGCACATACCCGGCCGCGAGCAGAAAGAATCCTTGTCCGAGTGAGACTAACAAGCACGGTAGAAGTTTCCCGAGAAGGATCTGCCCACGGGTAAGCGGTGCGGCGCGCAGGCGAGCCAACGTGCCGTGCTTCCGCTCCGCGACAAACAGCCAGCCCACGCTGAGCACCAGGAAGAACGCGAACATCACGGTGTATGATGGCACCAGCACTTGATACCGCACCGCCCCGCGATTGAGGAAGCCGGTGCCACTGGTGTCGCGATAAGTGGTGCGATTCGCCTCGTTCCCCTTGCGTGCCTCGCTCTTCACCAGATCGGCCCAGGATTTGGCGCGGAAATCGTAATTCGAGAAGAGATCGGCCACGCCGTCTTGCACCTTCGGCCCAACCTCGCGTTGCACGGCAGGCGTTAACACTTCGCCAAACGCGATGGCCGAACCAACACGCGACATCAACTTGGGATTCTCGAATGCTTTGTGCACCGCCCGCTGGAATTCCGGTGTGCGGCGTGCGATCACCGCGGCATCGGCGAACGCCTTGGTGAAATCGGTCTTGGCGAACTCCGCACCAACCAACAACTGGAATTCCTTGTCCGTCGTGAGTGCGGTAAGCAACTTCTGAACGACCGGATCGAGTTCTTGCAACACCGGCACCGGAATCGGTTTCACTTGATTCAAGCGCTCCGCCACCATCGCCATGAAAGACGCATCGCCGACCCGCTCGAATGCGCGGCCAATCATCCAGGGAATCACCACACGCAACAGTGTCACTTGTGTGACCTGCTCGATGACCGCGGCCGATACCGGTTGCGTGCGATCGGCGAAGAGTGTTAACCCGAGATCGGCCATGCGAACGCCATCGCGGCCAAGCGGATTAATGGGCGGCGGATTGTCGCTCGTGAGAAAGGAGCAGCGATTCAATCGATCCGAAAAATCGGGTTCGAACACCAACACCGCCGCTCTGGCTCCGCGTGCCACGAGTGCCTCGGCTTCCGCACGATCCGGGAGGATCTCTAACCGGATATCTTGCGTGGCGGTTAAGTCGTCGATCACCACATCGGACCACGGTTTGTCGGGAAACGCCTGTGGTTTCGCGAATCCTCTATCGAGATTCACAACCGAGATGCGGAGGCGATCGTCGGGCTTTTCGCCGAACCCTTCGCCCAGTGCCAGCCCGAGAACCAGGATGAGTACAAGTGGGGTGACCAACAAGATGACGGCGCTGCGGGCGTCCCGCAGGAGCAACCGGAAGTCTTTGAGCGCGAGCGTGAAGATCGGCATGTGTAAGCATCGCAACGCCACGGGAGCGACGGACCTGGAACGGCCGACGCGGCTTCCTGTACTACGGAACTGTTATAGAGCCATTAGGAAACGACAGAAGCCCACCCCCAAACAAGGAGTGAGCTTCTGGCATCGCAATGACTGCGATTTTGTTCCGCGTTCGCGCGAATGAGTTAACGATTTCCGGTCGAGATTGGTGTGGTTCGCCCCGAGCCAAGAATCCAACCGCCGCGGAAGTTGCCGCTTTCCTGCGAAGTGGTTTCGGGTGTGGCGATGGGGCCAGGCGTGGTGCCCAGCGAACTGGCCGGTTGGCTGTTTCGCTCTCCGAGTACTTTCCCGACTCGCTGGAAGAACGTCGATGAATCTTCGGTAACCCGTTTGGTATCGACCTCGGTCTTGATCTGGAGGGTGCCGTCGGTGTCTTTGCCCACGTTCAACTTGTACCAGCCGCAATACCAACCCACGGCACCAAACCCGACAACCACAAGGCCAACCAGAGCTAACAAATTACGCATTGCCATTGTCCCCGTTCCATGGGAATAACCAGGAGACGAGGTTTAACATTGGGCGTGAATCGGAACAAGTGCAGCTTTCGCAGTGGTAACTTGGCGAAAGTGCGCACTGTTATCATCTGGTGTTATCGACTGCACCAACGGGGTTCATCGAGCGAACGCCGCTGGCCCTTCCTTGTACGCTTTGAACGGAGCCGCATCGACGGTGACGATCGGTTTACCATCGGGCATGCGACTCGTGAGAGCATACAACGTGGTTCCGCTCGCATCGGCGGGGCCACCCAGGCGCAAGTGCAGGTGGTGCGCCCCGGTCGCGGTCGCCAGGGTAATCACGAACACTTGCTTCGGATCGGCGAGGCCATGTTTGGGTTCGGGCGTGTTGTCTGCCGTGAATGCCTCCACGCGAAGCGAATTGAGTGTGTTCATCAGCGCGGTCACTTTGGTCGAATCCACGGTGTAACCAGTTGTGGGAGCCTTCGTCGCGGTCCAAACGCCTTCTTTGTTCTTCTCCAGAATCAGTTCGGCAGGAGCACCAAACAGGTTACCCCAACCGGTGATTTCAACGCGAGCAACCTCGGCGGGGTTCACCTTGAAGATGTCGCGGTTGCGGAGATCCGCATTGATGAACTTCTCCAGGATAAACTTGGGAAGTGTGAACACACGCGGATTGCCACCCTGGCGTGCGTACAGCATGTTCGGATCGGATGTTTCCTTACCGAGCTCATAGCTTCGCTCGGCATCTGTCGGAGCCGCATCTTTCAGCCCAACGATCACACGCAATCGCGGCGTTTCGCCAAGCCCATACTGCAGGAGTTTCTCGGCAGTCGGTGCTTCATCCACAATGCGAGTGGCGGTGGGTGTGGTGGCGAGAATGTCGAGCATTCCTTGAACGGTCGGGGCATCCGCAACTTCACCCTTCTTGTAAACCTGCCCGGTTGGGCCACGACCATCGGCGGCGAATCGCCACATCGGTTGTGTGGAAGTTGTGTCGCGAGTGAGTTGGAAGGTCGATGCACCCTGCGCGGAAAATGCGATGGCATTGGTCGAGGCGAAACCCTTCAGATCTCGTTCGAGCAAATCGAGGCGCGACTTGTTCATGGCCGCGAGCACTTCGGTGGGTTCGGCCGCAGCACCAACTTTGATCTTCTCCGGAACCAGGAAGTGTTCCGTCGTACCATCTGGCAAGACACGGCGAACGTGAATCGCGTCGCCTTCTTGCTTGCCAAAGGTTAGCACAGTCGGCTTCCCTTTCTCTTTGGGTTCAGCTTTCGCATCGGTCGCTGGGTCGAATCCGTCGGCCCACACTTTCACCGCGACAGAACCCTGGCCGAAGTTCGCATCATTGGCAGATGGGAAAGAGCGAACGGTGCGGCGTTCCGTGAGCACGTTGAGGATTCGTTCCGCCTCGGCCACGTCCGCTATTTGCGGATCGCCCGCAGCGGGATTGCCATAGAGTTTCCAGGTTGCGGCTGGACTGGTGCCAACGCGGCGGAGCTTCGTTGCGCCGTTTGCGAGATCCAGCCCATCGATCCGGAGCCGCTCCGTGGCGAGCAAATTGCGATCGCGCAGCGGGTCGGGGTTTTCGATCACACTCACCAACCCACTGAGATCGCCGGCGTTCGCGCGAATCACACCCGGTTGGCCTTCAACTTTCACCCAACGCTTACCCGTTTGCGGCATGGCTCCCGGCGTGGGCGGTGCGGCCTCGGCTTTGTTGCCAATAAACGCGGTCGTCTTCTGGCCGTTCTTGGTCATCATCTCAACTCGAACCCGATCGGGGCTACCATCGTCGAGGCCAAATTCTTTAAGCATCTCCGCTTCTTTATCCGCAGCAATGCCCAGGAAGTCCGCAGCAGAAAGAGCCTGAAGACTGGTCAACGCACCGAGCAATGGGCGAACGCCGGTGAAGGTTCCTGGGCGGGCCGTCACATCTCCGGCAGGGTCGGCTTCGCCCCAACTGGCCGGCGAGGTGAACTTCCATCCCCGCTGCGATTGTGCCAGAGAAAGTGTCTTGCCACGGGCGGAAAGTGTCACGCCGGTCACATCGTCGCCTGCGCCAGCCGTATCGGCGGGAAAGATTTGTCGGGAGCGGAAGTCGCCGGTCCACTTCGCCAGATCGGCGGCCACGCCATCTTTTCCGGCTTCACGGAACAGAGACTCTACAGTCGAATGCGCAACCGCCATGGGTCGGCCTGGCCGAGCCGAGGTGGTAACGAACACGACACCTTTCCCGCCCAGCGTGACGTTCCCCAGATTGACGGTGGAAGACTTGTCACCCGCGCGAAGCGTTACCTTCATGCCAGGCGGTTGAAGGCCATACACGGCGGGGTTGTTGGTCATACCTGGATAGGTTGTCGGCTTCGCGCGAAGCAGATCGCCCACGACTTGCTGCACGGCGGCCGAGTCCGCCTTGGCCGTATACGGTTCGGTGATGCTCCACTGATTGGAGTCTTTAGAACGGACCATCTTGAGCCGCGTTCCGCCTTCTCGTTCAAACTCGATGGTATCGATCTGGTCCGGCTTGGTGGCCACCAACTCTTCCAGAATGATGTCGGTGGGCGGTCTCTCATCGCTGAAGAATGACAGAATCAGCAAGACCAGCCCGAGCACGAAAAGGGTGCCGAACAGGATCGCAGTCAATCGGAAATTCATGGGTGATGATCCTGGTAGCGGAGTCAGCCGTCCGGCGGACCGGAGAGGGGTGGCCCGCACGACACGGAAGTTCGGCCAGGAACAATCCGTTCCTGACGCGAGCGACGTTGTGAGATCGACACGAACACCGCGGAAAGTATTCTAACTGCTTGTGTTCGTTAACCATTTCTTGCTGAGCGTTGCGTTACCGTCGGCGAACCACCCACACACCTGCCCCAATGCCCACAATCGTGAGGAAGGCCAGCCCAAGCGGCAAGTATTCGAGCCGTGCCCGATCCACGGTGCTGGGCTGCGGGAACTGGTATTCCGCGTATGTCTTCGCTTCGATCTCAGCCGCCGCGATCGATGGGCGACCGCGAAGCCAATCGATGGTGACACCGACAAGATCAAAGGTAATCGGAGCCGATCCGGGTGGCGACTGTTTACCAATATCGTCCGAGACAAAGTGAGCATTGCCGAACACAGCGGAAACCGGTGTGCCAGGCGTGTTGGGTGCGCCAGGAGCCGCGGCCGCACTGGCCCGCGAGACCAACACCGCCAGCGGCCGTTGCCCACGCGTCAGATCCTTCGCTTGCTTGACTTCGTCGTTACTCGCTACGGCTTCCAGTGTCTCGCGCATCCGCCCGCCGGGAATGCGGTCTTGTTCGAGCCAAGTAAACCCGATGGAGCCAAGCAACGGAAGAACCTGGAACGCGGGGTTCCCCTGTATCGGCCCTACTTCGCGTGGCAGGAACAGCGGGATGGTTCTGGATACCTTGGCAATCGCCATGGCGACTTCATTCTGGCTCCGGATGGACGCATCAGAGAATTGAGCCAGAATTCGCAATGGTTGAGGGTTTTGCTCGATCGGGAAGTTGTACACAAATCGCTCACCCAATCGCACGTTCATCTCGGCCAGCACATCTTCGAGGCCAGTCTTCATCACGCCCTGATTGTTCGGCCCCGGAACGATGCCCGCGAGCACGAGCAACCGCCCCTTCTTCGCCGGATCGTTCATATACTTGCGAATCGCGGCGGCGGCGACAGGCGAGAACGGCACCTGAGGCTCCGCGATCACCACCACGGCCGCATCGGCTGGCACAGTCGGGTTTTCCAGTGCGAGTTCCAGCGGCCGCACCTCAAGGTAATTCTTCTCCAGGTAGGCCCGCAACCGGCTTAGCTTGCGGTCGTCCGGTGCCTCCGCCGCCGGATCAATCGTCATTTCCTCATTCGATTGCGTGAAGTAAACGATGGGCTTGGTTTCCGTGTCGGCCAGGGTGAACAACTCGCGGAACAGGCGCGATTCGCCCTGAAACACCATCTTTTGGTTTTGCGTCGTTGTGAACTCACTATCGGGGATAACGGCACTTCGCTTCTGATCGACGCCAGTTGTGAGCAGAACTGCTCCGAACACTGATCGCTGCGAGAGGGTGAGATCCAGTTGCGGGTACGTGCTGCGAAGTTCGTTCACAAACGTGCGGTCCGCGATCTCGTTCAAGAACCGGAGCTTGAAATTGCCGCGTGCCGCGTCTTGCGTCGCGAGCAGTAACTGGCGAATATCCGCAATATCGCGGTCCGAAGCATCGGGCAGAATGGCGTACGCGGAGATTGGCTCCTTTAGCCCCGCCAGCAAGCGTTTCGTCTCGTCCGAGAGCGAATAGAAACCGGTGGCAGTCGCATCGAGCCGGTTCGGCACCTTCACCGCAATAACCACATTCACCACTACCAACGCAACGATGAGCAACAATGCCGTGAGCGCGAAGTTCGAGCCATAAACAATGCGCCGCACGCTTGGGTTGTCGCGTTCTTCCGCCCGCCCCGGTTGAATGGCAGCGAACACCAATCCCGCACCAGCCACCATCATCATGAGCGGGATAAGCACCCAGCGAAGTTCGTGCGTTTCGCTCGTATCCAGCCACTTGGTCAGGCTCTCACTCCACCGATAGAAGTACGCCAGACCGGCCAGAATCAGGACAACTCCCAAACCCATGCCAATCACTAATAACAAGATGCGGGCATCGGTTCGTTCCTTTGCAACATCGGAACTGGGCGGCGCAGCCAGAAGCCACGTTGCCCCGGTGGCGGTCACAAGAAAACCGAGCAATAGTGCGAGCCAGCCAACGTTGTAATCGCCGCGATGCAGATTCTCGATTTCGCCTGGCGGTTTAACCAACTCGGGAAGCGAATCTTTGCCACCCGTGAGCGGTTTATCGGGTTCCGCACTCGGCGTGGAGCGGAACGCCTTCATGAACAGGAATACGCCAGCCGCAAGAAATACCACAGACAGCGCCGCAATGAGCCAACCCGCTACCATCCGGTTCGTACGAACGAACTCGACAAGCGGTTGCCCAACAGTGGGCGCTGTTGCGCTGGCGGGTGTGTGTGACACGGTCGGTTCCATGGTGCGGCTCTCGAAGTTCAGATTTCAGATTGAGCAAGCAAATCGCATCGCTCGCATACCAAGCCTGACATCGCCAAATTGAAACCTGAATCGACTCAACTCCACTTGCGGGTTTCCAGTACCTTTACCGACAAGAACAGGAAGAACAGCCCGATGGATGCAAACAGCAACGTGTCGCGAAGCGGCAATCGGCCCGCCAACGCTTCTTCCCACATATGGAAGAACGACAGCCGACCAAATGCGGACCGGACCACGGGCGGTAAGCCGAGCGTCATCTGTTCCACCCGGAACAGATAGCAAATCAGGAAGAACATCATTCCCACAAACGTCAGCACGGCGGCCACAATCTGGTTCTTCGTCAGCGTTGAGAAGAACAGACCCATGCCGACAAACGCCAGCCCCTGAGCCGCGATGCAGATGTAGAAACTCAGTAGTGGGCGGTAATCGAACGGCGCGGGCACTTCCATTCGCAAGGCAATCAAGTACAAGCCCGATGGAAGCCAACAGACCAGGAAGAAGATCCACGTTGCGACGAACTTGCTTAACACCACTGGCCACTCGTTGACCGGAGCGGTCAGGAGCACTTCCAGGCTTCCGGTTCGCTTTTCTTCAGACACCAATCGCATGGTCAGCGCCGGAACCATGAGCAACAGAACGATGGCCGGCAGCAGATTGAAGTATCCGCCCACGATGGGTTCCGGAAGTGCTACTCCGCGTTCCCCCGCACGCTGTAATCCGCCAATAAACGACTCGTATACGAGCCACAGCACCAAGGCCATGCCGAACAGAACGAGGTAGCCGATTGGTGAAAGGAAGTACGACGCCAGTTCGCGGCGAGTGAGCGTGACGAACTGATTATCCGAGCAAACGCCCACCGATACTGCGGTGTAGAGCAAACCGATGAACATAAGGATCAGGCCGTTGGGCACAAGGAACGGCCGTGGCGGCGTGGTGATCGGGTTGGCGAAGAGCGAGGCCGTTACAACGCCCGCACCAATTAAGCCCACAACACCCGTTGCGATTTTGAGCCACTGCGATGAGCGACTCGCGAATGCGAAAATCGCCGGCACCACGAACGCCAAACCGCCCAAAATGCGGAATGCTACCTTCCAGATATCAAGTGATCCATTGGGCAATCGCAGAGCCGCTGGCCCTTCGAACAACAGCGTGGGGAACGCCGAGCGAGCCAACGCGTAGAACACCACGGCGGCACCAAACGCACCCAGCGCGAAGGCGACTGTAAACCCCGGCCCATCGGCGGTATCCACTTGCCCGAGATACGCACAGAGAAATGCCAGCCCGAGAAGGGCCAGCGTCATTCCGTGGCCCGTCAGGAACTCGGGCCGAACAAGCCCCACCACGACGGGACCGACCGAAAGGATGGTGCCCACCGCCAGCAGCATCGTGAGAACGCCGTTGCGGTAGAGTTCGTCCGTCTCGTGGCGGCAGAAGGGAATCGTGAAGAGCAAACCCACGATGCCCGCCCCGATTCCCCATTGCAAGAGATAGTAACCGACGCTTTTGTCGATCGCGGTATCGCCCAGTGGGCCAGGAACGAGGGCCGCAGCCAGAGCAAAGAGAATCCAGAACAGGGCGAACCCGCCATACATCCGGCGAATATCTTGTTCGCCATCTGTGGTTGCGTGGTAGAGCATGAGAGCCAGGCCCATTGCCGCGAACAGGAAGCCGACGCCTTCGGAAACCATTCGCGGGCCAAGAGCACGCGTGGAGACAACCACTACGGCCCCAAGCACGAATAGGAACAGGCCGATGAACCCGATCAAACGGGCGAAAGCCGGCCCTTCGGCCATCATCGCCGAGGGAGCGGTTTCGACCGACGGCTGGAGCCGAATGGGGTCCAGTGCCTTTTCAGGAGGGCTTGTCTCGGGTGTCGTCATGCTCATAGGTGCGTGATCTCTCGATCTACTCGTTGAGCCGCGACGCGGTGCGTCTTCGGCCTGCCTGGCATCACGTCGCGGTTAACCCGTATCTCGTCGGAACGGCTATCTCGCCTTTATGCCACCGGTGTCGGTTCCGATTCCGATGGCGCAGGCACTGCGGCCTCGGTTTCCGAGTCTCTCAACACGACCGTTGTGAAAAGATCTTCGAGGCTTTCACGCCGGAGATCGAGTCGCCGCAAGCCCCAGCCTTTCGCCAGGATTCGCTTCGCCAATTCTTCGCGCAAATCCTTGTGTTGATCGCGCGACCGCAAGGAGAATGCGTTTAAATCGCCACCGGTTGCTTTCGCAGATACCGAGGCTACCTCGGGTTGGTCTTGCAGGAACTTCTCAACCTGTTGAGCCGGGCCGCGGATTTCCACTTCGAGTGTCGGTTCGCGCGACGCGATCGATTTCATCGTGTTGTCGAACTTGATGCGACCCTTGTTAATGATGATCACACGCTCGCAGACTTTCTCCACTTCACTGAGAATGTGCGTCGAAAGCAATACGGTGTGTCGCCCGCCCAACTCCTTGATGGTGTTAAGCGTCTCGTTGATCTGTACTGGATCGAGGCCGCTGGTTGGCTCGTCGAGAATCAGAATGGGCGGATCCGCAAGCATGGCGTCGGCCAACCCCACACGCTGGCGATAGCCCTTGGAGAGCGTCATCAGCAGGCGGCTCTGCACTTCTTTAAGGCGGCACTTCTCCAGGCAATAATCGATGCGTGCCGTGCGGCCGTGCCGCTCGACGCCCTTGAGTTTGGCTCGATACGACAAATACTCGCGAACTCGCATCTCGGGATAAACCGGCACATTTTCCGGCAGATAGCCGATGCGTTTGCGAACTTCCATCGACTCGTACATCACATCGAAGCCGTCCAGATACGCATAACCTGTGGACGCGGGTAACCACGTCGTCAGGATGCGCATACACGTCGATTTGCCGGCACCGTTAGGGCCGAGAAAGCCAACGAGTTGGCCGGGCTGAACTTCGAAGGACACATCGTCCACGGCCAGAACGGGGCCGTAGTTCTTGCTCAGGTGTCGCACATCAATCGCGGGCGTCGCCATGGTTTGCGCTCGTGCTGCCAGTTTGGGAACGCCAATAAGCTGGACGCAGGCAGATGATATGACGGTAGCGATGTCCGACAAGTTGGTGACGATGGGAAGCGAACGCAATCCCTTGAGAAGTAAGCGAACTGTTGGCGATTACTTTCCGTGCCACCGGGGTGTTATACTTGGCTTCCACTGGAATGACACTAACCCGATGCGTTAGCGAGTGTCGTTAACCCCTCCCGCGCTAACGCATCGGGTTAGTGTAGAATCGGGTTAGTGTAGAATGGCTCAGTCCTGACCACGCAGAGTACAATTCCCGGATCGGTTGTCTTCTGTCCGGCTTCGCGCGCGAACCTAATTTGCGTCGCCCATGTCCAGTTCCTGTTCTGCCTCACTTCGAATTCTACCTCACTTCCAACCGCCAAAGGGGTCCGCTATGAGTCAGCCCACAATCGAAATCCTCCCACTCCGGCCCGCACTCCGCTCCGATGCACCGACCACTCTCGATGTCTTGATCCGCGTCACGCCGCCCAGTTCCGACGCCAACATCACACGGCCCGCGATCAACCTCGGTCTCGTCATCGACCGCTCCGGTTCGATGTCCGATGAGCAGAAGCTCTCGTTCGCGAAGGAAGCCGCGGCGTTTGCGGTGAAGGAACTGCTGCCCGCCGACCGCGTGAGCCTCACGGTCTTCGACGACAACATTGACACGCTCGCCGTGAATGCCCCGGCCGCCGACCGCGCCCGGCTGCTGAGCTTGATCGCGGGCATTTACCCCGGCGGGGGCACGGCGTTGCACGGCGGTTGGGCCGAGGGCGCGAAGCAGGTCGGCGACAACCTCATCTCGGGCGGTCTGAACCGCGTGCTACTCCTCTCCGATGGGCTGGCGAACGTGGGCGAGAGCCGGCCCGACGCCATCGCCACCGACGTACACACCCGCCGCAGCGCGGGCGTGAGCACTTCCACACTCGGCCTGGGCAACGAATACAACGAGGACTTGCTGGAGGCGATGGCCCGCTCCGGCGATGGGAACTACTACTACGTCGAAAGCCCGCGGCAACTCGCGACGATCTTCCAGACTGAACTCAGCGGCCTGACCGCGACCGTAGGCACGAACGTGACGCTCGCACTCGACCCCGGCGCAGGCGTGGTGATTGCCGAAGTGCTAAACGAACTCGACCGCGCGCCAGACGGCCGGTTGATGCTGCCGAACCTCGTCTCTGGCTTCCCGGTTCTGGTCGTAGTGCGCTTCGTGGTGCCGCCGACGACCGGCGAGATTCGCGTCTTCGGCATGAAGTTGGAGTGGGACGCGCCGGGCGCGGGCCACGAAAGCGCGGCCACGGGCCTGACACTCCCGGCTGTCGGCGGCGCGGCGTGGGACTCACTGATGCCCGATCTGGAGGTACAAGAGCGCGGGGTTCTGCTTGCCGTTGCTCGCATCAAGAAGGCCGTGTCCGACGCGATCATGCATGGCAACGTCGCGGGGGCGAAACGCCTGCTCGCGGAGGCGCGGGCGATGCTGGCCACGATCCCCCCAACACCGGAAGTCGGGATCGAGATTCAGTCGCTCGCGGAGCTCGACGCGCGGGTTGAGCAAGGCGACTTCGTCGGCACGATGAAGTTCGCCAAGCACGGCGCGTATCTCCGCCAGCACAGCAAGCCCTACACGCCACCCCCGGACGCGACGTAAGCCGCGGAGCGATGCGGGCATCTTCCCTTCGCCCCGGCTTTGCGGGGGGAAGACCGGGCCGCTCAAGATCAGGGCACATGTCGAACCGAAAGCGTCAACCACATCGGGTTCATGTATCAGTTCAGATGCGCGATGCGTGTTAACACACCGTTACGAGGTGTAAAGGGTGCTGGAACCTGGCGTTCAATTCTTCTCCGGGAGAACGCTCTTCACGCAAACATGATCTAAAGTTGCGGTTGAACTTCATCCGCCCGCGGTTCCGGCCGCCCTCTTTCGCCTGGCCCATGATGGAACCTTTATCACCGCAAGTCATGCACAAGTTGGTGTTCACCATTCTTGTTCACGGTCTGCCGGAACCACAAGCCGCGATGGCGTTGCAGGTATTGCTTCAAGCCCTTTCGCACCCCAATCCGCAGGTGCGTGAACTGGCGATTGTTGCGCTCAGCGATTTGAACGTGTCGCCCACCAAACGAGTGGAAGCGTTGTCGCGAGCAATGCAAGATACATCCGCACGCATTCGCCGCCGGGCGGCTCGGGCGCTGGGCGATTTCGGTGCGCATGCGTTAACGGCACTCCCAACACTCACCGCAGCTTTGAAAGATTCCGATGCGAGCGTTCGCCGAGATGCCGCCGGCACGCTCGGTCGGCTTGGACCTGCCGCCAGCATTGCCGCACCCGGGCTTGTGATTCTGCTGAGTGATCCCGACATTCGAACGCGAGCTGTGGTTGTGGCTGCCTTGAAGCGGATCGGTCGGCCATCGCTGCCGGCGTTGTTGGAAGCGCTCCATAACCCGGATCCGGAACTGCGGGCACGATCTGCGACCGTTGCATCTCGAATTGCGCCACAGGAAGAATTCGTGGCGGCCGCCTTACGAATTGCCGCGATGGATGAGCACGAAGATGTTCGTCGTCGCGTGGGTGAAGCGCTGGGCACGATGAACACGCCCTTCACGCTCGCTGCGATCTAATTCAACTGGCACCGCGCCGGCGGTTTTGCATCCACATCACGGAACGCATCACTAGCCCGCGCGGCACGAATCGTTCTGCGAACAACAACAATCGATTGCGAAAACCCGTCACGACCATGCGCTTCCCGCGGTGCATCGCACGCACGCCGGCTTCAGCCACGGGCTTCGTATCCGCCACCGATCCCACCGTGAATATCTTCGTGGCTTTCATGCCAGACACCTCCGCGAACTCGCTCCGAGTTGGCCCCGGTGCGAGGCAAGTTGAAGTGACGCCGGTTCCTTCCAGTTCGAGCGAAAGCGCTTCCGAGAACGAGTTCACATACGCCTTGGTCGCATAATAAACGGCCATGAACGGGCCGGGTTGGAAGCCCGCGATCGAGCCAACGTTCAGCACTCGCCCGCGTTTGCGTGACACCATTCCGGGAAGAAACAAACCGGTTAGTTCGGTAAGTGCGCTTACATTCACCTGAACCATTCGCAAATTCTTGCCGAGATCGGCTTCGCAGAATGGCCCGAGGTCGCCAAAGCCGGCATTATTCACGAGCACATCAACAGTTAACCCGGCGGCAGAGATTGCTTCAAATAGCGTGCGTGGTGCAGTGTGTTGCGCAAGATCCGCAGGAAAGATATGGCACGGCGTGGGTGCGAGTTCCGTTGCGAGGTAGCGGAGTTCCGCCTCGCGACGGGCCGTGAGAATCAGATCGTGATCGACTGCCAGAAGGCGGGCAATCTCCCGCCCGATCCCGGCACTTGCACCGGTGATCAGGGCAACAGGGCGGGACGCGGGCATGGTGCCTCCTTGCGATTCAAAGCATTACTTCTTCGGCGTTGCTGTCACTTTTAACGTATCGAGTGCGGCCTTCGCATTCGCGGCATTGGCTGTCGCGGCATCGAGCGCCGCCTTCGCCGGTGCCACGGTTGCGTTTACCGCATCGAGCGCTGCCTTGGCCGGTGGCACTGCGTCCGTCGCGGGCTTCACCATGGGTGTGAGTGCGGCCACTTTCTTCTGGTTCTCGGTCACCATCGCCATCGCATCGGTGTGCGTCTTTGTGGCTGCTGCGAACTTATCTGTGGCCACTTTAAGTGCCGCGGCGGTGTCGGTCATTCCCTTCTTGGCCGCAGTCAGTTCTGTCGTGAGTGCAGCGAGCGCGTCGGTTGCTTTCTTGGAAGCGGCTGCGAGTTCCGCATTGCCGGGAGCTTTGGTCGCGGCTTCTGCGATGGCTTTCGCGGCAATCGCCTCAGCGTTCGTCACCACTTCGAGTGCAGCGGCTTTGTTCGCGGCACTGGTGGCAATCGGCGTGGCTTTATCGAGTTCGGCCTTCGCGGCATCCATGACGGGCTTGGCGGCATTCGCGGCAGCCGTGAAATCGGTCACCGCTTTCTGGGCCGCGGCAAGATCCGCGTTGATCTTGTTCAGGTTCGCAACCGCAGCGTTATAGGCGTCAGTTGCTTGCTTGGCCTTTGCAGTCGCGGCCTCGAATGCGGCTTGGGCCGGTGCAACGGCAGCCGTGAGCGTGGCGAATGTGGCCTCGGCTTTCTTCAACTGCTCCACGACTGGAAGCGGATTCGCATCGAGCGTGGCCACGATCTTCGCATCGGCAGCGGCCCACACCTTGACCACGCCAGACCAATCGCCACCGATCACTTTTCCATTCTCGTGCGTGACGGCGACTGAAAGCCCGAGATCCGGAAACGCCTCAAATGCTTTCTGCGCAGCGCCGTTTTGATCCCAGAGCTTCGTGATTTTATCGCGACCGGTGCTGGCGAGTTTGCCATCGTGTGTGAACTTCACGCTCGCCGCCCCGCCGCCATGCGCGACCCAACTCTTGATGTTCCCGCCGTTCTCCATTTCCCAGAGCTTGATGTTGGTATCTTCACTGGAAGACGCCAGCACGTTCGAGTCGTCTCGCCACGAAAGATCGGTGATCATCGCGGTGTGGCCCCGAAGACTGAAGAACTCGCGGCCCGTGAAGGCTTCCCACACGAACAGCCCGCCGTTGCGGTCGCCCGTGCCGAGCAGCACGCCATCGGGGCTATACTCAACGGCCGTAACCCAGTCTGTGTGCTTCTTGATCTCGCGAAGCACGCTGCCATCGGTGGTGGAATAAACGCGAACGATCTTCGATGGCCCGCCAACGGCGATTTGCGTTTGATCGGCGGAGATATCTGCCGCCAGGATGGCGTCGCTCTCTTTCTCGCCAACTTCAAGCACCTTCGCACCAGTCTCGACGTTGAACAGCACCGCTTTCCCGGACTGCCCACCCGTTCCGCCGGCAACGAGCACAAACCGTGCGTTGCGTGAGAACTTGATGGAGTTAATCTGCCCATGTTCGAACGGGATGAACCCCAGCAGCACGCCGGTATCGGTGTTGTAAAGGATCACTTGCTTCTGTCCGCCAATCGCCGCGAGTGGTGCCCATGGGCTAGCTGCCAGTGCGAGTACGGCACCCGGTCGGCGTGCGATCAGAACCGGTTCAAGCCGCAACTTGCCCAGAGCCGGCATCGGCGGCGCACCTTCCGGTCGCCCTTTCACCACCGACTTCAAGCCAATGTCGGTCTTCGGCATGGCGGGAATGTTCACCTTGCTTCCACTATTTTCCCTTGCTCCTTGCTCGATCCAGAGCTTCAGGATCGCGATCTTCTCGGCCGCGATCTTCTGCGAATTCGGCGGCATCTTTGGTTCTTCAGTGTGATCGGTGAGCGTGAACAACCGGGACTTGACCGGGTTGCCCGCAACCACGACCACGCCGGACGAACCGCCCTCTTGCATGGCGACATAGCTCGCGAGGTTCAGCCCGCCCTTTTGCTTGTCGTCGCTGTGACAGTTGATGCAATGCGCTTTGAAGATGGGCAACGCGTCTTCGGCGAACGTTGGGTTCTTTGCATCCGCCAGCACCCGCGATCCACCCGCCGAGAACCCGCACACCGCGAGAAGGAACATCACTTGCCGCATATCAGTAAGCCTCAATGTTGTCTGAACTCTAAGCCCGGAGGGGACGGTGTATCTTTGTTTCCAGCCCCGAAGGGGCGACAGATCCTAGCCTGGGGTGCAGCGAGTCTTCGAGCGCAACCCCAGGAGCCAAGCAAGAAGGAATCAAGTCGGTTGCGCGGTCAAGAACCGATGCCAGCGCCAAGCGCCATCGTAATACGCAACTTGTTGTTCTCGCTGCCAAGTGTTCCTGTCAAACGTCTCTGTAAAACAGCCAGAGGCAATGATCCGAGGAACTGCTTCGGGAGTTTCTGGCGGGCGTAGACCGCGTTGTCGAACGTCGTCTCTTAACTCTTCGGGTACAAGCGGAAGAATTATTTCGGGCGGACAGTCTACAGCGGCTTCGATCAAGCGGAACGTAAGTTCGTGTCCGGTTATCATCCCGCGGTTGTAAGCGGCGACCAATTGTTTTGGCGAAAGTTCTGTCATCTGTCGCCTCGGTTCCTGGGGTTGCGCTCACAAAGCCTCGCTCCACCCCAGGCTATCATCTGCCGCCCCTACGGGGCCAATGGCAGTTAGTGGTTGAACATGAACTCGCGGGAGTTCAGCACGGCCCAGAACACGTCATCCAACGCCTGCTTCTTGTCTTTGCTCTGCTCAACCAAGCTTAGCAATCGCTCCATCTCTTCGGGCAGCGGAGACCGCGACAACGCGCGGATAAAGATCGCCTCGATCACCTGTGCCGGTGTCTTCTTCTCCTGAAGCATCTTCCCCACGAGATTACCCTGCTGAATCTTCGGTTCCACCGTTCCGCCATTCATCAGATGCAAACTTTGGCTCAGCGTTGGTTCCAATCGCACTTCGCACGAACAGACCGTTTCGCGCATGGGACGGCCGAACGTGGTGAGGAAGTAGTTGGTTACTCCCCCGTCGGCGATCTGCACCGCACGTGCGCCCAGTGGCAACCCCTGGAACTTGTTCTTGGTATCCGTGACTTGCGTAACGATATCGAGCATCGTTTCCGCACGAATGCGGCGAATCGGGCCACGCGCGAAGTTGCGGGTGTCGCTGGCATTGGTCGGTGTTGTTTGCGTCGAGCGTTGGTACGCCCGCGAAGTGCAAATATCCCTCACCAACTTCTTGAAGTCGTACTTGTAGCCCGTGAATCGCTTGCCCAGTTCGTCAAGCAATTCCTGATTACTCGCGGGGTTCGAGATGCGCACATCGTCCACTTCGTCGATGATCCCCTGACCGAAGAAGTGCGCCCAAACGATGTTCGAGAGGTTCTTGGCGAAGTACGGATTCTCCGGGCTGGCGAGCCAGTTTGCGAGCACCACGCGGCGATCCTTCGCGGCCACATCGGCGGGCGCAGTTGCTCCCAGGAACTTCGCCGGCATAGGTCGACGATGAATCGGGTGGTTCGTCTCTCCGCCCCCGCTATTGAACACGATCAGTTCGCGGGCATCGTCGCCAGGCTTGCGGCCGATCTGCGTGAAGAACGACGCGAAGCCGTAGTAGTCGTCCATCGTCCAGCGGTCGAACGGGTGATTGTGGCACTGGGCACACTGGATTCGCATGCCCATGAATACCTGGGCCACGTTCTCTGTCACCTTCAGAATGTCGCGTTCAATCTGGTAGTAGTTGGTCGCGGGGTTCTTGAATGTGCCGCCGTTGGCCCCGAGTACTTCCTTCACCCACTCATCGGTGGGCACGTTGCGGGCGATCTTGTCTTGCAGCCAGTTGTAGTACAGCAACATCGCCTTGTACGACACCTGATTACTCGATCGAATCTGCAACAACTCGGCCCACTTCAACACCCAGAGTTCCGAGAATTCTTTGCGTTCGAGTAACTCATCAACGAGCAACTCGCGCTTGTTCGGCAAGTTGGACACCATGAACCGGGCATACTCTTCGGGCGTTGGCACCTGGCCAATCACATCGAGATACACGCGACGGACGTACTGCTCGTCGGTGCAAGTGCCCGATGGAACGATACGCAGTTTCTTCAACTTGTTGTGAACGAGCGTATCGATGTAGTTGTTTTCTGGCGTGTTAGGCCATGCGAATTGCAACCCCTTGGGGAGTGTGATAAACGGCACACCAATGGTGAAGGTGTGGAAACGAGCCATGATGAAGGCTTCGCCGCGTTCGCCACCGGTCACGTTAGCATCGCCATCGGCCACAATCTTCGCGGCGTTATCGTTATTGCTCATGAACAGCGCGAGGCTGGTCACATCGCGATCGGTGCCATCGGAGTATTTCGCCCGCACCACCAATCGTTGCGTTTCGCCCTTGCCATCGAGCACGGCCGATGGCGGGAACACTTCCATGCTCACCGGTAGTGCAATCGTTGGGGCATCAAGCGGCGCATCGGCTTCGAGCCAGCGAACCAGCGTGCGATAATACTCATCGCCTTCCTTGATCTTCTGCCCGCCAGTGTGTGGCACCTTGCCGGCGGCTTTGGTGAGAAGCAGGCTCTCGGCGGGCACCGCGAGATTCACCCGGCGACCGTTCAACTCACGAGTCAGCCGGAAGTGATCGCCCTCGGGATCGAAGCCAAACAGTGAGAGGCGGAAGCCATCTTTCCCGCGAGCCGCGCCATGGCACCCGCCCGAGTTGCACCCCGCCCGCATGAATACGGGCATTACTTCTTGCTTGAACGAGACCGCGCGGCCTTCCTTCGCTTTGGTCACCTTCACCGGCACTTTCACCGTTTGGCCGCCGAAAGCGACTGTCATTTCTGTTGCACCATCGGCAACCGGCACCACCGCGAGTTGATCCAGTTTCGCGAAAGTTGGGTCGGCGAATGTCACCTGTGCTTGTGTCGTGACATCGCGGGTAATGCCATCTGGCTGAGTGAGCTGCACCACGAACGATTGCCGATCGAGGCTCGTTTCCAGGTTGATGCCGGGCGGATAAACCGCGATCTGTTGAGCGACCGCATCACGGCCGAACAGGGCGAGTAAACAGAACGCAAGCGGATAGGCGAATCGCATATTGTGGAGCCTCGTGCGGGAAGTCGTTATGGGAGTCGGTTTTTCCAGTAACCCCGGCGTCGTTTGTGGTGAGGAAACGCCCACACCCGGATTTCAAAATCCGTTTCAGTGTAGATGATCGAGTATGGCGGCGTGATCAGACAGCATTCGCGTGTGGGTGTTCGTGGAACTTTGGTGTAGGTCATTCGCCCACTGGCAATGGCTTCGAGAGCGTCGGTGATTGTTTGCCTGAACTCGTTTGGGTAAGGGGACGCTGCGAGGGCGGTCTCATACTCAACTCGCGCTGGTGCCTCCCAGTTGACTGCCTTCACCCATACTTCTCCTTCATCTGACGCATGAACTCCTCATGAGTCATACTGTCCGACTGCCCGTTTTGCGCGGCCTCAATACGGCGGTTGATCTCGTCAATGTACTCGTCCTCCAGCACTCCGTGATCGTCTTCCTCAGCGAGGATGGCGAGGTAATCGGCGATCTCCGCACGTTCAGCAGGAGAGAGGGCAGTCAACAGCGGTTTCAGCTTCTCGGCGGCGTCGGACATCGGGGCATCCTCCGGAATCTCGGGCCGACACCATCTTATCAGGGCTTCTTCGGCGGTTCTTCTTTCTTGGGGGGCGGGTTGCCCACCGGCGGTAGCTTTCTCGCGTTCTTCCTGTTCCAGACGCAGTTGCTCCAGGCGGGTGAGTCGTTTGGGCGGCGGTTGGTTCGCCATCGGCATTGGCGTGGGCGTCGGCATCGGGTTGGGCATGGGCGTGGTCACCGCGACTTTGGGCGGCAGCGGTACGTCGATGCGAAGTTCGGTTCCGCCGGTGTTGCCGGTAATCAACTCGCCGCCACGATCGATGATCACCTGCGCGAATACACCGCCATGCTTGCCAACGGGGCTAGTCTTGTCGGCATTGATGGGAAACGCGAGTTCCTTGGTGTCGGATGTTACTTCGAGTTCTTGAGTGGTCACTTTGGCGGGCAGACCAACCAACCGCACCTTGGCTTTGCCTTCGAAGGGTGTTGCCACTGCGACCTTGCAGAATAGTTGCGTCGTCTGCCCTTGCTCGACCGCCGGGCGTTCCATTGTTAGCGTGACCAGCGGAGCCGCCACTTCAACCGTGAACAACTGGCTCGATGTCCACACGGGGCCTTTGCCCGCGTCCGCAACGGCTGTGACGGCCGTCTTCCACTTTCGCGGAGCGGCGTTGGGTGCGGCGTTCATCGGCAACACGGTTTCGCTGGCTTCGGCCGCAATCACAGCAGAACCTTGAATTCCCATGCCGGGCGGCGTCCAGAGCGGGTACACCGTGATCGCACCCTTAAAGCCTTCCGCCCGCTTCGCCACGATTCGCAAGTTGAACGACCCATTCTGCACGAGCGGCACCTTCGGCTCGATCACTTCGATGCTGTATGGTGCGGCCTCGGCCACCGCGATGGCGGTGCGATTGGTTTGGTGCCGGCTGTAAACAGTTTGCCCCGGCTGGCCAATACTGAACGCGGAATCGAAGGCCGTTTTGCATGGCACCTTGGTCATTGGGTCTGCGTGCGTGGCGATGATCGCGGTGAGAAAGCCACCGGTTGGCGCATCGGGCTTGGCTTCGAACACCACGGGCACCACGCCTTGCCCCGCGTCCATCTGCTCGGCGTGAAGGGCGACGCCGGGCGGCAACTTCTCCAGGCCCATTTGCAGCGGGCCGCCGAAATCCGTTCGCGTGGCCAGCAACAGCGAGGCATAGCGCCCGCCCTTGGGCACGGTGATCGTCTGCCGATCCTGGTTCGCAGGGTTATTCCCATCAACGCGGGGAATGCTCGTGGTCACCACCGGTTGCACGGGCGTGACTTCGATGCGATAGAAGTAGTCCGCCCCGCCCTTTCGCAGGTGGTCGTGAATCCACACGACATACTCTCCGGCTTCCGGAGCGGTGAACCGCACGAAGCTATCGGGGCCACCCGTATCGTCGTTACCCGTGATGGTCGCCCCTTTGGCATTGCCAATGTAAACCACGGGATCGAGCGGCGAGCCGAGTTTGCGAGCATGAACGCGGATATCGGCAACCTGACCTTTCGCCGCGGTGAACTTGAAGTAATCCACTTCAGCCGGTTTGGCGATGATGCCGTTGAAAGCGTTGAACGCGGCTTGCGGCGGCGCGGCCGTGGCTGTTTCTGTGGTGTTGTTTGTTCCCGATTCCACGACGTTCGGAAGGTCTTTCACAATGCGAAAGGGAAAGCCCGCCTGCGAAATCCCTTCGCCGGTCTGGCAGTGGAGCCGCCATTGCCCGGATGCATCGTCGGTCGGCACTTTCACCTTCTGTTTAATGGGGCCAGATGGGTCGCCCACGAAGGTCACTTCCAACTCTTGGCCGGGTGCGCCGCCAGCGGGAATCACCCCCGTAGGCCGTGGGAAGTTCCCGATGTGCAACCGATACTGTGAAGCTCCGTTGCCCCCATACGCACTCTCGCGAATCTGCACGATATACTTGCCATCCGCCGGGATCATGATCGAGCAACCACCATCTTGAGCGGAGAGCGGGGAATCATCGCCGGTTGCGATTTCGAATCGTCGCGAATCGAGAATCGCGACAGACGGATCGAAGAAGGTGTTGCCGAGTCGCATCCCTTCCACATCAACGGATAACCGCTGCCCCTTCTTGCATTCCACCACGAAGTAGTCCACGTCCTCGGCCTGCACAATACCGTGCACCGTGACGTTCATCGCAATCGGCTGCGGCTTCTCGAACTCACTGTTCGGCTCGATCTCTTCAATCACTGGCAGCGCCCCGACCCAGAAGGTGCGAAGCTCCGAAACGCCGGTTGCGGTGCGAATGCGGAACGCATGTTCGCCCAGACGGCAATCCGGGGCGACGGTCGCGGTTACTTTCAAACTCGTGTCGTTAGTCAGTTCCAGCTTGCTAACGGCAATGCCGGGATAGTACGTGAGAACTTCTTGCGCATCGGCGAGGCGAGCGCCGGAAAACGTGAGGACAACATCGGTGCCACGCTGCGCACCACGCGGTTGAATGGCGGTAAGCGATGGCGAGGCGGCGGAGGAGTTGCCACAGAAGGGCACAACGATCGCAAACGCGACCAAGACCAAACGAAGCAAAAAACCGTTCTTCATGGGATTCTCGTTGGTGTCCTTCGTGTGTTCCATGCCCTTCTGCGAGCAACTCCACTATTCAACTCAGGCCAGCAAATCCTTGCGGGTGTGGCCTTCGCGAACGATGTCTATAGGACGATCGCCGGGCGACATGAGCTTCTTCTCGGCATCGATGCCCAGACACTGGTAAACGGTGTGGGCCAGATCTTCCACAGTTAAGCCGTCTTCTTCCGGTTCGCTAGCGGTCGAATCGGACTTGCCGTAAACGGAACCCTTCTTGATGCCGCCCCCGGCGAGCACCACGGAGAACACCTTGGGCCAGTGGTCGCGGCCGGCGGTGCCGTTGATCTTCGGCGTGCGGCCGAACTCACTGGACACCATGATCAGCGTGCTATCGAGCATGCCGCGTGTTTCCAGATCGCCAATCAGCGCCGCGAACGCCTGATCGAACTGTGGAAGCTGGTTCTTCGTTCCGTTCACGATGCCGTTGTGCAAATCCCAGCCACCATAGGTGAGCGTGACGAATCGCACGCCGCTCTCAACCAACCGGCGAGCCATCAGCATGCGCTGACCGGCGGCGTTGCGGCCATAGGCATCGCGGAGCTTGGCATCTTCGGCGTTGATGTCGAAGGCAGCCTTGGCTTTGTCACTGCTAATGAGGCCGTAAGCACGTTGATAGAACGTGTCCATGGCATCGAGGTTGTCGCTCTTTTCCTTGCCCGCGAAGTGCGCGTTCACAGCGTCCAGCATGTTGCGCCGCGTCGCGAAGCGGTCGGCCGTTACGCCGCCAGGAAGCGAGAGATCTTGCACGCGGAAGCCGCCGCTGGCCGGATCGCTACCCAGGCTGAACGGGGCGAAGCTGCTACTAAGGTAACCGCTGCCGGCGAAGTTCGTGGGCATGCTGGGCACGGCAACATACGGTGGCAGGTTGTTCCGCACGCCAAGTTCGTGGCTAATCACGCTACCCATGCTCGGGAAGGTGATGGCGGGGCTGGGCCGATAGCCCGTGAACATGTTGTGCGTTCCGCGTTCGTGAGCGGCTTCGCCGTGCGTCATCGCGCGGGCAACCGTGATCTTGTCCGCGATGCCCGCGGTCTTCGGCAGGCACTCGTTAAAGTGAACACCTTCGAGCTTCGTTTGCACCGTGCCCATCTGGCCGCGATATTCGATCGGTGCGTTGGGCTTCGGATCCCAACTTTCCTGGTGCGCCATGCCGCCCGGCATAAAGATGTGAATGCACGCTTCCGCTTTTGGCTTCTTGGCGGTCGCAGGTTCGGCCGCCTGCAATCGCATGTATTGATCGAGTGTGAGGCCCAACGCCCCAACAGCACCAACGTGGAGGAAATTGCGGCGGTTCATTGGTGAACCCATGCAACGGCTCAACAGATTCACGGGCGGACTCCTTCTTGGAGGTCGAGATTGCGATTAAGGGGATGGGTTGTGTTATTCCAGCTAGAACGACCGCAGTCGTTCCGGTGAGGCCCGAGTAATGTCGGGCAGTTTCGGCAGGTATTGGGAGAGCGCGAGAGCAACGCTGTAACGTCATTCTCGAAGCTAGAAGATAGTCGGACGTTCGCGCGGAGTCAATTCAATCCCGCAACACCCGCACAAATTCTCCAGAACTCCGAGATGTTCGGGATCGCACAACCGGTTAATCCCGATGTCACGGTGCCAGGATTTCCATTTCCTTGGCGACTAGGCGGACCGCAGTGGTGCGAGACGAAGGTTCTTGCTCGGGCAACCGCTTCCGCACATCGAGTGGCACACGCATTCGCAGCGCGGTCCAATCGTCGGCGGAAATGGTGGCATCCGGCTTGAAGAACACCGAGTCGGCGTCCGGCTTCCAGATCCCATTGAGAGAAAGCATGTTCGCAGCGATGAACGCCGGGTGATTGGGCGGCAGATCGTGGTAAGGCCACAGCAGCACGCCTGGCCCACCCGCACCCGAGAGCAGCAACCGTTGCACTTCGGCAACGCGGAGGGAATCGGCTGCCACGCGCCGAGGTTGCAACCTGTGCTTCAACGCCACGAATGCAACCGTGCCGGACGCTTGACCGCACAACATCATCTGCCCATGTAATCGGATCGCACTGCTGACGATGCTACTCACGCCAATATTCTTCGATGCTCCGAGTAAGCCATCGCGTTCAATGGGAACCAAGCCGCGGAGTGGGAACGTACTGCGATCGGTGTGCGTGCTCCAGTTTCTCGTCGCGGTGTGAACGGTCGCCCAGGGATCGGCAGGAGAGTTATGGAGAAACTGCCGCCGTGTGGGGTGGAAGTCGATGTTAAATTGGAAACCGAACACGCCATCGGCGGGCATGGCCTTCGCCCACTTTGGCTCCTTGTGCGGTGTGCGCAAATCTTGTTCGCGAAGCATGGCTAACGCTTCCAGGCGAAGCCCTTCGCGAACATACGGCTTCGGCGGCAAGCGGTCGGGTGTCTGGAATTCATCGGTCAATCGCAGCTTCCGAAACCGCGGTTCGATGGTCTGCAAGTGATGCAAAAGCCCGAGGGAATGGCGTTTCGCATCCGCGAACACGATTTGCCGCTGCGTCGGAGATAACTCGACGATGTTTTTGCGTGCGGCACCTTGTTCCATCGCCTCCAGTGCGTCGGCCACCGGTTTGGGCCACTGATCGAGTGGGTAATCTTGCACGGGCCAGTTCAAGAACAAGCATTCGTCTGCGAAGTCTCGCTTGAGGTGAACCGCATCGACCAGACGACGGTGCGTATACACATTCACCGGCGGCGAATACGGTCCATCCGCGTGCACGGTATCGGCGAAGGCGGGCACATTCATCCGCAACACCGCTTTGGGCCAACCTGCGGCATCGAATTCTTTCTTCGTCTCGCGGCTTACGCCGAAATAGCGTTGAGGATCGTAGCCCTCCGGCTTGGGAATCACTTCATCGGTTGTGCTGCCTCGCAGTGTCAGGCAATAGGTGAGTGGATTCATCTCACGGCGGTTCTCTTCGGTAATCTTCTCGGGTGCGCTCACTTCATCGAATCGCGATTTCGCATCTGGACCAGCGGCCCACTTGGCCCCGCTCAGGCGAATCACATCGCCCCAATCGCTAGCATCAATGGTGAGTTTGGCGCGAATTTCCCGCTTCGCTTTACCCTTCTGGAAATGAACGGCACTCACGCGGTTGCCATCGAGTTCTACTATGACCGGCTCCCAACCGCGTTCGACCGTGAGCCGCCCTGCGTTCACTTCGGGACGAATCAATTCTTCGAATATGCGTGCGGCTTCTTTCGGTTCAATGGTCAGTCGCGCGCAAAAGCAATTGCCGGGCTGCGCGGTGCCATACTTCTTGCGGTTGGTCGCTTCAATGGCTTGCACAACTTCCAAGAACATCCCAGACCGCGGGAACTCGACTCGCTCATTATTTACGGTGGTCCATTCATCGACGGCTCCCACGCCCTCACTGCTGAATTGCCCACCCAGCCAGGCGATATCACTGACAAGCACAACGTGCTTCACACCAAGCCGGCTGGCCTGCACGGCTGCGGCAACCGCGGACTCGTTGCCACCAACGACGAGTAAATCGCATTCGATCGAATCGTCTGCGTGAAGCGGAGACTGGCAAAACGCGAGCACGCCACACAGAACCAGAGGAAGCCATCGATACATGTCAATACTCCGCACTGCGTTCATCGCAGTTTTAGTTCACGGGTGGCGGTTCGTTGACGAAGACTTGATCATAAGCCGCGATGGCGGTCGCACCCAGGCGCTCGGCGATGTCGCGATAGGCGGTGCGGCGATAACCGTAGCCACGCCGCGATCGCGGGACTTGTTCGAGCCAATCGTACAAATGCACCTGACACAGTTCATCGAAGTCGTCCTGGCTAAGTTGCACTTCATTTCCCGTGAAGCGATCACGCATGGGGTAAGGAGGCTCGTGTTGTTGCAAAGCGGCATCGAACGAAGCGCGATCCATCGCGCAGTTGAGATAAGCAAGGCGTTCGGCTCGCTCGCCGATCAGGGCACGAACTTCGTCGCGGCGTTCGAGCGGAAGCTGGAAGCGCTGGAATTCTTCGGTGCCGTAGATCGAGTGGAACAACGCGGCGCGGCAGCTATCTCTGTCGCAACCGCTTTCTTCCATCAACCGGTGAACCGCAATCAAGTGCCCGATATACGACTTCCCGGTGTGCGACATCTCTTCGATGCCCAGCCCGATCAAGAAAGCCGTCATGGGCTTGTAGAGCGGGTCGCTCATGTGATGGTCCCCGTTGGCAAATCGTAATCGCCAAGTGCGATGGCTGCGTACGACAACGCAACAGAAGCCCCGTCTGTGACAAGGGGCTTCCCACGATTACCGTGCTTACTCGATCTCGAAGATGCACTCAACTTCGACGGCGATATTGCCCGGAAGCGAATTGTGGCCCACGGCGCTGCGTGCCCCCACGCCGTTATCTTCGCCAAACACATCTTTCATCAACTCGGAGAAGCCATTGATGACTTTCGGCTGATCGAGGAAATCGTCGGTGCAGTTGACCATGCCGAAGGTCTTCACCAGACGCTTCACTTTATCGAGCGAGCCAAGCGTGTCGCGAACCGTGGCGAGAACCGCAAGCCCCACCTGGCGGGCCGCTTCTTTCCCCTGATCCAGTGTCATGTCTTTGCCAAGCCGACCTGTGATCATGGACTTGTCCGCTTTCAGCGGGCCGTGACCGGAGATGTACAGCAGATTGCCGTGCCGGATCGCGGTCTTGTACACGGCAACCGGCTTGGGTGCAGGTGGCAACGTGAGGTGAAGTTCCTGAATCCGCTTCTCGGGGGTACTGGCCATGGAAAGGCTCCGCACGGGGTCGATGGGGACGGCGATACGTTCGTTGTCTTAACCCGGCCGCGTGGCGTGGGCAAGCAAATGCCGGACGTGCGAATCGGGGATTCGCAAAAATCTCGCTGTCCGGTGCGAACCATTTTCTGCGTATCACGTCTTGAATAGTGACAACCTACGAGGCGAATGAAGCCATGAAACGGTTCCCCACATCACCAATGAACCCGCAACCCGCACAACCGTGCCAGGGGTTCCGGCCGTTCAATCAACCGCCCTTTTCGGGGTGACGCACAGGCAACATCGGGCCAGTTCCCGAGGCCGAGCGTTACCGCAAGGAACGCTCGGCTTCTTGCGTTTGCGCGTGCGTTCTTGAACTTCATCCAGCGGTGTGGAGCCGAATGGTAAGGCGCCGCTCTGTTAAAGCGGAAACTGCAGGTTCGATTCCTGCCACCGCTGCTGGTTGAGCTTGCCGGGGATTCGGTGCTGGTACCGAAGCCGCTCTCTGAAGGCGTGCGTCGCAGGTTCGATTCCTGCCCTGGCAACTGATCAAACCCGCTCCGGGATATTCGGTGTTGGTAGCCGTTGCCTGCCTTTGAAGCAGGATGTCGCTGGTTCGATTCCAGCTCCCGGAACTGAAGAAATTGCCTCGCATGCTTCAATGGCGAAGCAGCCGGCTTTTAACCGGCAGACGCAGGGTTCGATCCCCTGGCGAGGCACTGTTCGGGCCACAAGTGCGTGATCGCGACAACAACCCGGTGAAGCTAACTCGGTAGTAGCGCTGTGCTGAAAACGCGGAGGAGCTGGTTCAACTCCAGCCGCCGGGACTTCGCAACGATGAGCAGAAGGCAAGGCAAGAAGCCAAGCTGACCGTGTGGCACGCACCTTCGACACGTTGCCAACGATTTCAGGATGTGGGCCATTGGCTGGCCCCGAGTTTTGGGAACTCGTGCAAGCAGGTTCGATTCCTGCCATCCTGACTGGAAAGCCTCTAGGATTCCAGCACACTGGACTTTCCAACACTCTCCGCCCGACGGACGCGGTACTGGGTTTCCGAAGCCCGGCAGACAGGTTCGACTCCTGTGCGGAGAACTTCATAACACCCCGCCCTTCATGCCCCACTCGCAATAGCCGGCGGCACCGCTCCGCGTGCCGGTTGTGTCTCGCTATCCCAAACGGCACTCGCCAAATCTAGCGGCCATTTCCCTCAGTTCCTGCGACAATGATGCTCCTCACGGAAAGTTGTGTTACCCTTCTCCCACCGCGATATCAGGATCGAATCCATGAATGAACAATCACACGCCGAGCCAGATGTACCAGTCGAACCCACGCTTGCGGATCATTTGCAAAACTTGCTCAAATCTGCCGGTGCTCCGTTGCCGCTTGGAGATCTGAAGAAGCAATTGAAGCCGCTTTACCCCAAAGGCAACAAGAAACAGCCACGCCCCCCGATGCCTTCCGAGGAAGAGATTACTGCGGTTCTGGAGTCAGAAGGGTTCTATCGCCATGAAGGGCCAGGTGGCAAAGGAAAGGTGAAGTACGCGTTAACAGCGCCGCTATCGATCACGCAACTCACGGAACAGGCGGTGCGTGAGAAAGTGGCCACGCTGGGCGATGAACCGGTGAAGGTGAACAAACTCGGCAAGCCTGGTCCCAAAATGGGACAAGAAGCCGCTGCAGCGTTCGATAACACCATCGCGAAGCTCGTCGCTGAGGGGAAACTCTTCGCGTACCCGAAAGGCGAATACGCCACCAAAGCGCCGCCATCGATTGCGGAACTAACTGAACGGGATGTGCGTGAGAAAGTGGCCACGCTAGGCGACGAGCCGGTGAAGGTTGGCAAGCTCGGCAAACCCGGCGGAAAGCAAGGGCCGGAAGCCGCTGAAGCGTTCGACAACACCATTGCGAAACTCGTTGCGGAAGGGAAACTCTTCGCTTACCCGAAAGGCGAATACGGCACCAAAGCTCCGCCGCAAAAGCCCTGGTACGAGGTTGCCCCGGCGAAAGCGGACTTCGGCAAGATCCTGACGCATTCGACTCGCTTGTTCGATCACGGCGTCGCTCCGCAGCAACTGTTGGGGGAACTCCAGCGGCGATTCGGCAGCAGATCGTCGCCTTCGCCAACCAATGGCACCAAAGCGGTTGATGTACCTAAACCGGTAGTGCCAACACCAGCCGCGCCTCCCGTCGCTCCGGTTATCACCGATCTGCGAACCGCCATCAAAGCCGCTTACGATCATCTGTGTCGGTTTGTGGAGTTTCGCGACAAACTCGTCGAGATTCCGCGGCTTTACCACGAAGTGAAAGAACGCCGCCCGTCAACCAGTGTGCAGGAATTCAAGGATGAACTCTGGAAGGCCAGTTCAGACAGAATCATTGAACTACATGAGATCAATGAAGTGCATATGGCCAAAGAACCTGAACTCGCCATTCATCGCGACGATCGTCTGTACTACTTCATCCGGTGGCAGTAACCATGAGTTCACTGATGCAATCCGACCTCGACCGCAAGCATTACGAATTGCTGCGTGACTTCAAAGGGAAGATGCCGCAGTCCGAAGCGGTGGGGAACGTATCGCCCTTCGATAACCGCGTGTGTACCGCGACAAGCGACCCGGTGGAAGTCGATATTCCTGAGATGAACGCCGCCGCACGCGATTACATCCGGGAAGTCATTCGCAAAGTGCGTGATGAAGAAACACCCTCGCAAGTGGTGCTGATTGCCGGTGCGGCTGGCACAGGAAAGACGCACCTCTTGCGGACGTTCCACACGCCCGAATCCATAGCGGAACACGGGCAAATCTTCGTGGGTGGTTCCAATCACTGGCGCATCAACGAATTCACGGATCAACTGTTGGACTGGGTGATCAGCGCGCTGATTGAACCCACTCCGAGCGAAGATCATCCGCTGCGAGATCGGATTCGGGCCATCGGATTCCGCGCGGTGGAATTGCTGCTGGAGAATCCCATCTCGTGGAAAAGCTATCTGGCACGTCGCTCCGGCAATCGCTTCGTTCGCTTCTTCCGTCCTCACCGAATCCGCTCCCATGAACGACTCAAGAAGATGACGGCGGAGCGTGATCCGCGTGTGTTCGCGGAGTTCGATTTCGCGAAGTTTACCGCCTACGTTTGCGATCGCTTTCTCGCGGAGCGTTCCAATCTCTTCCATCGTTATGCACTGCGTGTGCTGTTGCTTTATCTCTATCCGGAGCCTCACGAAACCGGCATCGGCCCGGAAGAACGGGTGCTGCACTGGTTTCGCGGGCGGGGGGATCGCGACTATTTCACACGTAGACTCGGGGCGGCCGAACGCCCGGATCGCGATTACTCTCGCATGGACGCGGTGAAACTGTTCGCACACCTCTTTTCGCCCGCAGTGTCGCGTCAATTGGCTTCCAGTGCGTTCCCATGTTCCCCACGCGTGTTGCTGCTGACATTCGACCAGGCGGAAGGCCGCAACGAACTCTTCGATAGCGATAACGATTGGCGGGACTTTTTCGCTCACCTCAGCGAGTTGTACAACACGCTCCCGAACATCGTTGTGCTCTTCACCATGACGCTGGGACTTCGGATCCGATTGCACAGCTTGATGGAGCGGCAGTTCCGCGATCGCATTCGGATGGATCAAGTGACGGCGTTAATCTTCCCAGAGGATGAACAACTCCTGAAGATGTATCAATCTCGTGTTCGGGCGTGGCTGCGGAACACTCCGGAACTACTGCAACTCTATGATGAACTGGGCGATCCCAACGTGCCGTTCACACGTGAGGAGATGTCCGCGATGCTCGTCCGCAAACAAGCAATTCGGTTAACTTTGGAACAATTCGATCTCGCGTTTCGGAAGAAGCTCGATGTCGTGATTGTGGAACCGCACCTGGATTACCTGTACAAGCGTAATGAAATCCAGCCCGCGCCCTTAAGCACGACGGACTGGAATAGCACAACTGAACACATCGACCACCTGCGTTCCTTCTTTGAAGTGTGCGGTACGGCGATCTTCGCTCCGCTGGGAATTGAACTTCGCGAATGCTCGGTCTTGCAACCGAACAACCTTCCGGTGCTGCGGCTGCAACTGGCAAAAGTGAGTCATGCGTTGCCGGTCACCATCTATCTGGCCCGCCTCGGCTACAGGTACAACGACGAGATTCAAAATCTGATCAACGACTATCTTTACAAGCGCGAAAAAGACAAACACTTCCTCTGGGTCGTGCGACAACAGGCGTTTCAAGCCGGCATGCAGGCGATTGATGCGAGATACGAAGCGCAGGTGATTCCGGATCTTCTGCCGGTGGAACTCGAAGCGAAGATTCAAGCTCTGGAGAGCGTGGGACGCACTCGCATGGATTACGACGAAGCGTCTCGCGAGAAGCTGGACGAACTGATTCGCACGGAAATCGCATCGACTTATCTCATGCGGCTGGCGGTCTTCGCCAGGGAGAAGTGCGACGCGATAAGCAAGAGTTCGCAGGACTCCGCGAACGCGCTCTCGGCTCAAACCCAGGACCCGGCATGACACCCATCATTGAGCTTGTTCCCGATACGGTCTGGCATCGGGTGGAAGCGGGTCGCATGCTTCCGCTGCGGATGCTCGTGACAATGCCCGAACACGCGAGCCGGGCGGTGATCATTCCCATGTCCGGACTTAGCACCACAGAACCGGGTATCGAGTTCAACTTCGATCTCTGGACGCAGGAAATCCGCCTGGAACCCGGCGACTCCGTGCGGCTGACTGTGAGCCTCCGTTTCCATCGCCCCGGCAACTATGATCTCGCGAAGTTCTTCCTGCAAGTCAATCCAGACGGAACGGGCAACGGCGAACTGGTCTCGCTGCCGGCAATGCCAGTTGTGGTGCTGCCGGTTTCTGGTCTGCGACTTTCATGCGAACGAATCTGTGGCTACGAAGATTCGACCAAACTGGAGATACACGCCGTTAACGAGTCCATTCGTGAATTGCGCAACATGCAACTGTTCGTAGGCCCAGCCGAATGCCTGATTGCCGGCCCCACGCGATTGCGACGAGCGGTGATGCGGCCATCCGAAGAGTTGAAGTTTGAACTGATCGCGCGGGGCGATTCGGTTGGCTTCACGATGAACGCGGACATCGATGGCATCGCCATCGAGACAACCGAAACGCTGCCGGTTCCGCTCGCCGGCGACGAGCGCCAAACGGCGAAACCGTTCCGCTTCCTGGAACCGCGTTCGTTCACCAACGATACCGTAATCTTGAAGAACGAAGATAGTTCCCGCGAAGTCACTCGCAAGGCAGGCGTTTATCATGTCCACGGTGGGACGACACGCTATCGTCTGACCATCATCGCCTCGCACACGGACACGGGGTCGATCCGTGTTTACACGTCGACCGGGCGAATCGAAGTGGAGCCGATCACAAGCCCGCCGGGCGAGCAGCAATTCATCCTCACGGTGGTGGAAAATTCGCTGTTTACGCATCTGGTGCGGATGGATTACGACGCACAGGTTGGCAACCAACCGTTGCGCGGCGAGATCCACTTCGCCATCCGCCCGACATGGAAGAAGTGGTTGCTCGTTGCCGCAACAGCGGGCTTTGCGCTGACTGCTAAAGGCTGCGCGGCGTTCGCACCGGCGGTCTTTCGATCGGATGTCAGTATCGAATCGATGACATTTAATCTTGTGGAACTGGTTAATCAAAGCCCGGGCGAGTTGTTGCAGATGCTATCCATACCTGTCATCTACGCTGTTTTTATGGTGGGCGATCTGTTCTGGCGGATCTGGAACGAGGCGTGAGTGTCGGACTCGCTCCATCCACATGACGGCTTACCGGCGGCGTGAGAACAGGCGATATGGGCGGTCGAAGAAGCCGATACGTTGCGGCGGATGTTCCACCGTGGCAATCGGCACCGGCTGACTCGGCACGAACTCGATGATGGTGGGCGTGGGTGGTGTGCCGTCGCCGGTGGGAATCGGGTTCACGAGGAACGCGCCGCCTTCACCGGGCCAGGGTTGCGACGGTTGCGGGCGACTGCTGCCGCGCAGGGCGGTGCCGGGAATCGGCGTCCACAGTTGCGGGGCACCCCAACCGCGACAGGCGAGCGGCGGGTGACGATCGATGTAAGGATTGCGCGAGCGATCGTAGAACAAGTCTTGCCCATACGTGGCCGAGGGGCGTGCGGTCTTCGCATCGATCAACCCGGCATACACCAGCGCTTCCATCACGATCTGCACGCACACATACTTTTCGCCCGGGCCAACCGGCTTGCCCACGAATCGCGTGACAATTGGGTTGCGCGAGCGGAAGAACGTGAGCTGCCACGCATACTTCCGCAGGTTGTATTCGCCGCCGTTGGCGATCATCGCGAACTCGGTCAATCGGCGATCCTGTTCCGGCGTAAGCGGCGTTTCGCGCGGCCGCACCCACACATGCCCCGCATACAAGTTGATGCAGTAATCCAGCGGGGTCACTCGCGTCCAGGGCGTGAAGCTGAAGCCGGATTCAAGCACACCCAGTTGCCCATCCGGCATGGTGACGACCATCGCGCAGTGGCCCGGTTTGCCGCTTCGCGCGACCACATACAGAACGTTAAACAGCGGGTCCGGGTCGCTGAGTAAGAGCAAGTCGCCCGCCTTTGGTGCGTATTTCACCGCAGGAAGTCGCGGCACCGTGCGAAGATCGACCGCAGGCTGATAAAGGTATCCGCTCGGCGCTTCCGCAGGCACATACACCGGCGGGTATGCTTTCGGCCCGAGAGGATCTGCTCTGGCCCCGCCGCTTATATCAACGCTCGGAGTGAGAGCCAGAGACAGAAGAAGCGTGGGGACCATCTACAGACTCCGTGGATTCCCAGTGAACCTTGTGGCATTCTCCTGCACAAGCATGACACCAGTTCCGCTTCGGGCAAATCATCGCACGCAACCGGCAGACTCACCAACAGTGGCTCCGGCCTGCCCACACCGAACAACCGTCGCCTTGCTGCAAGTCGCCAACTTCACTCGCATCATGGCAACCACACTCGGCTTTTTCGTTCGCGAACACTTACGCCGTTAACTTCGATTTCTCATTCGGCAGCCTCTTGTTCCGCGCACCACCAGGAAGGAAAATCGTGCCAGATGGTGCAAGCCTACCGAAACGGAAATGGTGAACGATCCTTTACCAAGACCCACGCGGCTTGCGTGTTGCTTTCCGCAAAACCCAACGCCTCACGAACGCGCGCTCTCCTGATCCCCACTTTAACTGGAGGATTTCCCGTGCTCCTCAGATGTATGCTCTCCGTTGTTGTCGCATCCATCATCGTTGGCCCTTCGATGGCCAATCCGAGCGAGTTCCTCAAGAAGCCCGATGCGTGGTTCGCCAGCGACGAGGCGAAGATGATTGCAGCGAACATCCTGTCCTACCAATCGGAGTTGGGCGGGTGGCCCAAGAACGAATCGACCACCGCCAAGCCGTACACCGGCGACCGCAAGAATCTGAAGCCGACTTACGATAACGGTGCGACCACAGACGAACTCCGTTTCCTTGCTCGAATCACCAACGCAACGAACGACACGAAGTACCGCGACGCATTTCATCGCGGCCTCGATTACGTGCTCTATGGGCAATACCCCAACGGCGGATGGCCGCAGTATCAACCGCCGGGCAACGGCTACCATCGGCACATCACCTTCAACGATAACGCGATGGTCCGGCTCATGGAATTCGTGCGTGAAATCGCGAATGCGAAAGGTTACGCCTTCGTGGACGACACCCGCCGCAAGAACGCCGCGAAGGCTTTCGATCGCGGCGTCTCGTGCATTCTGAAGTGCCAGATCAAAATCGATGGCAAGCTCACCGCATGGTGTGCACAACACGATGAGATTAACTTCGCTCCGCGCGTGGCCCGCTCTTACGAACTGGCTACCTTAAGTGGGTCCGAATCCGTCGGTATTACCCGATTGCTCATGAGCCTGGATAACCCATCGCCGCAAGTGATCGCCGCGATCGATGCCGCAGTCGCGTGGCTCGAATCGGCGAAGTTAACAGGCATTCGCATCGCAACCGTGAAGGATGAGAAATCGCCAAAGGGAACGAACCGAGTGGTGGTGAAGGACGCAACCGCCCCGCCGCAGTGGGCCAGGTTCTACGAGATTGGAACCAACAAGCCGGTGTTCGCCGACCGCGATGGCGTACCCAAGGCGAGCATCGCGGATATCGGCTACGAGCGGCGAAATGGTTATGCGTGGTATGGCACTTGGCCGCAGAAGTTACTGGATGCGGAGTACCCGGCCTGGAAGAAACGGATTGCGGATCAACTCAAGCGTTAATCCAAGTGAAGGTTCGCGATCCTTCCAAATCTGCGTGGCACAGAGGGGCGTATGGCGAAGAAGTGGAAGAGCCGACCGGGACCATACCTGATTCATCTGGAGTTGCTGCGCGAGCGGATTAAGGATGCTAACCGCTTCCCGTACAACCTCCCGGCGATTCGCAGTCTCACCACGCTGCCGTTCCACCCGAAAGTCACATTCCTGATCGGCGAGAATGGCTCGGGTAAATCCACACTGTTGGAAGCCATCGCCGTCGAATGCGGGCTTAACCCCGAGGGTGGCAGTCGGAACTTCAACTTCGCCACGCGTGCTTCGCATTCACCTCTCGATGAATGCGTGCGATTGGCGAAGGCCCCCGCCACGCCCGGCGATAGCTACTTCCTCCGCGCCGAGAGCTTCTACAACGTGGCGACAGACATTGAGCGGTTGGACAAGGAGTTCAAAATGTCGGGCCTCAGCGGGCCACCACTCATCGAATCTTACGGCGGGCAATCACTGCATGAACAATCGCATGGCGAATCTTTCTTCGCGCTGTTCAAGAACCGGTTCCGCTCCAACGGCCTGTATCTGATGGATGAACCGGAGGCCGCGTTATCGCCGCAACGGCAACTCCAGTTTCTGAGGCTACTGCACGACTACATCAATCGGGGTGGGCAGTTCGTGATCGCCACACACTCGCCCATCATCATGGCGTACCCGGATGCACTCATCTATCAGTTGGATGGCAACGGCATTCGCGAAGTCGCCTATGCGGACACCGAGCACTATCTGGTTACCAGGGGTTTCTTGAGCAATCCGCAACGGTCGCTGTCGGTACTGCTCGACGATACGCCACCCGATGCGGGCACACCCTAGCGACGCAATGAAAAGCGATTTTCGCGTTGATAAGGTGTTCGCTCGCACGCACCGCTTACGGTGTCACGATTACCGTAAACGTATGGTTCGAGATTTTCCCATATTGGGGGCGAATGGTTAAATTCCAGGTGAAGGTGCCAACGGCGGAATCGGCAGCGGCCTTAGCGGTTATCGTCTCACTGCTCTGATCGGCATTGAGCACCCAGTCCGCCGGGCTGAATGTGATCCCTTTTGTTTGAGCTACCATTTTGGTGTATAGCGAAAACAAGAATCGGCCTTTCAACCCTCCACCGCGAATAATCGCCACATCAAAGGTTTTTGAGCCGCCACGTTTCAGTTCGATCGTGTCAATATCGACCAGGCGAAACGTGTTATCGCCACCAGCTGGGCCACCACCTTGGTTGCCGGTGGGGATCTTTCCTTGAGGCACCGTGCCGCTGGGCGTCTTTGTCGCTGGCGTGTTATCTATCGGCGTCTTTGTCGCTGGCGTCTTAACCACTGGGGTCGGGGCTTTGTTTTTCTTCTCTGCGGTCGTATTGTTCTCGGTCGCCTTGGGCTTTACTTTGGCGACGGAATCGCAACCTGCGTTCAGGCTAACCAGAACGCCACACAGCACAACTGCCACCCAACAAGTTCGCTGATGCATATTCAGTCTCTCTCTGGTGCGAGTGGATGCTTCCCGTTGCGGGCGAACACTTAATGTGAAAGTCATCAGAGCCGCGTAGTATGTGACGCTAGCAAGAGAGGAACGCCTATGGCAACAAAAAACCGCGTCAGCTTGCAGGCGTTCGTTACAGTGCGAGGTTAACCTGATGCGGTCTATTCCAGAGCGGTGCGTTGGATGCGATAAGTGTCGCGGTGCGTTTGCATCCATTCCCGGAGGACCGCCATCTGCTCGGCGAACGTCTTTCCTGGCAAGGTTGGCACGTTGACCAGAACCGTGCCCGGCTTTATGAGCGAATGCCGCCAGAGCCGCCACTCTTCATGCACCACGCGGAACGGATGCAGCGGCGTGTCTTGATCGTGGCCCCAATCTACTTCAGCCAACGCCGCAAGGATTAATTTGCTCTCACGGGCGGGGATCGGCTCGGTCTTGCACAGGCGATACGCATGATTCAATTTCCGCAAGCCCGATCAAAAGTACGTCAAACACCCTTGATTTCTAGCTCTTTCAACGTTCGACACATTTGGGTAGCGTCGTTGTTTGGGCACCAGTTTGGGTAGGGCAAGCGGAGAGTAGGCGATGTCTGATATGCGATCGAAGAAAACGGGCACATACGACCACAGCACAGCAACATGGCGGTTAAGAGGCGAAGGAATCCAAGTTTCAATTCGCCAACTCAGCAAACGCTATGGCGTCGAAATCCCGAAGAGTGAACGGGCATCGGCACAATACTGGCGGAGGTATCTGCAAGATGTCGCTGATTCGCATCAGATTGCTTTAAAATCGCTTTCACCGCTTCCTGATCGAATTGCCAGTATCGAGTATATGATCACTCGATTGCAGGCGGAGAATCGCTCTGAAGGCGATTTAATGCGATTCAAGGGCATGCTCACTGAAGCGATCAATGTACCTGCCCACAGTATTGATTACGCTGATATTCCAGTACTTCATCCTGATGTTGAATACGCAGCAAAGATACTCGGGCTGGACTCGGACGAATTGGGCATTGGACTTTTGAATTCTTTAATACCGCTTCCGCCAACCAAGCCGAAGGTAAAAGACGGTATCAAACACGAAGCCGAAATGTACATCAAACGGCATTTGGCGAAAGGACACCACGGGCACTATCAAGTGAGACAAGCTGTCGGTTTATTCACCGAACAAACAGGTGATATCAGCGTTCAAGAGGTGAATGTACATCACTGGAGAAAGTATCATTCGGCGGTAACAAAGCATGCAACATGGGGCAAACGTACACAAGTAAACCAAGTCAGAACCGTGATCACTTTCCTTAAACGAATCGAATCCGATCACAACGTTAGTTATGGATTTATTCGTAATCCTGATTACAGGATACTTTGCCCTGAAGGTCAAAAAGTACAGTACACGATTGACCAAGTTAAATTGGCGTTAAAGTATGCAACAGGCAGTGTGAGATTTGCATTATTGATAGGATTGAATACTGGTGCTTATTGGGGAGATATCAGGACGTTGAAGCCCGAGATGATTCAAGATAATCGTCTTGTTAGGTCAAGACAAAAGCTTGCCTATAAACAAAGTCAAATAACAGGAAGTTGGTTATTGTGGAAATGTACACTTGAGAGTTTAGTGTTTGACAGCACGAAACGAAAATTGGAATCCGCCTATTCTGTATTTGCAAAGCAACACAACCTACCACCGCATAAAGCTTTGCGGAAAACCACAGCCCAATTGATTCAAGACCACGTAGGCGAAAGTGAGGCGAGATTATTCAGAGGTGAAGGCGGAGGTGACACTCACAATAAAAACTATATCAAGCCGTTCACAGAGCTAGCTGTTCAAAAATTGGACAACGCCTTGCAGGTAGTCGCCAAGCTGTATGGACTCGACCTATAACCCATCGGTTCTTGCAAGCAACGCTGACAGACCGCCCTTGCTGCGAACATTTTTCTCGCAAGAAATCCCAAGGGTTAGGAGATGTCGAACCAGCCGGAACGATCAAAATTTCTCGAACTGTATAACTAATACATTAAAACGACATTTGCCGACTACAACAAAAAGTAAGAATGAACGAAAATAAGACAGACAAATGCGAAGCTGTAAAGGCGACAACACTGGGCAATGCTCTGATTGCCCAGTGTACACCGAGCGTAGCGAGGTGTTCACAGTAGGACATAGATAAAGTACAAAGAAAAATCCACACCCTCTCGCCAAAGTTTGGGTGTGGATTATGAAAGGTTTAGCAATGTTAGATAGTAATCATCACAAAATTTATCAAGTAAATGTTGAATGTAGCGGTAATCAAAAATTTGCTTCTGGTTGGAAAAGCCTTGATGGATATTTTAATGAATCCAAAAGGCTATCTATCTGCCTGTTAATCAACGCAAAAAATACACAAAAATACACACTTCACGCAATCGTTAAATTTGCTGGCGACATGACGCCAGACGAACACCAAGAAGTCTGGAAAAAATTCACAAGAAACATGCGACAAAAAGGAATCATCGCCTTTTGGGTGCGGGAGCCAACGCTTGAAAATCAAGTGCATTATCATCTGATCGTAGTCGCACCTCAGGCAATTGAGACGGCAAAAGACGCCATTGAAAAAGCATGTCCGAGAAGCCATATCGACCGTTTGAAATTGCACTTTGGAGCGATCGAACATCAGGTTGGATTTTGCCATCATATTTCAAAAGCAAAAGTAGAAGGTTACATCAACGAAAAGTACACATCGGACAAATGGCAAATGAAGAGACTCTTATTTGCGAAAGATATCAAACTTGAAAAGCATGGTAGTATTGGCAAATTTTGGCTCTTGCCAAAAGCAACGATATGGAAGGGCGTTATTGAACGTGAGAAAGGTATCAAGCTTCACGAAGATCAAGTATATGAAGACGCTAAGCGGCTTTATCAATTAGTTTCTGTTAGCGTTCCATCGCTGAAATATGTTGTTAGAAACTTGGCGTATTTTGCTTGGAAAGATACCAAGTGAAAAAACGTATTTTTAATTATCAATCGCAAACATAAAACGTATTTTATCTTTATGTACCCGGGTCATAAATGTTGACTGGGTAAGGACTTAAGACCGGCTAATCTGGTCAGTATATGTTTTTATATTTTCAGAAAATCGATGGACTAGCTCACGTTTATTTTTCCAAACCCAAAATGTATTTTGCCTGTCGATGCGGGAATCTTCGCATCGATAAACTAACCGTAAATACTGTGATTCCTGCAATTAGAAATTGTAATTATTGGAATCACAATAATTAAAAACGGCGATCCAAGTTACGACGTTTGGCGTTTCCAATTCACATTTTCAAACATCGGAAAAGCGACCTTTAGGTTTCCAACAATGTGAACCAAGTACGATGTCTTTCGTATCTTGAGTCGCTCCGAGAATGCCAAAGAATCCTTTTTTTGGTGTCCAACACACCAAGAAACAACCGTGCAAAAAGTTGTCTTAAACGTGATGGGTCGCCAAAGTTGGGTAAATCTGCCCTTCTGCCCATGTTTCAGCCCACTTTTACCGCTAAAATAACCTTGTTTTTGGTGGGTGTTCAGGCGATACGCCTGATACCGCATGAGAAGAAGCACCGCGGTTGCAAGGCGATCTTCTGGCTCCTTGCTTCGCAAACTCGCGTCCGAATCGGCGAGAAGCCCCAAGTAGCGTTTGGCCCGCTTCACATCACGTTCGAAAGTTTCCTTGATATACTTTGGAACGAAGTGGATGAGCGTGTAGAACTCGCCAGTGTGATGCAACTGCAGGAAGTAAAGCCCTTCAGCATCCTTCGCAACTGGGTCGGGGTATTGCGAAGGCTCTGGCCCGATGGCTACAGGGCCTTCCGCCACCGGACCGCCAAGTCGAACTTCTGTGGTTGCCTTTCCGCCCGCAAGTGTCTCGATGGCGGCGAGGCGATAGATTCGGTAGGTGATCTGGTGCGTGACGTCTCGCACCGGCTTCGCCTTCACCGTGTCCGCTTCAACTCCCGCGATTCGGCCAAAGACTACACGATCGGCGCGTGCGGAAGCGTAAGCGCACTGCCGCAATTCATCGGCAGCGGGAATGAGTGGTAAACCCGCTCGCACAGTTGGTGCGAAGCCCAAAAGAGCCACCACGCACAATCCCATGCGAAATTCGTAATCGCGCGAAAAATTCGTTACACGCACGAAAGTTTCGCTGTCATCTGATGATTTCATTTTGGGATATTCTTTCACGGAGGGGTGTATGGGTAGTGAATGAATGAATCCGCAACACTCTGTGGCCTCGCGTCACCAACATTCTTTCCGCTATGTGTTATGCCCCCTGATGGTCTGTCTTGCATTCCACGCAAAGACGATGGTGCCAACTCGGCGTGAACGTCTGAAAGCTTCTTGGCCTTTTCGCTCGATCCGATGTTCCGCTGTTTACCGTTTCGGGTTGTGTGAGTATAGTTAAACCAGATTATGAACCCGTCCGTATCGTGCGAGATTCCAGGCGTGAAGGCGATCATCAGCGACATTCACGGGAACCTGGAAGCGCTCCAGGCCGTGCTGACCGACATCAAAGCCCAAGGCATTCGCGATATTTATTGCCTTGGGGATATCGTCGGGTATGGGCCAAACCCGCGTGAATGCATCGATCTGGTCATGGATTCCAAGCTCGTGCTTTTGGGGAATCACGATCAGGGGGCGATGTTCGATCCGGATGGGTTCAACCCATCCGCCGAGCGGGCCATTTTCTGGACGCGGCAACAACTGGAATCCCCGGCCGAACCGCGTGTGACACGTGAGAAGCGATGGGAATTTCTTGCGGAACGCCCCCGCAGCCATCGCGAGAACGGCTATCTGTTCGTTCATGGCAGTGCCCGCAACCCACTCAACGAATACGTGTTCCCCGAAGATGTGTATAACCAGCGGAAGATGGAGCGGATCTTCGCGCTGGTGGAACGTTACTGCTTCCAGGGGCACACTCACGTTCCCGGCATCTTTACCGAGAATCTGCAGTTCTTAAGCCCCGAGGAAGTGGAGTTTGCCCACAAACTCGATGGCCGCAAGACACTATGCAACGTTGGCAGTGTGGGCCAACCGCGCGACGGCAACTGGCGACCCTGTTATGTGGTGCTTGATAACGACGTTATCAAGTTTCGCCGCGTAGAATACGAATGGCAGAAGACACGCGATAAGATTTACGATATCCCTGATCTCGATAATTTCCTCGGCGATCGTCTCGGTGAAGGCCGCTAAACTCGCCCCGCTGGAATCGCCGGAATCGCAACCAAGCCCACCCGTTCCGACCGGGTGGGCTTTTGATTTACTAAAATACCGAACACCCTGAAACCAGAGCCTCGCACGGCAGCCTCATGCGCAACAACGTCCTGAACCTTTTGCTGTTTTCCGGCCTCGCCGTCGGGTTCTATTTTCTGTGGACCTACGCGGAAAAAAACTGGCTTCCGAAGCCGCCCGAAGTGGATAAGAACGCCAAGAAGGACGACCCATCGCTAAGCCCGGCCGCACTCGCGGAGGCAAAGCGGCGTGCGCTCGGGTCGGTCGCGGGTGTGGCGGTCAACGCTGCAGAAGATGCCAAACGCGAAGCGATCGAAGTCGCGAATCGGCAAGCCGCAGAGAAAGCCCGCGAAGAGAAGAAATCTGTGGCCGCCGCCGCCGCCAGTTATGCGTCCGTGCTTGTGGATCCTGTCCGGCCTCCGCTCCCGCAACCCACACTCATCTCGCTGGGCGAATCCACTTACTTCAACCAGGTGCTGCTGAGCACACGTGGCGGGGCCGTTCAGCAGATCATCCTCCCCTCGTTTGCGATGGCCGATCGGCTCGGTCGCGAAGTGGATGGGAAACCGCTATTCCTGGTTCCCGGCATTCCGCAACCACGGCCGTTTTTCCTCGCCGATCCGCTGGCCATCCCGGATCTGCAACCCGGCAAAGTGCCAGTGGAAACCGCGCTGGCGGAACCCGCTTACAACACGTTCCATTACCCCAACCCCGACGATAAGACCCCAGACCCGCTGTTGGGCGAGATGCTCTGGAATGTTGTCGCCGAAGAACACCCCGAAGGCGGCGAGCACAAAGTCGTTTTCGAAGCGGAACTCGGCCAGCCATACTTCGTGATGTTCCGCAAGACCTACACACTTAGCCCGAAAGATTACCATGTGGGGCTGAAGGTTGAGATTAAGCGATTGCCTGAAGGCGTGAAGGGGAAGGGGCAACTTCGCTACCAGATTTCCGGCCCCCGTGGCATTCCGATCGAGGGCGAATGGTACACCTGGACGCACCGCATCGCGCTGATTAGCTGGCTGGATCTCAAGGGCGCGGCACGGCGGCAGTTCGAGACCGCATCCGAAGTGGCGGCCAAACGCGGGGGCGAAGTCGTTCCCAAGGGCGAGAACACGTTCAAGTACATGGCGGTTGCCAATCAGTTCTTTGCCTCCGCACTTGCCATCGATAACACCGCCGGCGGTGAAGCTCGGAACCCCTGGGCTTATGTGCGTGCCACCACGGAACTGCCGTTCGATAAGTTACAGAACCAAAAAATGCCGTACTTCGACGACGTGACCGTTCGCGCCGCGTCGGACGTTCTAGACCTCGCACCCGGCGAAACCGTTACGCACTCGTACCTGATCTACAACGGCCCCTCGAAGGTGAAACTGCTTGGACTGATGGAAGGCGAACGGGCCGTCAACCCGGAACTCGTGGATCGGTATGTCGATGATCTCGGTCTGAAGACCATTACCGACTTCCACTCGCCCACCTGGCTGGGTTCATTTGCCAGTGCCATTTACTGGTCCGATCTGGTCATCGCGTTCACCAATCTAATGCACTGGTTGCTCGCGACGATTCACACCCTGGTGCCGAACTGGGCACTGTGCATCGTGGTGCTCACGGTTATTGTTCGCCTCGTGCTGTTGATTCCAAGCAAGAAGCAGACGCAGATGAACATGAAGATGATCGAGGTGCAAAAGCGGCTGGCCCCACAACTCGAAGACTTGAAGAAGAAGCACGGCGAGAACTTCAACGAATACAACCGGGCCAAGATGCAATTGATGATGGCCAACGGGGTGAATCCCTTCGCGGCCATGGGCGGGTGCTTGCTGCTCTTCGCTCAGATGCCCATCATGATGGGACTGTATTTCTGCTTGCAAGAGAGCGTGTTCTTCCGCTTGGAACCCTTCTTGTGGATTCAGAACCTGGCCGCGCCGGATATGACCGTGTGGTGGGGCGAGCGAATCCCGTACATCAGTAGCCCGGATAACATCGGCAGCTTCATCTACCTCGGGCCGTTCCTCAACATTCTGCCCATTCTCGCCGCGGTGCTGATGATCGGTCAGCAGTTGCTCATGCTTCCGCCGCCAACCGACGATCAATCGCGGCAACAGCGGACGATGATGAAGATGATGATGGTGATGATGCCCGTCCTCTTCTACAAGTTCGCGGCGGGCTTGGCTTTGTACTTCATCATCGGAAGCGTGTGGGCACTCATCGAACGGAAGCTCATCCCGCGTGCCGACCTTGGCAAGCTCAACACCAATCCTGGCGGTGGCGGTGGTGGTGGAG
>JBGSLF010000170.1:0-13656 GCA_041740855.1 Gemmata sp.
TGTGGGCCGAGTCCCTTTTGCCACAGGCCGGTCAAACCATGGGTCTTGAACAACTCCCGAAGCCCGTGCGGGAACTCTTGCTCACCACGCTCGCACCTGCTGCATGACCGTCACAGAATCGGCATCAGTCGAGCTAAGCGAAGTCGGCCCAAGAACGCGGCCATCCGGCGGGCGATTTCGACGGCGTATTACGCCTTGTTTCATCGGTTGATCGATGCCTCCGTGAATCGGCTGGTGGCGGAGGAGGAGCAGCAGGCCGCACTCGCCCGGATGTTCGAGCATAGCCGGATGAAGGTTGTGTGCCAGCGGGTCATTCTGCTCGCAGACACCAAGAAAGCACCAGACGAGAACAACTCCCAGTTGTATCCGACCTTCGCATTCGTCGGTCACCCCGCTGCGGAGGAGTTGAGGAAAGTGGCCGAGGCGTTCAAAACGCTACAGGAACGGCGGCTCGAAGCAGACTACAACCGCCGTGCGCAGCGAATGACTCGGACGGACGCCGAGACCATGATCGATGCAGCGCGAGAGGCATTTGAAGCCCTGGAGATAGCAGAGAAGACTTCGGCCGGGCAAGCCTTCCTCCTTCTGCTCCTCACCGGTGAGCCGAAAGCCCGCTGAATCGGCACTGATTTCGCATACACTTCCGTTGCCCACAACCTCACTTTGAGATTCACCATGAACCTTAATGGCAAGCGCGTCGCAGTTCTCGTTGAACAGCAATACCAGGAGATGGAAGTTTGGTATCCCGTGTATCGGCTGAAGGAAGCGGGCTGCGAAGTGGTGATGGTTGGCCCCGAAGCCGGCAAGACCTACGCGAGCAAACTGGGCTACCCCGCGAAAGCCGACGCCGCCGCGAAGGATGTGAGTGCGACGCAGTTCCACGCGGTGGTGATTCCCGGTGGGTTCGCCCCGGACTACATTCGCCGTAGTGAGCCAATGCTGAAACTGGTGCGAGAGGCGTTTGCAGCGGGCAAGCCGGTTGCGGCCATCTGCCACGGCCCGTGGGTGCTGTGTTCCACGTCTGCTCTTAAAGGGAAGACCGCGACCGGCTTCCACTCGATAAAGGACGACATGGTGAACGCCGGGGCCACGTTCGTGGATAAGGAAGTGGTGATCGATGGTAACTTGATCACCAGTCGGACGCCCGACGACCTGCCGGCGTTCGTCGTCGCGCTCATGGAGTTGATTGCGAAGGGGTGACACCGCAACCGCACGGCGGGAGGGCAACGGATGACTGAAGCGGAGTGGCTGGCGTGCGATGATCCGGGAAAAATGCTGGAGCTTATCCGGCGTAAGGTGAGCGAACGGAAATTACGACTTTTCGCGGCGGCGTGTTTCGGGCGGTTAGTGCGTGTGTTGCCCGACCCGCGACAGCGCAGCGCAATTGAAGTTTTGGAGGCGTGGGCGGAAGGAACGACTACCCGATTGGCCATAACCGAAGCGCTCAGAAATACTCGCGTTGCATGCCTCGAATTCCCGTCTCTAATCGGGATTCAAGACCCGCCGCCGGGCGACGATTTGCATTTCGTCGGCCTGATGTTGTACCGCGAATTCGCGAGTTCCAAACCGGCGGTTCACGCGATGACCGCTCCAAGCGGATTGGCCGATGGAGTGATGGAACAAGTGCGTCAATCTGAATTGCTCCGCGACGTCTTCGGCAACCCCTTCCGCTCTGTCACCTTCTCACCCGAGTGGCGCACCGAGACCGCCGTGCTGCTCGCGTCGCAGATGTACGAGTCCCGCGATTTCGGCGCGATGCCGATTCTGGCGGATGCGCTTCAAGATGCGGGCTGCGACAACGACGACATTCTGAATCACTGCCGCGGGAACGGACCGCACGTTCGCGGGTGCTGGGTCGTCGATCTCGTACTCGGCAAACAGTAGCCCGCGTTCGTCGTCGCGCTGATAGAACTGATGGCAAAGGGGTGAACCATGTCCGAAGTGGAATGGCTGACGTGCGGTGATCCGGACACCTTGCTGACGTTTTCGACTCCGCGCATGACTTCTCGGATCGTGCGGCTCTTTGTTTGGAATGTCGATCGCTCGTGTTCCGAGTGCCATGCGGTAGATCAGATCTCTTTGCGTGCGCTTGGGGTCGGAACCCAGTGGCTCTCAGATGGAGGGGATGGGGCTGTTGCGCCACTCATTCCTGACGCCGATGCGTGGAATCTCCACAATCTCCCGCTCAACAATCTCGCCCTCGCCGCCTGCAGCGGACTCACTCCCCCATCCGAAGCCGATGTCTCGCTTGTGCGGTTCGCAATGGCGGCACTTGCTCGTATCGGAATCTGGACAAAGCCAAATCTGGACCTGAAGCGGTTCAACTCGGAGTATTGCCGGATTCTGCGAGATCTGGTTCCCTTCCGGCCTGTGAGCTTCGATGCAGAGTGGCGCACGTCAACGGCAACCGCCATCGCACAGCAGATGTACGAGTCCCGCGATTTCGGCGCGATGCCGATCCTGGCGGATGCGTTGCAAGACGCGGGCTGCGACAACGACGATATCCTGAATCACTGTCGCGGGGACGGACCGCACGTCCGCGGGTGCTGGGTCGTCGATCTTGTGCTGGGCAAGGAGTGATCAGGGACTGCTCAGATGTCACCGGGCGTGAGCCGGTCTTGTGCGGCATGGCGGATGCGAAGCACGTTCACGGTCTGATCGCCGGTAAGTTCAACTCGGCTGCGATTCGCGCCATCGCTTTATCTAAGGGAATCCCCTTTTCGCCGGCCTGCATTTTGGCGATCCGTTCCCGCAGCAAGGCTCCTTCTTTCTCCCGGTCGTAAGGGGCAAGCGGATGGGGGTACTCGAACACTTCTTCGAGTTCGACTCGCACCCGCGTTCCTTCGGGGAGTCGTGGGTTGCCATCGAGAACAACCACCCCGTTCAACACGGTGCCTTCGAGTGCCATGATTACCTCCCGTGAAGTAAGAGTATCCTACCCGCCGGTGCCGCGAACCGCTACGCTCTCTGTGCGTCCCTCAACATCCTCACCCACAGGCGCAGCATGTCATTCTTCCCCGATATCTCGAAGATTGCCTACGAAGGGCCAGACAGCAAGAATCCGCTGGCGTTCCGGCACTACAACCCGGATGAACTGGTCGAAGGCAAATCGATGAAAGACCACCTGCGGTTTGCGGTGTGCTACTGGCACACGTTCCGCGGCAGTGGCGGCGATCCGTTCGGTCCGGGGTGCGCCGTGCGGCCGTGGGAAGATGGCACCGATTCGCTCGATATGGCTCTGAAGCGCGTGGATGTGGCGTTCGAGTTCATGCAGAAACTCGGCGTGCCGTATTACTGCTTCCACGATCGCGACGTTAGCCCCGAAGGAGCCAACTTCGGCGAGACGAACAAGAACCTCGTTGCTGTCGCCAAGAAACTTGCGCAGAAGCAGAAAGAAACCGGCATCAAGCTCCTGTGGGGCACGGCGAATCTGTTCAGCAATCCGCGTTTCGTGCATGGTGCCAGCACCAGTTGCAACGCCGATGTGTTCGCTTATGCTGGCGCGCAGGTGAAGAAGGCGCTCGAAGTGACGGCGGAACTCGGCGGCGAGAACTACGTGTTCTGGGGCGGCCGCGAAGGTTACCACAACCTGTACAACACCGATCTGCGGCGCGAGTTCGATCACCTCGCCCGGTTCCTGTCGCTGGCTGTCGAGTACAAGAAGAAGATTGGTTTCACCGGCACATTCTTGATCGAGCCGAAGCCGAAAGAACCCACCACGCACCAGTACGATAGCGATTGCGCCGCGTGCATGGCGTTTCTCCGCACCTACGGACTGGAGAAGGAATTCAAGTTCAACGTCGAGACGAACCACGCCACGCTCGCGGGGCACACGATGTTCCACGAACTCACGTACGCCAGCAGCTATGGCATGCTCGGTTCGATCGACGCCAATCGCGGCGATGAACTCATTGGGTGGGACACCGATCAGTTCCCGACCAACTTGTACACCACGTTGCAGATCATGCTCGTGGTGCTGAATCAGGGTGGCATTGGGTCGGGCGGGATGAACTTCGATGCGAAGGTGCGCCGCGAGAGCTTCGAACCGGTCGATCTGTTCCACGCACACGTTGGCGGGATGGACGCCTTCGCCCATGGGTTAAAGATCGCGGCCGCGATTCGCAAAGATGGCGTGTTGAAGGAATTCGTCAGGAATCGCTATGCGACGTGGGACACGGGAATCGGCACCGAGATCGAGAGCGGCAAGGCGAAGTTCGAGGAATTGGAAGCATACATGCTCAAGAAGGGCGACGCCGACAAGAACAGCTCTGGCCGGCAAGAAATGCTCGAAAACGTCATCAATCGTTATTTGCGTTAGGGCGAATGAAACGTCGATCACTTGCGGCTCTGGAAGTGAGGTTTCTGCTCGGAGAGTCTGGTGATCGACGTGATGGCATGTTATCGATAAACACGATTTGGGGTTGAGTGGCACAAGTATTCACTCATTGAGAATGAGCCATGGCTGTCACACTTAAGTGCGTCGATTGCGGGAACGCAATACAAACCGAGGATGAATCGCCGCGAACATGCCCGCTATGCGAAGGCACGATGAGAAAGCCCGCATATAAAGCGAAGAACGGCCCCACTTCGGCCGATCGTGCCAAACCGGCACCTGCAACACCCCCGAAACCCGCGCCAAGGAAGCCGGTATCCGCAGCACCTGCAACGCCCGCAAACGATAACCCGTTTGCGTTTGGCGACGATGCAAGCGAAGCCCCGAAGCCGACGAAAGCGGCGGCCGCTCGATCGCCCGCGAAGAAAGTTCCGCCAAGTGAAGAAGCTCCGCTTTCTCTGGATGACGACGATGACGACAATTCCAGTGCCTCGAACACACGCGATGGGCAAGCGACGGAAAGCCTCGATATCGATGCTGGCTTCACGAACAAAAAGCTGATGCGGCAAGTAGAACCGGAATTGTCGCGCGGCGAAGTGTTGCACTGGGCCGGAAGAATGTGCCCAGAGATTGCCCAGAAGAATGCTCGAAAAGCGCTGATCACGGGCCTGGTGTTCGCAGGTGTGGGCGTGCTATTTTCGGCCGTGGCCTTCGCCGTCGCACCGTGGTTTGTGGGCCTGTTTCCGCTCATCTTTGTCGCAATTGGAATTGGGATCGCTGTGGTCGCACCAAAGATCGCAATAAAGCAGGCGGAACTCGGTTGGTACGCAGTGACCAATCAACGTGCGCTCGTGTACATTCCGTCTGCCTTTGGTTCTGGCGGGGAAACCACTTCGTATGAACCGAACGAGCTGCGGCGCATGCGAGTTCAAACGTCCAAGGTTGTGAAAGGTGCGGGCGATCTTATCTTCAAAACCAAGATCACGGAAAAACGGACCGATTATGTCGATCGTCGCACTCGTCAGACGGTGAAGACCGAAACCTCGCGCAGCGAAACCCATTTTGGGTTTTTGGGCATTCCAGACGTTCGTGAGGTCGAGACACTGATTCACAATGTGCTGCTGGATGGGAACAACGATTGACGATGGAATTCGGCGAGCCGCAATTGACACCGCACCTTTGGCCGTGTTACGACATCCCACCCTGCGCGAGTGGCGCGGGGCCGCAGGATGCCGCGCATGGCCGCCACTGTTCTCCGATCCGCCGACGCCTTCGCTTACATTGCGGAGCCACCCGCAACCGCAAAGGTGTTGGTATCGGTATGCATTGCCAGTTGGAACTGCGTGGAGTTATTGCGAACCTGCTTGCGTTCGCTCTTCGATAATCCGCAAGGTGTGCCCTTCGAAGTCGTCGTGACCGATAACGCATCGGCCGATGGTGCGGCGGAGATGGTCGCGGCGGAGTTTCCGCAGGTGGTGCTCATTCGCAACGCCACGAATCGCGGCTTCGCGGTGGCGAGCAATCAGGCGGCGATCGCGGCGAGCGGGCGATACTTGCTCTTTCTAAATAACGATACCGAAGTTCCCGCATACACCCTTCGCCGATTGCTCGATCACGCCTTCGCGGCACCCGAAGCGGGAATGCTTGGCCCGCGACTGCGCGAACCGGATGGTTCCATTCAGATCTCGTATCGCCGTCGCCCCACGCTCGCGGCGTTGCTGCACAAGCTCGCGCTGTTACGCTGGACGGGTTTCTTTCGTCGCGCGCATTCCGAATATCGCCGCGGTACTTATCAGCCCGATGGCGTGCGTGCAGTGGAAGTGCTGATGGGTTCGGCGGTGTTCCTGTCGCGCGAGGCATTTGAAGAGGCTGGCCGATGGGACGAACGCTACCGCTTCGGTGTGGAAGACATTGATCTTTCCACGCAAGTGAACCGCACGCGGCCGGTGCTGTTTGTGGGCGATGTGGAAGTGATTCACCACGGGCGGGCTTCGAGTCGCAGCAACGTGGGTTATGTGGCCCCGAGTGTCGCCACCGGCTATGTGCAGTTCTTGCGCAAGTGCGGCACGCCGTGGTGGCCACTGTTCGGTTACAAGCTCGCCGTAACGATTGATGCACCCGTTCAACTGGCTTGCAAAGCGGTGGAAGCGGCCGCGCGATTCGCGGTTGGCCACCGGGGCGATGCCCGCCGCAGTTGGGCCACGGTTCGCGGGGTGTGGGCGTTCTTGCAGCACGAATTGCCACGCTTCTGGCGAGCGTGACCGTTCGCACGTTTCACGCACTCATTCGCATCACGCTGCGTTTCGTTGTGCGGTTGCGGGTTGTGCAGTGGGTCGCACGCTGCGTTCGCCAGGCTTCGCATACCAATAGCGAACATGGCAACAGCCCAGGAAGAGCGCGACCGTGAGGAAGAAGACCAGCCCGTTCCAGATCAGGAATTCGTACGCCGTTCGGCCCACAATATCTTTGCCGGTGCAGAGTCCGCCAATCGCCACGAGTGCGGCGAGCGCAATCAACAGGCGGTCGCGGTGATTCCAGCCGGCACGCACGATCGCCAGTTGTGGCAACAGTAATAACACGAAGTGTGGCTTGCTGGACATCGGCGAGAGTAGCAGCATGAGCGTGAAGACGATGCCAAGTTCTGCTGCGAATACTGGCCCCGGTGAAATCTCTGCTGGCCGACGCCAAAGCGCGATTAGCGCGAGCAAGCCGAACATCGCCGTGATGCCCAGGTTTAAGCGCTTCAAATCGGTCGCCGATGGTCGATCGGCACGCGGTGCAACGCTGGTTGTGTCATTGTTCTGGGTGCGTTCGTACGCGAGCCAGCGCAGGTTCACGCCCGCGAGCGAATGATTGAAGCCCACGGCGCTGGCCCATGCGCCGGGGTCGTAGTGCGTGCCCGCCATGGGCGTTAAGAAGCGTTCTTTCCACACGATCGCACGCGGCTTGCCATCGGTCGGCGGATAGATGAGATCGGGAAGAAAGTTCAACCCGATGGCCGCGATGGGCACGGCGGCGGCTGCGACGAATCGCCGCTTCCACAGCAGATACGGGGCGAACAAGAGCGGCGTACACTTGAACGCCGCCGCAGCACCGAACGCGATTCCCGCCGCCAGTGAACGCTCGCGTGCGAGCAACACGCAACCGGCGATGAGCACCGCACCGATAATCAGGTCGGTTTGCCAGTTTGCGGCAGAATCCAGCAGAAAGCCAATCGCCAGAAGCATGCCGAACCAGAAGGCCGCGTAATCGGCACCGGTGGTGTTCGCGCGACCGGGAAGCCCACGCCCGCCGGCCAATCGCCACGCACCCACCAGGAACACGGCCCCTGCCAGTGCGTTCACCGCGGCCCATGCCACCAACGCCGCCGGGCGCGGCAGGAACGTGAATGGCACCGCGAACAGCGCACCAAATGGCGGGTACACGAAGGCGTTGTTCCCTTCGAGCAGGTCGCGGCCTTCACGCAGGTTGCCCGCCGCCGAGAGATACACCAGTTCCCAATCGCCGCTGGGTCGCGTGAAAACGGGGATGGTGATGAGGATGAAGAAGCCCGCGAGCAGCGCGCGACATGTCCACACCGCGGGGCGATAGTCGGTTCGGTGTGGCGATTCCATGTCGTGACTCTTGCGATGGCGGGTTATAACCAAGTGTGCGTACCATTGCGCGATTGCACCAGTCAACCCCGTTTGCCAGCCGGAGATTCGTTCATGCGCCGATCCGCGCTTTTGCTTGGCTTGTCTTGCCTGTTCATCACGCCGCTCGTGGCTCGGTCGCAAGCGCCGCCCATTAATGCGGCCGGGTTGCCTGGCCCGCTTGTGATCGTTGGTGGCGGCAAGATCACTCCGGACATCCGCGAGGCGTTCTTCACGCTGGCCGGTAAAGAGAAGGCGAAGATCGTGGTGATTCCCACCGCGAGTGCGGACGCCGATAAGCCCGAGGAAGTCGAAAGCATTCTTAAGCCCTGGCAAGATCTCAAGCCGCTCTCGGTGGAATTGTTCCACACGCGCGATGCGAAGCAAGCGAACGATCCCGCGTTCGTGAAACCGCTGAGCGAAGCCACTGGCGTGTGGTTTGGCGGCGGCGATCAAACCAAGATCGCGGCGGCGTATCGCGGCACGCTGGTCGAGAAAGAGTTAAAGAAGTTGCACGAACGCGGAGCCGTGATCGGTGGCACTTCGGCCGGTGCCGCCATCATGAGCGACCTGATGATCGCCAGCGGAACCGACACCGCGAAGACAGGCCCGGGCCTTGGTTTCCTTCCGGGCTTCGTGGTCGATCAACACTTTCTCGCCCGCAAGCGGCAGAAGCGGCTTGAAGGCGTGATCGCCGAGAACCCCGCATACATTGGCCTTGGCATCGATGAAGGAACCGCCTTGATCGTGCGCGGGCGCGGCGCGCGGGTGATTGGCGAATCGAGTGTCACGGCGCTGGCGGCGAAAGGTGCCGGGAAGCCGCAAGCCGTGGCCGAATACAAAGCGGGTTCGCTCCTGGATCTGGTGCAACTCCGGCGTGCGGCCGCCAATCGCGCCGCGAAAGATTTCTTCCCACCGGCCACGCCGCCCGAGCCAATTGTGCCCAAGGGAACGCTTGTGATTGTGGGTGGTGGCGGCGCGACCGCGGAAATCTGGAAGCGCTTCATCGAGGCGAGCGGCGGGCCCGATGCGCTCATCGTGGTGATTCCCACCGCGATGGAAGATCCGCTTGGGCCGGAATCGGTCGAAGAGAAGATTTTGAAGAAAGCCGGCGCGACCAACGTGAAAGCGCTTCACACCCGCGACCGCAAGAAAGCGGACGATCCCGCGTTCAGCGAGATGTTGAAGAAAGCCGGCGGCGTCTGGTTTAGTGGCGGGCGGCACTGGCGCTTCGTGGATGCTTATGAAGGCACAATCACCGAGAAGCGCTTTCACGAAGTGCTGGCTCGCGGTGGCGCGATCGGCGGCAGTTCCGCCGGTGCCAGCATCCAGAGCGAATTCATGCCACGCGGGCATCCACTGGGCAACACCGTGATGGCCGCCGAAGGTTACGAAAAGGGCTTCGGCTTCCTTCCCGGGTGCGCGGTCGATCAACACTTCTTCGCCCGCAAACGCACCGCCGACATGACCGGACTCATGAAGCAATATCCGCAATATCTCGGCATTGGCATCGATGAAGGAACCGCCATCGTGGTGACGGGCAGCACCGCAGAAGTGATTGGCCGCAGTGCCGTCGCGTTCTACGACACCAAGAAACAAAACGATGGCGATACGGACTATGTTACGCTCGCGGCGGGCGAGAAATACGATCTGAAGGCGCGTGCGAAGATTGAGAAAGAGAAGATCAAGAAAGAATAGGACCGCGCAGGCATCTGTGCGGTTCAAATGTTTGGGTGTGTTAAACGCAATCGCCGGGCGTGCGAGCGATACGAGTTCAAGCGACTCGATCGTTCGCACGCCCGGCGTGTTGTGTGGCCCGCTTAACGGGTGATTACACCAACTCGGCGAGCTTCTGCAACTCGGCCTCGATTGCGGCGAGTTCCGCGTCGCTTGTTGCCTTCTCCTTGCGGATCGCTTCGAGCTTGGCGACCGCCTCCACGTGCGCCTGTTCCTTCAGTTCGAGCAACCGCTCCGCGTCGGTGAGTGCTTGCTCGGTGTAGCACGTTTCCTTCTCGGCCTTCTGCAAATCATCGGGCAACCGCCGCCGCCGGTTCTGAAGGTTGATCTGGTCGGCGAGGAGTTGGGCACGCATCGAACGTGCCTTGGCCCGCCGCACAACCGGGTTCTCCTTCTCTGCGGTTTCCTTGGCGCGGTTTGCGCCACCCCGCATTGCTGCAGCGGCTACCGATTCACGCAGGGTCTTCCCCCGCAGCTTGTGGATGGCGGCCGTTAGCACGAACGTGCCGAGTGCGAGCAACGCCGGGATTGGGTTCGCCTCGATCTTGGCTTGCACCCATTCGCCGCCATGCTTCACTTCGCCTACGTAGTGCGTGAACTCCACGGGGTAGAACTTGTAAACCCCGATTGCGACCGCAAGGATCGCGGTCATCAGTGCGATGCGCTTCATCTGAGAATCCCTCCGGTAATAGTCCCGCACGTGCGCAGCGCCGCCACCACAGCTTCAGCCCAGCTTGGGGCTGCCAGTAGACAGAGGAGAGTCGCATATCGGGTGATTGGCCGCCGACGTTGGCGGTTGCGAATTAGGACAGAATGCCACGGCGATGGGTTCGCGCGACTTTGCAAGAAGTACAAATGTCGCGCGAGTTGAAGCAAGATCACGGTTCGCGATCTTCGCGCCGCATGGGCACATCGTGCGGCACGGTGTTGGGCGTGCGATCGGGCTGCGGCTCGTAGGGGAGCGATTTGAGGAACGCCACCAACTCATCGATTTCGGTTGGCTTCAGGTGGCTCGTCTTGCCGTGCTTGTCGTTTGCGTTGCAAGTGGTGAGCACATCGTGCAGTGTCTTCGCGCGGCCATCATGCAAGTATGGCCCCATGCGGTAGACGCCGATGAGTGTGGGCGTGTCGTATTTCGGCCCCATCTTTTCGCGCGGCGAATCGCCGGTTCCCACATCGTGCAAGTTAAACGGCTTGGCTTTCAGTGTGCTATCGCTGAAATACGGCCCCGTGTGGCAGGTCGCGCACTGCGTCTGTTTCGAGAAGAACAACGCGCGGCCGCGTTCGGCTTCCGGCGTGAGCTTTCCCGGCGCAGCGGCGTGTGGCGATAAGCGTGACTGGAAGGAATTCGTGTAGAGCGCCAGCGCGTCGAGATCCGCCGACTTGCCCATGAGATCCATTGAAAGTGCGGAAAGATCGAAGTCTTTCCCTTGCTTGAGCGAGCCAGAGAATAGCCCGCGCCCACGCATGAGCTTGCCACGAATGGTGTACTCGAAGTCTTGCACTTCATCGCGATCGGCGGACCAGTGGAGCGGGTGTGTGTGGGCCAACGCGAACAGGTGTGGCGTGCGGCGGTCGCCTTCCGGGTTCTGCCACACGCGTGCATCGGTTAGCCCATCCGGATGACACGACGAACACGACACCCACTTGATCGCCCCCATCGGCTGCCGCGCGGACACGAACAGCTCCTTGCCCCGTTGCCACGCGGGCGAGCGGGTTGGCTCGCACACCTTCACCGCGGCGAGTTTCTTCACGTTCTTGTCGTAAATGCCAATCTCATGATCGAGCGTGTTCGCGATATAGAGTTCCGTGCTATCTGGACTCACGCGAATGGCTCGCGGGTGCTTGCCAACGCGCGGAAAGCCCAGCGTCTTCACATCGCGATACGAATCGTCGCGCGTTTCGAAATAGTTGAGATCATCGGTGCCGGCATAGATCACATAGAGCCGCGTGCCATCGGGCGAAACCGCAACTTCCCACGGATTCGCGGCCACCATCACGCCGTTGAAGGAATCGACCGGGTGCGGCCGGCGACGCGGTTCCTCGGCGGTTTTGCTGATGTCGCACACGGTGAGGAACCCGAAGATCGAACCACGTGCATCCACGGTGTTCACGCGGCTCCGCAAGTGTGGGAAATACGCTTTTTCCCACTTCGGGTGCAGTGTCACTTGCCGACACAGATTATCGGTTTCGCCACCGAGCCACGAATCGATCACCTTGCCTGTGGCGATATCCAGTGCGATCAACTTCGCGGTGAAGAACTCGGTGAGGTACAGGGTGTGTTCATCGTGGCTCAGCGCGATGCCGCGAATGCCCGACCCCACCGCGAACGTGCGAAGAACTTTGCGTTGGGCAATATCGATCTCGGAAACCGTGCCGGGGTAATCGTGCGAGACGAACGCCCGCGTGCCATCGCGCGACACGACCACGCCGTATGGTTCATCATCAACCTTCAAGCTTGTAAGCAATTTCGCACTATCGGCGTCGATGAACGCGAGGCGATCGTCGCCCCAGAGTGTGACGAGCGCAAGCGGGCCATTGCCCACCCACGCCACGCCTTCCGGGTGATCGCCAACCGGGATTTCGTGCAACCGCTTCCGGCTTTTCACATCCACCACGGCCACAGATCCCGCGTCGGTGTTGGCAACGAGTATCCGGGTTCCGTCCGGGGTCACATCCAGCAAACTGTTCGAGGAACCGGCTATTGCGGGGCAAGCAATTGTGGGCAGGAGTGCAACAATAAGTGCGAAGCGCAGCATGCAAGGTGCTCCGGGTGGAAAAGCCAAAACAAACAAAGCCCACACACCCGGCCGGATGTGTGGGCTTGTGGAAATCACGGCGGCAGGCTCACTTCTTGTCTTCCTTCTTCACTTCTTTCTTGTCTTCTTTCTTGACTTCCTTGGAGTCCTTAATCGTCCACAGGTGGAGCTTATATTCGTCGCCGTCTTCGCCCGTCACGGTGATGGTTTTGTCTGGTGCCCAATCGCCCAGCACGAAGCGGTGCGACACGATGCGCGTTCCGGGCTTGAGTTGCTTTTGCAGAATCGGCTGCAACAAGCTATTGAACTCGTTGCCCATGTACAAGAACACGACCGACGCTTCGCTATAGTCGCGATCTTTCAGTGCGTCGCCTTCGATGATGGTGATCTTGCCATCGAGCTTCGCCTTCTTCACGTTGTCGGTGGCTTCGCCGGCTTTCTTGGGATCGAGTTCGATACCAACGGCTTTCTTGGCACCCTTCTTCACGGCGGCAATCAGCACGCGGCCATCGCCGGGGCCAGGTTCATACACCACGTCGCCATCCTTCACCGCTGCCAGCTTCATCATCTCATCCACAATATCATCTGGCGTGGGCACCCACCGGATCACGGCCTTATCCGGGACTTTCGGATCGAGTTTGGTGAGATCGAGAACAATCTCTTCGCCGGCCTTGAACTCGATCACCTTGGTGCGGGTGAGCGTTGTGTAATTATTGGGCCGCCAGGTAACGGAGAAGTCGTATTCGAATGGCTTGCCCGCTTCCAGTTCGGGCGTCTCGAACTCGCGGACCATGCCCGTGGGTTTGGTGTCCTTACCCATGATCTGCAATTCGGCATCGTCTTGCGGGACGGTGATCTTGATCTTCGACTTCACCTTCTTGACATCAACCTTCTTGTCCTGAGCGGTTCCCGTGGCGGCGAAACCGCCGGACAGAACGCACAGGGCCAGGGCTAGCCCGAACACGCGGGCAATACGAACCGCGAACATCGCTACTCCTCGGATGCGGGGACGAACGGAATTCTCTACAGCGAAACACAGTGTCCACGAATCGAACTACTGCCTGGCAGGTAGCAAACCCTGTTCGTTCCAGGGCGGCCTCATAACCTGCTCAGGATGCGAAGTAAGGGAAGTGCAGCCGAGTTAGAATCCCGTCGCCGCCTCGCCGTCTTGCGTGTGAGTGACGGTTGGACCCGT
>JBGSLF010000171.1:0-15350 GCA_041740855.1 Gemmata sp.
ACGGGTCCAACCGTCACTCACACGCAAGACGGCGAGGCGGCGACGGGATTCTAACTCGGCTGCACTTCCCTTACTTCGCATCCTGAGCAGGTTATGAGGCCGCCCTGGAACGAACAGGGTTTGCTACCTGCCAGGCAGTAGGTTTGAAAAGCTATGAGAGTTGATGATGCAACAGGTGAGTAATTTCTCCTCTTGCGGGCGGTTACACATGCGAATTCGCCAATGTAAGCTTTTCGTTACGTATCGTACTGAGATGTTTTGGCGGATGTTGCGAATGGCAGGTTGTTACACTGGAATTTGAGTTGGGCGAAGTCGTGCTATAAACATATCGGAACAAATCCGACGGGAAGAAAAGCCGCGAGCGGTTACAATGACCCAAACACCGATTACCGGCGGGGAGTAGGTCATGCTGGTCGGACAAACGATCGGTTCCGGTGCCTACCGATTCGAGATCACGCAAGAGCTTGGTAGCGGGGCCATGGGCACCGTGTACCGTGCGCAATTCCATAAAGATGGCAAGATCCGTTCGGTGGCGCTTAAAGTTGTGGCGTTGGGGTTGCTTGGTAACGAAGGGGCGATGGCCCGATTCGAGCGCGAAGCGAACATCCTGAAACAACTGCGTCACCCGCACATTGTCAAGTTGTACGCGACCGGTTCCATCCGAAAGACGCCGTTCATCGCCATGGAATTTGTGGATGGGGAAGCGCTTGATCGCGTGCTTGCCCGCCGCGGCCGCCTCGGCTGGGAAGAAGTGGTTGCGTATGCCAAGCAGTTGTGCGAAGCCTTGCAGTATGCCCACGATAAAGGGATCATTCACCGCGACTTGAAGCCATCCAATCTGATGATTACGCGCGACGGCGTGTTGAAACTCACGGATTTTGGTATCGCCAAGGATACCGATGTGACTGCACTTACCGGGCATAATAGCACGATCGGTACAGCAGCGTACATGTCACCGGAACAGTGCAAAGGCGACAAAAACCTCAGTAACAAATCAGATCTCTATTCACTTGGCATCGTGTTGTTCGAACTGCTCACCGGGAAAAAGCCGTTCTACGCCGAAACCACGGTGGAAATGTTCCTCAAGCATGTCAACGATGCTCCGCCACGAGTGGGAAGGCAAGTGAATGGGCTTCCGCCCAAACTGGAAGCTCTGATTCTTCAACTGATGGATAAAGACAAGGACGACCGCCCCACGGATGCCGCATGGGTTGCGCGCTTGTTACAGGAGATCGAGGACGACGCAGTGGCCCGCAAAAGCGCCGGGCTAGACGCCGTCACCGGGCGGCGCGTGGTCGATCGCCCCCGCAATCACGATGGTTCAAAGTATGACGAGGAGGATCGCGAGGCGGCTCGTGTGCTACGAGGGAAAAAGAAGAAAGTGAAGAAGAAGGAAGCGGTGCCGTTCTTTCAGAGAACCGCCGTCAAGCTCGCCGGCTGCGGGTTGGCGTTGGCTGTGATTGCCTTCGGAGTGTGGTACGGTTTGAAGCCGCCGTCGTCCGAGGCCCTAGCTAACGCCGTGGAACAGGCCAAGGAGCCAGAAGCAAAGCTGACAGCCGCAACGGCGTATCTGGAAAAGTATGGCGATAATCAAGACCCGCGCACCGAACAGATAGCTGAGGTGTTTCGCAAAGAAGCCACCCGCAAGCGTGATGATCAGTTAAACCGCCGCTTCGATGCCCGGATGCAAAAGCCTGAGGAGAACGACGACCCGGAAGCATACGCCGCGGCGTGGCAAGCGATGGAGGCGGAACGCGCGGGCCAACTTCGCATTGCGGAGGAGTTCTGGAATCGCGTTAAAACCCGCTTTCCGGAAGAAGCGAAACTAACTTACGCACTCAATGAAGATGTTCTCGCCAAGGCACGGTGGGCCTGGGTCGCCGACGCCCGACTCGCGGAACTCAAAACCGCCCGCGATTCCGTGGCCCGAATCCGCGAGAAGATTGAGAATGGTCGTCGCTTCGAGACATCCTTCAGTACCAATATGACCGATCCGGAATCCCTGGCCGTGCGAGCGTTCCGCCTTGAAGAGTTTGGCGACCGCGATAAGGCTGGTGGAGTCTGGGATGTGCTCGCGAAACTGACCGAGAAAGATAAGGATCGACACGCCTGGTATTTGCTGGCGGCGCAACAACTCTCGACGAGTCCCAAGGGCAGCGAGGACAGCGTCAGGCAACGGACGGCATTGATCGATAAACAGATCAAAGCCGCACAAAGCTTGATCACTGTTCTCGACGCCAACGCAGACGATGCATTGAAGCGGAGCCAGTTGCGAAACATCTGCCGCGAGATTATCGATCTCTACGATGATGAGACGGACTCGACGATTAAAGCTCTTGTCCAACAGGCTCGTGCGATTTCCGCCAAGTTCCCCAAGTGAAACAACGTGTTAGTGAGTTCCCCCTGTGGCCACAGGGGGTATTGGAGTTTATTCCCATGCCCGATCGTTCCCGCAGTGCCACGGCATTTGAACGCGCGAAGCGTGCGATTCCCGGTGGCGTGAATAGCCCCGCGCGTGCGTTTGGTGCCGTTGGCGGAACCCCACTCTTCATCGCGCGGGCCGATGGACCGTATCTCTTCGATATCGATGGCCATCGATATCTCGATTTCATTGGCTCGTGGGGGCCGATGATTCTGGGCCATTGCCATCCGGATGTTGTGGAAGCCGCGATTGGTGCGATTCGGAAAGGTTCGAGCTATGGCGCGCCGTGCGAAGCCGAAACGGAGTTGGCAGAACTCGTGACCGCAGCGGTGCCATCCGTGGAGATGGTGCGGTTCGTTTCCAGCGGCACGGAAGCGGCGATGAGTGCGATACGCCTGGCACGCGGGTACACTGGCCGCGATCTGATCATCAAATTCGCCGGCTGCTATCACGGGCACGTCGATGCGTTACTGGTTTCCGCCGGCTCCAGCGCGCTCACCCACGGCGTTCCCAATAGTCCCGGTGTTCCGAAGGGCTGCACCGATGATACGCTTGTTCTTCGTTACAACGACACCGCCGCGCTCGCGGAAGTCTTCCAAAACAAGGGTGACAAGATTGCGTGCGTGATGCTGGAACCTGTGGTGGGGAACATGGGGTTGGTGCCACCTTCGGCGGAATTCCGCAGCGAACTCCGGCGACTCACGCACAAACACGGCACGCTTCTGATTTACGATGAAGTGATGACGGGCTTCCGTCTGGCGTTTGGCGGCGCGCAAGAACTGCTCGGCGATTCGCCCGATGTCACGGCGTTCGGCAAGATCATTGGTGGCGGTTATCCTGTGGGTGCTTACGGCGGGCGAGCGGATGTCATGAAGTCGGTCATGCCCGCTGGCCCCGTTTTTCAAGCGGGAACGCTTTCGGGGAATCCCGTTGCAATGGCGGCGGGGATTGCCACCCTCCAACATTTGAAGCAGAACCCGCCCTATCAACGGCTCGATAAGCTTGGCGCACGTTTGGAAGCTGGGCTTCGCAAAGTAGCGACTGAAGCCGGCGTGGCGCATCAGTTAAACCGTGTCGGCAGCATGTGGACGTTGTTTTTCACCGAAAAGCCTGTGACGGATTACGACACGGCCAAGACCAGCGACACCAAGCGCTTCGCCCGGTTTTTCTGGGAGATGATGGACCGCGGATTCTATCTGCCGTGCAGCCAGTTTGAAGCCGCGTTTCTGTCTGCTCCCATGACGGAAGAGCACATCGATCACACAATCGCCGCAGCCCGCGAAGCCCTCGCGGTCATCGCGAAGGGATAGGATGCATGAAGCGAAATCAATTCGTTCTGGTCACGCTGGTTCTTCTGACAATCGGCGTGATGGGGTTTCTTGTGTCGCGTTCACCGCGAGTGCGATCGTGGTTCGCGCGGGATAGTGAGAACGCCAACGAAATCGCACGCCTGGGCGATACCGCGATTCAAGTACTTCCCGTGGCAGACACCGCAACCGGTTGGTTCCAGTGGCGCGGACCAACTCGAGACGGGAGAGCACCGGAAGGACCGTTTCGCAGCGATTGGGAAGCACGACCGCCTGCGGTGTTGTGGCGTGCGGAGTGTGGCGGCGGATACTCGTCCTGCACGGTGGTTGGCGATCGACTCTACACGCAAGATCGGCGCGGCGATGACGAACGCGTGATTTGCCTGAGTTGTGCGGATGGCAAGCTGTTATGGGAATTCGGTTACCCCGCACCGCAGGCCGGGAAAGATCGCCAATATGCGATTGGCCCGCGTGCCACGCCTACAGTTGAAGGCCAGAAGTTGTATGCCGTGGGTGGGGCGGGAAAGTTCGTTTGCCTGGAACTTCCGCAGGGTGAGAACAATCAACCGCGACTGCTCTGGCAACACGACTTGCTCACCGAATTTGAAGCCGAGATGCCGCAATGGGGAGTCGCGTGTTCGCCACTCATCGAAGGCGAACTTGCGATCGTTCAACCCGGCGGTCGCAAAGGCTCAGTGGTGGCGTTCGATAAGCAATCCGGCGAATTGCGATGGGCCAGCGGCTCCACACCCGGAGCCTATAGTTCTCCTGTAATCAGCCGCAGTGGAAACGCGACCACGATCATCGCCTTCACTCAAGACTCTCTGCTTGCGTTAAAACTTGATGGCACGATTGCCGACACCTTCGCATGGAATACCGTGCCAGAAGTGAACGCGGTAACCCCACTTATTGCCGATGACTATGTGTTCATCTCATCGGCTTATGGCATGGGGTCCGCACTTCTCAGAGTCGAAGTGAAAAGCGACTCTGTGGCGTTGATCCCGGTTTATTCGCGGCGCGGACCACGTGGGTTCAAGAATCACCACGCGAGTAGTGTGCTGAAAGACCGGCATCTTTATGGCTTCGATGATTCGCGATTGAAGTGTGTCGCGTTCGATACCGGACTCGCAATACCCGATTGGGATTCCGCCGACGTGGGGAAGGGTTCGCTCATTCTCGTCAAGGATTATCTCGTGATCCAAACCGAACGCGGCGACCTGTGCTTGGTCGAGGCCACACCCGAAGAATTCCGCCTCGTGGCGAAGCTTCGCGGCGTGCTGAGTGGCAACAACAATTGGGCCACGCCCACGCTCGTGGACGGTCGGCTTTATCTTCGCGATGAAAAGAATGTGGTCTGTTACGACGTTCGGCCGTGAACCTCCGCAACTGCGAATTTCACAAACATCCTCACGGCGATGGCTTGACCTGCGGTTGGATTTGAGCGGCGCGTTTCACCGCGTCGTTCGCCGCAGCGATGTTGCCCAGTGCCTTTTCGCACTCGGCTGTGAGCAACCAATCGTGCGGGTGTCGCCGTAGCGTTCCCAATTCGCGAAACGGCCCGAGCGCTTCTTGGAAACGACCCGCACGAAGTTGCTCGCCACCTAACACGAACAACGCCGCACAACGATCGGATCCGGCGATCTCCGGATGGGCGAGCGCACCCTTCGCCAACCCGAGCGCTTGCCGCGAACCCATCTCGAAATGAATCCGCGCTAGTTTGGATTCCAGGAATGGTTCACGCAATCCGCCCGAGTAAGCCGCTGTCATCAGTTCGAACGCGCGAGTCTGATAAGTCGCGCTGAGTGCGGGCAAAGTCTGCTCGCGAGCCAGTTCGAGGTAACCCAACCCCAGTGACCGTTGCCGGTCCAGTTCGGTAAGCCCAGGGTATTCCCGCCACGGTCGCAGTGTGGCGGCTTGCGCGGTTTTCCCCGGCTCATGCTTGGGGTGCGCTTCCTTCCCATGAATGCCAATGCGATGATGCGTGAACGAGACGTGCGGCACATCTGTGGGTGCGCTGGGCATGTGGCATTTCGCACAGTCGTTATCCGGGCTTTCTTTCTGTAACTGCTCTTTCGTAACGCCGCAAACATTCGGTGCGTGGCACTCTTGGCAGATCTTCCGGTAATAGGCAGGGCGATCATCGGCCTTGGGGAACGCATGCGGGTTGTGGCATGTGGTGCATGTCAGCGTTTCAGACTTCGTGTAGCAAAGGCTCTGGTGCATTTGTTCCACATGGCCGGTGACCGTCATTCCGCGGTTTGGCCCATCGAGGTAATAGTCCGTGCGGAAATCTTCCAGATGAAGCCCCGGGCGATAATCCGATATCTTGCGGCCGCGAACCGGCACCATCGAAGGTGCGAGAAAGTGGCACTGATAACAGACCGCCTCGGCCAGTTCTCGCGGTAAGCGGCGCGGGTTCACAATGGTGTGATCGATCGCGCCGGGTGCTCCCTTCGCCTGACCACTCGTGTGAAGTTCCACGTGCAACGAACCCGGGCCGTGGCACCGCTCGCAGCCAATCGCAGCTTCAACAATGGTCATCTGGTGTTGCGTTTTCCCGACCGCTTCCGCCCGGCCCGCGTGGCAATAAAGGCAACTTTCGCCCACGGCCCGCCCGAAGCCTTGATGAGCGGCCAGATCGTAACCGGGCGACATATCCCACGCGGCCCGCGAGCGATACCAGGTGATGGGCGACTCGACCAGGAAGCCCTCCGCCTCTGCAAGATACGTTCGAGCATGACGACCCGAACCCACCACATACGTGAGTGGGTATTCGGCAATCACTTGTTCGGGCGAGTTATCCGCGAGCGTCTTTTCGCGGTGCCACAACCGCCCGTCCTTCCGCTCAATGTGGTAGCGCCGCTTTGAAAGTGGATGATCGAACACGCCGTCTTTCGGTTCCCGCTCGATGTTGATTGCGGCCATCGATTGGCCCATGCCGGTTCGCCGGAACGATGCGTTGCGATCTTCGTGGCACGAAGCACATGTCTCGCTGCCAACATACTTCGCATGGGGTCCGGTGTTGCGAAATGGGCTAGGCGTGATGGCAGGTAGCGGGAAGTTAGCGGGCGTGGCATTGCGATCTTCTGTAGGGCGATTAGTGGCAACCGGCTGGGATGGCTTGAACACGCCGCTGGCCCAGAGCGCGGCGGCTACCAATCCCAATATGCCAACAGCAGCGAACAGCCGGCGTGAACGTGTGGTAGGTGTGGCCGAGTGAGTGCTAGCATCGCGCGAAGCGCTTTGCGGTGATCCAACACGACGCGACGGTTTCATCCGGTTGCTCCGCACAACGAACCGGCGGCTTCAATTGGCAAGCCACGCTCAACTGTTAAGGAGCATCTTAACAACTTCCGCGTGAGCATTGCCATTGATGGCGAGCAAGCCACGGCGTTGATAGAAGTCTGGTGCCTGATACGTAATGGGGTTTCCCGCCAGATCGGTGACCGTTCCGCCGGCTTCGATTACCAGAATGTGCCCGGCGCAAATGTCCCAATCGCAAAACGCTTCATAGGTGTTGGCGTACACATCGGCGTCGCCACGGGCAACTTGTGCGAGCTTCACTCCGCCGGAATACGTTTCGAGCACTTTCGCCGGTTTGATTGCGTCCACTGGTTTCGTTGTTTGCCCGGGTTTGGCCCAACTCTGCGTCAGCACAAGATTGGGTGGAACGCGGCTGGAAACGTGGCATCGCGTCAGTGTTTCTTGCCCCATCACGCTGTAACAGCCCTGGCCCGTTTGGGCATACGTCACGCGGTCGAGCGCCGGCTCTGCGACCACGCCTAACACAGGCACGCCATCGCAAAGCAGCCCGATCATCACCGAGAACTGCCCCGTCTTCTTGGCAAACCCGCGAGTGCCATCGATGGGGTCCACGATCCACGCCCGCCGCCCCATCTTGGGGATGTGATCATAACCGGGGATCGATTCTTCCGCGCACAACGCATCTTCAGGGAAGTGGGCGTGCAGAAACTTCAGGATCAGATCCTGCGAGGCTTTATCCACGTGAGTGCTGATGTCTACTGGTGCATCCGGGATCGCAACAAACGATTGATATTCGCGGCGAATAAGTGTGGAAGCCTGCTCGGCGATATCGAGTGCTGCGGTGAGTTCCGCGTCGAACGACATGAGACCTCCATGTGCAGATAGCTAACGGCAAGCTAATCCCTTCACGATACTAACCCCGTGTGGTTTTCACACCGGGAGTGATTGTGGCGGCATCATTCCTTTATTGTGGTCGCCTCGGCGGTGGCGTCGGCGACCATCTGAAGCCGGCGGTAGTATTCGTTGTTTTGCCAGAGGTCGCGATGTGTGCCGGATGCTTCAAGGTGCCCGTCGCGAAGCAGAAAGACGCGGTCGCTCGATCGGAGTGTCGAGAGCCGGTTCGCCAGGAAGATGATGGTGCGACCGGAAGATGCGCGTTCCAGTGTGTCGTCGAGCAGTGCCAACGTGTCTTCGTCCACCGGACCGGATGGTTCTTCAACGATGAGTATGCTTGGATCGCGGAGCAAGGCACGAGCAAGGGCAAGCCGGAATCGCTCGCCCAACTTGAGCGATTTGCCATGCTCGCCCACTACGGTTTCGTAGCCGTAAGGTAACTTCTCGATGAACTGGTGGGCGTGAGCGAGTTTCGCGGCTTCGATGATTTGCGGCAGGTTGTATTGCGGGTCGCCGCAGCCAATGTTGTTCGCCACGGTATCGGTAAAGATCCAGTCGTCTTGCCGCACCGAAGCGACCTGTGCGCGAAGCGATTCGTGCGTGACCCAGCGAATGTTCTTATCCTCGATCCGCACTTCGCCACTATTTGGGTCGATGAAGCGGGGGATGAGATCGATGAGCGCTCGCCGCTGCAAGAGATCGGGGCCAACAATCGCAACGCGTGCTCCTGCCGGAACCGCGAAACTCACATTCTCCAATATCGTTTCACCGGTGCCGGGATCTTCAACACGCACAGCGCGGAATTCAAGCCGCGAAGTGAGTGCGGGCAGATACTCGGCATCGACCGCCTCGGCCGCATCGCCCCGTCGCGCGAGGAATTCGGTGATGGCTGCGGCGGCCTCGCGACCGCGCCGGAGTTTGCGTTGCGCATTAAACCAGTCGGCGATGGGTGGCAGAAGCGCCACGAGTGCCACGGCCATGGCCACTAAACCTGCCACGCTGAATTCTTCTGCAAGCACGGCTCGCCCGGCCAGATAGCAAAGTGCCACTCCGGCAATCAGGGCGACCGCACCCAGCAGGGGCCGCGAGAGCGCATCGCCCCGCAACTTCCGCCACCCCGAGCGACCCAGTTCCGCCAGTTGCCGCTCCACGCGGTTCTGGTTGAATCGCTCCATCTGGTAGCATTTCACCAGTCGCAACAGGCCGAGGCTTTCCACCAATAGCGCGAGTGAAGATTCGCTTTGCCGTGTGCCAAGTCGAGCTTCGCGGCGGAAGTGTGCCGCAACCTGCCCGCCAATAAGCCAGACCAAAAACGCAAGCAACAGGAAGCTCACCGCCAACCAGAAATTCACGACGAGAATAAGCACCAACAAGCCGATCACCAGCACCGGACTTCGGTAACTTGTCACCAGCGATGCACGCACCGCATCGCCAACTGCATCGGTCTGTTTGGTGAACAGATTGATCGGTTCTTCCGGCCCCGCAGTTCGGATGGCGAGCGAACCTAATCGATACGTGTGGAGGTAAAGTGCCCGTCGAATGCGAGTCACGATGTCGAGTGTGACCACGGAAGCAAGGTAAGCAAGAGCCGCGACCAACAACCCGCGAACCACTGCGATCACGAACGCCAGGAGAAACAGACCGGTGAGGTATCGAACGTTCGCCCCATCTGGCCCGGTCGTACGCCACATCCAAGAGTTCCAGGACGCCACCCACCCCACGATCTTTCCGGGCCAGCGGTTTCGCTCTCGCGCTACCAAAGCAAGCACACCGACTCGTTGCGCTTGATCGTCCGCGAGTGTCGAACCATTTGGAAGGAACGTTTCGGCCGCTTCCGGATTCACACACTCGCGGAGCGAGAGGTAAATTCCCGCCCGCCAGCGTTGTTCCCATTCGCCCATCGTGGGAGCTGGCTCGGGTTTACCTGCTGCCAGCCGTTTCACGATATCTGCGTTGTCGGTGAGTCGCTGGATCGCTTCGGTTCGTTCTGCTTCGGAGCGGCGTTCCCACTCGGCTGCGAATGCGCTTTGCCGCGCGGGGTTGAGCTGCGAGTATTGGCCGACCATGCCACGGCTCACCAATAAATCGACGAACAGATAGAGCAGCACCAATAACAATAAGTAGCTCAGTGCAACCACGATTGAGCAAATAATCGCGGCCCAGCGCTCGAAGCGTGTTCGGAGGAAATCTGATTTGAGTCGATCGAATTCCGCAGTTTCCACGACGCCCTCAATGGTGGCGGATGGGTTCCGGACGAAAATGAAAGTAACAGATGGCGTGGTCGAAGTAATAGGGGAATCAAGCGCGACGTGGGGCAAATAACAGGCGGAACATCACGAACAATCGGAATCAGCGGAATTCTGCGATCGTCACGGCAAGATTATTCCGCCCAACCAAATACTTTGCCTTGTATCAAGCCAGGTCGCGATCTTCGAACAGAAGCAGTCCAACGACTAGCGCGATGGAGGTGTAAATCAAGGAATACCCAAGCACTGTTACCACATACCAGGCGAACTGCCACAGATCCAATGGCGTTTCGCGGATGATGGCGGGGCCCATGTTATAGAACTCGAGAGCGGGTAGCAGCACATCGAAGAGTCGCCCCAGGAAGCCGACGAGTCCTACGCCCACACCGGTTGCCCCGGCTGTTTCCGTGACGCGCACCAACACGGGCGCAAGGTGGCCCAGGAAGTAAATCAGCAAGCACAACACCAGATTGACCACGAATGAGATGCGCGTAGCCAGTGCGGAAGCAATGGCGACCAGGATCATCACCTGGCCAAAGCCAAGCATGATACCCAGCGTGTGAGCCAAGGTATCCGAGAACCAAAGGCCACAACCGCGAGCAATCGCCTTACCGGGATTACTGGGAACAGGCTTCTCGAACAGCGGAACCACTGTTCGCTGAGCCTGGAATGTCATGGGGTCAACGACTTTGTCTGTTGGCATGCCGGTGGGGTCGGTCGGATCGGCTGCATTGTTGATCGGGTCAAACTCACGCATCGCACGCAATGCGAAGTTCAGCGTCCAACCCAAGATCAGCGACATCAGCAGGCACGCCATCAAGATGCCAAGGTACTTACCGATCAGGAACTGCCGCCGATTCACCGGTTTGCTCATCAAGGTGACGGCCGTTCGCCCTTCGATCTCCTCGCTGATGGACATACTCGCGGCCAGCACACCAAAGAGCACGGCCGACAACATAACCACGTCGAAGCCAATCTGCTTCATCATCTTGTAGTCGTCGCCGAACGTGAAGTACGGAATGCCTACGGAGAACCAAATGAGGGCGGTGGATGCCAGGATGATGAGCCAGAACATGGGCTGTCGGCAGGCTTCGCGATACGCGGCCATGGCAACCGCGCCGCCTTTGGGCCAGAAGAACACCAGGATTTGTGGTAGCAGGAGGAACAGCGCCACCAGCAGTTGCAGATGCAGGAGCGAGCCGTAAATGTAGCGGCCGATCCACACCAGATTCTGGGATTCGCCTTTGTAACCCATGAACACCGCGAGACCGATGCCGGCCGCGAGTATTCCCAGCCCGACATAGATCATCGATAAGCCACTGGCAGCCGCGCTTTTGAACCCTTTCGGGTCAATCGCATAAAGCCAGGGAAGGGCGGCTAAAAACTGAGCGAGCGCCAGCAAGATGCCAGCGAGAATAACTGTTGGTTCAGAAAGTGCGGAAAACATGCTGCTTGGCCCGGGTGGGGTCGGGTCGGAGCGAGTCGTTACCCGCCGGTACGCTTGCGCCCATTCGGCGGTTCGGTAATTGTTTTTATCTTTAGGATCGGGGCGCAGTCGTGACCAGTGGAACTGCCGTTCCCTAACCAAAACCCGTGGAATCGGCAATTGCCCAGAAACGATTCTCGCCGCGGTTCACACCCACAGTTGCAGGATGCGAAGCACAGTTTCTTGCCAAATCTCGAAGGCGTCTTCGTTATCGAGTGAAGCCACTATTCCATCGCCATCGCCAAATTCCGGCCGTGGCCCGTCTACGATCAGCTCCGTTATCACCACATTGTCTAGATCCATTTCGAATGGTTGCGTCGCCGCGGCCAAGCAATGAACCTGCGATAGTCGAGATAGGCGATTGAGGTGTTGAACCACGGCATCGCGATCCGGAACCCATGCCACTAGCCCATCGCCCCGTTCGATGGGTTCGCGGAGGAGTAGTTCCATCAGTGTGGCTTCTTCGCTCAAGGGCTTTTTCGAACCATCCTGCACAAACAACACTTCAAATCGAATCGCGTCGGTGCTGAGCCACTCGGTAAGCCGATGAACCAGCGCCAGAATTGCCGACGTGAGCATCACGATACGCTGATGGGGAAGTTCGGGATCCTTGAAACGAGCGGCAACCAGATCCGGGAACAACACGAACACGAACGACCGGCGGCGACGGAGGAACTGGTTCTCATCGCGGGAATAATAGAACAATTCGTCGCGCACGAATTTGATGTCGAACAGATCGGGCATCTCGTCGTCCATATAGGCGAGCTGCGAGTGAAGCATACTTTCGATTGATCCGCGATTGGAAATCGAAGTGTAACCGCCCACGGGATATTGATCCTCGTCCAGCACGCGCGTCGGCACTTCCTTGCGACCCACCATGGGCTTAACGGGGCGGATGGGAAGCCAAGATTCGATGCGGCCAGCGGTTTGCCGAATCTGCCGGAGCGCGACGTACTGACCCATGTCGCCCAGTGCGGAGCGGTCTTCGAGTGCGTCCACGTCTTCTTTGGCAAGCACTTCATTGGTGCGGCGTGCGGCGGATACCATCGATTCGTAAAGCTGAATCTGAATGTCCAGTGGGCCGTCTCGCGTTAAGCCGTCCCAGGATGATGTGAGAACTTCGTCTGGGTTGGAAGCCAGCAGCCCACGGATCACCGCAGGGGGAAGCATGACGCCACCGAACTGTGCACGCTCGCGAGTTTGATTGATGATGTACGCAACACCCTTGGCCCGGTCCTTCCCATGATATTTTCGGAGCGCATCGCCGGCACGCTCGAACATCCAGTCGGCGTAGAACTTCCCCAGAACGTGATCTTCATATGTCCGCGCGAGCGCGGGTGGCCAACCGGGAACGTGCAGCGGTTCCTTGATGCGATGCTCCGCATCGGCCCCGAAAGCGACATGCCCCACATCTGCAATAAAACCGATCGGCGGAAGCGGATGACCACCCGAGGCGAGTTCCATTGCCCATTCCAGCGCAGCGCGAACCGTGGCAGCGGTCGGTCGCACCGCACGCTGCAGCCATAGCCCTTCGAGCACGTATCTCCGGGCTGTCTCCAGATCTCGAAGTTCAATAGGTTCGATCATTCCATCCTCGGTTTCCCTTATTCATCCATCTTGTTCCCAACCCCCGCAACTTAACACTCAAATCTCTGGTTGTTTAAGAAGGACCAGAAGTTAGCACAATGTCTGCCGTTCAAGCCAGCATTTCTAAGCCGCTCGTATTTTCTTACCTGAGATTCAGCCGGAATGAACAAGCCAATGGTGATTCAATCCGTAGGCAAGTTGCAATGCGGGATGTTTGATTGCGGCGTAACAAGAACGAGCCTAGGTGGCCGAATTGGCGGCCCAAGTTTCGGGAGGGTGGGGATTCGCCCGACGAGTTGTCTGCTACCCCCCAACCCTGCCAAAGTCATTTTTTCGGTGGTGCGGGCTTTGCCGGTGTGGGTTTCGCCCCCTTCTTTGGCTTCTTCTTCTCTTTGCCCTGCGAATTGTTGCCCTTGCCCATGGTACGCACCTCGCTCGATTCGGGATCGTGAACCGGCCAGATAACTGGTTACGCTGATCCTACCGTGTCGGCGCAAATGCGACAGGCCAGCCGCGCAATTTCCACCGGCGGCGTGGCCATCTCGTTGCGAAAAACTATTCCCGGCGCGGTGCCTGTGGGGGTGATTGGAGCCGATGGCCAGCACTCGATCCGCAAGGCGGTGGCCAAGGTGTTTGCAGGTGTGTCTCACCAGTTGTGCCAGTTCCATTATCTGCGTGAGGCCGCCCGCCCAATTTATGAGGCAGATCGGCACGCAAAGAAGGAACTCAAGAAGAAGGTGCGTGGGGTGCGTAACATCGAACGTCAGGTGGAAGGGCGGCCCGGTCCGTTGGCCCAAGTGATCCGCAGGTAATGCTCGGCGGTTCGCAGCGTGCTGACCGACGACGGTCGTCCGCCGCTGGAGGCCAGCGGACGGATGGCGACCAAAGTCATCAACGACGACTTCACCGTCTACCGTTCCCTCGGGCACATCTACCACCGGCAGTGCGACAGGCCGGATGCCCGCACGCGGGCGTTGAAGTGCTACCGTCGCGCCGCGGATTGTGCTTTACCGGCGTCCCCGACTCAAGCTGCCGAACTCAGGTTGCTGGCCGCTATCGTCCTCTCGGAGATGCCAGCGGATTCCGCAACAGGCACAGGCATCGACGGCGCAATCGATGAGTGTGATAAGGCTCTGAGCCACAACAAACATCTCCACGCCGCACGCTTCTGGCGGGCCAAACTGCTGTCGCGATGTGGCAACGGGACGGCCGCCGCCGAGGATCTGAAGGTGGTCGTCGAAGCTGACGCCGCCTTCTTCACACAGGCTTACTGCGCCCCCGACCTCTGTGGCGGTTGTCCGGAGACGAAGGACTTCATCGAAAAGATCAGGCAACGAGCTGAGCACCAGGTGCGGCCGGCATTCGAGATGCTCGTTGCTGCGCGTGAACACTGGTTGTTGCCGCCGGATCTGGATGACCACCTCGATGCGGCGACCAGGCGACTTGTGGTGGCAGACGCTGCTGACATTCACCTCGCCGTGACTTCTGCCATGGAACTCTTCGGAAGGGTCAAACGCCTTTCCAGATCACTTCAGCCCATCGCAGAGGTTGAGGCTTCGACGCAGGCACTATTCACCTTGGCCTTCAGCCCAGACGGACGATTCCTGGCCACCACGGACGCCGAGCGGTTCGTGAAGTTGTGGAGAAGTGAGGGCTGGACAGAGTTCCGGCAACTCGATGCCCACCCGATGGTGAAGTGCCTGACCTTCGCTCCCGATGGCCGGTTTCTCGTGACGGGCGGCCTTACCGTCAGCCTTTGGGACGTATCGACCGGGCGAAAGGAACACGAGTGGGAACTCGAAGACGACGTCACCAGGCGTGTCGCCTTCGTCCGGAGCGGTAGCTGGCTCATCTGGAAAGGCACGGAGCGGGCTGAACTGGGCGGATGGGATGTCAAGACGCGGGAGCCACTCCCCTACGACGCAATCGCGGAATACGGGGTGGAGTTCGACGGCGTTTCTGCCCATGACGGTGAGCAAACTGTGTGGGCCGAGGCTCAAAAGAAACGGGGCTTGTCCTGAATCTTGTGTCAGGTGGGCGGGTTGGCTATTACCCAATCCTCGTACCTGACGGAGATTCCCCAAATGGATGCGATCCTCAAAAGCCAAGCGGAGCAACTGGCCCGCGAGATGGCGACCCAGGTC
>JBGSLF010000172.1:0-15310 GCA_041740855.1 Gemmata sp.
GCGAGTGCAACGGCCGTCGCTCCCGTCCACATCCAGAACAACCGCCACTGGAGTTCCTGACCGCCAACCTCGTCCGGATCAGTCGTCGGCTCCATCGACGCGACGAGGGGGACGACGATCATCCCGGCCACCGTCGCCAATGCGACTGCCACGGCTGAAGCTCGGGCGGCCCCCCATGTCAAACCCGCAAGCGCGGCCCAGAGGGTGGCGACGATGCAAATGAACAGCGGGCAGAAGCAGCACATGTCGTACGCTTCGCCGCCACCACCTGCCGTTGCGAACACGTTGCCTCTCTTGGCCGAACAGGGGTTTATTGTGCGAGGCTTCGCACAATAACACCCGTGAATGGGCGTTCACAATGAGCGCCCTGCATAACCGCCAACATATTGGCGGAGTTCTACTTGCATCCCACTCGTCACACTGTCGCTTCGCACAATAACATAATAATGGCTCTGTGCGAGGCTCACTCCACATCCAGCAGGTTCGTCACGCCGCCACAGCCAGCACCACGCTTCACCGCGGGTGGATACTTTGGTTCGATGGCATCGGGCAGGCAAACTCTGGGAACGAACGCGTTGCGGTTCTCATCCGCCATGACTTTAACGCAGGAGAGATGAGGCAGCAATAAGCCAGTGGTCGCATTCGGCAGGTTGCACACCCGTTCGCCACGATCTACTCGCCTTACTACAAGCCGCTTAGCAATTCGGTGATATAATCACGGTTTCCACTCCACATGGACCCGGAGTATGCGATGGCGGGCGACGGCGTCGAACCGCTTAAAATCGGGTTTCTGGGTGCGGGCCAAATGGCGACCGCGTTGGCGATCGCATGGGGCAAAGCTGGGTTGCTCGATGTGCCGAACTGTCGCGCTGCCGATCCGTATCCGACCGCCCGCACGAAGTTCGAGGAACTGGCCGGCATCGCCACGTTGGATACCAACCGGGCTGTTGCGACCGCGTGTGACGTGCTGATTCTGGCCGTTAAACCGCAAGTGATGCCCGCGGTGTTGGCGGAATTGCGTGATGCGATTACCCCGCGCCATTTGATCATCTCTATCGCGGCGGGCGTCACGCTCCTAACGCTGACCCAAGCGTTCCCCGCCGGCACACGTCTGGTGCGGGTGATGCCGAACACGCCATGCCTCGTGGGGGCCAGTGCGAGCGGATATAGCCCGGGCGAATCTGCAACCGCAGCGGACACCGAACGGGTCGGGCGATTGTTCGCGGCTGTTGGCAAAGCGTTTCGGGTTGCGGAACCGCTGCTCGATGCGGTCACCGGGTTAAGCGGGAGCGGGCCGGCGTTCGTGTATGTGTTCATCGAAGCGCTCGCAGACGGCGGCGTGAAGTGCGGACTCCCGCGTGACATCGCACAGGCACTGGCCGCGCAAACCGTGTTCGGGGCCGCGAAGATGGTGCTGGAAACCGGTCAACACCCTGGCGCGTTGAAAGACGCAGTGGCTAGCCCCGGTGGAACGACGATCGCGGGCTTGCACGCACTGGAGATAGCGGCGTTCCGCGCGGCCGCCATGAACGCAGTGGAAGCCGCGACCAAACGAGCGCAAGAGTTGGGAAAGAAAGAATAAGTGGTATTCTGCTACCGTCCGGTACTCTCATGACACAAGAACTCGTTCTGATCTTCGACTTCGGCTCGCAGTTCGGGCAACTGATCGCCCGACGAGTGCGGGAGCAAAACGTATTCTGCCAGATCGTGCGACACGATCTTTCGGCCGAGCGAGTTCGTGAACTGAATCCGAAAGGAATCATCTTCTCGGGCGGTCCGGCCAGCGTCTACGAACCCGGCGCGCCGCAATGCGATCCCAAGATATTCGAGCTTGGCATCCCCGTGCTGGGCATCTGTTACGGAATGCAACTCGCCTGTCAGGCGCTGGGCGGCAAGGTGGGCGGCGGCGCGCATACTCGCGAATACGGCCGGGCCACGCTCACGGTGGAAGACCCCAATACGCTGTTCCGCGCATACCCCACCGAATCGACGGTGTGGATGAGCCACGGCGATCAGGTGCAGAGCGTGGATGGCGATTTCATCGCGCTGGCGTCAACGGAATCGTGCCCGCTCGCGGCGGTGAAGCATAAGTCGCTCCCGGTCTTCGGTCTGCAATTTCACCCGGAAGTGGCACACACACCGCACGGCGGGCAGATTCTCGCCAACTTCCTTCGCGATGTGTGCGGTTGCACGGGCGACTGGAAAATGCAGGCGTTCATCGATCGCAACGTGGATGAGATCCGCACCAAGGTTGGGAACAACCGCGTGATCTGCGGGCTTTCCGGCGGCGTGGATTCCAGCGTCTGTGCCGCGTTGTTGCTCAAGGCGATCGGCCCACAGGTGGCCTGCATCTATGTTGATAACGGCCTGATGCGCGCCGGCGAAACCGAAGTGGTGAAGCACACGTTCCGCGACTGGTTCAAGGCCGACTTGCACGCAGTGGACGCCAAGGATCGCTTCCTCACGGCGCTCGCAGGCGTCACCGATCCGCAAGAAAAGCGGCGGCAAATTGGGAAAGTGTTCATCGATGTGTTCAAGCACGAAGCCAAGACGATCCCGAATGCGAAGTTTCTGGCCCAAGGCACGCTCTACCCCGATGTGATCGAAAGCGGCGGCGCGAAAGACGGACCGGCCGCCACGATCAAGTTGCACCACAACGTAGGCGGGCTACCGGCAGAACTTGGGTTCGAACTCATCGAGCCGCTTCGCGACCTGTTCAAGGATGAAGTGCGGCGGATGGGAGTGGAGTTGGGCTTGCCGGAGAAAGTAGTCTGGCGACACCCCTTCCCCGGTCCGGGATTGGCGGTGCGATGCCTCGGCGAAGTGACAGAAGAACGCCTCGCGCGACTTCGCCAGGCGGATACCATTTTCCTGGAAGAGTTGCACAAGTCTGGCTGGTATCGCAAAACATCGCAGGCGTTCGCGGTGCTGCTCCCGGTGCAATCGGTTGGCGTGATGGGCGACGGCCGCACCTACGAGAACGCGGTGTGTTTGCGTTGCGTGCAGACCGACGACTTTATGACCGCCGACTGGTCGCGATTGCCCGAAGACTTGCTCGCCCGCGTGGCCACCGCGATCATTAACCGCGTGAAAGGCGTGAACCGCGTGGTGTACGACATTAGCAGTAAGCCACCGGCTACAATCGAGTGGGAATGAGAACCGGAGGGCTGCGACCATGCGAACCGACATCTGTTCACGCGACGACTACGCCACGCAGGCCGCGTTCGTGGACGCGCTCGCCCGCTGCAGCGCATTCCCGGACGACGACTTCGCACTCGATGTGCCGTTGCCCACTGGGTTGCTGCGATTCCGCATCGGCACCGATGTTCTCACGGTGCTCGTGGATGCGTGGTCCATCGATCTCGAAGGCCCAGATGAACATGTGCAGCGCATCATTGCCGCCATGGAATCGAACAGTTAACTATCATCACACCACCAACCATACTTCAACCAACACAACGCGGAGCCACACCCATGATGCCAATCGTAACGATGATTACCGGAGTGATTTTGGTAGGCGTCGGAGTTTTTGGTTACACCAATCAAGAACCGAACCCCGAAACGGGCAAGGTAAGCATGACGGCGTTGATTCCCGCGATCGTCGGCGGCCTGTTGCTCGTGCTGGGAATCCTGGCGCTTTCGCCAGGTTTGCGAAAACACGCGATGCACTTCGCGGCGATGGTGGGGTTGGTGGGCTTACTCGGCGGGTTCATGCCCATCATTCGCCAGATCAAGAACAGCGGTTCGTTTGATCCGCTCAAGCCGTCGGCTTTGGCAGGCGAGGCGATGATTCTGGTCTGTGCGGTGTTCGTGGCGTTGTGCGTGAAATCGTTCATCGCCGCGAAGAAAGCCCGCAAGGCTCGCGAAGCCGCTGGCGTGGTCACCGCGTAAGGCGATCGGATCGTTGTGCGAGCCGTGCCAGACGCGGTGCGGCTCACGCGATCACTGCTTTTCCATCTCGTCGAGCCATTTCGTGATAATCGCGGCGTAATACGTGCCGCCCATGCTGGACTTCTCGCCGGGCTTGGTGGCAGAGCCGCCATCCTTATTCCGGTGCGACGCGATGAACTTCCGCACGGCCGCGACATCCTTCGGCTTCTCATGAAGCAGCATGAACGCCCGCATGACGCGGTATGTCGTCTCGATGTCGGACGCCTTCTCGCCCTTCTTGTTCCACCCGCCATCCGCAAGTTGGCCTTTGTGCAATACGGGCACCACCAAGTCCAGTTCCTTCGGCGAAAGAATCAACCCGAGTCGCACAACCAGCGCTCCGACCGAACCGGCCGTTCGCGCTCCACCGTCTTTCGCGTCTAATTCTTCTTTCGCCATCTCGAGCGAAGCAATTTTGAACCACTCATCGAGCTTGAACGGGCAATCTTTCACGCCCCACGCTTCCACCGCTGCAGCGGCGATGCGGACTTCCTCGAAGGTCTTGGCGTTCGCCTTCAAGTAGTCCATTGCCTTTGCGAACTTCTCCTTGGGAATGCCGAACTCCATCGCCGCCATCACGCCGATGCTTGTGATGGTGACATCGGGCTTGCCGCTCGGTTCCGCGAAGCCGCCGGTGTTCGGGTCGAAGCACTTCAACACGAACGCCGCGTGCTTCTCTTTGTTCGGGAGCTTCTCGCCGCCGATGTACTTCCACGCTCGCACCGCGGCACTTGTGGCACGCAGGCTCGGTTGCGGTATCGCATCGATGTTGGGGTCTTGCGGAGCCGCAGCAAACCCGCCACCCGGCGTTTCCAGCGATGCGATGAAGCGGAGCGTTTCGAGCTTCTTCTCAACCGCTTCTAGCATTTCCTTCGTTTGCGCGGAAGCAAAGGAAGGAATCAACAACAGGAACGCGAATGCGATTCGCATGGAGATACTCCGGGAGGTTGGTGGGCACATCAACACGCGACCGATTAACTCTTCGGTCGGAATGCTTTCACAACGCTTTCGTGCGTGGTCAGGTATGGCGCACCGATCAGATCGAGGCAGTACGGAATCGCGGGCATGATCGCCATGAGACATTCGCGAATCGCGGCGGGCTTGCCGGGAAGGTTCACGATCAGCGACTTGCCACGAATCCCGGCGGTTTGGCGTGAGAGAATCGCGGTGGGCACGCTGTTAAGCGAAACGTGCCGCATCAGTTCACCGAAGCCCGGCAGCATCTTCTCGCACACTGTTTCGGTTGCTTCGGGCGTCACGTCGCGCAGTGCGGGGCCGGTTCCGCCGGTGGTTATCACCAGGCAACAGCCTTCGTCGTCGCACATCGCCTTCAGGCTCGCCTCGATGTGTTCTTGCTCGTCGGGAACCACAAGTGCGTGCGGTTCCCATTCGCAAGAAAGAGCCTCGCGCAGGAATGCGACGATCGCCGGCCCACCCTTATCTTCGTATTCCCCGCGACTCGCCCGATCCGAAACAGTCAGAACGCCAATTCTCATGACAACAACCCGGGCGAGAGTTCAGAAGTCGGAAAGGCACGGCAACTGCGTGCCACCGCATCAATCGCGGATTATACTGCCCCTTTCGATTCCCTGGCGAGTCTTTCTGGCTCGCGTTCTCCATCTCGGAACTCTCGATGCGAACATGGTCCTTCTCTTCCGCCGGTGCGTTGTTCTTCGGGCGGAACGCGGTGCGGCACCATCTCCGCGATGCGTGCGAGCGGTTCGCCGCGAAGCGTGCGTTCATCGTTACCGATGCGATTCTCGTGAAGGCCGGCTTGCTCGCACAGACCACGGAACCGCTCACCGCTGCGGGCATCACGTTCGAAGCGTTTGACAAGATCACGCCCGAACCGGGTGTGGAACTGGTTCGCGAATGTGTCGCGGCGGCGCGAGCTTTTCGGCCGGATGTGATCATCGGATTGGGTGGCGGCAGCAACATGGATACGGCCAAGCTCGTGGCGATGATCCTGGCCCACGGCGGCGATCCACTCGATTACACCGGCGATTGCCGCGTGCCCGGGCCGGTGAAACCGCTGATCTGCATTCCCACAACCGCCGGCACCGGTTCGGAAGTCTCGGCGGCCGCGGTGTTCACCGACACGGCGAACCACATCAAGGTATCGTGCCTCAGCCCGTTCTTGCGGCCGAATTTCGCCATCGTCGATCCGCTCTTCACTGTGAGTTGCCCACCGAAGGTAACAGCCGATTCCGGCATCGACGCACTCACGCACGCCATCGAAGGATTCTGTGCGGTCGATAACAACGAGTTCCCGCTGCCAAGTGGCGAGAAGAGCGTGTATCAGGGGAAGAACCCGATGGCCGATGCGATGGCCGAAGAAGCGATTCGATTGGTCGGGAAGTTCCTGCGGCGGGCGGTGAAAGATGGCGGCGACCTCGAAGCCCGTGATGGCATGGCGTTGGCCGCAACGCTCGGCGGGCTGGCGTTCTCGAACTCCGGCGTGGCGTTGGTTCACGCGATGGAATACCCCGTGGGTGGCGCGGTGCATGTATCGCACGGAGCCGGCAACGGGTTATTGCTGCCATTCGTTATGCGGTTCAACCTGCAGAAGCGCGTGCGTGAAACTGTGTTGATCGGTGGCGCGTTGGGCGTTTCTCCTTTCTCCGGCAGCTTCGAGAGTAACGCGGAGGCCACATTGCATGCGATCGAACAACTGCGCGCCGATATTGGCATTCCGCTGCGGTTGCGCGATCTCGGCGTGAAGGAAGAGATGCTGCCCGGCTTCGCGGCGAAGGCGTTCGCGATCAAGCGATTGATGCGCGTGAACCCACGCATGCCGCAGAACGAGCAAGAAATCCTGGAGATCTATCAGGCCGCGTTCTAACACGCGGCCCATACATTACCAACGCGAGTGCGCGAATTCCGCATGGGAGAACACGAATGGCAGAGCAACCCGCCGCGTACAAAGTCGTGATCATTGGCGGCGGATTCGCAGGGCTGCTTGCCGCGCGCGGGCTAAACAAGCTACCCATTGAAGTCACGCTCATCGATCGCCGCAACTTCCACCTGTTTCAACCGCTGCTGTATCAAGTGGCCACCGGTGGCTTATCGCCCGCGAACATCGCCGCGCCACTGCGATCGGTTCTTCGTCGGCAACAGAACACGCGGGTGATGCTGGGCGAAGTCACGGGCTTTGATCTGATTCAGAACGTGGTGCAACTCGCGGATGGCGAACGCGTGCCATTCGATTCGCTCATTCTCGCCACCGGTTCCACACACTCTTACTTCGGCCACGATGAGTGGGAGCAACACGCACCGGGGCTGAAGACTGTTGAAGACGCCACGGAGATTCGCCGGCGCGTGCTGAGCGCGTTCGAGCAAGCCGAACTCACGACCGATCCCGCCGTGCGTGCCAGCCTGCTCACGTTCGTGGTGGTGGGTGGCGGGCCAACGGGTGTGGAGTTGGCGGGGTCGATTCGCGAACTCGCCACGCAAACCATGCGATACGATTTCAAGTCCATCAACCCCGCCGATTGCCGCGTGATTCTCATCGAAGGGCAGAACCGCGTGCTGGCCGCATTCCACGAGAAGCTCAGCCGCAAAGCGCTGGAAGCTCTTTGCGGCATGGGAATCGAAGTGATGCTCGATTGCCATGTCACGGACATTCAGGCCGATCATGTGATCTTGAAAGCCGATGCCGGCGTCGCACCGCCCACGCGAATTGATACCGCAACAGTGGTGTGGGCGGCCGGCGTGAAGGCCAACCCACTCGGGCGCATGCTGGCCGCCGCCACGAATGTGGAAACCGATCGCAGCGGGCGAGTGAAGGTGAATAACGATTGCACGGTGGGCGTGTACCTCGCGGTGTTCGTGCTGGGCGATCTCGCGTGGTTCAACGACGAGAACGGGAAGCCACTCCCCGGGCTTGCACCGGTCGCCATGCAACAGGGGCAATATGTGGCCGATGTCATCGCCCGGCGTGTGAAAGGGAAAGAACCACGCGGGCCATTTCAGTACCGAGATAAAGGAACCATGGCCACGATCGGGCGGGCGAAGGCGGTGGCCGAGACCAAAGGCTTTCGCTTCAGCGGCTTCATAGCATGGATGGCGTGGCTGTTCATCCACATCTTGTATCTGGCCCGCTTCGAGAACCGCGTATTGGTGATGTTTCAGTGGTTCTGGAACTATGTAACGCGCAACCGCGGCGCTCGCCTGATCACTAACCCGCCCAAGCGATCCTCATGACCATGACAACGACGGAATCGGCAGTTACGGAATCGCCGGTCATTGAGTTTCGCGATGTGGGCGTGCGGTTCGGTTCGCAGCACGTGCTCGCGGATATTGCACTCGCCATTCGGCCACGAGAAACCGTTTGCATTATTGGCGAGAGCGGCTGCGGCAAAACCGTCATGCTCAAGCTGATTGTGGGCTTGCTCTGGCCCACGCAGGGCGAAGTCTATTTCGAGGGCGTTCCGCTTGGCGGCCTTTCGGAACGCGAGCTATCGCAGATGCGGCTCCGCGCAGGCTTCCTCTTTCAGCAGGCCGCCCTGTTCGACAGTTTGAATGTGTTCGATAACGTGGCTTTTGGCCTTCAAGTGATCGGTGGCTTGAGCCAGCCGGAAATCGCGACACGCGTGCGCGAACGGCTCACGGAAGTGGGCTTACCGTTAACCGCCGAACAGAAGATGCCCGCGGAACTATCCGGCGGCATGCGGAAGCGCGTGGGGTTGGCCCGAGCGCTCGCGCTGGACCCGGAAGTGATGCTCTACGACGAGCCAACCACGGGGTTGGACCCGATCATGACCGATGTGATCAATGAGTTAATCATCCAGACGCGCAACCGGCGACCGGTCACCAGTGTGATTGTGACTCACGAAATGCGAACGGTTCGCAAGTGTGCCGATCGCGTGGTTATGCTCTATGCGCGCGCACACCTGGAACCGGGTGAACCGCAGGTGATCTACGATGGGCCGCCCGAAGGAATGGAGCGTTCGCCCGACCCGCGTGTGCAGCGGTTCGTGGAAGGGCGATCCAGCCGGTATCGCGACGAATACCCTTCGAGCAACGATTCGGATTAACGCCCCGCAATGTCGACTTTGTGAAAACCCGCGTCATGACTGACGCGGCTCACCGGGATACGTCGGTGCCCGGTGTTCTTCGGCGCGAATACGCAAATCGATAACCCTTGGCTCACGTGGTTCGCACATGTTAGTATGACGCGCAAGCGATCCAATTCCCTTGTGCCCAATAGGGTGATGTCATGTTCAAAACGGTGTCGTTCGCGGGTGTGCTATTAGTGCTGACGGCCTGTTCATCGAAGCCGGTGGACCCTGCGAACGTGATGGTGGCCCCCGTTGTGAACCCTGTGGACAAGGCGGTCGCCTTCGTGGAGAAACTCGGAGGTAAGATCCAACGTGACGAGAATGCACCTGGCAAGCCTGTCTGGAGCGTGAAGCTGAGCTACAAACAGGTGACGGACGTGGGCTTGAAGGAACTCACACCACTCACAAACCTCACCACACTCGATCTCAGCATCACAGAGGTGACGGACGCGGGATTGAAGCAACTCGCAACACTCACAAACCTCACCACACTCGACCTGAGCTACACAAAGGTGACGGACGCGGGATTGAAGCAACTCGCAACACTCAAAAACCTCACCACTCTCAACTTGGCACACACAAAGGTGACGGACGCGGGTTTGAAGGAACTCGCACCACTCAAAAACCTCACCACACTCAACCTGGACGGCACGAAGGTGACAGGCGAGGGTTTGAAGGAACTCGCAACACTCAAAAAACTCACCTCACTCAACCTGGACGTGACGGACGGTGCACTCAAGTCACTGCGTGAGGTGGGACTGCTCCACGCCCTCATCAACGCCACCAACGAAAGGAAGCGACCGACCACTCCCTAAGAGGTCTCCAGGCTGAGCCTGCGCGGCACGAAGGTGACAGGCGCGGGTTTGAAGGAACTCGCAACACTCACAAAACTCACCACACTCGACCTGGACAATACGCAGGTGACGGACGGTGCACTGAATTCACTGCGTGAGGTGGGGTTGCTCCACGCTCTCATCAACGCCACCGCCAAGGACGGGAAGCGACCGGCCACACCCGAAGAGGTCACCACACTCGACCTGAGCTACACAAAGGTGACAGGCGAGGGTTTGAAGGAACTCGCAACACTCACAAAACTCACCTCTCTCAACCTGATGTTCACGCAGGTGACGGACGCAGGTTTGAAGGAACTCGCACCACTCACAAAACTCACCTCACTCTACCTGGCCGGCACGAAGGTGACAGGCGAGGGTTTGAAGGAACTCGCAACACTCACAAAACTCACCACACTCTACCTGATGTACACGCAGGTGACGGACGCAGGTTTGAAGGAACTCGCAACACTCACAAACCTCACCACACTCAACCTGATGTTCACGCAGGTGACAGGCGCGGGTTTGAAGGAACTCGCACCACTCAAAAACCTCACCACACTCTACCTGTACGACACGAAGGTGACAGGCGAGGGTTTGAAGGAACTCGCAACACTCAAAAACCTCACCTCACTCGACCTGGCCGGCACGAAGGTGACGAACGGTGTACTGAAGTCACTGCGTGAGGTGGGGTTGCTCCACGCACTCAGCAACGCCACCGCCAAAGACGGTAAGCGACCGGCCACACCCGAAGAGGTCACCACACTCAGCCTGGACTGCACGCAGGTGACGGACGCAGGTTTGAAGGAACTCGCAACACTCACAAAACTCACCTCTCTCGACCTGTACGGCACGCAGGTGACGAACGCAGGTTTGAAGGAACTCGCAACACTCACAAACCTCACCACACTCAACCTGGCCGGCACAGAGGTGACAGACGGGGGTTTGAAAGAACTGACTGTACTTAAAAACCTCACCGCTCTTTACCTGGGCGGCACAGAGGTGACAGATGCGGGGGTGAAGGAACTTCAGAAGGCGTTGCCGAAGTGCTCAATCCGCAGGTGAACGCAGGAATCGCTTCTGGGCAAATAGCCGCCGACCGACCACGAACGACGGGAATCTAAACCCGGCCCCTGACCGGGGCGCGGTTCGCCGATGTCTAACGCGGCTCGCGTTTGTGAAGACCCGGTCGCTGCTTGTTTCTCCACGTCACTGCGGTTGCTTCTCCGGATGCAAGTAGACGAAGCTCTTGCCCAGTCGCCCGCCGTAATTCCCCGCCGAGATCATGATCAACTCCGGCGTATTGCGCGAGGCGGCGATGGCGGCTTGCGTGGCCGCGACGATCGTGGGCAGGTTCGCACCGTTAATGATGATCTCTTGCACACTCGTTACCCCTTCGGGCAACCGCGATTCGACTCCGGGTTTGCCACGCAATGTGGGGCAATACTCCGCGAAAGTGCTGGCAATGGCAAACGAGTAACGGCTGCCCGCCTTGCTGCCGCTGGAAGCGACGCCGCCAGGGAACGGGAGAATCACGCCTGGCACTTCGCTGGCGGCCGCAGCGGCTTTCGTGGCCGCAGCGAGCGCGGCATCGGCGGTCGCACCGAAGAACCACAAGTTCCCACCCATTAACCCATCGGCGAAGCCACAACGGCGCTCGCAAATGAACTCGCCGCTCAAGATCGGCACCACCCAGCAGCGGCGGCCGAATCGCTCGGCGACATACTGATGACCATCCCCAAAGTAAGCGAGCTTTCTCCCCAACGGGAGCCACTTGCCGCCGGGCTTGGGTGGCTGCTGGCTCGCGTACCAACTGCCGCTGGCGTCCAGCACGTTAAAGACTGCGGTGGTCGGGCATGTGAGCACATTCTGGCATACGCGGGCGAGCACCGCGCGATCGAGCTTCGCCTCGCGATCTTTATGGAAGCGTGGCACGTGGAACTGCACGATCGCACCCGGTCGGCCGTCGGGTGTTTCGGAAGGCGACACGCGACGATCTTGCCCCGCTTCGCAATCGCACAGAATGGTGCTACTCGCGTGCCCGGTGCACGCTTGAACCGCGCGATCGAGCCAGTAATCGTCGCGTGCCGTGATCAGCACCGCGGCGTAAATACTGCGGAACGCTTCGGCATAGGTATCGTCGATGATGGCAGGCATGGCGGACCTGTGGCGGTCGGGGGGAAGTATTCGCAAAGCTGCGACGCGGCGTTGAGTAATCAGCGGCCGGGGTTGCCGAGCAACGCCAATAGCAGTTGATACAGCCGTTCGGGCGTGTCGTCGTCTTCGGGCTTCAATCGCAGATAGATCGATTTCTCGTCCACTATTTTCAATCGACCGCTGCTGGTGGCGGCCAGTCGTTTGGCGTGGTCCGCGTTGCGATAGGTGAAGATGAGATCGCGGCCATCACGGTGCACGCCGGCAATCTGCCACCGCACACAGAGCAGGCGAATCTCGGTTGTACGCAGCAGCCACTCGACCGCCTCGGGCGGCGCACCGTAGCGATCACGCAATTCCTGGCGGAAGTCGTTGAGCTTCTTCAGATCGCGCAGGCGTGCCAGCCGGCGATAGACTTCGATGCGAAGCTTCTGTCCCGGCACATAATCGCGTGGCAAATACGCCGGCCATGGCAAATCGATGTTCACTTCCACAGCCTGCCGCGGCGGCTGATGTTTCAACGCGCGAACCGCATTCTCCAGAAGCTGGCAATACAGTTCGTAGCCGATCGCGGAAATGTGCCCGCTCTGCTCGGCCCCGAGAATGTTGCCCGCTCCGCGAATCTCCAGATCGCGCATGGCGATCTTGAAGCCGGCACCGAGTTCGGTGAACTCTTCGATCGCCTTGAGCCGCTTCTGCGCGGTGGGCGAGAGAAGCTTCACCGGGTTCACGATCAGGTACGCATACGCGCGGTTCTTCTGTCGCCCCACGCGACCACGCAACTGGTGAAGATCGGCCAGGCCATAGATATCCGCTTCGTCAATGAAGATCGTGTTCGCATTCGGAATATCGAGGCCACTTTCGATGATCGTGGTGGCCACCAGAATATCCGCCTCCTTGCGAACGAACGCCACCATGGCTTTTTCCAGTTCATCGGCGGTCATCTGCCCGTGACCGACCACCAACTTCGCCTCGGGCACAATCATCTGCACCTTGGCCGCGACATCGTGAATATCGTGCACGCGATTGTGGACAAAGTACACCTGCCCGCCGCGATTCATCTCGCGGTGAATCGCATGGCGAATCAGTTGATCGTCCCAGCGAATGATGCGGGTTTCCACTGGTTGCCGCTCCGGTGGCGGCGTCTCCAGGTTCGATATCTCGCGAATGCCCAACAGCGCGCCGTGCAGCGTGCGTGGTATCGGCGTCGCGGTCATCGTCAGCACATGCACGGTCGCCCGGAATTGCTTGAGCCGCTCCTTGTGTTCCACGCCGAACCGCTGCTCTTCATCAATAATCACAAGCCCCAGATCCTTGAACTTCACATCCTTCGAGAGAAGCCGGTGCGTGCCAATAATCACATCGACTTCGCCACTGGCAACCCGCTTGATCGCTTCTCTCTGCTTCCCCGCGCTCTTGAAGCGACTGATCACTTCCACATGAAACGGGTACTCGGCGAAGCGCTGGCTCAGCGTGCGGTAATGTTGTTCCGCCAGCACCGTGGTGGGCACCAGAATGGCGACTTGCTTGCCGTTATCGATCGACTTGAACGCCGCGCGAATGGCGACTTCGGTCTTGCCGTAACCCACATCGCCGCAGATCAGGCGATCCATCGGCTTGGGCTTTTCGAGGTCGCCCTTCACTTCCGCAATCGCCGAGAGTTGGTCTGGCGTTTCCTGGTACGGGAACGCGGCCTCGAATTCGCGTTGCCAGTCGGTGTCTGCAGGTATCGGGAAGCCCGGCACCGCTTGCCGCAACGCCTGGATGCGGATCATCTCCGCCGCCATGTCGAGCACCGCTTCCGAGACTTTGTCTTTGCGTTTGCCCCACGATGTGCCGCCGAGTTTCGATAACTCCGGTTCCGAGTGTTGCCCGCCAACATACTTTTGAACCAGATCGATGCGCGACGCCGGAACATACAGAAACACGCCGTCGCGGAATTCCAGAATCAGGTTCTCTTCAACCACTTCAGTGAGTGGAAGCCGCGAATCTTCGCGTGCGTCGGTTTCGTCATCCTCTTCCGCCGCGTCATGGCTTGTGCTGCCATACGCGACCTTTTCCAGCATGCGCATGCCGCGAAAGCGCGCGATGCCATGCGCGACATGAACAACATAATCGCCATCGTTCAAGTCAAGGAACGTATCGATGGCGCGCGATTCCACGCGGCGGCTCGATTTGCTCGCCGGTCCCTTCACGCCCGGAGGGAGTAAGTCTTTGTGGAACAGTTCATGGCTGCCCACAACCACGAAGCCCGGTTCGACCAGGCGAAACCCCGCGCGAACGTGCCCGGTCACCAACCGCAGGCGATCGGATTGCGCCAGTTTGCCCGCCTTCAGCACTTCCGTAAGGCGATGCACCTCTGCTTCGGATTGGCACGCGATCAACACTTGCTGCGTATCGCTCGCGGCGATGGCATCGAGTTCATCGCGCACGCGTTGCACATTCCCACTAAACCGCTCGACCGAATCCACCCGCAGATGCACCGATGCTTCCACGCTTGGCCGTGGAAGTGCCGTCACGGTTACGTTGGGAAGGCGGAGCAGATTCGCGAACGCCGCCTCGGGCAGGAACAACCCGCTCACATCCGCGACTCGCTCGAAGAAATGCTTCGCCTGATCCTTTAACTCGGCCGGCTCAACCAGTGCCACCCACGATTGCGGCGGAAGATAATCGGTGACGAACCCATGCGACACGCGGCCCGGCGTCTTGCCCGTTTCCGCCGCCAGAAGCGTGACCGCCGGCCGAGTGTCGAGCGAACGCTGGCTTCCCACTGCGAACGTGCGCAGCGATTCGACTTCGTCTCCAAAGAACTCCATCCGCACCGGATCAGGCGCATCCGGAGGGAATACATCCAGAATCCCCCCGCGACGCGCGAATTCACCCGGGTATTCGACCGCGTCCACTCGCTTGTAGCCACTGGCAACGAGCCATTCGGCAAGTTCGGACGGATCGACCACTTCGCCCGTTGCCACTTTTCGCCCGCGTGCGGCCAGATCCGCCCGTTCCGGCACCGGCTGACACACGGCCGCCATCGTCGTGACAACCACTTTCGGCGCGCTCACGGAGAGTTGCTGAAGCAGACGCAGGCGGGCGGATGTGGTGGAATCGAGCTTCCCTTTGTTCGTGGGCGGCGGCCAGGTTTCCCACGCCTCGAAGATAGTCGGGCGTGTTTCGGCGAAGCTTGCGAGGTCTTCCACCCACGGCGAAAGATCGGAAGGGCTGGCGATCACAACCAGTAGTGTGCCGGGCGTGTCGGTCGCCAACGTCGCCACGGCCAGCGCCGCAGCGGAACCCCAAGCGCCGTCGATGGTTCCACTGTTGCCGGCGGCCAACGCC
>JBGSLF010000173.1:0-32345 GCA_041740855.1 Gemmata sp.
TGGCTGTGGGCCGAGTCCCTTTTGCCACAGGCCGGTCAAACCATGGGTCTTGAACAACTCCCGAAGCCCGTGCGGGAACTCTTGCTCACCACGCTCGCACCTGCTGCATGACCGTCACAGAATCGGCATCAGTCGAGCTTATCTGGCGTGAGAAAATTGCCCGCACCAAAGACCCATTCCAGATGCCCGAACCGGCAAACACTCTGTTCGTCAACGAGGACGACTTGTCTGTGAGCAGCAAGTTCGGCCCGCATTTTCGCAATCGGATGGTTCACTGAATTTGGGGACAAGACTAGAGAGTGAGGCGTAATCTCGCCGGGTGCGATGGGTACAGGAGGAGCCCATTTCATAGCTGCGATTACCAGACCGATTGCGGCTGCCATTGCGACCGCGACGAGAGCCAACCGTGTTCGTTGCGATGCCACCCAGCGTCGCAGGCGCCGCGTTCGGGTCAATTGTGGTGCTTCAGGTTCACTCCCCGCAAGATAACGGTCCAAGTCCTCGGCTAACTCCTCGGCCGTCGCATAGCGATCGGTTTGGTTCTTCTCCAAACACTTCAGTACGACGGCTTCCAGTTGAAGCGGAATATCGGACCGCAACTCACGGGGTCGCTTCGGAACGAAAGTCTCTACTCCTCTGGCAACTTTACTCTCAACCCATTCAAGCGGTCGAGCACCCGTAACGAGATAATACAATGTCGCCCCAAGACCATACACATCCGAACGTTCGTCGATCTCGCCATAAACCCGTGACACCTGCTCGGGCGGCATAAAGCCTGCCGTACCAATCGGGCCTGTAGCGGTTATCTGTTCCCCATCTTCATCGGCTAACTTTGCCAGTCCAAAGTCCGACACTCGAACCGATCCGTCTTTCGCCAAGAGGATGTTGCTGGGTTTAATATCACGATGAACGATGCCGTGCTGATGTGCGGCGTGCACTGCGCGGGCAGCAGACGCAATCCACCGCGCTGCCTCGTCCGGTGCCAAGGGCTTATCTCGCGACACCCGATCGGCGAGTGTTCCACCAGAGTGAAATTCCATCGTGAAATAGGGCACTGGCCGATCGACAGCCGACAGTATCCGCACAATGTGCGGGTGATTAACCGTTGCCAGTGATTGCACTTCACGCATGAACCGTTCGATCGCTGTGGGGTTGTGGCAAGCCCGCACAAACTTCATTGCCATGACGCGTTTCGTCGAGACTTCCCGAACCATGTACACATCGCCCATGCCGCCGTGCCCAAGATCGGAAAGAATCTCGTAACCGGGCGGAGCAGTCGGAAGGGGTCGTCGGGTGTTGTTGCGTGGGGTCGAACCGGGGACGAGCGTCTGACCAGATTCGATATGCGAAGCTGCCCCAGGATCGGGTGCGTGAAACGTGGCGGTGCGAGTATCGAAGACCGGAGCCAAACTGGGTTCTGCGGATTGTATCGGGAGAGGTTTGTTGCCAGATGAGAGGCAAGTCAGGCAGAGTCCACTTTTGGGTTCAACTGCTATCGATTTCGAGCAGCGAGTACATTGACTCCGTGAAGACATAGTGACCTCACTGCAATTGATCAAACCGAATAATCGGCAGTCTATCCGAGTATTTCAACGATCACAAGCGTTGAACACCAAAAATTGCGGTATGGTCATAATTACCCTCGCTCAGGCAGATGCGAGATGAGACTTTATTGGCGAGCCGATTGGGCAAGAAAGCACCTCTGTCGACATCAATACGGCTCGAAGAGTTCTTGCGTTCCCATCGTGCTGAAATGCGACCGCATCATTTGCAATACGATATGCCACGGGTACAAGTAACTCCCAACTCCCTTTTGAACCGCAAACTAACTACCTTCCTGGCAGTGAGACAGTGTTTTCCGTGATACGATAATTTACAACACGAGAAACTCGAAGAGGATCATGCTATGGCAGACTGGAAACGATTGGCCAAGGCGCTCATCCTCGCCGATGGCATCATCGAGGAAAAAGAAGCGGAGATCATCAAGAAGGAAATGCTCGCCGATGGCGTGATCAACAAGTCCGAGGCGGAGTTTCTCGTGGACTTGCGGAACAACGCCACCAAAGCGGTCAAGAAGTTTCACGAGTTCGTTTTCGGAGTCGTGAAGAAAGCGCTATTGGCCGACGGCGACATCAGTGCGGCGGAAACACTCTGGTTGCAGAAGTTCATCCTCGCCGATGGTGTTGTGGACGATATGGAAAAAACGTTCCTTCTGGATCTGAAGAAATCCGCAACGCAGACAAGCCCGGAATTCGAAGAGTTGCTGAAGAAGTACGCGATCTGAGTGAAAGCAAAGCCACGGAAGAATTGGCATTTCACTTCACAAATCGCCGCATGGAAAACATCTCGATTCCGTGCGGCGTGCGATTGTGCTGCACCAGATCCGCAAGCACTTCCCCCACGGCCGACGCGAACTTGAAGCCGTGCCCCGAGAATCCGCACGCCAGGACAACTTGCGGGTGTGCGGGGTGCCTGTCGATGACAAAGTGGCGATCGGGTGTAACGGTGTACATGCACACGTTCCCCTTGGTTAACGACCCCACGCCGGGGATGTATTCATCGAGCGTGGTTCGCATCACAGCGACATCCGCAGCGGTAATCTCCCAGTTCACGCCATCGGGGTTGGGCAACTCCGGCGCACCATAATGGCCCGCGACTTTCAAGCCAAAGCCATCGATGGCGGGAAGCCCGTAGAATGCTCCACCTTCTACATCTGCGATAAAGATGGGGAACGCGCCACGGTGAAACTCCGTCTCGCGATGAGCGATGTCGAACCACAATAACGTTTGCCGCATCACCGCGAGCGGCACGCCGATGGCCGCCAGCAATCGCGTGGCCCATGCCCCGGCTGTGATGATCAACTTCGCGGCGCGATAGTTCCCGCGATCGGTGGTCACTTCAACGCCATCGCCAACCACATTCCATTCTCTCACGCCTTCTTCGCCGTGAATCTCTGCCCCCAGTGACAGTGCGGCGTCAATGTGTGCTTGAACGCAAGCCTCGACATACAAGAAGCCCGCTTCGTTCTCCACGACACCCATGAAATGCTCGGGCATGCGGAATGCCGGGTAGCGACTAACGATCTCGTCCGCACTCATCTCGGTTGCGGCGAGACCATGTTCACGCACGGAGGCTCGCACCCCTGCAATGTGTTCGCTGTCTGGCGAGCCGATGTTCAAGCACGGGCAACCCGTGAGCAGGTGCCGACCGGTGAATTGTTCCAGTTCATACCAGCGCGTGAAGGCACGCCGCACGAGTGGAACATATCCGGGGTGCTCCGCGTATGCGGTGCGAATGATGCGGGTGTGCCCGTGCGAACTGCCGCGGGCGTGCACCAGCGGGAATTGCTCCAGACCCAGCACGCGCAAGCCACGGCGAGCCAGTTCAAAGCACGTCGCCGATCCCATCCCGCCGACACCCAGCACGATCACATCAAACGCGTTCTTCATGTGGGCACCGTGCTATTTCTCTCTTAACTTCGCCAGCTTCACCAACCCGGACCGCAGCATTGCTAACTTCTCGGAATCCGCTTTCGTGTTCATTGCTTGCTGAAGGAGATCGTTGAACTCCTCGCGATTCGCAGCGGTTAACGCCTTCACAAGCCACTCGGCCGCAATGGAAGGGAACTCCGGATACTTCTTCTGCAGCGAGTCGGCGTGCGATACCAAATCGGCGGCGACCTTGCTTAAACGTTTCGGATCGGCCCGCAGGGTATCGGCCACCGCGTTTGCGGCCTCGGGGTTCTTGCCGAGTTCCAGCAGAACACGCACAAGGCGTTGGCGGGCATCGGCGTCGTGCGGGTGAACATCCAGAATCCGTTCCAGATCCGCCCGGGCTTTCCGCCAGTCTTTCGCATCGGCCGCAAGCTCGGATCGCCAGTACAGCACATCGCGTGCGAACGGGCCTTTCTCCACTGCGGCATCCAGTTGAACGAGGGCCTCTTCCGGCACAAGCATTCGCGCGTGAACGACACGAGCCAGCACACAATTCGGATCGAGTTCCAGGGCGGCGTAACACCCTTTAAGTGCTTCAGTCACGCGACCCTGTTGCCGAAACTGTTCTGCTTCTGTTGCCAATGCAACAGCGATGACTCTTGTCAGCCACTGCGGAGCCGCTTCGATGCGTGCGACAAGCCCGGCAATGGTGCGTGCCGGCCGATGAAGCGCTGCCACATCGACGAACACATGAATCTCTTCCGCGTTCACGGCGTAAGCCACTTGTTGGTTCGATTCGCGCGCGGACATAATGCCTACGAGTTCGCCCTGCGCATTAAGCACCGGCCCGCCCGGCGAGCCAGCTTGTGCGGGGAGTTGGCAGATCAGCACACCCGTGCGTTTCGCACCGTCGCCCAGCACAACTTGAACCTGCCCACGCTGCCGCACCGCTCCGCCCGCGTACACCCACGCGAACTCTAACCCGCCAGGATGATTCATCGTGTGAAGCGCGTCGCCAATGGCGGGAAGGCGAGCCGCCAGCGCAACGGGCCGCATGTGCTTCACCGGCGAATCGAGCCGAACTAATGCGAGATCTGCGTTGCGATCGTGGGCCAGCACACGGGCGGCACGCCAGGAACCGCGCAATTGCACGGCGAGCGGATCGGCGAAGGCTTCGCGTTCGAATGCCCATTCCCCGCCCGCATTCACTGGGAATGCGACGCCGATCCGGTCGCCCGGTTTCAATCGCTTGCCACACGTGAGCACCAGATCGGGTTCGATCAGCACGCCCGCCAGGCGAACATCGGTTGCGGTGGGTCGAACCCATACCGTGGCATGCTTGAGTGCCTCGGCGATGGCAGACGCCCTGGGCTTCTCCGCATTAACATTCAGGGGATTGGGAAGATCGGCAAAGGTGCGAATCGCACTGGCGGCGATGCACACGGCGGCTTCCGGGCATTGCCTTCGCAACGCCGATGCCATCCCAACCAACTCGCCGTTGGCATTGAACACCGGCCCACCGCTATCGCCTTCATCGGTCGGCAACTGGCCAATCAGCACTGGCGCGTTGGTTGCGAGTTTGCGACCGCGCCAGAAGTAGCCATCCGCGAGTCGGCCATTCACCCGAACAGGGCCAATCGAGAGATTGAACACGGTCTCAAGATCCAATCGATTCCCCACAACGCGAAGCATGTCTCCCGGCGACGGTTGGCCGCGTGCCACAACCACGGCTTTGGCTCCGGGTGGAAGCGATTCCAGTTCCACCAAGGCCAGATCGAATTCATCCGCGGTCTTCAGAACCTTGCCGGTTACGAGCAACCCGAGTTCGCGCAGGCGGTCGCGATTTCCCAGATACACGCCGTTATCAGTGACCAGAGTGCCGGCGCGGAACCAGGGGAACACCACATCGATCTTCTTGCGATCGGCCACGAGATGGCGACAGGTGACGAGCCACTTCTTCTGCGTGTCCACGATGAAGCCCGCCCCGGCTGCATCGTTCTCCGCCCGCACCCAGGCGCACGATGCCAGTGGCACCGCGTGCGCAGCAGGCAACGCCGCAACAGGTGCGACAGCGATAAGTAGCAGAGCAATGATCATGCGATACAGGTTACCCGATCTTCGGCTTCATCGTGAAGAGCGCGGCGAAGTGAGAACGATATGCCCAGATGAGCAGAACACACAGCGTAACCAGTGCGACGCCCGGCCCGCCTTCGCCCACCAGATACACCTCGAATAGCAGAATGTTCACCGCAACCGGCGTTAAGAGCACCAGACCCAGCGGCACGAACCGGCCCGAGAGAACCAACAGCCCGCCGACAACCTCCAACACCTTCACGACATCGAGATAGCCCGTTGTGAACAGAATCTTCCCGAACTCTGTGGCGGCGTCGGGCAGCGTCTTGTCGGGCATCGGGATGAACTTCAAGAAGTGGTTCAACCCGAACACCAGGAACATGCCGCCGAGGATCACCCGCGCCATCAACACTGCGTAGAACATGCCGCCTCCTTCGTGACGAACCGGATTCCGTAACGCGATTATGTTCGGAATTCACACGCTATCATGGGCCGCCAATGGCCGCCAGTCATTGTAAGACCGCCGACATGATGCCCCGCACGGTCGAGAATGCCGCCGATGTCGTTCAGCGGTGGGCTATTGGCGGTCGGCCCCAATCGGGGCACGTTCACACGCGATCAATTCTCGGTGTTGCCGGAACTGACGTTCAATGTGGGCTATCGCCTGTCGCCTTCGCTCAAGGCGTATGTCGGGTACAACGTGATGTACTGGAACAATGTGATCCGGCCGGGCGATCAGATTGATGGCGTGGTCGATCTCACGTTCGTGCCGAACGCACCAAACGTGCCGCCTTCGGGCTTGAACCGCCCGCAACCGCTCTTCAAGCAATCGGACATGTGGATGACGGGCGTTCAATTCGGCATGGAATGGCGGTGGTGAAGTTGTGGCTCGCTCTCCTTCGATGGCGAGCCGCGTCAGCATCCCGGCGAGTTGCTAACCCCGGCGAGCCGAGTCGCGTCAGCGGCCGGTTTCTTTCTTCTTCAAGGCGCGCCAGCGACTCTTTGCCCAGAAGCGATTCCTGCGTTTACCTGCGGATTTTGCACTGCGGCAACGCCTGCTGAAGTTCCTTCACCCCCGCGTCCGTCACCTGCGTGATATTCAGATCGAGTGAGGTGAGGTTTTTGAAAGGTGCGAGTTGCTTCAAACCCGCGTCCGTCACCTGCTCGCCGCTTAGGTAGAGTGTGTTGAGTTTTGTGAGTGGAGCGAGTTCCTTCAAACCCTCGTCTGTCACCTGTGTGTCGCGCAGGTTCACGACCCAGACAGGCTTCCCGGGTGCGTTCTCGTCACGTGCGATCTTCCCTCCGAACTTCAGCACATAGGCGACCGCATCGTCCTCATCCACCACCACGTTCTCAGGTGGAACCGGCTTCGACGAACAGGCCGTCAGTACGGATAGCACCACCGCGAACCACACCGTTTTGAACATGGCATCACCCAATTGGGCACATGGGAATTGGATCGCTTGCGCGTCATACTAACATGTGCGAACCGCCGGAGCCAAGGGTTATCGATTCGCGTATTCGCGCCGAAGAACACCGGGCACTGACGTGACCCGGCTCACAAGACAAAAGGCGAGCCGCGCCAGTCATGACGAGAGTCCTTCCCCTTGCATGAATAGTGCGCAAGTCATCGCGATGTAACGAGTTTCACGCACTGAAAATTGGCGAGTCTGTATCCATCGGCGTGATAATTACGCTGGCACCCGATGGTTTCACTTTGGGAGATTGTTTCACGGAGGGGTGTCCGGGTGGTGAATGAATCAATCCGCAGGTGGGCTTTACCTTCTTGCCGGGGCTGTCGACATAAAGGGCGTTGCGATTGCCGATCTTCCGGGAGGTGGCAGGCGAAGTCATCCGTTCTTGAATCGGTGAAAGCGATCGGCGGATTCGATCCGATTCTTGCACCGGGCCAAGAGCGGGGATGTGTGGCATGCGGAATGCAGTAGAATAGTGTGGTACGGATTGTCTTGCCCCAAGTGCGGCGACGACTATCAGTAACCATACCTCTCCGCCCGCCGCACCGCCCGGAGCCATTCATGTTCAGCGAGAACGGCGAACTCGTGGACGAGATGTTTCGCCGCTGGCGTCAATCGCCGGAATCGGTCGATCTCACCTGGCAAGCCTTCTTTGCGGGCATGAAGTTCGCCGGCCGTTTCCCCGATGGAACGCCCGCCGAATCTCGCAGCGAAGAGCCACTCTCGTCGGCCGATTTGCGGCTGCAAACGGGCGTGGTGCGGCTCGTGAACTGGTATCGCCAGGCGGGCCATCTCGAAGCCCGCATCGATCCACTCAGCGCATCGCCGCCGCCACCGTGCCCGCTCCTGGCGCTGGAGAACTTCGGCCTTTCCAGTGCTGATCTCGATCGGCTCGTGGATGGCTCGATGTTCTTCGGCCTTGAAGGGCGCGTGAGCCTAGGCGAACTGCTCGAAGCCCTTCAGGAAACGTACTGTCGCACGATCGGCGTGGAATACATGCACATCGATTCGCTCGATGTACGCATGTGGCTGGCCCAGCGCATGGAGCCGATCCGCAACCGGCACCCGATGCCGCTGCGGCAGAAGTACCGCATCTTGATGACCTTGCACCAGGCTGAGCTATTCGAGAAGTTCCTGCACACCAAATATGTGGGCCAGAAGCGGTTCTCGTTGGAAGGCGGCGAGACGCTGATTCCCATTCTGGATGCAATGATCGAACGCGGGCCAGTTCTCGGGGTGAAGGAATTCATCATTGGCATGGCGCACCGCGGCCGCCTGAATGTGTTGGCGAACACGCTGAACAAACCATTCGACGAGATCTTCAACGAATTCGAAGATAACTATTTGCCGCAGTCCACACACGATGGCGATGGCGATGTGAAGTATCACCTCGGTTTCTCCGGCGATGTGGAGACTTCAGATAACCAATCGGTTCACCTGTCGGTCGCACCGAACCCGAGCCATCTGGAAATCGTTGGCCCAGTTGTTGAAGGGCGGGTGCGCGCCAAGCAACGCTTGCATGGCGACACCGAGCGCAAGACGGGCGTGCCCATCCTCATCCACGGCGATGCGGCGTTCGCGGGGCAGGGCGTCATCATGGAGACGTTCAACCTGATGAACCTCGCCGGCTATCGCACCGGTGGCACCATTCATCTGGTGATCAACAACCAGATTGGCTTCACCACCAACCCGCGCGATTCGCGTAGCACGCAATACTGCACCGATATCGCGAAGTTCGTTCAAGCTCCGATCTTTCACGTTAACGCGGATGATCCGGAAGCGTGCGTCGCCGTGGCTCAGCTTGCTCTCGAATACCGGCAGACGTTCAAGAAGGATATCGTCATCGATATGGTGTGCTACCGGAAATGGGGCCACAACGAAGGTGACAACCCCGGCTACACGCAGCCAATGCAATCGAAGCTCATTGAGGGGAAGGAACCGTTTTCGCAGGTGTATGCCGCACGCTTGGCCGAGCAATCGTCGGGTGATGGCGTGGCCGCGAATGTATCCGAAGCGATTGGCGAAGCGTTCAAGGGTAAACTCGCCGAATCGCTGCAAGTGGCCGACACCGCCGCCGACGAATATCGCCAGCGCATGCAGCAAGCCTACGAGCAGACCAAAGCGCTCGTGAAGAGCGGGAAATCGCGCAAGCGCGGGATGGAAGGTTTTGGCGGGCGGTGGAAGGGCTTCACCAACGCCTACTCACATGCCCCGATCGCCACGGGCGTTCCCGAAGCCGTGCTCGATCACATCGCGAATGCTATTGGCACCTTCCCCGAAGGCTTCGTACCACACCCCAACTTGCGGAAGATTCTGGAGACGCGGCGAGAAAACATCCTCGGCAAGAAATACCTGGACTGGGGCACTGCGGAAGCGCTGGCGTTCGGTTCGCTCGTGCTCGAAGGAACGCCGGTGCGGCTCAGCGGGCAAGACAGTCGCCGCGGCACCTTCACGCAACGGCACGCGGTCGTGGTCGATTTTCAAACCGGGGCGGATTATTACCCGATCGCGAATCTGGACCCGAAGCAGGCGGCGTTCGATGTGATCGATAGCTCGTTGTCGGAAGCCGCGATCATGGGGTTCGAGTTCGGTTACTCACTCGACGATCCTAAATCGCTGGTGATGTGGGAAGCGCAGTTCGGCGACTTCGCCAACGGCGCGCAAGTGATCATCGATCAATTCCTCACGTCGTGCGAATCGAAGTGGAACCGCTCCAGCGGGCTGGTTCTGCTGCTGCCGCATGCCTACGAAGGCCAGGGGCCAGAGCATTCATCGGCCCGGCTCGAACGGTTCTTGCAGATGTGCGCCGAAGATAACATTCAGGTGATTTATCCCACCACGCCGGCGCAATACTTCCACATGCTGCGTCGCCAGGTGCGCAGGCCGTTCCGCAAGCCGCTGGTGGTGATGACACCCAAGAGCTTGCTTCGCTACACCGAGAAACGCCCATTCGAACACCAGGCCGCTTCGCCGGTGTCGGAGTTCATCGATGGGCGTTTCCGTGAAGTGCTCGACGATCAGAAAGCCAACCCGGACGCCGTGACGCGCGTGCTGCTTTGTTCCGGCAAGGTGTACTACGATCTCGCCGCCAAGCGCGATGAACTTCACACGCAGGCGGTCGCGGTGGTGCGGCTGGAGCAATTCTACCCCTGGCCCGGCGAACAACTCGCGGCAGTGCTCAGCCGCTATCGCCGTTGCCGCGAATGGGTTTGGGTGCAAGAAGAATCGCAGAACATGGGCGGGTGGTCGTTCGTCGAACCGCGCTTGCGGGTGATGGGCTACCCGTTCGAGTTCGTCGGTCGCGATGCCAGCGCCAGTCCTTCCACCGGTTCGCACCATGTTCACGAGCGCGAACAGAAGTTGCTCGTGGAAGGCGCGTTCGCCGTGACGCCGCCCGGACCGATCGGCCCCGGATACGTGGGCTGGACGGAACAGGGGCTTAACGGCGCGAATGGGTCCGCCGAGAAGGACAAGCCCGCCGTGGCCAAAATCAAATCCGGCGAATCGGCGACATAAGCCTTCGCATCTTCCCCCTGGTGAGCGCGCCGGGGCTTCGCATAACTCCACGTGTTCGAGGTGTCACAATGCCGGTCGAAGAAGTAACGGTGCCACGGGCCGGCGAGTCGATTAGCGAGGGAACACTCAACCGCTGGTTAAAGCCCGACGGCGCGTATGTGCGGATGGATGAACCGCTCTTTGAGTTGGGCACCGATAAAGCCACGCAGGAAGTTGCCGCTACCGTTTCCGGCGTCCTGAAGATCGTGGCTGCCGAAGGAGCAACGGTTCAAGTTGGCGAAGTGGTGGCGAAGATCGATACCGATGCGAAGGCCCCCGCAGGCGAAAAGCCGGCCGCGAAGCCCGCACCTTCCACTCCACCCGCGAACCCTGAACCGCAACCCAAGACCACAGGCGGCACACCGTCGCCCGCTGCGGCTCGCGTGCTGGCGGAAGCGGGGTTGAAGCCCTCGGATGTCGCCGGCACTGGCCCTGGTGGCCGCATTCTGAAAGAAGATGCCGTTGCGGCGGAAGCACGCGGCAGCGCGCGTCCGTCGAGCGGCAATGGGAAGACCGAAACGCCATCGCCGGCCAAACCCGCGCCGGGCGCACGCCAGAGCACACGCGAGCCGATGTCGCAAGTGCGCAAACGCATCGCCGCGCGTTTGCTCGAAAGCCAAAACACCACCGCCACGTTGACAACCTTCAACGAAGCGGACATGACCGCAATTCAGGAATTGCGTGCGAAGTACAACGAGAAATACGAGAAGAAGCACGGCGTGAAACTCGGGTTCATGTCCGTGTTCGTGAAGGCCGCAGTGGAGGCACTCAAGGCGTTCCCGCTCGTTAACGCCCGCATCGATGGCAGCGATATCGTTCACCAGAACTTCTACGATGTGGGCGTGGCCGTGAGCACCGAGAAGGGGTTAATGGTGCCGGTACTGCGCGACGCGGATCATCTCGGCTTCGCGGACATCGAGAAGAAGATTGGCGAACTCGCCAAGAAAGCCCGCGACGGCAAAATCTCGTTCTCCGATCTCGAAGGCGGCACGTTCACCATCACCAACGGCGGAATCTTCGGCTCGATGATGAGCACGCCTATACTGAATCCGCCGCAAGTGGCGATCCTGGGAATGCACAGCATCACCAAGCGGGCCGTGGTGATAAACGACCAGATCGTGATTCGCCCCATGATGTATCTCGCACTCAGCTACGACCACCGGTTGATCGACGGCCGCGAAGCGGTGCAGTTCCTGGTGCGAGTGAAAGAATGCGTGGAGAACCCCGAGCGGATGCTATTGGAGATTTGAAAACAAAACACAAGCCAGCCACGAGTGGCTGGCTTCTCTTATCCATCCGTGGCAATTATCGGAGTCGAAATGGCGGAGCAGTACGACTTGGTTGTGATTGGTGGCGGGCCGGGCGGTTACTCCGCGGCGATTCGGGCGGCACAACTCAAGCTGAAGGTCGCGTGCATCGAGAAGCGTGAGAAGAAAGCGCTTGGCGGAGTGTGCCTGAACGTCGGCTGTATTCCGAGCAAAGCACTACTCGATTCCAGCGAGATGTACGAAGCCACGCTTCACAAACTCGCCAAGCATGGTATCCGCGTCGGAAGTGTCGCGCTGGATCTGCCCGCCATGCTCGCCCGCAAAGACAAAGTGGTGTCTGACCTCACGATGGGCATCGCAGGGTTATTCAAGAAGTATAAGGTGACGCCGCACTATGGCAGCGGCAAGTTACTCGGCGGCGGCAAAGTGGAAGTGACCGCAGAGGATGGCAGCAAGACCGTGCTTGAAGCGAAGCACATTCTGTTGGCCACCGGAAGCGAGAGCGTGGAACTGCCATTCCTGAAATACGATGGCAAACGGATCGTCAGTTCCACCGAAGCACTGAACTTTGAACCGGTGCCCGAACACCTGATTGTCGTGGGCGGCGGATACATTGGCCTGGAACTCGGATCGGTGTGGAAGCGGCTCGGTTCCAAGGTAACGGTGCTGGAATTCCTGCCACGTATTCTCTCGATCAGTGATGGCGAGGTTGCTACCGAAGTACAGAAACTCCTGACCAGGCAAGGCATGGAGTTCCATCTCGAAACGAAGGTGACCGGCGCGAAGATCGCGGGCGATAAAGTCACGGTGACCGCACAGGCGAAGGACGGCAAAGAACTGAGTTTCACCGGCGACCGAGTGCTTGTTGCGGTGGGCCGCCGACCGTACACCGCCGGGCTTGGCCTCGATGAAGCCGGCGTGAAGTATGACAAGAAGAGCGGCCGCGTCGATGTCGATACGCACTTCCAGACGAGTGCCGCCGGGATTTACGCGGTCGGCGACCTGATTGCGGGGCCAATGCTGGCTCACAAGGCGAGTGAAGAAGGCGTGGTGTTCGCGGAACAACTCGCGGGGATGAAGCCGCACATCAATTACGACGCGATTCCAAGCGTCATTTACATTTGGCCGGAAGTGGCGAGCGTGGGGCTAACCGAGGAGCAGTTGAAGGAGAAGGGCGTCGAATATCGCATCGGCAAGTTCCGTTTCGCCGCCACCGGTCGTGCGAAAGCCATGGACGAAACCGACGGGTGGGTGAAGGTTCTGGCGGACGCGAAGACGGACCGCGTGTTGGGCGTGCACATTCTTGGCCCGCGAGCGTCGGACTTGATCGCCGAGTGCGTGACGATCATGGAATATAAGGGCAGCGCGGAAGACATTGCACGCTGCACGCACTCGCACCCGACGCTGAGCGAAGCCGTCGGCGAGGCCGCCCGCATGGCGTGGACCGGAATGCCGATCAACTCGTGAACGTGGACCTGGGAGCATGGAACCCGGAACCCGGAACCCAGGCCGTTGGCCTGGGCTAAGTAAGATCGGTCCTTCGGACCTTCACCGCAAGGGGTTGGCATTTGCGGGCCAACGGCCCGCGTTATCTCAGCCCAGGCCAACGGCCTGGGTTCCATGTTTCACCAGAATGAATTCTTCCGCGGGCCAACGGCCCGCGTTATCTCAGCCCAGGCCAACGGCCTGGGTGCGTTGAATGCATTGAGAACCCAGGCCACACCGTGCCCCAATCCCTTGCCCGCGTTCTCGTTCACCTGGTATTTAGCACGAAGCATCGCGTGCCGGTGTTGGTGCCCGAGATCCGAATAGAGTTGCACCCATACCTCGCCACCGTGCTGACGAACGATGGCTGTTTCTCACTTCAAATCGGCGGGGTGGAAGACCACGTCCATTTATTATTCGCACTCTCGCGCACCCGTACCATCGCGGAGGTCGTGGAGAACGTCAAAACGAGTTCATCGAAGTGGCTCAAGACCAAAAGCCCAGCGCTCGCCGAGTTCCACTGGCAGAACGGCTACGGGGCGTTTTCCGTGAGTCGCTCCCTGACCGATGACGTGATCGATTACATCCGCCGCCAGGAGGAACACCACAAGTCCCGGACGTTCCAGGATGAATTCCGGCGACTTCTCGAACGCCATGAGATCGAATACGACGAGAGGTATGTCTGGGATTAGGCGGTACACCCATGCCCCGGCCGATGGCCGGGGCTGAGGAAGGCCGGTCCTTCGGACCTTCACCGGAGGGTTTCGATTCGGCGGGCTGACGGCCCGCGTTACATTAGCCTATACCAACGGCCGGGGTTCACGAGGATTGGCGGTTGCGTCTTCTTACGTCCTTCATCTGGTCGGGGTGGACTGTTTGTCCTTCTGCGATACGATATAGTATTGCTGCGCCGCAGCTTGCTGAACCCTTGCGGACCCCGGCGCGTCTAATTCTCACCGCCGTCCTCACTGTGAGGGCGGTGTTTTGGTTCGTGTCCCCCCAAATAGGAACCGGTTACCCATCCCGGCCGAAGCGATGCTCGACAAAGTACGAAACATCGGAATCATGGCCCACGTCGATGCCGGCAAGACCACCACGACGGAGCGGATTCTTTACTACAGCGGGACCAAGCACAAGACTGGGGATGTGGACGACGGCGACACCACCACAGACTACGACCCACTGGAAAAGCAAAAGGGCATCACCATCAACTCCGCCGCCGTTTCGGTGGACTGGGGTGAAAACACCATCAATATCATCGATACGCCTGGCCACGTGGACTTCACGGCCGAGGTGGAACGATCGCTGCGCGTGCTCGATGGCGCGGTGGGCGTGTTCTGCGCCGTGGGCGGCGTGGAAGTGCAAAGCGAGACGGTGTGGCGGCAGGCGAACAAGTACAAGGTTCCCCGCCTCGCATTCGTCAACAAGCTCGACCGCATGGGCGCAGACTTCTGGGATTGCGTGGGGCAGATCCGCGACAAACTCCTCGCCACTCCGTGCGTGGTCACCATTCCTGCTGGCCAAGACTCCGCCTTCGAAGGGCTGATCGACTTGGTCCGGATGAAGTTTGTTACGCGCGACGATACCGACCCAACCAAGCGGCGCTTCTTCCTGAACGAGATTCCGGACAAGTACCGCGAAGAAGCGGCCAAGCGCCGTGCGGAAATGCTTGATGTGGTTTCGGCCGCATCCGACGAGATCACCGAGTTGATCCTCGAAGAGAAGCCGGTGCCCGAAGAACTGATCCACAAAGCGCTCCGCAAGGGAACGATCGACGGCCTCTTCACGCCCGTCCATTGCGGATCGGCGAAGATGTATCAGGGCGTACAGCAACTCCTCGATCTCGTCGTGGATTGTTTGCCCAGCCCGGAAGATCGCCCACCCGTCGAGGGGCTTCACCCCAAGACCAAAGATGTGGTCATCCGCAAACCGCAAGCATCCGAGCCGCTCTCGGCTTTGGCGTTCAAAACTGTTGCCGAACCCACGGGCGACCTGGTTTACATTCGCGTGTATTCCGGGATACTGAAGCCAGGCGAAACGTACTTGAACACGACCATCAACAAGACCGAACGCGTGGTTCGCTTCTATCGCATGATGGGCGATAAGCGGCTCGAACTGGATTCGGCCAATCCGGGCGATATCGTCGCCGCGATCGGTCTGAAGCAGACGTTCACCGGCCAAACGCTGTGCGACCCGGATGCCCCTGTGGCTCTGGAATCGATCAACTTCCCCAAGCCGGTCGTTTCGTCCGCACTGAGTTTCTCCAAGACGCTCGATAGCGGCAAATTGGGCGAAGCGTTGTCGCGCCTGGTTCGCGACGACCCCACGTTGAAGCAACACACCGATGAGGAAACCAAGGAAACGATCCTCAGCGGTATGGGCGAATTGCACCTGGAAATCAGCATGGAGAAGTTGCGGCGAGCACTGAACATTCCGCAATCGGACCCCGCGATTCAGTTGGGTAAGCCGCGGGTGGCGTATCGCCAGACGTTTGCACGCCCGATGGACCTGGAATACCAGTTCAAGAAGCAAACCGGTGGCCGCGGTAAATACGCCGTGATCAACGTGCGCTACAAGCCGCTGCAACCCGAAGAAGTTGAGGCCAAGATCAAGGAGATCGAAGACCTCAAAGACGCGAAGGTGAAACCGGACCCGAACAACGTGTACTTCGTGAATGCGATTTCGCAGGGAACCATTCCCAAGGAATACATTCCCAGCGTGGAAGAAGGGCTTCGAGAGGCGTCGCGGAAAGGGTACAAATACCCGTTCCCGTTCGTCGATCTGCAGTTCGAACTCCACTTCGGGAAGTTCCACGATGTGGACTCCTCGCAAGACGCCTTCTACTTGTGCGCTCTGGAAGCGTTCCGCGACGCCGAAGGGCGGGCCGGCATCACACTGCTGGAACCGATCATGAAGGTGGTCGTGGTTTCGCCGAAGCAGTATCAGGGTTCGATCTCGGGCGATATTAATCGTCGTCGTGGGATGATCGAGGAAACGAGCGAAGACAAGGGCGTGGCCCAGGTGATGGCGAAGATTCCGCTGGCGAACCTGTTCGGGTACACCAACGATCTTCGCAGTGCCACCTCCGGCACCGCGAGCTTCTCGATGGAGTTCTCGCACTACGCCCCGGTCCGCGAAGAACTCGCCGACCTGCCCAAGAAGGACGACAAGAAGAAGTAGTCGCATTGAAATGCGCGACCGGGGTAAACCCGGCCGCTCTTTAATTCTTTAATTCATACGCGAGCGACCGGGTTTACCCCGGTCACTTCTCGTCACTTCTCGTTGACCCAGAAGCACAGGTTCATACATCACTTGCTATCTGATGATTCGCTCGTCAGGTTTACCGCAGTACCAGGAGTTTCTGCCATGTTCCGACACGGAATCACGTTGCTACTGATCGTTTCGGCCACAGTTCTGACCGCACACGCCCAGAAGAAAGAAGAGAAGAAGGAAGAAGTAAACAAGCTCGAAGGTGCGTGGACGGCCACGGGTTGGGCACGCGGGGAAGGGTTCATTGGGCCAGATATGGTGAACACCGAGTTGGTGGTTGGCAAAGATACCTACGAGTTCCCCAAGGGGATCAACCGCATTAGCGGGAAAGGCGCGTACAAGCTGACTGCGGGCAAGAATCACGTCGATTTCACTCCCGCCGATGGCCCCGCGAAAGGGAAGACGCTCCTCGGCATTTACAAAGTTGAAGGCGACAAACTCACGCTCTGCTTCCGGTCGGCGGGTGCAGAACGCCCCACCGAGTTCAAATCTGGCGACCGCATGACCGTGGTGGCGAGTTACGAACGCAAGAAAAAGAAGGACGATTGATTCGCCTTTCCCTTGCATGGGTATTCTGGCAAGCCGTGTGTTCACGCACACGGCTTGCACTTTCCGTGTTCCGATCGGGAAAGTTAGGCGTACAATAGAGCTATTCTGCCCACGGTACCCACAGCATGCCCCTTGATTGGTCCCCGCTCGTTGCGTTTCTCCGCAAACACGAACGCCCGCTTCTGATGACGCACATTCGCCCGGATGCGGACGGCTTGGGGGCGCAACTCGCCCTGCACGATGCCTTGCGTCGGTTGGGGAAATCGCCACGAGTCGTGATTGCCAGCAAGCTCCCGCCTCGCTACGAATTCCTGGACCCGCAACGCAAGGTGATCGAGGACTTCAAGCCGGCGGCGTTCACAGATTGCGATAGCGTGGTGGTGCTCGATACCGGCACCTGGAACCAACTGGGCGATTTCGGCGACTGGCTGAAAACTTCGCCCGTTCCGCGTGCCGTGGTGGATCATCACCGCACGCAAGACGATCTGGGCGGCTTGCGATTCGCCGATATCACAGCGGAATCGACCGGTCGGTTGGCGTACGAGATTATTCGGGCGATGGATGCGCCGCTCAGTCCGGAGGCCGCCAATCACCTGTTCATGGCGGTGGCCACGGACACCGGCTGGTTCCGGCACCCGAACGCGACGCAAGCGACATTCGCGCTCGCCGCAGAGCTAACGCAAGCCGGGGCGAACCCCACACTGCTCTACGAGCAGTTGTATGAGGCGGCCCCGCTTGCCCGATTCCGGTTGCTTGCGGTCGCCCTTGAGCGGTTACAGGTGCGGCTCAACGGCAAGGTGGCCTTCACCGAGATCTTCCTGGCCGATTACCCCGCGACTGGGTCGGTGCCGGGCGATACCGAAGATCTGATTAACTATCCGCGCGGTGTGGAAGGGGTTGAAGTCGCTCTGGTGTTCATCGAACAACCCGGCGGCGGAACGAAGATCAGCTTTCGCGCGCGAGATGTCGATGTTTCGAAGGTGGCCGAGCAGTTCGGCGGTGGCGGACATCGCCTGGCGAGTGGCGCACGAACGAACCTACCATTGCCCGAAACCCGTGAAGCGGTGTTAACTGCGATTGCCGCTGCTCTTGGTTCGGGTTGATCCGCTTGCCCGGTGTGAGCACGGACTCACGCCGGGTTTCCCGCCTTGTTTCACAAAGCACCCCTGCGAGCCAGGGGCTATGTGTCCTGGGGAATGATCATGTCTGCACACACCGATTCCCGTTTCACACTCCGCGATCTGCCGTTACCGGCCAAGCTCGTGGTCACCTGCTTCCTGTTAGCCGTGGGCATCGGGTATGGCAGCGCGATGGTGCAGCTTCACTTCCAGGATTCCAAGTCTGGCAAGCCGATGCCAACGGTCGAAGATGTGATCCTGAAGTTCACCGGCAAGAAGTGGTTCACGGATGCCCCGCCGCGACCGCTGAGCAAGTTCGTCAAGCTTCTCGTTACTCCGCCCGGTGCGCCCTTCAACGGTTCAGGCACCATGGCACCGGCGTTCACCTCGCGTGACGGCGGCGAGTTTAGCCGCAAGCTGCGCGAAAGCCCCAACGAGAAGGACAAGCTGCAACAGGAGCGCGATGGCGAACGCGATGCGCTGGTGCTCTGGGCCGAATCGGAACCGGAAACGCGGAGCAAAACGTTCGCCGACGATCGCTTCGCACTCCCCGAAGGCAAAGCGCCCAAGGCCATCACCGCGGAGTTCCTCAACTCCGATGGCATGCTCAAGGTGAAGTCGCTGATCGAAGCGCGTTGCACCCGTTGCCACATGAAAGATGGCGACGACGCCAAGGCCGAAACCTTCCCACTGCAAACGATGGCTCAGATTGAGAAGTATCTCGATGCCCCCGCCGCGGCACCGTTCCGGCAAGGCGGCGATTGGGTGCGCGTGGAAGAACCGATGAGCCTGGAGAAGCTGACACAATCCACGCACGCCCACCTTCTCAGTTTCGCCGTGCTGTTCTCGCTCACGGGGTTGGTCTTCGCCTTCACATCGTACCCCACTGTGGTGCGTTGCCTCATTTCGCCGCTCGTGCTGATCGCCATCGTCACCGATGTAGCGTTCTGGTGGCTCGCGCGACTGAGCGAAAACTATGGCATGTACTTCGCCATGGGTGTGATCGGCACCGGCGGCGTAGCCGGGCTTGGGCTTGCCACGCAGATCGGGCTAAGCCTCTGGAACATCTATGGCTGGAAAGGAAAGATGGTGTTGCTCGCACTCTTTGTGGTGGCGGGCGTGGCCGGCGGCATGGTGGCCAACACGGTGATTCTGCCGGGACTCGATGCCAAGCAAGGCGAGATCGCCAAGCTGGTGGACACAACCGAGAAGAAGGCCCCGGACGAGAAAGCCAAGAAGGACGAGCAACCGTTGGCGAAGAAGGAAGAGCCGAAGAAAGTGGACCCGAAGCAACCCGATCCCACGCCTGCTTCGATGCTCGAAAGCGATTTCGCCCGCGCGCTTCACTTCCCCGTCATGGGGCCAGATGGCAAGGAACTGGCGATCACTGCGATTCCGTTCGACAAAGGCGACAAGAAGAACATGGTGCGTGCGTTCTTCGATAAAGATGGTGCCGACTACAACAGCATGATGAGGGACACCGATCTTTCCGCCGACGAGAAGAAGCAACTCACCGAAGAGCGGCACGGGGAACTCGCGGCGACTCGCGCGTGGCTCGCCCTCCCGGACGCCGAACGGAGGAAGGCATTCGAAGCCGACGCCTTCGCACTGCCGCCAACATTAGCCAAGAAACCGGTGAGCGCCGATTACAGCAAGAACGGCAAGGTGCTGATCAAGACGCTGATCGTGGATCGCTGCGTTCGCTGCCACGCGGACGAAGAGAACGTGCCCTTCGATGAAGATTACGGCTCGCTGTTGCCATACCTCACGCCGAAACCGGTCGAGAAGTAGAACGTCTGGCGAACCCGTTACTGGTTGGCGTGTCTTTCCTCGCGGAAGGGCAAGCCGACTGGCGACGGCACCTGTCTCGAAAACGGGCGAGCGATAAGCCTTGGGGGTTCAACTCCCCCCTCTTCCGCTTCCATATCACGTTCCATTGGCATAGCAGAGTTTAACTCATCGGGCGTCATTCGCTCTCGCACAACTCTCGCAGCGAATTTGTGAGTTTCGTTTGCCCTGACTGATGGCTCCCATTAAAGTCTTTCACGAGTCGATCGATTCTTCCTCAGTGAGAGTCTGGATATGTTTGTCACGTTCCCGTACGGCAACAACACTGCCACAATTAATGTCGATCACGTTACCTATGTGGTGTGGGGTGTGCCGGTGCAAGGTGCGACATCGGGAGTCACCGTTGGCTTAGTTGGCGGGCAGACAATTGACTTCAACCTGATTCCCGCACAGATTCAGCAACTCGAAGCGAGCCTGGCGGAACACAATCGCCGCAAGGGTTAACAAGGGCGAGTGATGTGAAGCAATTTGAGGGTGTGTTCACGCAGCACGATTCAGCACAGGCGCGAAAATTTCGCTGCAGCATCATTATTTCGGTTCGGGGAATTGTTTCGCGGAGGGGTGTACGGGTGGTGAACGAATGAATCCGCAGTGGGTATCATCAGGCGATCGCGCCTTCGACCACGAATCCGCCGACATCCGTGAGGCGTTCGTCGCGGCCCGAATGGCGATAGGTGAGTTTCTCGTGATCGAGGCCAAGCAGGTGCAAGATTGTGGCGTGAAAGTCGTTGACCGATATCGGATCTTCAATCGCATTCAGGCCGAATTCGTCGGTGACACCCACAACGGTTCCGCCCTTCGCGCCACCACCGGCGAGCCACATCGTGTAGCCATGCGGGTTATGATCGCGGCCCTTCCCGCCCTGGCTATTGGGCGTGCGGCCGAACTCGCTGCACCACACCACCAGCGTATCTTTCAGCATGTCGCGCTGCTTCAAATCCTTGAGTAGCGCCGCAATGGGTTGATCCACACGCCCACACATGCGGGCATGATTGGCGTTCACATCGTCGTGGGCGTCCCACTGCGTAACAAGTGGTCCGCCGCCTGAGTACACCGTGACGAACCGGACCCCGCGTTCCACCAGTCGCCGAGCCAGCAGCAGGCGCGTGCCGAAGTCGGCGGTCTTCGCATCATCGATTCCGTAGGCCGTGCGTGTTGTGGCGGTTTCCTTGCTCAGATCGACCGCTTCCGGGGCCGATTGCTGCATGCGATACGCCAGTTCATAGCTGGCCGCACGCGCTTCCAGTTCGGCGTCGCCCGGCCGGGTATGCAACGCATTGAACTTGTTGACCAGATCGAACGATCGCCGGTTCTGCTCCGCGCCCACATCGGCTGGAGGGCGCAAGTTCTGGATCGGGCTTGGCCCCTTCCGCAGCAGCGTGCCCTGATAAACCGGCGGCAAGAACGCGGCCGACCAACACGGTGCCCCACCTTCGGGCACGCCTTCCGGTTGCGGCATCACGCAATACGCCGGGAGGTTATCACTCACGCTACCAAGGCCATATGTGACCCAACTGCCCAGACTCGGGAAACCCATGAGTGTGCGCCCACTATGCAGATCGTACATCGCCGGCGCGTGAATCGTGGAATTGCACCAACACGAACGGAGGAAGCAAATCTCATCGGCGCACGTTGCCAAATTAGGCATTAAATCCGAGATTTCGATGCCGCTTTGGCCATGCTTCTTCCATTTCCGCGTGCTGGGCAGAATGACCTCATCGCCTTTGGTGAACTGGCTTTTCGGGCGGCCTGTCGATTCCGGCAGCGGCTTCCCTTCCCACTTGGCCAACTCGGGTTTGGGGTCGAACAGATCCATCTGGCTTGGCCCGCCGACCATGAACAGGAAAATGACGCGCTTGGCTTTCGGCTCGAAGTGCGGCTTCTTCGCGGCCAGTGGGTTCTTCGATGGCGGCAGCTTCGAATCCGCAAGTGCATCGCGCTGAGCCAACCAGTTCAACGCGATGCCGCCCAGACCGCCACCGGAGCGGAACAGGAACTCGCGGCGCGAATGTGCGAGAGGAATGTGTGCATCCATACTGTGTAGCCTAACTTCGCGCTGGTTGTGGTGCAAGCATGACGCCCCGTTCGCAGGGTGTTGCTGACGCGAACCCGTGCAGGTATACATCTTCGCCCGAAGGCTCACAGGTAAAGGATTCAAAGCGGGCCGCCGCGTCGATGGTGCTAACGCCCTTCCCTGCCACGGGTGTGAGAGCGTCGATTCCTCCCACAATTTTCGGCGCAATGAATACATGGCATTCGTCAGCGGCTTGTTCATCAAGTAGCGAACCAAGCAAACCCGCCCCACCTTCAACGAGCACATGTGTGAAGCGGCGCGTGCCCAGATCTGCAAGGACTGCATCAAGCGATAGTCGCCCGCCAACATTCGGAAGGCCAACAATCTCGGCACCATCTGCCGCCCAACCACTCAGACGATTGACTTGCGAAGCCGCAGTGAAAACGATAACCGGCGTCTCGCGTGCCGTGGCGCGAAGTTGGCATTGCTCCGGAAGCAAACCAGACGCGGACACAACGACACGAGCGGGCACACGCAAACCCGGCGGGCGAGCCGTAAGCAGCGGATCATCGGCCTCCACCGTGCAACGCCCCACAACCACCGCATCAACTCGGCCACGCAGTTCATGCACCCTGCGACGGGATTCGTCGCCGCTGATCCACTTGGAATGACCCGTGCGGGTAGCGATCTTCCCATCAAGAGTCATTGCCCATTTAACATGAACCCACGGGCGAGCGGTGCGAAGTAACTTCAGATACGGCGCGTTCAACCGCATGGCGTCTTGCTCACCTACACCCGTCTGTACCTCGATTCCCGCATCGCGCAGAATCAGCAAACCACCACCCGCTACCTTCGGAAACGGATCGGCCATCGCCACGACAACGCGGCGAACGCCCGATTGGATCACGCGATCCGTACACGGGGGAGTTTTGCCCCAGTGGCAGCACGGTTCCAGCGTGACGATGAGCGTGCCACCCCGCGCTTTCCCACCCGCAGCTTCCAGAGCGAACACTTCAGCATGCGGGCCGCCAAATCGCTGATGCCACCCTTCGCCAACGATGTTCCCTTTCTCATCGAGTACAACGGCCCCAACAAGTGGATTCGGTTCAACAGCGCCACGGCCTCGCTCGGCGATCGCAAGTGCTTGCTTCATGGCTCGTTCGAAATCATGCAGTTCGGACATAGTTGATAAATGGTAAAAAATAGAATTCTTCGCGAACCATACCACGCACGATGCGTCTATGTAGCGTACACTCCAGTTGTGTACGATAACCAGCAATGCTTCACTTGGATATTCAGCACACTACAAACATCATCATGAACCTTGTATACACGAGTCACGAACTACTTCATACGGCCAACGAGCTAACAGCCGTTGCGAAGGCCGCTGCCAACAAGCAATTATTTGTTGCGATGGAAGCGGCACCTGTTGAAGCGGGTCTGGGTATGTGGGATACGGGCGGATAACCCTCTGCGTCAGTCGCGATTCACGCGCCGGCCGGGGGTCTTCCAAAGATCCCCCGGCCGGTTCGCGTTTGACAGGCAATTATAACAGGAATTCGTTGAATTAATGCCTCGTTAGACTTCGGGTGAGGTCGGCGGTTTTTCAATCCGCAGAGGTCGGGTTCGACTCCCGCACGGGGTGCTCGTTGATGAACTGCGACTACGGTCCCGCGGGCCAGTGGAGTGGCCGTCTCCTTGTCACGGAGAAGATCAGGGGTTCGAATCCCCTCGGGACCGCTAGAGGAAGTGTGGCCGAAGTTGGCGAGGCAGCCGCCTCTTAAGCGGCACGACGTGGGTTCGATTCCCGCCGCTTCCACTGTATGTATGCATCCGTGGTGTAGTAGCGAACATACCACTCTTCCAAAGTGGTGTCGTGGGTGCAAATCCCACCGAATGCACTGAATGATTATCGATGCGCCCATGATGTAGCGGCTGCCTGTCGCTTTGCCATGGCGGATGTGTGGGTTCGACTCCCACTGGGCGCTTTGAAGAAAACGTTGCCCCCGTGTTGTAGCGGGAGCCTGCCGTCTTGGTATGGCGGAAGCGTGGGTTCGATTCCCACCGGGGGCTTGGCCTGTGACGATGTTGTTCTCGGAGTGTTGCATGCGAATCGTTACTTGATGATGTTGAGTGCTCCCGATTGCACGACACATCGTTGATTCTCCTTCACGCGGCACGGTACGCAAACTGGTATCGCGACCAAGCTCAAACCTTGGGGATGTGGGTTCGAATCCCACCCGTGCTACTGCGAAACGTTCGAATGGCCCGTTCGTCTAACGGCTCAGGATGGCAGGTTCTCAACTTGCAGGTGGGGGTTCGATTCCCCCACGGGTCACTAGCTCGGCGAAACACTGGTGATGTAGACCAACGGCAGGAGTCGCTCCGCTCAGAACGGAGAAGGTGTGGGTTCGAATCCCACCGTCACCACTTACGGAATTGCAGGCGGGCCGGCGCCCGACCGGGTCTCATAAGCCTGGATGCTGGGTTCAACTCCCAGGTCTGCAACTGAACGACCGGGTAAGCCAATTGGTAGAGCTGGCAGGTTGAGAGCCTGCGATGTGTGGGTTCGACTCCCACCTCGGTCACTGGAAATTGCCCAAAGAGCAATGGGATCGCTGGCGGGCCAGAGTTGTGCCTTGCAAGCACGACGACGGGGTTCAACTCCCCGCGGTTCCACTGTAAACGGATGGGAGACGGATACGGTTGGCCGTGCCAGGTTGCTAACCTGTGCGCCGCAAGGCATAAGGGTTCGAATCCCTTCCCCTCCGCCAAGTTGGATGCAATGCCGAAAGAGAACCCATTGCGATCGGTTCAGATGCAGCATGTGGTGTAGTGGTTCGCACGCGGCTCTGTGAAAGCCGAGGTGAGGGGTTCGATTCCCCCCGCGCTGCCTGGGCTGGCTGTCGGCCCCGTTAGAGGGATGCTCCTGGGAGAGCACGCGGTTTCCAAAGCCGCTCCACAGGGTTCGAATCCTTGTCCCTCTGCTCCCACTCTTGCCGGTGTGGCGCGACCCAGAAAGGCACCGAATTCGTAATTCGGAACATGCGGGTGCGAAGCCCGCCGCCGGCTCTGCGATTCTCATCTTCCAAACTCGACCCTCTGTCGATTCGATTATTAACCCATCATTTGTCATTCGCAGCATTTCTCGCCGATCTTCTACCTTTTTGTGTAACACCGGAGTGGTCATCTCGGTATAACACCTGCTCGTATTTTTATTGCAAACTGTTTCTTTGTTATCCACGACAGGGACCGCCCAATGATGGAATTTGCCGACGCTCGACGTGCGGCCATAGCTCTCGCTGCGCTCGCAGACCCCACCCGATTGCGGATCACCTTTCACCTCGCACGCGGCCCCCATAACGTTGGGCAACTCGCCGAACTGGTTGGCACACCCATGGTGAATATGTCGCATCACCTCGGCGTCATGCGAACCGCGGGGTTGCTGGAAGATGAAAAGGAAGGGCGGAAGGTCATCTATCGTTTTCGGCCCGATGTGTTCGAACCCGGTAACGGCGATGGAACGCTGGGCACACTGGCGATCGGTAAGCTTCGTGTTGTCATTCACGAACAAGCAGGCGATGCAGATGGCAAGCAGCGTGCCAAGCGAAAGTCGGACGACTGACCCGCCTCGTATCATGCCCTGATGGAACCCGTTAGCCTTTCGAATCCTGCGTTTGCCCGACCCGTGTGGCGGGCCGTTCTGGCTCTGGCTCTGCCGGCGTTGGCCCAGCAATACCTGCACCTGCTTGTCCGCCTGTCCGATCAATACCTCGCGGATAACTTCCCGCTGCCCAACGCCGCCAACCGCCCCATTTATCTCGCGGCTCTCAACACCGCCGGTTACCTCTACTGGTTCGTTTCCAGTTACACGATCGTCGTGAGTGTTGGCGCAACCGCCCTGGTTGCGCGATTCATCGGTGCGGGCGATGCCAGCCTCGCTCGCAACGCGGCCGGTCAGGCGATTGTGCTCGCGGCGGTGCTCGGTATCGTGGGCACTGTTGTTGCTCTCATCGGCCTGCCGCACCTCATCGCAGCTCTCAAGCTCACCGGCGACGCTGCCGATTACTGTCTCCGCTTTCTCACTCCGCTCGCGGCTCTGCTGGTCTTCCAGATGATCGAATCCGCTTGCATTGCTAGCCTCGCGGGTGCTGGCGATACGCGAACGGGCCTGAAAGTGCTTGGCGTCGTGGCCATGCTGAACATTCCGCTCGCCTGGATGCTGTGCTTCGGCGTTGGAAGTTGGAATGGCCTGGGTTTTGTCGGAATTGCTTTGGGAACCGGTCTGGCGCATGTTGTCGGCTGCTTCATTCTGTTGGCGGTGCTGGCTCGTGGGAAGTCCGGTTTGAAGCTCACGCGGGCCACACTTGCTCCCAACTTCAATCTCATTCGTCGCCTGTTGCGGGTGAGTGTGCCCGCTGGCATCGATAGTCTTTCGGTCGCGGTTTGCCAGCTCTGGTTTCTGAGTCTGGTGAATCGCCTTGGCGAGACGGCGGCGGCGGCTCACGGAATTGCTCTTCAGTGGGAAGCTCTGGGATTTCTTGCCGGCGGTGCGTTCGGCACTGCGGCGATGGCTCTGATTGGCCAGAATCTCGGCGCTGGCAACACCGCTCGCGCCACGCGTGCTGTGCTCATCGCGCTCGCCTTCGGTGTTGGCATCATGGCTCTCATGGGCTTGCTGTTCGTGATCCTGGCGGAACCGATGTTCTTGCTGTTCTGCCACGAAGAGGGAACGCGCCCAGTCGTCGATACCGGCGTGCCCGTGCTGCGACTCATCGCCGTGGCCATGCCCGCGCTCGCATGCCAGATCATCCTGACATCCGCCTTGCGTGGTGCCGGCGACACGCGCGTGCCCGTGCTCATCAGTTGGTTCGGCTTTCTCGGCGTGCGAATCCCGCTTGCCTACTTGCTCACGCAACCGGCTCTCGATCTCGGCCCGTTGGGCGTTATCGGCGGTTGGAACCTCGGATTGTTCGGCGCGTGGATCGCCATGTGCATCGACATCTGGTTGCGCGGCCTGCTGATGGCGGCACGATTTGCCAGCGGGCGATGGAAGCGAATTGAAGTGTGATGTCGCGCCGCCGGCCGGGTTCATTGGGGGGTTCGTGGGCGGATGCGGATACCGCGGAACCGGATTGCCGCCCGCATCATCATCGTTATTCATATCATCATCGATCGAATTATTGCATGAGTCATCGTTCCCATCATCATCGCTAATGATGGGGAAGTGTTGCGCATAGCCTTCTGCTTCGAGGATCGCTTGCCAGTTCTTCTGCGGGTATTCACCCGCGCCGATGCTACCGCCACGCGGGCCGTTTGGTCCGGGCACGTAGCCGGGCTTTTCCCAGTACATCAGTGGCTTCGGTTCCGTTGGAGTGCCCAGCGCGAGAAGCTGTTGCGTGTGCGGATTGAGCACCGGCAAATCGCGCAGCGACTGGTGCAACGCGAGGAACTGTTCGTCGTTCAGGTACGGCGTCGCCCGAACATCGGCGATCTGTTGATCGGTCATTCCTTGCACGCGCGGATCGGGGATAATCTTGATCCGTTTGCGGCGATGGCGAATGTAGGTCATGTTGATGCGGGCGAGACTCTCCGCGGCGCGACGTGCTTCGGCTGCGTTTTCGGCGCGCAGGTTTTTGCGCAATGTGAGTACCGATTCGGCTTCGCTTTCGCGCATCACATGTCGGCGAGCGCGGGTGTAGATAGTGTCGTACAACTGACCGGCATCGTGGCAGAGTTCTTTGAGTTCGTCACCGCTGTAGCCGAGATGTTTGCCGGCTTCGTTCCAACCCGATCCGTTCGCTCGCTCTTCGGCGGCGCGTGTTAAAACGCTCTCCAACTCGGGAGTAAGAGTGAGCATGGGAACACCGGGGTTGGAAGAAGAGAGAGAGCGAGAGAGCGAGAGAGCGAGAGAGCGAGAGAGCGAGAGAGCGAGAGAAAGAACGGCGAGCCGACGAGCGTAAGCTCGCGGGTCTCTTCAAGAGAAGAAACCGGTCGCTCACGCGACGCGGCTCACCAAGACAGAAACTCAAGAATCGACGACTTGATCATCTGTATACTTTGTGCGCCACGATGTGCAGCGTGTCAAATCGAAATCGCGATCAAATTGCGAATGCGCGAATGATTACCGCGCTTACGATTTGACGCCCGCCCGCTCATCGGTTAGTTTGTCACTTCAATTGATTGGGAACGACTGAACCAGTCTGCTAAGCCGGATGAGCGTTGCTGCAAATTGAGTGTTATAGTTTAAAACTTCTAATAACTCAGGTCTGCAATGGCGTAAGAATTAGTACTGTTATGATCTGTGGTAAATTATTTAAATAGATAGTTGTATTTGATGATCGCATGTGTTATTTTGCGAACCCTGCAAGGTGCACTGCTGAAAACCTTGCAGGATAAGTTCGAGTTCGGCGTCTCAGGCAGGGCTCCAGCGGTGGCCGCGGAAAGTGGAATCTTCGCAAGGGTCGTTAGTGTGTTATCTTGCGCGGCATTTTCGGACGCGGGATGCCGCAAGAGTATTGTGTGAAATGGGTTCGGCCCGCAGTGGGTCGAATCGCTGAACGCAATAGTCTTGCGCCGGCGCAATCGAATTCCTAGTTCGGCATCCTTCGCCGCTGGTGGAGTGCCGGACGACCAAGTCCAGCGGCGGGAGATGGCGATGGCCAACGTGAACAGTACCGTGCGACTCATCAACGCGGGCAATCAGCACAACTTCAACTTCCGGGCGGAAACGCTAGTGGGGGGCGACATCAAGGTCAGCGTCGAGGCTGAGGGAGTCGGTAACGCCAGCGACAGCGTCATCCTGAAGAAGGGGGTGGCCGACGAGGGCCACCTCCGCTTCGCGGTCGATATGTTCGGTGCTCAGGGCTTCTATTTCGCCGAGGGGACGGTTCGCTGGGACGAGCCATATCGGGTCATCCGTTTCGAGGGCAACCTGCGGTTGGTCAACGTCGCCGAGGTTCACCTCGCCGACATTCCTATCCTCGAGGTGCCCAACTGACCCGGCCGAACCGCTCTCATGGCCAACCGAGTTGAATGAAAACGAAGATTCCGGGGCGAGCGGAACGCCTGTCCGGGACGGGTTGGGGGAGCGAATTTGGTCGCGTGATTTGGGATGATGGGATCCTTTCTGGGCCGAGTTCGGCTTTTCCGTCGACACGGATAGCCCCACGACCGTAACATGAGTTCCCGTCGTGGGTTCGATTCGTCGGAATCCGGTGGGGCCGGGATTAGACAGAACGGCGGCCCAGATTAGACAGAACCAATCCCCGAATTAGACGGAAATGTTTCCGTCTAATCACTAACTAGTTCGGCCGGCGCAACCGGAGAAGCAAACATGAGTCGCGAGTGGCCCATAGTCGCGCTGGTGTTACTGTTGGGCGGTCAGCCTACGCCGGCGGTTGCGCAGTTACAGCAGTTAAAGGTGGAGGAGAAGAAGAGCGTCGAGCGCAAGGTGGCCCGCGGAGGTGCATTTAGCCCGGATGGAAAGGTCTACGTCACGGTAAGTACACCACTCCAGGTATACGATTCGGCGACAGGGGAGCTGATCGCTTCGAAAGCAGCTCCGATCGTCAAGAGGCAGTCGGACCGGCCGCTCTTCAGTCCAGATGGAACGCTCTTCGCGTTCGTCGGAAGGGACTTGGAAGGAAGTTCCGAGTTCGTCAGCCTCTGGGATACGAAGACTTGGAAGCAGTCGGCGATCATCCGGGTACCCGCTCCTCATTCGCTGGCATTCAGCCCCGACAGCCAGACTCTGGCCGTGCAAATCGCGGGACCCGTAAGGGATGTGGTAACGTCCCCAACTTCGATCAGTATTTGGGAAGTGAAAGGGGAGAAGGGGGTGAGAGAACGTGCCGTCCTGTGGGCGGATGTCCAGTTTGGTGAGGCGGTACATAGGCCAGCATACAGCCCGGACGGTAAGATCCTGTTCACGGGTAGCAGATTCTGGAACACCCAGACGGAGGAATGGTGGGAGTTCCCAGGCGGGAAAAGGCTCCCGGAAGGCGTTAAAGCCTTGAAGAATGTTTCGTTCGACCAGGACTCGAAGTTGTTCTCCGCTGTCGCTGATCAGGGTCGGAAAGTCTGGGACGTGGAGACCGGCAAGGAGGTGGATGCCGGTGGATTTCGCGGAGCCTCAACAAGTAGTAGTGTCAGGGACTGGAGCGACGCGCAGGTTTTCAGCCCGGACGGAAAGATCCGTGTCGCTCAAGAGCCCCCGCAGAAGGGTCTCGTATTGATCGACGTCGGGACCGGAACGCGCCTTGCCAGCATTGAAGACGCTTCTTTCCCGATAGCGTTCAGCAAGGACGGGAACAAGCTGATCGGTTTCGGGAAAGGTGGGTTCACGACTTGGGAGTTGACCTGGAAGAAGGAACCTGCCAAGTGATCAGATTCGGGCACCTTTCAAGGCAGGCCGAACCGCTCTCATGGCCAACCGACTTGAGTAAAAACGAAGATTCCGGGGCGGGCTGATCACCCGGCCTGTCGCACCTTGAAGGGCGATCACCCTTCACCATCACGCACACGGCTGGCATCGATTCTTTCGGCGACGTCGCACTGCCCTGCAATCCCGGCATGGTAATGTGGTGTTCCGGGCGATACCATGTCGTTGATTCGTTCGCCGAAGAGGTCGCGATGGCACCCAATCTCCAGGAACTTGGTCTGGACCAACTGACCCCCGAGGATCGCCTCGCGGTCGCCGAGGCGCTCTGGGAGAGCGTGGCACGCGACATCGCGGCCGCCTCGGTCCCGCCGTCGCAACTCGCGGAGTTGGAGCGGCGATTGGCAGACAGCGTGGCTCGACCTGAGGCGGTCGTACCGTGGGAAGAAGTCAAGGCGCGGGCGTTGGCCAGGGCGCGGACGTGAGACTTCCGGTCGTCCTGCGGGCCGAGGCCCAAGCGGAGTTTGACGAGGCGTTCGACTGGTACGATGCCCAACGGATCGGGCTTGGCTTATCGTTCGCAGCGGAGGTTCAGGCGGTGCTGGACGGGATCGCGACCAACCCGCAGATGCATGGAGTTGTGGTCGGCGACGTTCGCAAGGCGGTGGTGCGGCGGTTCCCGTACTGCGTATTCTACCGGCCGCACACGAACCGCATCGAAGTCATCGCCGTCTTCCATACTTCCCGCGACCCATCGGCGTGGCAAGCGCGGACGTAGGTGATCCAAACCGCGCGGATCGCCAATCGAGTTGAATGAAGGCGAAGCTGCCGCGGCGGGCTGAACGCCCGTCTTCACGCACACGACTGGCATCGATTCTTGCTCAAGTGCGGGTTGAAGTGTGATGAGGCGGCGGCGGGAGATGTCATGGGAGGAAGTCGGCGACCGCGGCAGAGCTGTTTGGTGCGGCGAGCGGAGAGACGCGGTCGGTTGCGGAGAGCGTCTGGTGGGTGCGATAGGCGGTCGCGCCTAATCCCTTCGGCAGTGGTTGCGGATCGCGAAAAACAATCAGCGTGCGATGTTCGAGATCCAATACCCAATACTCTGGCACGCTGGCGGTGGCGTAGAGTTCGGCCTTCGTCGTCGTATCGAACGAAAGCGAAGAGTCCGCGATTTCCACGATCATGATCGCGGTGGTCGGCGTGCGGCCTACCAGGTCACGACGAACCCCAGCGATTACTGCCAGATCCGGGCCGGGATCATTCTGCGTGCCGACATCGAAGCCCATCTGCACACGAACGTGATAGCCGTTGACGAACACCGATCGGAACCAGTCGTCGATAAGTCCAAGCGCAAGATCATGCGGAGGTTCAGGCATTGGCATTGTCAGAATCTCCCCATTAATCAGCATCGATTTTATTCCGTGGAACGCCCGCGTCTCGGCAAGCTTGCGATATGTTTCGATTGTCCAACGATGTGGCATGGGGTAGCCCGCAACGGCTGGCGATGTTTGTGATTCGGGGGCGGGTGGCGTTACTGCGGATGTTGGCGGTGCAGGCGGAGCGATTGCGGGCGTTGATGGCAACGGCGTGGCGGGTGGTTGTTGCGGAGTTGGGGTGATCGCAGGCGGGTTCATGTCGCGCTCCTTTGAACCGTAGCGTAGCGTGATGACGCAAAAGAAGCCAGCGGTTCACACCCGCCAAGAAGCCAGCGGTTCACACCCGCTGGCTATTGACGGTCGCCCCTTCGGGGCTACGGAAGAGGAAGAGCGCGGGTCATTGCATTAAGAGTTTCGCGGTGATGGCGTCCGGATCGTAGACGCAGCCGGCCCAGACGCCGCCGCTGGCGTGTTGCAGCGCCGCCCACAAGCGTGTGTCG
>JBGSLF010000174.1:0-9363 GCA_041740855.1 Gemmata sp.
CGTGCGGGGACGCCCGCCGGGGTAGACGGGGATGTGTGGCTCGATCAACGCCCACTGCTCGTCGGTGAGGTCGCTGGGGTAGGATTGGCTTCTCATGAGCCATTTTATCCACCCCAACCACCCCTTATGGGACAGTCACTCAGTTGATGATGCTCGATGTTCCAAAAGTTAACACTCGAGCCACACTTTCGAGTTTTTATCAAAAATTGTTGCCATTTGTCGTTGTGGCGGTAGGTAGTGAGCGTTAGACTCACGATTATGATTAAGACAGACTGTTGAGGATATAACATAATCGAGTGTGTGATTACTTTCACAAAGTAATTCCGCTATCGCCAAAATTCCTCGGCACCGAATAGCCGCTTCAATAGCAGATGAATTTCAAGTAGATGAGTTCGAGTAAGGCAATCAGCTAATCGGTAACTGCGAAGTGTAACTGCGAAGTGTAACTGCGCTAACGAATCGCCCGCCGGGACACCCTGCCCATGGTGTCCGTGGTCCCGCGCGGATTTACCCGTTCTGGGGGACTGGATGCGTGCAGACTCCGCACGCATCTGGTTACGAGACACCGCGTCTGAAATGGAGATTTGCGCCCATGACCCGCATCCTATCTTTCGGGCTTCTGGTCGGCTTGATCGCCGCCGTGGCTCCCGCCCAGAGCTACGCAGCCCCCATCAAAGTCGGCCTCGAACTGGCTCTCCTCGTCGATGTGTCCGGCAGCGTTGACGGCAACGAGTTCAATCTGCAGAAAACCGGCTATGTGAACGCGTTCAACAGTAAGGCAATTCAAGCGCTGATCGCTAACACACCAGGTGGGATTGCTGTTTCGTACAGCTACTGGTCCGGTGCGGGCCAGCAGGAGGCGACTGTTGGCTGGACACACCTGACCAATGCGAAACAAGCGACGGACTTCGCCACGGCTATCAATACGGCCTCGCGTCCGTTCAGCGGACTTACGGCACCAGGCTCGGCGATCAACTGGATCATGAACAGCGCGACAGAAGAAACGTTCGCGAGCAACAACTTCATCAGCGATCGCCAGGTGATCGATGTGTCGGGCGACGGTTCTCGGAACGATGGAGCCAACACCGCTGCAGCGCGGGACGCCGCATTGCTGGCTGGTATCGATGCCATCAACGGTCTCCCCATCCTGGGTAGTGAAGCCGGGCTCCTTGCTTGGTATCAGAACAACATCCAGGGTGGTGCGGGGTCGTTCACCATCGCGGCGGATAGCTTCGAAGACTTTGATGCGGCTATTCAACTCAAGCTCTTCCGAGAGATTTCCCCGGTAGACCCGGAGACCGTGGTTCCCGAGCCGGCCACCATGGCGGTGTTTGGGTTCGGTGCACTGGTTGTGGGTGGGGTCTATCGCCGCAACCGCAAAGCAACAGCGTGAGCCAGTGCCTTCACGCGTGATTGCTTCGCAGGATGGGGGCCTGCAGGCATCACCGAGTGAATGGCCAGGAAGCACCCTGAGAGGGGTGCTTCCTGTCTTTCTGCTGTCTGCCATGAGTGCGAGTGGGGTTCCATGGGTAGTTTCACCTGTGGAGTCTGCCGCAAATGCCGCGTCTATTGCTGCTCCTGTCGCTTGGAACCGCTACCACATTTCTCGGCGTGCGAGTAGGGGCGCAGTCGCCTGCCCAGAACGCCCCCACCGAGTTAAAGTTCGCCACTGCGGCCGAGAGCCAGGCGGAATATGATCGCGTCGTTACGGGCTTTCTCACCAAGCATTGCACCGCATGCCACAATTCCAAGAAAACCGAAGGCGAACTCGATCTCACCACTCTCAGCGCAGATATGAAAGCGAGCACCAGCGGGGCACGCTGGGCGATGGTCGTCGAGAAACTCGCAAACGGGGAAATGCCGCCCGAAGGCCGCCCGCGACCCGATTCGCAAAGCCTCGTGGCGGTGGGTCGCTGGGCACGCGCTGAATCCAAGCGATCGGGCAAGAACTTCTCCCGCCGCGCGGCTTACGCCAATGGCAATCAACTTGCCCATAGCATGCTGTTCGATCCGCAGAATATTCCGCCCTATGATGGCGGGCCACGGGTGCGTCGATTAAGCCCCGAGATCTATGCGGCCTTAACGGGCGAACTGGCCAAGGGAAAGCCCGGCATTGGCCAGCCATTCTCGCCCGACAGCAAGACCACGTTCAAGGACATGGGCGCTGCGAAGATCGACGAACCGATCACGGCGCAATTGCTGCAAAACGCCCTGGCGATCGTCGATGCCCAAACCAATTACAAGATCGAAGACGGGCAAGCCAAGGCGGTGGGCGGTGGCCCCAAGGAACTGATCGCGCTGTTTCAACCCGACACGCCACCAACCGATGCCCAGATCGAAGCCGCGATTGCGTTCCAGTTTAACGCGATCTTGCGTCGCACGCCGACGACCGCCGAGAAAGCCCGCTTCCTGGCGTTCATGAAGAAGAATATCGCCGAGGCGGGGCAAGCCGTGGGCGTGCGTTACACACTGGCCGCCGTGTTGCTCATGCCGGAAGCGGTTTTCCGCATGGAAGTCGGTTCAGGCAAGCCCGATGCCAAAGGTCGCGTGCGTCTGGCTCCGCGTGAGATCGCGTACGCCCTGGCCTACGCGTTAACAGACAAGCGGCCCGATTCGCAACTACTCGCCGCAGCCGCCACGGGCGAACTGGATACCGATGCAGGTGTTGCCAGGCACGCCCGGCGCATGCTCGATGAGGCGAAGCTGGATAAGCCGCGCGTTCTCCGATTCTTTCGCGAATACTTTGGCTATGATGCCGCCACGGAAGTGTTCAAGAACATGAAGGACAACCCCTCGCACACACCGAACGTGCTGGTGGAAGATACCGACCGCTTGATTCTGTACATCCTGGACCATGATCAAGAAGTGCTTCGCGAACTGCTGACAACCAACAAGAGCTTCGTGGCCTACAAGACCGCCGCGGACACCAAGAAGAAACGAACCGAGGCGCTGGCCAAGTTCGAAGAACAGAAAGCGAAGGAACCGGCGAAGTTCAAGGATAAGAAACCGCCAATGGTGGGCCGCAGCATCTATGAGTCCTACGGTCTGGACGACTTCCCGGACACGCAGCCCGTGGAACTCCCCGCCAATCAACGGGCCGGCATTCTCACGCAACCAAGTTGGCTTGTGGCGCAATCGACGAGCTTCGATAACCACGCCATCCATCGCGGCAAGTGGATCCGCGAGCGACTCCTGGGCGGCGTGGTGCCCGATGTGCCCATTACCGTGGATGCCCAACTGCCGGACGCACCGCATCACACGCTTCGCCAACGCATGGCCGTTACGCAGCAAGAGTATTGCTGGAAGTGCCACCAGATGATGAACGATCTGGGTTATCCATTCGAGCAATACGACCACTTTGGCCGATATCGAACCACCGAAGCCGTGCTCGATCTCGAGGAGACCGCGAAGAACATCGACAAGAAAGGGAAGCCACTTGGCCCGGTGATGCGTGGGGCCATGTTGAACACAAACGGGCTGATCGATCTTGTCGGCGATCCCAAGATCGAAGGGGCGGTGAAGAACCCGATTGAATTGATGCAGAAGCTCGCAGCTTCAGAGTTGGTGGAGCAAGTGTTTGTGCGGCACGCCTTCCGCTACTGGCTGGCCCGCAACGAATCGCCGGGCGACGCCGCCAGTTTGCAGGCGATCCACAAAGCCTATCGGAACAACAACGGAAGCATGAAAGCCTTGATCGCGGCACTGATCAGTAGCGAAGCGTTCCTGTATCGCGTGCCCGTGAATTGAAGCCGCAACAGAAATGATCAATCAAGCCGTTGTCTCGCGTCGGCGGCTTCAACCTCCGAATATGTTCACAGTCCCACTTGGAGATTTCGCCATGGCCCTCGATCGCCGCGATGCTTTGAAGACGCTTGGCCTTTCGGCCGGTGCAACTTTCCTTTCGCCGCTCCTGAGTCGCATCGAAGCCCAGGCGGCTGGCAAGGCGATTGCGGCGAAGCGGTTCGTCTTTGTGGTCGAAAGTAACGGCGTGCGACCGGAACAGCTTGCCCCGTCCGGCGTGGTTCGCAAGCCACGCCAGCAGCAAACCCTCAACGGCCCCGAAGAGTTTATCGATGTGTCGCTGAGCGATAAAACTCTGCCGTTCTCGCTCGAGCCGGTGAAAGCGTGGAAGAACAAAGTTACGGTGGTAGAAGGCTTATCTGGCCGGATTTGCGGTGGCGGGCATTCCAATAACTTTGGTGCCTTGGGTTGCTATCCCACTCGCGGAGAAAGCACCACCATTCTGGGCGAAACAGTCGATGGCGCGCTGGCAAAGCATCTGGGCGGTATCTTCCCGCATCTGGGCTTGGGCATCTCCAAGCGGCTCGAAAGCAACGTGATTTATAACGTCTCTGCTATGGGGGCGAACAAGGGCTTGCCCACGATCTGCAAGCCCGATCAGGCGTATTCCGCACTGTTCGGGAGCGTGGCCGATGGCGCGGCCAAGCAGGAATTCGCCGCCAAGAACAACCTGCTCGACTTCCTCAAGGACGATGTGAAGAAGGCGGAAGCCAACATCGCCGGGACCGAGAAAGAACAGTTCGGGGCTTACCTGGAAACATTCGAGACGCTGCGCGATCGGCAGAGCAAGCTGAACGAGATTGAGCACACGTTGCGTGAGAAAGGGCCGGTTGTCTCGAATAAGTACACGAGCGCCGTCGAGACCGATCGACTCGACGCGATGTTCGATATCGGGGCCGCATCGCTGATTTGCGGGCTAACCAATGTGCTCACACTGTCATCGGCCGCCGGCATCCGCGACTTCGATATCACCTTCAAAGGGCTGGGCATCATGCTCGGCAAGCACGGGATTGGCCACGGCGGAAGCTTCGAGGGGAAGACCTGGGCGGAACTCTATGACATGATTCGCCGTTATCACTTCGAGCGGATTGCCGACCTGTGCCGCAAGCTCGAAAAGATCCCCGAAGGGAACGGCACCATGCTTGATAACACTGTGATTGTGTATCTGAGCGATGGTGCCGAAGGGCACCACAGCCGCTGTTGGGAGTGGCCGATGGTGGTGATTGGCGACATGGGCGGGAAGCTCAAGACCGGCCGTTACGTCGATTACCCCGGCTATGGTCGCAAGAATCACCGCACCACCGCGAATATGTATCTGACGCTGTTGCACCTCGCCGGTGCAACACGCGACACCTTTGGCGTGGCCGACCCGAACCTCAAAGACATCGATCAAACCGGCCCGCTCGCCGAGTTGCTTGCCTGATCCATTATTGCGTCAACGCCGAGTGCTGCTCAAAGCCCTGCCGTTCCACCGGCGGGGCTTATTGTTTCTGTGGCGGGGAGCCGAATGGTGAACTTCGTTCCGCAGCCGAGTTCGCTCTGCACACTCATGCTGCCGCCATGCGCAAGCACAATGCGGCGAGTGGTGGCCAAGCCCAGGCCATGCCCGTTGGCCTTCGTGGTGTGAAACGGGCGGAAGAGTTTCGGCAGTTGTTCGGAAGCAATCCCTTGCCCCGTGTCGATCACATCGAGGCAAACCCATCCGCCAGAACCGGCCGGCAGTTCTTCTTCATACCGGCCAATCAGCGTGAGGGTGCCGCCATCGGGCATCGCCTGTTCCGCATTGAGCATTAAGTTGAGCAAGCACTGTTCGAACAGATCGCGATCCAGATTCACCGCGGGCAAACCGGTGATGGGATACCAACTGATCTCGATCTTTTGCTGCCGCGCGGTGGGCGAAAGGAAATCGACCATGCGCGATACCACTTCATCGAGAGAAGTGGGCTTGGTGGCGAGTTCATGCACGCGGGCGAAGCGGAGGAAATCCGAAGACACATCCACGAGTTTCTGACACTCGCTGTGCAAGCGGTTGATCCGCTCCAGCGCCTTGCGTTCACGCGGGTTTTGCGGCGATTCGAAATCTTCGGCGAGAAGTTGCAAATTGAGTGACAGCGTGCCGACGCGGTTCTTGATCTCGTGAATGAACCCCCCGGCGAGTTCCGCCAGTTCGGCCAGTTGCTGACTCGGAGTTGGTGATTCGCCCGGCACGGAACACCCTGAGCAGGAGTGAATCGATCACATCACGCACCGCAAGCCTCACACAGCCTACGGTATCCGTGTGAGTTTCCGCTTCAGTTCCTCCGCGCGGCCATCGCGGCGATTGCGCACACCCGGCGGTTCGGCGGAGTAGAGTTCGGCGGCTTTCTCCCACGCGGCTTTGGCCTTATTCTTCTCGCCGAGTCGGAAGAGTACATCGCCCAGATGATCCCACACCACTGGGTCGGCGGCTCCCGAATAGAGCGTGGCGGCACGTTCCAGTTGCACGCGGGCTTCGGCAAGTTTCCCCTGGCGGAACAACACCCAGCCCAGGCTATCGAGATACGCGGCGTTCTCTGGCTCGGCGAGGCCCGCTTTGCGGCGTTCGTGGCGATCGGTGGTGAGGGCATGGCGAATCAGTTGTTCGGCTTCAGCCAGGTTGCGCCCTTGATCCGCCAGGTGGAAGCCCAAATCGTTGGCGGCCGCGGCATGGCTTGGCTCGTAGTCCAGAATGGCTCGCAATTCGGTCTCCGCCTCGGCCGGTTTCTTCGCTCCCCAGTATGCCGACGAAAGCGCGTAACGGATGCTGTGCCGATCGGCTTGTGCCGGGAAATCGTCGTACAGCTTCTTGGCAAGTTCGATCGCGAGATCCCACTTCCCCAGTGAAGCGAGCACGGAAGCTTTTCGCAGGCGAACCGTGAGTCGATCGCCTTCAGCCGTGGTAAGGATTGCGGCGTCTGCGGCCGCGATCGCGCCTTTCTCATCGCCCAGATCGGCCAGCGCACCGGCGAGATAGTAGTTGAAATAGTGCGGGGCCAGTGGAAGCGAATCGATGGTTCGCAGAGCCTCGCGACACACTCGCGCAACTTCCGCCGGCTTGCGTGCCGTGGTCAGAACGGTGATGAGTGCGCCATACGCATCGCCAATCGTATCTCGCGGAGCGTTGTTCACGGCATCTTGAAAGTGGCTCGCGGCCAGTGCCAGTTCGTTGTGCCGTGCGGCGAGTTGCCCGAGGAAATAGTGCAACCCATGCGTGCGTTTCTTACCCGATCGCGCGTCTTCCGTTGCAGCGCCCAACAGAGCGACAACTGCATCGCGATCGTCTCCGATCACACCGGCCACCGCGCGAGTCTTTTCTGCCGCGAAGGCTCGTGCTGCTGCGAGTTCAATCGCATCGAGTTTCTTCTCGTCCTTACCATCATCGTCTTCGCGGTCCTTGTTTTTCAGCACGGCGAACGCTCGATCGAGATCGGCGATGATTTCCCGCGGTCGGCGATTATCGAGATGCGAGCGGACGATGACGGCGATAATCTTCGGGTCGTTGGTCTTTTCGTTGAGCTTCGCAAAGCGCCGATCAGCATCGTCGCGGGTGTCCAAATCGCGTGCGAGTTCCGCCGCGAACACGGCTTGAAGTGGGCGATTATCCGGGTCGGTTTTTGTGAGTGTGAGTAACCGCGGGAGCACATCGCCGGGGCGGCCCGCTTCACGCAGGAGTTGAACCAGGCGAAGGTACGGATCGGTTGCGACCGGCCGTAATGTCAAGAACGTTTCGAGATGTCGCAGCGCAGCGAGCGGGTCGCCGCTCGCCTGCTGCACGCCCGACAGATTCCATGCGAGGCGAACCGCGGCGGCGGGGTCGTTCGCACGCCGCGGTTGGTTGTACAGTTCGGCAGCGGCCGTGAACGCATCCGCAGCGGTATCGTACTTCTTGAGCGTGGTTCGAACTTTGCCGAGCCGTTCCAGGCATTCCGCAGCAGCGCGATCGACCTCTTGCGGCAATAACGCACGGGAAGCAATTACTTCTGTGCGTCGATCGGTGAGCAACTCAACCGCACGAAGCAACGCAGTTTCGGCCACGGCCGGTTCACCCGCTTTCTCGCAGAGCGTGGCGAGGTCGCGAGAGACTGCAACGGTCTTATCGGCCCGCTCAATCGGTAGCGGAGCGGCGGCGGCGAGTTTCGCAGCGGCAACAGCTTCCTTCAATTCTCCCGCATCGAACAGCATGCGTGCGAGAGCGTGCGCGGTGTCGGCGTCCTTGGGATCTTTGGCCAGCACTTGCTTCGCCACGCGGATCGCGTCCGGCTCGCGGCCCATCTGTTCGTAAAGCCGCACGAGTTCGCGCAGCGGGGCGGTGGCGTCCGGGTCCGCCTTCGCAGCGGCCTCGAACTGTCGGGTTGCCGTGAGCAACCGATCGCGCCGCAGATTCCAGACCGCAGCGCCGAACTTCGCCACCGCGTCCCGGTGCGCTTCAACCGAGGGGCCAGCGACCGGCGGCACATTAAGCGCCACGATCAGCAGAAATCCGGTGAGCATTAGCGGCTCCCCATGCAACAAGATGGAACGCCGGATTCTAGCCGGGATTAACGATTGTGCCAACGCGAACAGGAAAGCGGCGCAAGCTCCAGGCGTCATGGCGTCCTGGGGGTGTGATAGGGAAAGACGAAACACCAAACGGAGAAACAGCGATGACCCGATTCATGAAGCCAACCCTGGCCGCAGTGGTTCTTGCGACTTTCGCAGGCATGGTTTCGGCCCAATCTCGGCCGGTTCGCGTTCCGGTTGGCAACCCGCTCCTGGGGTTGCCCAAGGCGAAAACCGTTTCGGGGAACCCAGTGCAAAAGGGTTTGCCCGCCCAGAACCCGCAGTTCCAGAACGATCCTTCGCAAGAATGGAAGCTCGGCGTGCGGATCTCTGGTAACCCTGGTGGTGGCCTCTACATTCACGATGTGTTTCCGAATAGCCCCGCCGAACTCGTTGGCCTCAGCTCCGGTATGGTGCTGCTCACCGTCGATGGCGTGCTCTACAACAGCCCGACTGCGGCTCGCGACAAGATCATGTTCCAGAGCGGTGACACCGTGGATCTGATCTATGGCGATAGCACCGGCTTCTATCAAGTGACGGCGGAACTCACCACCATCACCACGATGATGGCCCCTGTAAACGGCGGTGCCGTGGTGAAGAAGGTGATGCCGAAGGTGAACAACCTCAAGCGAGTGCGAGTTGCCGACCCACGCAAGAAGTGACGAACTCGCAGTGAACAACATGCGACGCACCGCGGCCGCCGAGACTATCGGCGGCCCGGTTTCGTTTCTGGCCGCACCGAATCCTTCGTTGCCAACGTAACAAGCCGATTTTCAACTGCCCTGAACCTCCCGTGCGATGGTATGCTCTCTTGAAGGAGGAAGCATTTCCATCTTGCGTCCCACCTCGGGAGAATCACCATGAAGCGGAGCCGAGCCATACGAATTTGGCTCATCGTTTTGTCGGTCGTTGCCGTGGGAATTGTGGTGGGCTGTGCCGGGGCGGCGGGTCGCGCAATTGGTGGAGCCGCCGGGCGTGCGGGAGGTGCTGCGGGTGCGGCAGGTC
>JBGSLF010000175.1:0-29502 GCA_041740855.1 Gemmata sp.
AGTGACTGTCCCATAAGGGGTGGTTGGGGTGGATAAAATGGCTCATGAGAAGCCAATCCTACCCCAGCGACCTCACCGACGAGCAGTGGGCGTTGATCGAGCCACACATCCCCGTCTACCCCGGCGGGCGTCCCCGCACGACCGACTTGCGGGATGTGATCGATGCGATCTTCTACCTGCTCCGTACCGGCTGCCAGTGGCGTTACCTGCCCAAGGACTTCCCGCCCAAGAGTACGGTCTGGCGGTACTTCGACGAGTGGCGGCACAACGGCACGCTCGACACCATCCACGACCTGCTCCGCCGGAAGGTCCGCACCCTGGAGAAGCCGTACTCGCCGCGCACCACCGCCAGCGTGGACAGCCAGTCGGTGGACACGACCTCCGGCGGCGAGGACCGGGGTCGGGACAACGCCAAGAACGTCGACGGGCGGAAGCGTCACATCGTCGTGGATTCCCTGGGGTTGCTGCTGGCCGTGCTAGTGACCGCCGCGAGTGCGGATGACGCCCGGGCCGCCCAGGAACTGTTCCCCCGTTTGGAGGGACAGCCGATGGGCAAGGTGGTGCGGATGTACGCGGACAGCAAGTACCACAACTTCGCCCTGTACCAGTGGGTCGAGGACAACGCCCGGTGGGAGCTGGTCATCGTGCGCCGCCCGGACGGTGCGAAGGGGTGGGTCAGGTTGCCCATCCGCTGGACGGTGGAGCGGACGTTCGCGTGGCTGGGCAAGTGCCGGCGGCTGACCAAGGACCGGGAGAAGAGCGTGAGGTCGTCGGAGGCGTTCATCACGTTGGCCATGATCCACCTCATGCTCAACCGACTCGAACCCAAACATGCCGAGGCCGAGTTCCAATATCGAGCCGCCGCGTGACGACCACTTATGGGACAGTCACTGAGATTCTTTTCGCACGTCGAGAATCTTCGGCGTTAGAATACTTTGAACATCATGATTCGCACCCTGGAGTACGCACCATGACCCGCTTCGCGCGCTGGCCGGTCGCAACCGTGAGCCTGGGCATCGGTGCGATAGCCGGCCTGTTTGCTCAACAAGAATTGTTGGGTCAACCGCCCGCCATCGCACCGGTATTGGTGGCCAATCCGCCGCCGTTGCCACGCGATTGGATGTCCGTGGCACCGGTGGTGAAGCAAGTGTTGCCCGCGGTGGTGTGCATCGAGGGGCAGGGGCGGGCGAACGTGCCCAAGTTCGAAGACTTCGACGCGGGCTTTGGTTCTGGCGTGCTCATCGATTCCACCGGCGTCGTGCTTACCAATCATCACGTTGTTGCGGAAACCGATTCGGTTGAAGTCACGCTTCAAGACGGCCGCAAGTTCATCTCGAAAGATATTCGCCGCGATCCGAAAACCGATCTCGCCGTGGTAATGATTGCGGCCAAAGAACCGCTTCCTTTTGCCGTGTTCGCCAACAGCGATGCCATGGAAGCGGGCGACCGCGTGCTGGCGATTGGTGCGCCGTTTGGCCTCAAAGGTTCTGTTACGCAAGGTATCGTGAGTGCGGTTGGTCGGCGTGATTTGAATCTAAACCTCGCCGAGGATTTTCTGCAGATCGACGCCGCGGTTAACTCCGGCAACAGCGGCGGCGCGCTCGTGAACATGGAAGGAAAGTTAATCGGCCTCACCGCCGCCATCAAGACGCGCACCGGCGGCTTTCAGGGCGTGGGCCTCGCCGTGTCCAGCAATCTCGCGAAGCCGGTGGCGGAGCAACTCGTGCAGTTCAAGGCGGTTCGCCGGCCCTATCTTGGCGTGGCGGTGCGTGAAATGGATGATGCAACTGCTACCCGCAATAAGTTGAAGCCGGGCACCGGCGTTCTCGTGACAGGCGTCACCGCGAAATCGCCGGCTGCGAAGGCCCACATCGGCGTTGGTGATGTCATTACCACCGTGAACGCCGTGCCGATCTTCTCCTCAAACGATTTGCAAAAGGCCACACTCGGGCTTCCTCTTGCGAAAGCGGCCGAGGTGATTGTGGTACGCAACGGCCAACAATTCCAGACCTTCGCACAAGCAGAAGAAAAGCTCGATGAGTACGTTCCTCCGCAACGTGTCGAAGCAAGGCCGGCCCAGACGATCGACTTCAAATCCGTTGGCCTGTCTGTCACCGAATTGCTTCCGCAAGTGGCGACCGGTCTACGCATGCCGGCGGCCACGCGCGGCGTTGTCGTGACAAATGTTGTGCGAAGCGGCCTCGCCGAGCGATCGGGCCTTGTTCGCGGTGCCGTTATCACTCGTGTGGACGACGCGGCCGTTGCGTCGGTCGATGAATTCACTCAAGCGGTCTCGCGGGCCAACCGCGACAAGGGGGCCGTGCTTCACGTTCTGCGGCCCAATGGTGAAACCGATTTCGTCATCCTTCGTGGCCAGTAAATTGGTCCGTGATCCGCAACGATCGAGGCGAAGATTGCCTACCGGCTAGTGTCGCGCGAGCCTTGGCGAAGCAGACTTCACGAACCAATTGCAGTTTGTCGACCCAGCGGAATTCGTGCGGAATGCGCGCGAATCCGTTCGCACCCAGCGTCTCGCGCAGTGCGGCATCCGTGGCTAACTGTGCGAGCCGCTGCGATAACTCCGCCACATCGCCGCTTCGTACCTGGAAACCATCGACGCCATCGCGAACCAATTCCGCCGGCCCGCCCGCACGATACACCAGACACGGCTTGCCGTTGGCCCATGCTTCGAGAAGCACTAATCCGAAGGAATCGGTGCGCGACGGAAGCGCGAACGCATCGATCCCCGCGAAGAAGTCGCGTTTCTGTTCTTCACCAAGCACGCCCAACCGAACAACGCGATCTCTCGCCGGAAAGTGTTGGAAGAATGATTGGAAGTTGGGCATCTCGGGGCCGGCCAGCACAATGCGAAAGCGGTGACCCGCTGCCCAGGCTCGTTCCGAGGCGCGGAGCAAATCGCAGGTGCCTTTCTCTTCGCTGTTGTTGGCGAGGTGGCCGAACACCACTTCGCGCTCGCTCACCTTCCAGTTGGCCCGCGCTCGATAGCGATGCCCACCGGTACATTCGGTCGGATCAACTCCCAAGCCTTGAAGATGAATTCGGCCCGCTTCCACGCCCTGCAATCGCACATGATCGAATTCGGATTGCGTCTGAACGAAGATGCCATCGGCCTGTCGCAGTAACCAAACCAGGTGCGGCCGCAGATATTGCTTTCGCGTGCGATCGTGCGGATCGTCCGGGTTTCCCAGGTGCAGAAACGGCGTCACAAAAAAGGGGACGCCTCGCCGTCGGGCCAGGCGAAGCCCGCACGCGATCGGGAACGAATAGGGAAACGCCGTGGTGTGGACCGCATCGAGCGGTTCGTCGCAACTGCCCGCATTACGCCACATGGCCAGAGAGATCGGGTTGCACGGCGTCGTAAGGCATTGCCAGCGCCGCAGCGGGGCCAGCGACATCGCTTTGAGCACATATCTTCGCCCGCGAAAACCCAGTGGCGCATAACGGCGTACGGATTGCCCACGACCGAGCGTGTGCGAGTTTGCGGCGGAACTTCCTGTCTTGCGCGGGCACCACATTTCTTGCAGTTCGACCGCCGAACTGGTCCAGACGCTGACATAATCGCCCATGCCCGTGAGATAACTCGTTAACCGGGCCGCGTACGATTCGGCTCCGCCAATCGCGGGGGGAAAACGGTGGACGAACTGCGCGAGATGCATGAACCATCCAGGGCTGAAGAGTCAGGGTCTAGCGAGAGAGGCAGAACGGCGTACGATATCTCCAGTGTTTCGTTTATGTATTCCGTTTGGGGTCGAACACGTCATGATCCGGATCTCTCAACTCGCCGCATCCGTGAAGCCGTCCGCAACGATAGCCGCAGGGGCCAAGGCTCGTCAACTCAAGGCGGCGGGCGTGAAGGTCTTCGACTTTAGCCTTGGCGAGCCGGATTTCGACACCCCAAAACACATCATTGAAGCTGCGGAAAAAGCCGCGCTGGGCGGGCAAACGCATTACACGCCCACAGCGGGAACTGCTGAAGTGAAGGCGGCGGTTTGCCGCTGGTACAAGACTTTCCACAACTTCGATTGCACGCCCGATCAAGTTATTGTTTCCAACGGGGCCAAGCACTCACTTCATAACGCGTTGGCCGCAACAGTGGGTCCGGGCGAAGAAGTGATCATTCCCACGCCCTACTGGGTGAGTTACTCGGATCTGGTGGGAATGACCGGGGCCACGCCGGTGTTGGTGAACACCACGCCGGAGAGCGGCTTCAAGATGTCGCCCGCTCAACTGAAAGCCGCCATCACGCCCAAGACTCGCATGCTGATGCTCAATTCGCCGTGCAATCCAACTGGCACGGTCTACACACGAGCCGAACTTGAAGCACTGGTCGATACCTTCATGGCGGCAAGCGAAGGTGCGATTCTGAGCGACGAGATCTACGAACAACTCACGTTCGGAGATGCGAAGCCAACGTGTGTCGCGGGGCTGCGGCCCGATGTGCGGGAACGCACGATCACCGTGAGCGGAGCCAGCAAGAGCTACGCCATGACCGGTTGGCGCATGGGTTGGGCCGTCGCACCTGCGCCGGTGGTCAAGGCGATGGACACCATACAAAGCCAGCAGACGAGTTGCCCTTCCAGCGTGTCGCAGGCCGCGCTCATCGCCGCTCTGGATGGCCCGCAAGACTGCGTTGCGAACATGCGCACCGAATTTGCCGCGCGCAAAGAACTCACCGGGAGGCTACTAACGGCCATTCCCGGTGTGAAACTCCCACCTTCCGATGGTGCTTTCTACGCCTTCTTCGATGTGTCGTCGTACTTCGGGAAAACCTTCGCAGGGAAGCCGGTCACGGATTCGCTCTCGTTCTGCGGCGTACTACTCGAACAAGCTCACGTTAATCTCGTTCCCGGATCGGCATTCGGGACGGAGGGTTTCGTGCGGATGTCGTATGCTACGGGCCGCGAGACGATCGAAACCGGTTTGAAAGCACTCGCACAATGGCTGGCAACCGGGAAGTGAAAGTAGAACTATCCAGGCGAGTCGCATGATTAGCAGAACCCGTGCCAGTCATGGCGCGGGTTCTTCTCTTCTTCTCTTCAGAATCTTCAACGTGAGCCGCTGTCAGTAATGACGCGGGTTCTTCTCCTTCTCCTTATCTCACGTTCTCCCATTCCATCCGGTCTTTTTCGTTTTCCGCGGCAGCGTTATAAGAGCGTGACTTGCGGGGTATCTGCGTGTTCCCCGTCGCGATCCGTCCGTAGTAGAGGAGTCACAGTAATGCGACCTGCCGGTTTTACCCTCGCCGCACTCCTCGTCGGCGTTACCATTGCTGCTGGTCAACAGCCCCCCCCTCCGCCGGGTCCGGGCGGTGCTGTTCCACCACCCGCAGTGCCCGCGCCACCCGCGGCTGATCCCAAACTCGATGCTCACCTCTACGGGTGGGAAAAGACGATGGGTTCCGTTATCAACTTCCGATTCGAACTGGAACTGAAGCGAACGGATCTCACGTTCAAGCAAGACAAAACCTACTCCGGCGTTGTGCTGTGCATGAAGCCTAACTTCGCGGTGCTGCGATTGAACTACGACGGAGATAAGACAAACTCGGATTACGAAGCGTTCATCTGCAATGGCAAAGCGGTCTATGAATACAACGGGCTGGCGAAAACCGTCACGGAATGGAAACTCCCCGAACAGAATACCGGAGCGGGTGCGACCGATAATCTGATGCTCGATTTCCTTTCGGGAATCAAAGTCAAGGATGCCAAAGCGCGCTTCGATCTGGCGTTCTTGAAGGAAGACGCCAACTACGTTTACCTGGATGTGAAGCCACTCCACGCCAAAGACCGGGCCGAGTTTCAGCAACTGCGCATGGCTCTGTATGGCCCAAACACCAAATGGCCGTACTTTCCGGCTCAGGTTTTCATGGTGAAGCCGAACGGCGACACCGAGCAATGGAAGTTCAAGAATCCGCAGACCAATATACCCAACCTCGCGGCCAAGGACTTCCAGTATCAGGAAGTAAAGGGTTGGACGTTCCAGCAGGGTAAACCGCCAATCCCGGCTCAACCGCCTGTCCGCCCCGGCCAACCCAAACTCCCCGCAGGCAACGGTTTACCCGCCGGCCAGGGTGCAGTTCGGCCGAATAAGTAATCCCACATTGGGTTTACATCAAGCAGTCGCACAAAGTGGCGACTGCTTTTCTGTTGGTATTTTCACATTTCTCATTCTTTTTCATCACCCTTTCACACCCCAGTCGTAACGATGTGGACGATGGGCGACCACTGCGGTCGTCAAGCGTTGTCTCCTTTGGGGTATTCCAATGCGTGGTCTTCGGTTTGCAGTGGCCGGTTTGCTCGCAGCCGGGTTAGTTACCATCGCCCAGGCCCAGTTCCGCCCAGGTGGCGGCGGTGGCGGCCCAACCAGCTTGGTGAACGCCAAGTCGGTTCAAGAAGAGTTGAAGCTTTCGGAAGAGACGGTGACCAAGCTCCGCGAATGGAGCAAGGAATTCCAGAAGACCGCAGCCGAAATCCGCAAGGATAAAGGCGTTGAAGGCGGCGGCTTCGGCGGCAAGGGCGGTAAGGGCGGCAAGGCACCTTCGGCCGAACAACTGGAAAAGATCGCCGCTGCCAACAAAGAGATTTCCGCCGTTGCTTACAAGCAACTTGGCGAAGTTCTTACCAAGGAACAGGTCGAGCGCATCAAACAAATCGAACTGCAACAACTCGGCATTCGTGCGTTCACCAGCGCAGCCGTTGTTGAAGGTCTCAAGCTGACCGATAGCCAGAAGACCTCGATCACGGGCATCAGTGGCGATTTCAGCAAGGAAAGCCGCGAGATCAGCACCGCAGCCTTTGGTGGTGCCGACGGTGGTAAGGGCAAGTTCGATGTCGAGAAGTTCCGCGAGAGCCAGACGAAGGTCCAGAAGCTCGAGAAGGAATACATCAGCAAGATTGTGGACGTGCTGGAAGACGCCCAGAAGACGACATGGAAGGAAATGATCGGGGCACCGTTCGATGTCGCATCGCTGCGTCAAGGTTTCGGTGGCGGTCGCCCGACGACCCCAAAGAAGGACTGATCCGAAGCAGTCCCTGATCGATTTCTCTGATTCAAATGCTGATCAGAGATCCTAACATCACGCGAAAAGTGATCAATATGATCACTATTCGCGTGATGTTTTATTGATGGCCATAAAATGCTAATAGCAAATATCTTGGGATAACTATCGATCGTTGGGAGAACGCCAAAAGCAGTGCTTTCCGTGCGACAATTCGGGCGAGGCAGGATTGTTTCAGTTTGGGATATTATTTCACCAAGGGGGGTCTGGGTTCTGAACGAATCAATCCGCGGTGGTCACACGGTGGCACGGTGGCTCGCCACGTGTGCACGTTTACACCCACTTCATCATTACGCCCAAATAGTTATCCTTATTCTTCAACAGCCCTTCATAGGCATTGCCGAGTTGCTCGGGAGTGATGGTATGCGTTACCAAACCGGCGAGGCTAAGCCGACCGTTGGCAAGTTGCCGCAGTAACCACATTTGGGCTTTGTTGATATCCCACCCGCCCGCCAACCGTGTGTGTGCGGACTCGAAGAGCATGTTGCCGTGTGCGCCCGTCACTTCGATATAGCGGCGATGCAAGTCGTCGTAGAAGTTCACATCTTTGGCAATCCCACGCGGGCTACCCACGACAACGACTTGCCCGGCATCGCAGGCCAAGCTCATCGCGGTGGGAATGGCAGCGGGCACTCCCGTTGCATCGGCGACAAGCTCCGCGCCCCTTGTACCCAAGAAATCGTAGAGTTGCTGTTTCACATCTCCACTCGAGGGATCGATGACGTGATCCGCACCGGCCGCCATCGCCGCATCGCGCCGCATCTTCACCGCGTCGATCCCAACGACCGGCGAAGCACCGGCAGCCATGAGGCCACGAAGCGCGAACTGCCCAATGATGCCCAGACCAAGCACCGACGCACTGCGGCCAAGAGTAAGACCAGCCCGGATCGATGCCCCCAAGCCGTAACGCGCGATGCAGGCCACGGCCGCCCGTTCGAACGATAGGTTATCGGGCATTTTCCACACGCGGCATCGTTCGTGGCCAACAGTCAATAACTCCGCCGAAGCGTGATTACCCGGATAACTCACGCGATCGCCTTCCTGGAACTGGCCAGGAAAGTCCTTACCAACTTTCAACACTCGTCCCGCCGCCGAATACCCTGAACGAAACGGGAACTTCCAGTCGGGCAAGTTGGGGTCCTTCAACCATTGGTGAGTGCCGGTGTACACTGCCAGTTCTGTGCCGGCACTAATCGCCGAGTATTCTGCCGCAATGAGGATCTGGTTGGGGGTAGGGTCGGCAAGATCGACCTCCCGAACAGTTGTTGCGAACGGTTCCGTAATCACAGCTTGGCGTGCGCGCACCATGGAAGCAGTCCCGAAAGTGTTGGGTGATGGGCGAATTGTAGATGCTGCGATAACGGTCGGCGAATCGGAACAGACTTGTGGCTGTTAAAGTGAAATGCGGCCGCTTTCCCGCGTCCGAAGGGAGCCACGCATGATGACGTTGTTCATGGTTGAGTTGTTGGTTGCAGATCTCAACGCATCGCTATGCTGGTATCGAGATGTTCTTGGGCTGCCCGTGGAGATATTAGACGAAGCCAATCAATTCGCTTTACTTGGTCGTGCGGCAGGCCGCATCGCGCTGAAGCAAGGAGTAGCAGAACCCGGCGGAGTGATAATCCACTTCGAGATACCCAACTTGCAAGCCGAAGTGGAACGCCTTGCGAAATGCGGAGCTTTACCGAGTGGTTCACTGAAACAGAGCACCGAAGGTTATCGGAGAGCGCGGTTCCACGATCCCGACGGTTACGCCATCGTGTTATTTGAGTGGGTGCGAAGCGATAGGTGAATCACGCCAAGTCATCGAGCAAACGCCGAAAGTTCACGAACTGCACCGGGCTGCGAAGTTCTCTTGCTACCTTTGCGAAGTAGCGATCAACCGAACCTCGCTCTACAGCTTCTTCCCATGAGATTTCTGGCGACAGCTCTACTGACTTGAGCAGTATGAGCCGTTCCGCCCCATGCACCATCGCTGCGCGTGCCGCAATGCTATCTGTGGTAACGCTCCAGCTATGGGGAAGCGCTCCGAGCCGCGATTCATCTGCTCGGGCGAACGCCAAACAATCCAACACGCCATACGGAGTACCAACGAGTAGAGTGCGAAGCAGTTCAGCAGTTACTACGAGTGATTGCAGTGCCAGCCAGTGGGAGACCGATTCGCCGAGTTGGTGAACCCGGTCCAGTTTCCGCACTGCGTCGGCAACCTCTCCCCCGCCGGCAACAAGAATGATTTCCTCAGGCCCGAGCGTTGCCAGATATGCCCGAAGTCCTGGCCCCAGCATGTGGTGATCGAACAGACTGCCGCCAACCTTGACCACAATCATCGCCTCGACTCCGCTGCCAGGACAGCAACCGCATACGCAGGAGCGCACGAGGAAACCTCAGGCCCGAGTTGATCGCTTAGTGAAAGAATATCGTGACACTGCCCGAGACTATCTAACAGCCGCGGGAGTAGAACTTCACCGCACCCGGTTATCAATAATGTGCGGGATCGCTCCTTCTGTGGGTTCCGACCCTGGCTCAAGACTTCACGTTCGATGGGCCACCACGCCCGCTCGAATGCGGTAAGAATAAGGCGAATTTGGCGATCCAGAACGTTGTTGGCCAATGCATCGATTAGATCTCTTGAAACGGTTTCACGATCACCACAATACATCCTGCATAGCCGATCGAAAGCATAGGCTCTTGTTGCGGGCCTGCCGTCTGCCGTGTCGGTATCACTTGGGTCTTCGGCGATTAATCCCGCATGGAGATACACATCCAGTGTTGTTGCAAACACCTCTGCGGCAAGTTTTTCAGCGACTCCCATTAACGCCATGACGGGTGTCCGGCGGATTCCCATGTAAACTAGCTCGCCGCTTACCATGCGTTCTGGGTCTGTTCGCCCTTGCGGAATGGGCCGCCCATCCAGAATAGGAATGATGTCAGTGGTGGTGGAACCGATATCGATTAGCGTCGCCGGGCCGGTTGGAACATAGTGTCCTGCGAGAGTCGCCAGCGCGTGCCAATTCGCAGATGCGACTTTGAGATGATTGGCCTTCGCAGCTTCCGAATCAAGGAACACTCCATCCGTGCTCCAAATTCGGATTCGGCGGCCTTGGCTAATTGCGCGTGTTGCAGCGATGATGGCGTTGACACCGTCACGTTTGGTCTCGTAGCAATCGCATAATTCGCCGGTCATGGTGATGGCCAGTTCCTCAGTTTCTGGAAACTTGCCGATCAAGTTGGCGAGAGCGCTTGAAAGCTTGTCCGGTTGCTTCCAGAGCGCAAACGCGACCGATATCGCTTGCTTTTGAGGTGTTGCGACCTTGAGGTTCGCTCCGCCGATATCCAGTCCTAAGATTGAATTCATCATGGGGTATTATGTCGTAATCTCTGAACGTCGAAAGTCGTAAAGTTGGAACCGATCCGACGACGACAATGGCGATACGGACGATACGACTTAACGAACATCCGACGTGCAACTATGTCTCGGTATCTTGTTGGGATTGATCTCGGTACGACGAATATAGCTGTTGCGTTCGTCGATACGGCTTCAAAGCCAATTGGCGGGCCAAAACTCCAAACATTGAATATTCCGCAGGTGGTCGCGGCGGGGCAGGTACAGGAACTTCCCCTACTTCCGTCGTTCATGTACATACCTGGCCCACACGATCTCGCCCCAGGCTCTATTGATTTGCCGTGGAAGGCAGACCCGACCGATACCGTTGGCGTGTTCGCACGCAATCATGGAGCAAAGGTTCCAGGTCGCCAGGTAACCAGTGCCAAATCTTGGTTAAGCCATCCCGGTGTTGATCGTACCGTGCCGTTGTTACCCTGGGCCGCTTCTCCAGATGTGCCACGCTTTTCGCCACTCGAAGTGAGCACAAGGTATCTGAAGCATATCGTCGATGCCTGGAACGCAGTTCCCAACCGCAAACCGGCGGACAAACTTGAAGATCAAACAGTCGTCGTTACAGTACCGGCATCATTCGATGATGTTGCTCGCAATTTAACCGCAGAAGCCGCCAAGCAGGCTGGATTGAAGAATGTAACTCTCCTCGAAGAACCACAGGCCGCGTTTTATGCCTGGCTCGGTACACATTCATCAACTGAAGCGGGAATACTCAAGCCCGGAATGCGATGCCTTGTTGTTGATGTTGGAGGAGGAACTAGCGACTTCACTTTGATACGAGCAGGGGAAGAACAAGGAGAACTGACGTTCGCGCGAGACGCGGTTGGCGATCACTTGCTGCTGGGCGGCGACAATATGGATCTCGCTTTGGCAAAGTCGGTCGAGGGGAAACTTTCTGGCGGGCGGCTCGATCCCCCACAGTTCGGGTCTCTGGTACAGGCCTGTCGATTCGCGAAAGAGGCACTGCTTTCAAACCCACCACCGCAGAGTTTTCCCGTCACAGTCATGGGAAAGGGGCGTTCCGTGGTCGGCGGAACGGTTTCGGTGAGCATCACACCCGATAATGTGAAGTCTGCGATCCTCGACGGCTTTTTCCCGCCATGTCCATTCGATGTCGAACCCGCAAAAGGTGCTCGATCGGGTTTGCAGGAGATGGGATTACCGTACGTCTCCGATCCCGCAATTAGTAAACACCTCGCATCTTTTCTGCGGCAGCACCTCAGTCGCACAGAATCCGAGGGTGGAGTTAACACTGTCGATGCCATTCTGTTCAACGGCGGAGTCTTTCAACCGGAGGTCTTGCGAGAGTGTGTTATTGACGTGATGCGGCCGTGGTTTCCGGTGCAGGAAAAGGCATGGGAACCGTTGGTGCTCACAAGTCCGTCGCTCGATCTGGCAGTTGCATGGGGAGCGGCGTACTTCGCCTGGCTGAAACATTCCGGTGGTAGACGAATCGGGGGTGGCATTCCACGTTCGTACTATGTGGCCGTGCAATCGGATGTTCCCGCTCGCGAGAAGCAGACCAATTGCATCCCGGTACTGTGTGTCGTTCCAAGGAGAATGCAAGAGGGCGAAGAGGTTCGAATGCCCACACCAGTACTGGAACTCGCACTCGGACAACCGGTGCTGTTCCCGCTCTACACTTCAACTGTGCGTGGCGACGATAAGCCGGGGCAAGTGCTTCGCCTCTCGCCTGAGTCACTGCTCCAACTTCCTCCCTTACACACCGTGCTACGCGGCGGAAAACGCACGGGTGTGAAACAAGTGGCAGTTACATTGGCAGCGAAATGCACCGAGATTGGCACTCTTGAACTTTATTGTGAATCCAAGGAGGGAAACCGTTGGCGACTCGAATTCAACGTTCGTGATGTGATGCGAGAACCGAGTGCGGAAGATGACGATACCGAATCTTCAACAGCACTTATTGAAGTGTTTCCGGAAGAGAAAGTTCAGGTTGCTGGCGAGTTGATTTCTCAAGTGTTTGAAGAACCTTCATCGTCGCCGAAAGTGACACCAGCACCTTCCACTACAGACTTACCCAAGCTACTCGAAGCATCATTGGAGTCCCCGCGATCCGACTGGCCAATGGGACTATGCCGGCGTCTGTGGGAATTTCTGGAGACGAATGCGAACGGGCGAAGCCGCTCGCCGGGGCATCTCTCGCGGTGGTATAACCTGGCCGGGTTCGTGCTGCGACCCGGCTTCGGTGATCCGGTCGATCGGTATCGTGTGGAGTCGCTTTGGAAACTCATCACCTCCGCTGCGAGCGGACAAGCAACTGGACGCAAGAAACTTACCGTGCCCGAAGGCGGAGCAGACTACTGGATCATGTGGCGGCGTGTGAGTGGCGGCCTGAACACCGCACTCCAACAGCAAATGTTTAGCCGACTGAAACCCACACTACTCCCGGCAAAGGGCAAGGCATTTTCCCGCCCGCCGGCCAATGAGTATGCCGAAATGTGGCGGACAGCAGCCAGCTTGGAACGCCTCGATGCTCGGACCAAAGAAAGCCTTGGGCTGGCACTATTGCGTGAGTGCAAGAAGTCGCCTGTTCCTGTATACGCGTTCTGGGCACTCTCGCGGCTCGGGACCCGGGTGCAATTGTACGGGCCACTGAATTCGGTCGTTCACGCTGAGATTGTCACTCAATGGATTGAAGAACTTCTTGGTTTTATCCCCGGCAATGAGAGTGAAAAGAATGGCTGGTTGTTCTGTCTCAGCCAGCTTACTCGGATGAGCGGGCTACGAGCGATCGATGTTTCGGATCAAACACGAAATCGCGTATTGGAGATTCTTCGTTCACACTCATGCCCTGCATCATGGAAGCGAATGGTTGAGGAGGTTGTGGCGAATGAAGGTGAAGAAGCTTCGCGGATGTTTGGTGAGAGCTTGCCCATCGGCTTGAGAATGGCAACGAACGCATGAACGCGGCGCAAGGCAGGCTTTCCCTTGCGTTCCTTGCGTGCACCCGGTGGCGGAGCGACCGGGAAACACAAGGAAGCTTGCCCATGTTCACTCAAATCACCAAACCCGTTAATCACCCTGGCCGCGTAACGATGCTTGCAGCGGATGGAACGGAAACCGTTCATCCCGCAGATTCTTTACCCGAGTGGATGACATTCATCAGGACTCGGGATGGCCAAAACGTGCCGGTCGTGATGATTGCCCGCGTTCGCAATGGAATAGGGTTCACACTGAGAAGTTATGGTACGGATGGTCGGCTATTGGCCGTGAGCATTTCGCCAGACGGTTCACCGGTTCCGCCCCCACTTTCAACCCGCGGTTGGTTCTGATCGTTCGTGGTGACTTCTGCTTTGGAAGTGGTCATTTGCGAGCGAATACTGTCCGCTTCGTGTCGGAGTTCGGATAGTTCTTCTTCCACCTCCGCGATGCGGCGTTCCAACTTCACCAACCGCTTTTGTGGTGTTTGGCCAAGCAAACGCGCCAACCCCTCTATCAGCAGTAGCGCGTGCCACGCCTTCCTAGCCAAGCCTTGTAAACGGTACAGACGTTGCATGCGGGCGATCTGTTCCGGGCTAAATGCTCGCCCTGTTCTTAACAGTCGCGCGAGAGGTGCTGCATCTGCCCACTTGGTGAGAAAGAATTCGAGCATGGGCAACACGACAATTGCCACGTCTAACCATCGTTCCTTGGCAAATTGAAATGGCTTGGGATGAGTGGAAGCCTTGAGGATAAATTCCGTCGCGAATGCTACCCAAATGAACGCAATGCCCAGATCGAGAGCTAGTGATAGAACTGCATCTGATTTCACGCGCTCGGCCTGGAGGTATTCGAGTAAGAGCACGGGAAGAATCAAAAATGCAAATAGAAGCATTGGGCCGCTAAAGGCCTTCTCAAGTCGTTTGAATAACACTTTCCCTGGCTCCTGCCAGCCAAGCCGCGGGAGCCAGACGAGTCCGGTTCGCGGATCCGCTTCTGCCATTCGCCACGGTGGCATAACTGCGGATAAGACGGCGCGCAGAACCACAGGGCGGGTTGGCTTAGAGCGGTCGCGACGGAAGACGCCCCAAACCCCTTCCGCCACGAATAGTGGCCACATCGCAAGCAATCCGATGTAAAGCACATGCAACTCGAGATCAGTAACATTCGTACTTGTTGAACGATGGATCAATCCAGCAACAAGCAGCAAGTAAATGAAAGCAAGCCAGAACATGATGCGGGCGCGTAGCGTGTCGAATTCACTAGGCTGCGCTAGTGTGAGGGTGCCGGGTGGTATCGTCTCGCTGACGGTGTCGGAGTTCATGATCGGCACCGAGTTAAAGGTATTTGGGTTTCGCTGCTTTCATGTTATTCGATTGAGCGAACACACTCTCGCCGCGAATCCGCCCCGAACAGTACAACAATCCCATATTCATTACTCAGCAGAGGCTTGCCACAATGTCGACATCTGCCGACCCATGGTTTCAAACTTTGTTCGCTGATCGCATCGGTGGATCAAATTATGGCAAGGGCACCGAGATCTACAAATTCGAAAAGATTAAGCGTGCCAAGCGCAAAGCTCTGGCGGAGCACCCCGAACGCCAACTGCTCGATTTCGGTATTGGCGAAAACGATGATATGGCAGACGAATCGGTGCGGGTAGCACTCGCTCGTGAAGCCAACAAGGTAGAGAATCGAGGCTATGCCGATAGTGGCGTTCAGAATTACAAGGATGCTGCTGCCGACTTCATGAAACAGCAATTCGGTGTGGTGCTCGATCCGGTGACAGAAGTGTGTCACTGTATCGGCAGCAAGCCAGCATACGCAATGCTTCCGGCCTGCTTTATCAACCCTGGCGATGTCACGTTGATGACCGTTCCTGGCTACCCCGTTGCAGGAACGTGGACTCGCTATCTTGGCGGTGAAGTTGTGCGTCTGCCGTTAAAAGCGGAGAACGGCTTCTTTCCCGACCTCGAAGGAATTGCTTCTGAGATCAAGAGGCGAGCCAAGCTTCTGGTAATCAATTACCCTAACAGCCCTACCGGTGCTGTCGCAACCAGAGACTTTTACAAGCGCGTAATCGATTTTGCCCATGCGAACCAAGTTATTATTGTTCAAGATGCCGCTCATATCATGTTGAGTTACACCGGAGAGCCGTTGAGCTTTCTTCAGATTGATGGGGCGAAGGATGTGGGCGTCGAAGTCCATAGCATGAGCAAGGGCTTCGACATGATTGGTTGGCGGCTTGGTTTCGTATGCGGGCATCCCAAGATTGTGCAGGCTTATGCAGATGTGAAAGATAATAGCGATAGTGGGCAATTCATGGCGGTCCAGCACGCTGCGGCTCAAGCCCTGCGTACACCAGCCATTCCGCTGCGAATTCGTGCGAAGTACAAGCGTCGGCTGGAAAAACTCGTCGCCGCACTGAAGCAAGTCGGGTTCAAATGCGAGATGCCGGGGGGGACATACTTCCTGTATTCCGCCTCGCCAAAAGGCGCAGGTGATCGATCCTTTGCGAACGCAGAAGAGGCCAGTCAATATCTGATCCACGAACAGAGCGTGTGCTGCGTTCCTTGGGACGACGCCGGGGCGTTTCTCCGGTTCTCCGTCACTTATATGGCCAAGGATGAAGCTGAAGAAGACGCGCTCATGGCAGAGACCGTTTCACGACTCAAGGGAATGAATCTTAGGTTCTGATCAATGAGGTCGATGTGTCTGGCGAGCTTCCTCTTCTGCCGTCCCAAGCCGTGCCCCCGCGCAGTAGTGTCGCGGCCGTAACGGTGCGACCCGTTGGGAATACAAACGGCGAAGAACGGACCGACTGGGTGGCAGTTGAGGAACCGCTCGAAATTATCCTGGAATACGGAGATCATCAGGCCCGCTCTCGCCGGACCGCCTCGATTACCATGCGAACTCCTGGTCAGGATGAGGAACTTGCTGCTGGGTTCCTCTTCGCTGAAGGTGTAGTACGAGATATTGTCGATCTGCAAGAGATAGTGTCTTGCAGTCATCCGAATGCTGTCCGGGCTGTGCTGCGTCCAGGAGTTCCGGTTTCGTTTGGTAATCTTGAACGACACTTCGCCACCACTTCGAGCTGCGGAGCGTGTGGCAAAACTTCGATCGAAGCTCTTGCGATTCGAAGTCAACCACTTATCGACACCAACCGCCCGATCGTCTCATCGAAGCTCATACACCGCCTGCCGGAACTGCTTCGCGATGCTCAGACGACGTTCGATCGAACCGGAGGGTTGCACGCCGCGGCGTTGTTTGACTGCGAGGGGCGTTTGCTTGCTGTTCGTGAAGATGTCGGAAGGCATAACGCGGTCGATAAAGTAATCGGGTCCGAGTTACTTGCCGGCCACATCCCGCTTTCTGATAGGGTATTATTAGTCAGTGGTCGAGTGAGTTTTGAATTGGTTCAGAAGGCGCTGGCAGCAGGCATCCCTGTTATGGCTGCAGTGGGAGCACCTTCTAGCCTTGCTGTGGAACTCGCCACTCAATTCGGACTTACCCTAATCGGCTTCGTGCGTGATCATCGCTTCAATGTTTACGCCTACCCCGGGCGGCTTCTCCCATGACGATATCGAATGATAAACCCTCTCCCGATCCAGATGGCAGTTGTCCTCCTGAACCGGACACACTTCGGATAAATGACGCCAAGAAGGTTGCAGCTGGTTTCACGGCTGTGATCAAAACAATGGGGCATGTGTGGAGTGAGGCTGGAGTGTTCCGTGGCACTCGTGCGCTCATGTTGTTGAATCAGGCGTCCGGATACGATTGCCCAAGTTGCGCATGGCCCGACCCGGACACGGATCGATCCTTTACCGAGTTTTGCGAGAACGGAGCCAAGGCAGTCGCATGGGAAGCCGACGCCCGCAAGATTGGCCGCGACTTTTTCGCCAAGTGGAGCGTGGAAGATCTCGCCAAACAGTCCGACTATTGGCATGGGCAGCAAGGGCGACTCGTTGAACCTCTTATTCTTCAACCGGGCGGCAGTCACTATGAACCCACATCGTGGGATAACGCATTCACATTGATTGCCAAAGAGTTAAATGATCTTGCATCCCCAAATGAAGCGATCTTCTACACCTCAGGTCGAACATCGAATGAGGCCGCGTTTCTGTACCAGCTCTTCGTTCGTATGTTCGGCACGAACAACTTGCCTGATTGCTCGAACATGTGCCATGAATCGAGCGGATCGGCACTTGGTGCCACCATCGGCATTGGCAAGGGAACAGTAAAACTCGAAGACTTTGATAAAGCCAATGTGATTTTGATTCTGGGGCAGAACCCTGGCACCAACCACCCGCGAATGCTCACGGCATTACAAAAAGCCAAGCGAGCCGGGTGCCATATTATTGCTGTCAATCCGCTTGCCGAAGCGGGGTTGCTTGCATTTCGCAATCCGCAGGAAATCCGCGGGATGTTAGGGTTTGGCACCACCCTTGCCGACACCTATCTTCGTGTGCGAGTTGGCGGTGACGCGGCTTTGCTGCAGGGTTGCATGAAGGCACTTCTCGCGACCCAATCCATCGCCCAGTCCTTCATTGCCGAGCAAACAGAAGGTTATGATGCTTTGCGGGAGGCCTTGGAATCGGTGTCCTGGGACTTTGTCTCTGAACAATCCGGTATCGCACGCGAGCAGATCGAAGAAGTAGCCAGTTTGCTTGCATCAACAGACCAAATCATTGCGTGCTGGGCAATGGGTCTAACCCAAAGCCCGAACGCGGTTGGCACGATCCGCGATCTGGTCAATCTGATGCTGCTCCGCGGTGCGATTGGAAAGCCTGGAGCTGGTCTGTGCCCCGTGCGCGGTCATTCGAATGTGCAGGGCGACCGGACGATGGGTATATACGAAAAACCATCGCCCGCGTTTCTAGAGTCGCTTGGTAAAGAGTTCGGATTCAAGCCGCCATGCCAACACGGATTCGACACCGTGGACGCCATCCGCGCCATGCGCGATGGGGGAGCGAAAGTCTTCTTTGCGTTAGGTGGGAACTTCCTCTCGGCTACTCCTGACACCGCGACGACTGCAAATGCTTTACGCAACTGCCGACTTACTGCACACGTTTCGATCAAACTTAACCGTTCGCATCTAGTCACAGGTCGCACCGCGCTCATACTCCCCTGTCTTGGACGTACCGAAATTGACACGCAATCTGCTGGCGTGCAATTCGTCACCACTGAGAACTCCATGGGAGTAGTGCAGAAGTCACAAGGGCGTTTGACGCCTGCTAGCCCGGACTTGCTGAGCGAGCCGGCTATTGTTGCTCGTCTTGCTGCTGCTACGTTGGGTGCCCGGTCCACTCTGGATTGGATAGAGCTTGCGGCGGATTACGACCAAATCCGGGCGCGGATTGAGAAAGTGATACCAGGCTTCGAGGGGTATAACCAGAAAGTGCGAAAAGCAGGCGGATTCTACCTGCCTAACGGTCCTCGTGAAGGGCGGTTCTCGACACCTAGCGGCAAAGCCAAGTTCACGGTTAATCGTGCCTCGGTAAATCGTATCGAACCCGGTCAGTTGGTGATGATGACGATCCGCACCCACGACCAGTTTAATACAACCGTGTACGGCCTGGATGATCGTTATCGCGGAATCGCACGCGGACGACGAATTGTACTTCTCAATGCCGATGACCTGAATGAACGGGGGTTGAAGTCGGGCGATCTGGTGGATTTGCAGAGCCACTTTCGCGGCGAAACACGGATTGCACCACGATTTGTTGCAGTGGAGTATGATATTCCTCGTGGTTGTGCGGCGACATACTTTCCCGAGGCCAATGTGCTTGTTCCGCTCGACAGCGTGGCTGAAGAGAGCAACACACCTACTTCGAAATATGTCGTGATCACGATTTCCCCTTCGGCAGGAGCACACACATAAAGTGTGTTCATGCTGATGTTGGCTGAGGGTTCCCGCCAATGAGATGGGGGCTTCGGTACAACAACTTTCAAGAACTGATCGCGCGAATCGTCGCGTGTCTCCAAATTTCGAGGCGGGTTATGGCCGGGGTTCGGTATTACGTCGGTCTCGATGTTGGCGGCACTACCATGAAGGCTGCCGTTATTGACGACAACGGGAAGCCACTTTCGACACCTGCGGTTATGGACACCAATCCCGAGCGTGGGCAGGATGCTGGTCTTGAGACGATGTGCGAAACCATCCGGAGGGCTATTGTCAGTGCGAAGCTGACACTATCCGACATCGCCGCAATTGGCGTCGCGACTCCCGGATTGATGGATATCAAGGCTGGCTTGATTCTAGACCCGCCCAATCTCAAACCCTGGAAGAACGTGCCCGTGAAGGATCACATCACGGCAGCGTTTCACAAGCCAACTGCCTACCAGAACGATGCGAACGCCGCCGCATATGGCGAGTACTGGGTCGGGGCCGCGCAAAGCGTCAAGAGTATGGTGCTATTCACCCTTGGCACCGGTGTTGGTGGCGGCATTATCATCGAAGATCGAATTATTGAAGGCGAACATAGCCACGGTGGGGAACTCGGTCACATTCGGATCGACTTACCCGATCGTGGGCGATTGTGTGGCTGCGGGGCAAGAGGTTGTCTGGAAGCGTACGCGGGAGCCAGTCACATTACGCAGCGGGTGCGAGAAGAGATGGCCGCATGGCGCAAACCCACACGCTTGCGTGACTTTTATACTGCCAACGACGACGAACTCACCGCAAAGGTCATATTCGATCTTGCCGCTGCCGGCGACTCACTCGCACAGAAGGTTGTTGACGACACCGCGTACTATCTCGCGCTGGGGGCGTGTAATACCATCGCATCCGTCGATCCAGACATGATTGTCTATGGTGGCGGTATGACTGCGGCAGGGGAACCATTCCGATTGGCTATCGACGAGTACGTGAAACGCTATGGTCTGCCATTCCCCACAAAGTCCGTGAAGATCACATTCGCAAGCCTTGGTTCCGACGCCGGTTTAATTGGTGCCGCTGGTTGCGCGCGGATGTTGGTAAAGGTCTGATTCCGTCCAATCGCGTGCTACGGTTGAGATCAATGGGTTATCCACTTGATCCGGTAGGCACCGTGGCGAGTCATGACACACCTGGAAGATTTGCTCTCTAAGCCCGACGATTTGAAGCGTGTCGCGCGTTATCAACGTTGGGTCACAGCCTGCATTTTCACCCAACTCGTGCTGGCGCTGTTCTGGCTCGTTCTCATTCAACTTGATAGCCACGTTGTGCAATCGGCACGAACACTGGTGCTTGCACTGGTCATCCCGCTTGGTGTTGCTGGGGGAATTTACGCTTTCTTGGTGTATTGGATCATACGGAACCCGTTCTGGGCCGTAATCATGGGTTTGGCTTCAATCCCACCGGTCATGGGTTTGCTTGTGCTGACGGTTGTGAATGGAACCGCAAGAGAGGCGTTAAAAGCCTGCGGAGTTACGGTTGGCATCTTCGGAGCCAACCACAGGTTGATCCAAAATCGTAGCTATCTCGCCGATGAAGATTTGGGTTGGTAGCACCGCTGTCAAGCGGTTGCTCGCCCCATCAGATAAGAGCGAAGCTCCACAAACACCTGGTTACAACGCTGTCGCCAAGTCTTGTCACTCAGCAAGCGGGGGTGACCCGGCCGAAAGAGCACCTGTACGGTTAGGCGATTCTCTTCACCTGGATGCGCATGATGAAAGTGAAGTTCCACGTCGATGGGGCCATCGGCTCGCTTGTTCAGCCCGATCCATGCGAGTGGCCCTGAGGGGGCTTTATTGCCACCAAGCCGGACCTTAATTAACCCAGGAACGCTTTCAATCACTTCTCCACCTGCGTCATGGACGAAGCCGCGGAGTTTGACGATGGCGATTCGCTCCGGCATCCATGCTTCCATGTGAAAGGGAAGCACGGCCTGTTCGCGAGTGATCGATTGGGTTGTTGTGGAAGTTGAGCCTGTATGTGAGTGTGGCAAACCCGGCCCGCAGTAGCTCGATCCACCGGTGGGATTAGGCGGACTAAGGGGCTTCGCTTCGATCACTGCCTTCGCACGTTCCAACGCCATGTCAAAGCGCTCTGCCAAATCCCGCGATTGCTGCGGGCGATCCTCTGGGTCTTTGGCCAGACAATCGAAGACCAGCCGTTCGACCTCGCGTGGCACCCAGCCTTTCAGGCCAAGTTCGGAGAATCGTGGCGGAGATTCGGTTGCATGGGCCAGAAGAATATCCATGCTGTTCGGCCCGGTAAACGGGAGCCGACCGGTGAGCAGTTCGTACATGATCACGCCAACGGAATACAGATCCCCGCGATGGTCCATCTCCTCTCCACGCACCTGCTCCGGGCAGATATAACCTGGAGTTCCCACTGCGAATTCCACATTGGTGTCTGTCAACTTCAGAGACTTATCACCTTCGATCAGTTTGGCGAGTCCGAAGTCCATCACCTTGATTCGCTCTTGTGGCGTATCCGGGTCAACCACCATCAAGTTAGCTGGCTTGAGATCGCGGTGAATGATCCCTTCGTAATGTGCGGCCTGCAGCACCTCGCACAGTTCCCCAATGATTCGGGCAACACGGGGTGCGCTCATGCGACCATTGCGGGCCAGCATGGTTTCCAGGTTAATGCCCTTCACATACTCCATGACAATGCACGGGCCGAGGGGATCGCTCAGGCTCGCATCATAAAGTGTGACGGCCCCAGAATGTTGAAACCGGGCCATGAGCAGAGTTTCACGCTCGAAGCGATCCCGGAATTTGGGATCGGTGGCGATGTGGTCGTGCATCACTTTGACGACGACTTCGCGGCCCATATCCAATTGACGGGCCAAGAACACTCGCCCCATGCCGCCTTCGCCAAGCAGTCGACGGGCTTCATAGCGCCCCATGAATACGCGGCCAATCATGCGGATTTCTCGCTGCAGGCGAGTGAAAAGATAAAGGCTTTCAACCTTAGAGCGGATTTGGCACTCTTGCACTCCAACGGGCAACATTCCGATGATCTGGCACCGGCGGCAACGGCGGATTGATTCATTCACTACCGGCACCCCCCTCCGTGAAACAATCTCCCGATCTGAAATCATCCGTTGTGGGCAAAAGTTTCGTGCCTGTCGTGAATTGTTGATAGCAAGTCTGTAGCTATCACAGCGTAAGGAATTGTGTAACGATGAGTGATTCCACTGTTCCCTCAATGATGAGGGCTTGCGCTAGACTCAAGACTGATCAGATGTGATGGACGAAGTGATCGCTGTCGCTGCCAGATCCACGAATCGAGGGCCGCCTGGAGTGCGAACAACAGGCGGCGGTGCGATGACCGGTGCGTTTACTTCTTGGCGGGTTCCAGTTCCTTCTTTGGCTCTTCCTTCGCCCGCCAGCCCAGCAGCACCACAGTCGGGGCATCGGCTTTCATCTCGATCGGTATCTCCAACTCATTCGTGGTGAGCATCTTCTTCAGATTCTTCTGACCATCGAGGAATTCATCCGGCCCTTGCAAGTCGTCGTACCCAGGCACTGCGAAGTGCATGGGCAACACATAGAGGCGCGGCTTGAGTTGCTTCACCACATTTTGTGCCTGCTCGCCGTTGATGGTGTAAATCCCGCCAACCGGCACCATGAGGACATCGACCTTTCCGATCGCCTTAACCTGTTCTTCGGAGAGTTCGTGGCCCAGGTCGCCCAGATGCACAAAGGTCAGTCCTTCGATCTCCACAATCCAGATGCTGTTCTTGCCGCGTTGCATGCCATTGGTGGCATCGTGATATGTGCCCAAAGTGCGAACGCGGATCGCCCCGACTTTCTCATCGACAGCGTTCCACTCGGTCTTGGCACCTTTGCCCGCCTTCACGCCCTCGAAGACTCGCCCCTTTTCTTTGAGTTGGTCCACCAGATTGTGATCGTTGTGCGGGTGTGAAACGAGTGTAATGTCGGCCGTGAGGCGTGGCGGAGCGAAGACCGGGATGGCGTGCGGATCGAACACGACTAACTTGCCGCCGGGTGTTTCAATCTGAAACATCGACTGGCCATACCATCGGAGCTTTGCCTTCTTTTCGTCGTCCTGCGCGGTCGCCGATGCCGCGAAGATGAAGAACGCAAAGAGTGGCAACGCGAACAGTGTGCGACGGTGCATGCAGAATCTCCGAGGTAAAGGATTAACCGTGCCGAACGCAAAGTTTGGCGTTACGGCGGCCCTCAGTTGAGGAACCACTTCATCAGTTGCCAGCCCGGATCGAAGCTCAGCCCGGTGGTTGATGCGGTCCGTTCATCGTAGGTTGTGGCGTTGTTGGGCACGATACCATGGCCGGCCGCTGCGAATGGGACTGCGCCGTGGGCATGTGCCCGGGTTTTCAATGTGGTGCGGTGATCAGGTTCGATCAGAATCCGATATTCGCCATAATGGGGCAGGGCGGCGAGCAATGGGCCAACGATGTGTTCATCAATGCGCTCCAGAGCTTTCACCTTCTCGTCGGCTCGCCCTTCATGTGATGCCTCGTCCGGGGCTTCCACATGAACGCATACCAGATCGAACGCTCCCAGTGCCTCGACCGCGTACTTTCCCTTGTTGGCGTAGTTCGTGTCCAGATAACCAGTGGCTCCGGGCACGTCGATGCGGTGCCAGCCAATCAGAACGCCCACACCGCGAACGAGATCCACGGCGGAGATGATCGCGCCGGTCTTGCCATAGTTCTGCTGGAAGGGCGTAACCGTTGGCGCTTTCCCCTGTCCCCAGAGCCACACTTGCGTGGCGGGCTTGTTGCCTTCCGCAATCCGCTTCCGGTTCACCGGGTGATCCGCAAGAATCGTGCGGCTTGCTTCCATGATCGGCAAAAGCACTTCGTGGCCCGGACCTTTGGGAAGGTAATCGGCGATCGGCTTATCGGGTATATCGTGCGGAGCCTGTGTGGTCATTCCGTTGAAGGGCGCTTCCGGCGTCTTGCCGCGCCACACGAGAATATTGCGGTATTGCACGCCTGCGTGGAACTCCAGCACGCCGCCCGCGACTTCCTTGCCGCCAAGTTCCTTCTGCAGGGCGTGAATGAGCGGAGCGCCATCTTCACTGGAGATGTGCCCCGCTGTGAAATCGCGCATGTGCTCATCGGGCACATAAACGAGATTGCAGCGAATCGCCCAATCGTTTGGCCCCAGGTGAATGCCCATTGCGGCGGTTTCGAGCGGCGCGCGGCCCGTATAAACCGCGAGCGGGTCGTACCCAACCAGGGATAACGTGGCCACATCGGATGCCGGCGTAAGCGATGGCGGCACGTTGTTCGAAAGGCCCACCACGCCCGCCTTCGCGATGCGATCCATATTGGGGATCGCGGCCGCCTGCAGTGGGGTGAGGTTTCCGAGTTCCGCAACGGGTTCGTCGGCACAACCATCCGGAATCACAATGACGTACTTCATGGTGGAACGTTATAGCAGTTGCCATGGGTGAACGCCGCGTTGCCCATCAACTTGCGGCCTGGGAAGTTTATCGCGCAGTCAATTCATCATCTTCCCGTGTTCCGGGTGATACTCAATCCGGCATTTCTTATTATCGCCGTGCGATGTCGATGCGTTCCTGCAAGTAAGCTTGGCATTGTACCACGATGGCGAGGATCTCGGGTACACTCAGTCGAGTGATGGTGCGGCTGCGGATTTTGGTGAGCCGCCGTCAGTCATGACGCGGGTTGTGCCAGAACACGAACGCCGGGCACTGACGTGATCCGGCTCGCCAAGATGGCAAAATCTATAGACGCACTCAGTCGAGTGATGGATTTCAGAAAAAATGCGGACCGAGTTACCGGTTGCGGGGCATTATCTCGTGGCGGCTGTCGGAGGGCAGTAATGGCGACACTGGCACTGGAATCGATTCGGAAAGTGTTTGATCACGCTCGCGACATGGTCAGTCGTGGCGATGGTGAATTGCTTGCCAGTTATCGTTCCGAGCGGAATCAGGATGCGTTTGGCTCGCTTGTTCGGAGGCATGGGCCGATGGTGCTTGGCGTTTGTCGCCGGGTGCTTCGCGATGGGCACTCTGCCGATGATGCGTTCCAGGCCACATTCCTGATCCTGGCTCGCAAGGCGGACACGGTTCGCCCACCGGAGCGGCTTGGCCCGTGGCTTTATGGCGTTGCGTATCGCACGGCATTGAAGGCACGCAGTCGCGCGTATCGCCGACAACAAGTGGAACATGCGTACGCCGCACAGGCAGAAGCAACTTCGGAAACGGCTCACACCGGCGACACCGCCGATCTGTTGCCCATCATCGACGAACAGTTAAACGCGCTGCCCGAGAAGTATCGCACGCCATTGGTTTTGTGCGGTGTTCAAGGGTTGAATAAATCGGAGGCGGCGACTCGCCTGGGATTACCGGAAGGAACGGTATCCAGTCGCCTGGCACGCGCTCGCGAAATGCTCCGCGATCGGTTGACACGCAGGGGCGTTGTGGTGCCCGCTGCCGGCTTTGCGACTGTGTTAACCGCCGATACGTTGCAAGCGGCTGTTCCGCTGGCATTACTGGAATCTGCCGTGGCGGTATCCGGTTCGGCTCCGGTTACCGCTTCCATCTTTTCTCTCTCTCAAGAGGTCATGCGTTCCATGTCGCTTCTCAAGTTCAAAATCCTGGGTGCCATCACACTGGCCGCATCGTTGGCAAGTGGTGGCTTTGGTCTGGTGGCGATCAACGCCGACGAGAAGAAACCGGCGACAGAGAAAGCCGCAGTCCGTGGTGAAAAGCCCGGCGAACAACCGGAAGTGAAACGCGACGGCGAGAAGCCCGCGCAACCCGGCAACCGGAAGAAGCGAGCCGTGACGGGCTTTGTTGGTTCGGTCGATACCAAAGCCAGCACGGTCGCACTTCTTCGCATGGGCGAAGGCGGCTTACGCGAAGATATCTTCAAGCTATCGCCCTCCGCAAAGGTGACCGTTGATGGCAAGGAAGTGAAGCTCGACACCGTTCCCAAGGGAACAACTGCGGAAGTGGTGGTGCTTTCGTTTGCTCGCGAAGGTGGTGCACTTGCCGAGGCTTCGGAACTGAATGTTGATAGTGCGAAACTTGTCTGGGTTGTGAAAGAAGCGAACGCCACGAGTGTGACATTGCTCGGCGGCGGTCGCGAATCAAAGCTGGAAGATCGGGTGATCAAACTCGCGGCTGATGCGAAAGTGATCATCGATGGTAAAGATGCCAAGCCCGCCGAACTACAAGCTGGTGATGTTGCGACGATCGTGCTCAACGCCGATCGGAGTGCGGCAACACTGATTACAGTGGGAACCAAGAAGCCCGTTCGCGATGGCGGCGGCGATGGCGAACGCCCCGCTGCCAGGCCCGCAGGGTTCAGCGGACGCATCGGTTCGATCGATACCGAAGCGCGACTGGTGACGCTTGCAGCCAAAGGTGAAGGTGGCCGCGAAGTCGCAGTCAAGTTAACTGCAGATGCGAAGATTACGATCGATGGGAAACCCGCGAAGATCGGCGAACTGACCAAAGGAATGGGTGCCAGCTTCACCGTGGTTTCGGCTCGCGATGGGCAGCCACGCGAAGCGAATGAAGTGGTTGTTGCGGGTATCGTGATTGGTGGTGTGGTGAAGCAAGTGGATACCACGAGCGTGACGGTTGGCGGTGAGAAGAACGACCGCGTGTTGAAGTTGGTGGAAGCAGGGAAAGTAATGATTGGTGGGAAAGAAGCCAAACTCGCGGACTTGAAAGCGGGCGACCGCGTGCAAGTTACCATGACTTCGGATGAATCGGCCGCAGTGATGATTGTGGTTGGTGCGAAGCGTGTCGATGGCGACAAGCCGCGGACCGAGAAGGGCGACGGCGACCGCCCGTAATCGTTGAATCGCGAATAACTCGCCTGTTCAGAGGCACTCGGGTGGCACGCAGATAACCGCTACACTCCGGACCTCTGAACAGAAAATGGCAAGTTCAAAGTGTTCGCAAATTGGCCATCCGCATCGCTGGAGACGCCAGAATTTGCATCGAGAGCGTTACGCATATTCTCCACACGTTCCGACTCAACCTTGCCAGCGTATTTCTTGCCGCAATTCTCTGAGTAATCCGAGCGAATTCTCTTGATTTGCACTACTTTTAGGTTAGTAATTGGCCGAGCAAAAGGTTCGACGCTCGAACGACTCGCAATTACCGATTCCAACAAAGTTGCCGGAAAGTCTTCCAATCAACGTTGTAGGGCGGTATGCTCGTGAGTTGAACCTTTCGGTGTGGGAATCGATAGGGGAGATTCCTCTCCTTACTCTCCCACAGCAGATCAACCAGACCATGAGTGTGGCTGGTTGGGTAGCAACGCGGAGCGTTGTGAAGTCCTATCCTCAGCTCTTCTTTCCAGTAGGTGTCGTATGACCGATCTCGAACACGGTGAACTGCGCGTTGTCGTGCCCGTGGGTCTCCTTCTTCAGGAGGAACGAGAAGTCTCGGTTTACGTGGAACGGGCGGACGGAAGTCCGTTGCCCATCCGGCTCCGCCTGGTACCGGCTCGCCCCTATGCGGGCGAAATGGACGAACCAGCCGCCGTTCCGTTCGGCTGGCACGGCCAGGATTTGACGGAAAGCGACGGCGACGGCTACCCCGAGCCAGACTATGGCGGGGGCGACTGATCGCAATGGGCTTTACTCCGCCGTTGGTGTTCGCCGGGAAGGAAGCCCGGCAATTCCCGGTGTGGCCCCTCGCCAATCGAGTGGTGCGGGTCGTGCTCCGAGTCGATCGTGCTCGATCTTCCCCATCAGTTCGTTGTAAACGTGTTTCACATTATCCTTAATTTCGCCCGCATCTTTTCCCGTCCACTGCTTGTACCACGGCATGTCGAGCGCCAGCGTAATGTCTTCGAGCGACTTCTTGTCGTCGATCCCTTTCTTGATCTGGGAACGCATCTCGGTGAAGTAGCGTTTCTGAATGGCGAGCAGTTCTTTGCGTGCGAGTTGGCCGTGACCGGGGCATATTAGATCGACGTCGAGCTTTTCCATCTCTTCAAGGCACTTGATCCAACTCGCCGAGTTGGAATGGCCCATGAAGTTGAACGCACCGTTCACGCAGGCATCGCCGGTGCAGAGGATCTTGTGCTTGGGCAAGTAGGCGACCGCGTCGCCAATCGTGTGGCTGTGCCCAAACGCCCGGAACACCACGTGCTGCGTGTCGTCCTTCAGTTCATACGTTTCATCGAAGACCACATCGGGTTGCTTCAGTTCCGTTTCGCGTAAATCCTTTCGATCCTTGGCGGCCTCGGCCCATTGCTTGGGGCCATTGGTCATCAGCAACCGTGCGGTGGGCTTACTCGCGATGATCTTCGCACCTTCCTTGGCCCACACGCTGTTGCCGTATGCGTGGTCGCCGTGGTGGTGCGTGTCGAACACATACTTGATCGGCTTCTTGGTTGTCTGCTTGATCGCAGCGAGCACATCGGCGGCCTGTTCCGGAAAGTTCGCATCAATCACGACAACATAATCCTTGAAGACAATCCAGGTGTGGTTGCTGCCGCCAAACACGACTTTGGGATCGGTCGCGGAGATTGCCGAGAGGCGAAAGAAGACGCCCGGTGCGATTTCCTTCACATCGTTGAACTTCATCTCCGCGAGTGGCGGCAACTTCGGGTCCGCACCCGCGGGTTTGTTTGCCGCCGCATACACAACCAGCGCGAATACCGTGCTGACCGCGATCAGAAGTGCGAAGCGTTTGACCATGATGCGTTCCCATCCTCAAGTAAGTGGAATGGGCACATTGGAACGCAAAAGCCCGACAGTTGCAACGGCCGGACGCACCTTGAAGCCCGATCACCCTTCACCATAACACACAACGCTTGTATGATTCTTTCGGCCACGGGAGCCGGTGCGGCGCGCAGTCATTGCGCGGGTTGCGGTTCTTGTGGTCGACCATAGCCCGCGTGCCCAGAGTTCCCAGCCGATCCAGACACGAACCTGGAATCTTGACTATGACCAAAAAACTCTTCCATATCGTTATCACAACTGTGATCAGTACTGCGATAGTTGCGTTGGTGACTTACGGGATGACAACGTATTTCAAGCACCGTACTGAGCTCGACTGATGCCGATTTTGGTCGTCGGCCGAGTCGGGTTTGTGCGAAAACAAGGGGATTTCGCAACATTGCGATCTCCGGGCGGGAGGGTGGGGTGTCCAAAAAACTCCGCCACCCCA
>JBGSLF010000176.1:0-44644 GCA_041740855.1 Gemmata sp.
TGCGCGGTGACGAACGCCACTCACCCGATGTCGTCGGGGTTCATGACCTTCACGAGGCCAACGCCACACGCCGACAGGAGCCGAGACGGAAGCACGACCACTTCGCACCAAGCACAAATACCGTGCCGAACAGTATTGCTCTGAGCATACGAATTCCCCGCAAAACAGTCACCAACTGCAGATTTTTCCAATCGGCATGATATTAGCGGATGATAATTAAAGTTCCCCGACCACGTTGTCGGGAAAAAGGAAAATCGTGATAAACCGACTTTCCTTAATGAACGTATGGTGACTAATATAGGGTGAGTAAGGAAATCTTGAGGAAAACATTTGCCTTCTGAAAGATTTCTTTCTAGCGGGCGTAGAATCTAATGAAGGACCGCCGTTAATCTCTCAACTATCATTAACGGCCCATCCAGGAGGGACATCTCATGTTGGTACTTACACGTCGTCCGGGTGAATCCATTGTTATTGGTGATGGAATCAAACTCACGGTTGTGAGCATTGGTCCAGGCCGGGTTAAAATCGGTGTTGAAGCACCGCCGTCGGTTCGGGTGGATCGGGCCGAAATTCATGCTCGGATTCAGCACGAACAAGCCACGGACGTTCTAGCTGCCGTATCGGCTAACGTCATCGATGGCAATGCCGATCAGGCCACCATGGTGAACGCGGGATCCGATACCGGAATTCTGAACTCACCTGAAGCACCCGTTTCGGATACCCCAAACACGAAGCCAGGCACGCGACTGAGCCAGTTCCGTGCACCTCGTAAACCTCGCTAACGCGATTCGTATCCAGTCTCCACGGGGGCGGTCTCCCGCCCCCGAGACTCACCGCAACACTCCCACATTCTGATAAAGTGGTGGCCGTTTAAGCCCCCATTCCAGAGAACCAACCAGGATGGCGTTCCGCCAACCCTGAGGTATCTCATGCTGCTCATCCTCACTTTTCTGCTCGCTCAAGCCCCAACTGATAACATCACACCGAAACCAAGTAGTGCCAAAGAAGCACTCCAACCGTTCAACATTTTGGTTGGATCGTGGAAAGGCTCAGGCGCACCGGAAGGAACACGCGAAGAACGAGTCGCCGGAGCCTGGGTCGAGACTGCATCGTGGAGTTGGCAGTTCAAGGAACAAGACGCCTGGATGACGGTGAACTTTGAGAAGGGGAAACACTTCACATCGGGAACGCTTCGCTACACACCCAAAAAAGACGAAGTGCTGTATACGCTCAAACTCACCACGGCCGACAAAGCAACAGCGACCTTCACCGGTTCCCTCAAAGACAAGATACTGACGCTCGATCGCATCGATGGCCCAGAGGGCGAAGAACAACGCCTTGTCTTTAGCCTCTTGCACTTCAACCGACACCTGTATCGCATCGAGACACGGCCGGCAGGCACAACTGTGGCGTTCACGAAAAAGTGGCAAGTGGGTGCGACAAAAGAAGGCGTGCCATTTGCGGAAGTGGCCAAAGGCCCCGAGTGCATCGTGAGTGGTGGTGCGGGCACCATCAAAGTTATTTACAAGGGGAGAGAATACTACGTCTGCTGCACGGGTTGCCGCGATGCCTTCAAGGAAGAGCCGGAGAAGTACATCAAAGAAGCTGAAGAGAAGGCCAAGAAGCCGTAGTCGATCTTTAGGTGGTCACATTGCGGCGCGATCGTGCGGATTCGTGCGTATGGCAAAAGTGTGACGGTTGCACGTGTCGTTGCGCGGATACCGATCGGTCGCCCAACAAGTTGTCTGCAAAACGCTTTTGTGCACAGAGTTCAATTGTCTGTTTCTCTGCATCGGTAACAATTTCCTCAAGTTCATGTGCGGTCGGTTGAGCCGGCCGAATTCTTGAGGGCACCCCAATGAAGAATCGCCTGGCTACTGTTTTGCTGGGGGGCGTGCTCTTGGCACCGGCCTCTGGCTGTCGAAGTTCTGACTGTAACAAGCATCACGGCATGGCATCCAAATCCACCGCAGAACCACCTTGCACTCTGGTGGGCAGCGGTGCGAACAACATGCAAAGACCGATGGAAGGTTGCTTCGATGCCGTGACGGGCCGCCCGGTTCCTTGCCCACCATCAAGCACGATGATGCCCGGCGGTTCGTTTGTACCACCGGTAACGCCGAACACGCGGCAAGACGAACTGCCATTCCCAAGTCCGAGCGATATGCTTCCGCCGCCGAACGTCCCCTTCGCACCACCTTCACCCGCACCGGGAGTCGGGTTCATACCAAACCCTGGGATGAATTCCACGCCCGTCACGAGTGTCAGTGCGAAGTGATGAAGTCACCCGGGAGGGTGAACCCCACGAGTTGTGGCAAGCAGAAGGATGTCTGCTTGCCACAACTTTTTGATTGGCACAATGTGAACAACAATTACGGACGCGTGAACGGGCGGGCTAGCGTGTCGGTCTCGGCTTTCATCGGTTGCCCTGATTGGCCCGGCTGAACATAGGGCTTTGGCTGATAGGGTGCGGGATATTGAGCGGATGCCGGCTTTAAGGTTCGATGTTCGAACACGGGTGGCGGATTCACTACCCCTGAGGTCAACGGCCTCGGGCTTGCGAACTGATAACCGGGAAACATCTCATTCGATGGTGGCACACAATCTCCGCGACTGCCGCGACCGCCAAACAGCGAACCGAAGCGCGAGCCTAACCCGCCGCTCTTGCAGCTATTCCCGTCGCCGCCAAGGCCGCTCGCACAACCACCAGAAGCACAACCTTTCGAACCACAATTGCCAGATCCACAGCCATTTGAACCGCACCCGCCGGTAGTACACCCCGCCCTTGAGTTACAAGTGAATATGCCAACAACCGGGCCAACATAGGGGTGCGGGCGGCACTTCGGCAGGGCGTCGCGAGTTGTTGGCTGAAAGCACAACCACGCCTTCAGGCGATCGAAACAGTTTGGCCCTCGGTCGCCACACGCGGGCTTGTCGCAGGTGGGGCAATCGAAGCCAGTTGGGGCATAGTTTGTCGGAAGTGGCAGTCCCGGATACACCACGTTGCCGTTCACACCAGAAGCGGGAATCAAAGTTCCCGCTCGCATGGGTGTGTAGGCAGCCGAGGCGGGAATGACCGCTCCCGAGCGGTCGAGCACAGGTGTGGGCACCTGTGGGTAAATGTGTACCGGTGTTTGGTAAGGTTCCGCTGCGCCTGCGGGCGTAAGTGGTAGTCCGGCGAGAAGAATCAGCGTGATAAGCCGCTGCATGATCGGTGCCTCCGTGCCAATCCATTTCCCCCGTCCTTGGGGTGTGGACTAAACATCGGCACCGTCGTTATGACCGCACGCGGCATATGTCGGGAATCGCGTGGTGCAGGCCGACCCGCACCGAAGCGCATCCCGCACAACCGCTACAGTTGGATCAACTGTCGAAACCCGGAAGCGGGGGCTGAACTGTGGAATAACGCGTTGGCACCACGGCATGATCAACTACCATATTCGCCTGCGGTTCCGCAACGGTTCGCCGTGCCAAAGCGATAGGCTTCGTGGCGACATTCTGTGTAGCAGTAATGATTTCCGTCTGGGCGTTCCGATTTGCGAAGGCCGCCCGGCCCGCGGCTAATGCCAGTTCAGGGCGATTGCATTGCCCGCTCAGATGCAACTGCACCAGATGACGGGGCATACCATTGCTCGAACGCGCCGCAATGGCGGCAGCAAACGCGGCGGCTTGATCGTTAGACAGGTGTCCGCTATCGCCAAGAACGCGGTTGACCAGGAATCGCGGGCGCGGGCTGGCACGTTCCAGTTTAATATCGTGGTTAAACTCCACGGCCAACACATCCACATCCGCAAACGCCTCGACCAGATCATGTGTCCAGCATCCCAGATCCGAGGCATAAGCAACGGACCAGGCCAGCCCGTTCGCGTCGGTGGCATCGATGCGAAACGCGAAGGTGGGGTCCGAATCGTGCGACACCGGTATGGGGCGAATGGTGAGGCCAGGCGTCAGGGTGTGATTATGGTTGGCCTGGAAAGCATGAGTAAGGCCCGCGCGATGCAGAGGTTCGTAAGCCTTCGCGGCCGTGACCAGATGATCGAAATGGTCCGGGTGCGCCCAGAGCGGAATCTTGCGACTTCGCAGATCGGCCAACAAAAGGTCTTTCCAGTGGTCGCCGTGCGTGTGTGTTAGAATCACTGCATTGATGATCGACCAGGAAGTGCCCAGTTCGGCAAGGCGAGCGGTGAGAAGGCGCGGATGCAAGCCGCAATCGATGAGCAACCCGAACCCATTCGCTTCCAAAAGAGCCGCATTCCCGCTGCTGCCACTTGCTAAAACTGTAAACCGGCCGGTCATTATGTGGTATTCCTGTTGAGTGAATCCAAATCGTGGAAGCGGTATAAGGGTGTATGTTGTAACCTGACGCGGTGCCCAGTGAAAGGGCCGTTGGCCTGAGGGGGACTTCTTATGACCCAGGCTAACCGATACTATGGTGGAAGAAAACCTAGAGGGCCGCTCCATGGCCGAGCAGAAATTAATACTGGTGGTAGACGACGATCGCGAACTGGTTGAGGGCGTGCGTGCGGTGCTCGAACGCCAGGGATTCCGCGTGATCCAGGCTCACGATGGTCACCAGGGCAAGCAAGCGATCTATAACCAACAACCCGATCTTGTCATTCTCGACATGATGATGCCGCGAATGGGAGGTTATCCACTTTTGGAGCACTTCCGCGACAAATCCGATGCGCCGCCGATCATCATGATCACGGCCAACGAGGGAAGCCGGCACAAAGCCTATGCCGAATATCTGGGCGTGGTCGATTACATTCGCAAACCGTTTGCGATGGAGCGATTGCTGGAGACGGTGAACCGTGCGTTGAACACGCCAAAGGTGCCGAACAAGCCCGAGGAAAAGCAGGCCGAATAAGCTCGACGTACCACGCGAACCGCCACGCCGTGAATCGCCCACAACCCCACCGCACGCCATAACTTTCCGAGCCAAGGCATTGCGCGTACAATAGCAGTTATGCCTCACACGTTACCAGTTCTGAACGAGCAAGCGGGATCGCCCACTGCACCAAGCCAGCCACTGCCAGGTATCCTTGATACTCCGGCGGAAACGCTGCGGGCATGGCTTGCAGAGCGGCAGCAACCGCCGATGCGAGTGAACCAGATTCGCCGGCAGATTCTCGCGAATCGGGCCAGCACGTTCGAGGATATGTCGGACCTGCCCAAGGAACTGCGGGCGGAACTCGCCAAGTCTTTTGTGGTGTTCTCGACACGAATCGAGCAACACCTCTTCGCGATGTCCGACGACACTCACAAGTATGTGCTTCGCCTGGCCGACGACCGGATGATCGAGTGCGTTCTCATTCAGGACGACGGACGCGCCACCGCCTGCATTAGCACGCAGGTGGGTTGCGGGATGGGCTGCGTGTTCTGCGCGAGTGGCCTGAATGGTGTGGAGCGAAACCTGACAGTCGGAGAGATGGTCGAACAATTGGTGCGGTTGCGAAATCTGACCGACCCAACCACCACAAACCCGGAACGAGCCGCCCGCCTCACGCACGTTGTGGTAATGGGAATGGGCGAACCACTGGCGAATCTGGATTCCCTGCTCGATGCACTCACGATCGCCGGCGACAAGAACGGGCTTGGTATTGGTCAGCGGCACATTACCATTTCAACGGTAGGGCTACCGGCCAAGATTCGCCGACTGGCCGAACTCGGCAAGCAATACCATCTGGCGGTTTCCTTGCACGCCCCCAACAACGCCCTTCGCACCCGCATCGTTCCCACCAACGAGAAGACCGGCATCCCCGCCATTCTCGAAGCGGCCGATGACTTCTACAAAAAGACCGGCCGCCAAGTGACCTATGAATATGTGGTGCTGGGTGGCATGAACGATGGCCCAACCCATGCCAAAGAACTGGCCCGCCTTCTGGCTGGCCGCAAAGCACACGTGAACCTGATCCCGTGGAACGATGTTGATGGGCTGCCGTATCGCCGGCCCAACGATGCCGATCTGCAAGGGTTGATCGACACGCTGCGGCGTTCCGGAGTGAGCGTGAAAGTTCGGAAACGCAAAGGCGCGGAAATCGACGCCGCATGCGGGCAATTGCGGAGAAAGGTCGAGCAAGAATCTGGCCTTCGGAATCCGGGCCACGAACATTCTCTGATTTCCCCTGCCGGTTCTGATCACGTTCCCGGTTAAGATCGGCACGGGCGACTTGCCCGGTGGTCGGTGTTCGTTCTAACTTCCGATTCCTGACCTCCGACTCCTGGCGATATGGCGATCGGTCACACCAGCGCCCAAATGGCCCTGAGAGACCCCGACATCCGGCTCATGCTACGGGTGCGGGACGACGACGATACGGCCTTTGTCGAGTTGGTTTCGCGCTTCCAGCACCGGCTTGTTGCGGTCATGCATCACCTTGTCGGAAACGCAGACGAAGCGGAAGATCTCGCCCAGGAAGTATTTTTGCGTGTCTACCGGAACCGAAAGAAATACACACCTCAGGCCAAGTTCTCTACCTGGCTCTTCACCATCGCCAACAATCTGGCGTTGAACGCCTTGCGTGATCGCAAACGCCGGCCGGTTCTGCCGCTCGAAGTTCACGAGAGTGGCCCACTTGGCCCGCGACCCAACGAAGCGATTGCGGCATCGCGCGATGCACCGCCCATGCACAACCTGCAACAGCAGGAACTCGCCAAAGTGATTCGGCAGGCTCTGGATGAATTGAACGAGCGGCAGCGCGTGGCGATCGTATTGAACAAATTCGAAGATATGAACTACGCCGATATTGCAGAGGTGATGGGGCTGACTCCCAAAGCGGTGAAGTCACTCTTGAGCCGAGCACGCGGCAAACTCCGCGAAGCCCTTCAAGGGTACATCTACATGGATGATGAACCCCCCGCTCCGGACGCGGACGACGAAACCGACGAGAACCCGTAAACCTCACAAGCCGATTCGCGGGGTCCGAGGTAATCTTATGGCCGAACTGCCACAACCCATATCCGACGACGACAGCAACTTGCCGACCGATCCGTTCGAGGCCGAGTTGGTGGCGTATCTCGATGGGGAACTCGACGATGCGGCGGCCCGTCGCGTGGAGGCGCGGCTCGCGACCGATCCCGCGGCGCAGCGGAAAGCGACCGCGCTGAAGAAGACATTCGATCTGCTGGACTTTCTCCCGAAGCGAGAACCATCGCCGACGTTTGCCACACGCACCCTCGACCGACTCCCCGCGATGGTTCAATCGCCAAGTGCGCAATCGCACGGATCGCAGATTGGTTCTGGATCATCAAATGTGGTATCCGGCACGCTCGCGGCCACCGATGCCATGGCGTTGAATCCCCCCATACGTTCTGGCCACTGGCTTGCGAAGGTGCTGCTCGCCGCCCTGCTCTTTGCGATTGGCGGATACGCTGCATCCGCTCTCGTTGGGCCGCAACTGCTAACTGCCCCCAATCGGGATTCGACCGCAGATGAGTTATCGATTTCCGATCACCGCGTGGTTGAAAACCTCCACCTCTATGCGGCAGTGGATAATCTCGAATTTGTGCGGGCACTTGATACGCCCGAGTTCTTCGCCGTGCACGCGGATCTTCCATCCGATCCTCAACTGCGTCCGCCGCCGGAACCTCGCACGCCATTTGGCCCCACATTCAACAAACAAGCCGAGGCGTTCAAATCGCTGCCGGCCGCCCGCCAGCAAGCAATTCGAGAACTCGATCGCCAACTGTTCGCCGAGGAACCCGGCACACGCGATCGGTTGTTTCAGGTGCTGGAGGGGTATGCGGTCTGGCTCGATCGGTTAAATGAAACCAATCGCAAGCTGGTGCTCGCGGCCGATTCGCCGCGGCGACGACTCGATGAAGTGCGCAGTGTGCGCAACGAACAGTGGGTGGATTCCTTGCCGCCCGCCTGGCGCGAAGAACTCCGCAAACTCCCCGCAGCCGAACGGCAAGAACGCATCCTCCGTTGGAGGAAAGACGAAGCGCGGCTTCACGAAGAGTGGGCCGTTTTCCGCAGTCATGCGCCCGACATCGCCGCCAATCGCGCACCATGGCCCTTTGAATCGGAAAACGCCCGGCAATCGGTGATCGAGTTCATGCGGGCCATTTATCGAACCGACGACGAGAAGAAGTGCCGCTTCTCGGATGCCGATCGGTTGCGTTATACCAGCAACCTCGCGCAGGCGAATGAGTGGAATGGTTGGGCGTGGTATGCGTACGGCAAAACCGCCTTCGATCTGAATCGCAAATATGAACTACTTCCAGAGAGTGCCGACGGAAAGCTGGTGACGAGTTACGCTCAACTTGGCAAGGCCGAGAAGATGTTCGAGAAAGGGAGAGGGCGAACCGCGACGTTGCCTCACGTTGGCAAGTGGCCGGAGTTCGCACTGGCCGTTCACAACTACATTGCCACCGATAAGAGCGACAAAGTTCCGCTGGCGAAACTTGGCCCCGCACGCCCCGAGGAGTTCAAAGAACCGCTGCGGAGCTTTGTGGTAAAGGAACTACTTCCCGCACTCTCGCCTACCGACCGTCTTTCACTTGAAGCCGCACTCGGGAAGTGGCCCGATTACTCGCGGCAGGTGGTCTCGCTCGCGCGACGCTACGATCTGGTCGCACCCGGATTAATGCTTCCGGGTTCGCCCAAACGCTGGGAATCGCTGTATGTGTTTGGCCCGCGAATCAAGCCGTAAATCCGCCTTGCGTTCAGCGAGCAAGCACAAGGGTGAGCAAAGCGGGTTCGCAAGAGGTGCCAACGTGTTCCCATTCGCAACCGATGCCGTTCCCCCGCTTGCCGGTGTTCGCGTGATTGATGCGGCAAGGGTGTTGGCGGGGCCATTCTGCAGTCAGTTGCTCGCGGATCTTGGCGCGGAAGTGATCAAGCTCGAACGCCCCGGCTCTGGCGATGACACACGCGGGTGGGGGCCGCCGTTCACTGATAGTGGCCTCTCGGCGTATTTTCTCTCGTGCAATCGCAACAAGCGTTCGATGACGCTCGACATCGCGGCCCCCGAAGGGAGCACGCTGTTTCATCGCCTGCTCGATTCAGCAGATGTGCTAATCGAGAACTTCCGGACCGATAGTGCGGAGAAACTCGGATTAACGCCCGAACGCCTCTTCACGCAACACCCGCGGCTTATCGCCTGTTCGATCAGCGGGTTTGGTCGCACCGGTCCACTTCGCGATGCACCGGGCTACGACTTCGCCGTGCAAGCCCTGAGCGGACTCATGGCCATCACCGGCCCCATCGACGGGTCGCCGCAGAAGGTTGGTGTCGCGGTGGCCGATGTCCTAACCGGGTTTTACGCCGCCACCGGGGTGCTGGCATGCCTGCGGGCACGCGACCGCTCTGGGCATGGTTATGCGATTGATCTGGCACTGCTCGATTGTGCCATCGCGGCTCAGGTGAACGTGGCCCAGGCATACCTGACATCGGGCAACGTGCCCACGCGACAGGGGAACGCCCACCTTCAGATCGTGCCCTACGAACTCTTTGAAACCGCCGATGGCTATCTCGTGCTGAACGTGGGGAACGATTCGCAGTGGCGATCGTTCTGCGAAGCAGCTGGGGCCACAGAGTTGAGCCAAGACGCACGCTATGCACAGAACCGGCAGCGGGTGGAATTGCGAAACGAACTCGTTCCCCAAGTTGCGGCGATCATGAAACAGCGAACCATTGCTGAGTGGGAACGACGCTTAACCGCTGCCAATGTTCCGCACGCCGTGGTTCAAGATTATGCCACGATGTTCGCGCAGGAACAGGTCGCCGCACGGGGAATGCGTGTCACCATTCGCGATCCGGCTGGCAATCCGGTCGATCTCATTGGCAGTCCGGTGCATCTGACAGGGGCACCACTGGCACCCATGACAATGCCGCCTCAGCTTGGCGAGCAAACCGATGCCGTTCTGCGGGAGTTAGGCGCGACCGACGAAGAGGTCGCGGAGTGGCGAGCGAAAGGCGTGGTGTAGAGTGCCGGTGCGGTTTCAGGAATGATGTAGCGTGTATTTAACGAGCCGCGTCAGTCATGACGCGGGTTGCGTTGACACGGCGCGATTCACGCGGGGAATTCGTATGGCTTGCGATACACATAACTGAGCATTTTGTTGGCTGCGGCGCTATTGGTGAATCGCTCCGCCTTCGCATCCCAATCCAGTAAAGAGTGGGTGCGGTGCGCGAGGTTCCCGATAATCGCCGCCGTGGTGCAGCGATGCCCATATTCCACATCGCAACTCGGAGTTTTGCGACTACTGATGCAATCCAGGAAGTTTCGCGCGTGGTCCGCATCGGGCATTGTGCCCTCAACTTTCTTCGCCTCGATCATCGGCTTGGCCCCCACTTTCCAGCCACGCTCGATTTCCCGGTTCAGTGGTGTGCGGGCAGCGAACTCATTCTGCGTGATCACATCGGGCACCACTTCGTAGCCCCTCGTGGTGAAGTACAGCGTGCCCTTGGTGCCGCGGAACTCGATCTCGCACGCCTTGGCCGCCGGCGGTGCCGCGGTGGCGTTGAATTGCGAGAAGGTGACCAATGTGTTGCCCGGATAATGCCAGACCACTTCCATGGTGTCTGGCACTTCGCGGTTATCGTAGTCCGCGAATTTCCCGCCAACCGCAACAACCGACAGCGGCGCATCTACGCCGAGCGAGCGATGAATCTGCGCGAGGTAATGCACACCGAAGTTGGTGAGTTGGCCGCCGGAGTGATCGTAAAACCAGCGGAAGCGATAAAAGGTTCGGTTCTTGTTGTACTTGCGGAGCGGGGCTGGCCCGAGCCACGTATCCCAGTCGAAACCTTCCGGCGGATTCTCGTCCGGCGGGCTGCCAATTCCCTTGGGCCATTCATTCTGAACGTGAAAGCAACGCACCGCGGTGACTTTACCAATCCCGCCCGTACGGATGAAGTCGGCCGCCTCCGCCGCGAACTTGCTAGACATACGCTGAATGCCGCACTGCACCACGCACTTGTTATCGCGAGCCGCGTTCACCATCGCCCGCCCTTCGGCCACGCAGAGCGAAAGCGGCTTCTCGCAATACACATCCTTCCCCGCCTTGCACGCCTCAACGGTTTGCAGGGCATGCCAGTGGTCTGGCGTGGCAATCACCACGGCGTTGAGATCTTTGCGATCGAGCAGTTTGCGATAGTCGCGGAACTGCTCGGGGTTCGTGCCAATCTTTTTCGCGGCGAAGTCCACATAGGGTTGATGGATGTCGCACACCGCAGCGATGTCCGCATCTTTATGCGTCAGGAACGCGCTGAGAACTTGATCGCCGCGATTGCCCACGCCAATGAAACCGATGCGAACCCGATCGTTCGCGCCCAGCACGCGGCTCGCCGATGCGGCCGTCATCGCGGTCGCAACGCTTGCTTTCGTAGCGGTGCTGGTGAAATCTCTGCGAGTGATGCGAGACACGAGAACCTCCAGGGAAAGGAACCGGAACGCCCACGCTTGGGCCTGATGCCGATCGACCACACACGTTGAACTGCGACGCTATTTCCCGCCACTGATCGGGCGGTGACGCGGAAGCTCGCCCTTGAAATCGCCCAGGCTATTCCACTTCAATCGCCGATCCAGATCAACCTCGGCGACCACCACCGTACCCCACTTCTCCGCTTTTGCCAGCGTGTCTCCCGTGTGATCGAACACGGCGGACAGCATCCAGTTTCGAGCGATGTCTTCGTAAGTGCTGCTGACAATGTAAACGTGGTTCTCGCAAGCGCGAGCGGCGGCCAGACTCGGATTGCAACCCCACACGGGCCAGGCGATCACTTCGGCACCGTTATTGGAAAGCTCGCGTGCGACTTCCGGGAAGAAGCCATCGTAACAGACCATCATGCCGACTTTGCCAAAGCGTGTGTTGAACACCGGGTAATCTTTCCCGGGTGCAATTCCGCCGGCAACTTCACCGCGCGGCAAGCAGACCTTGCGATACTTCCCCACGATTTCGCCATCTGGCCCAATCAGCACCGCAACGTTGTAAACAAGGTGCTTTTCGCGTTCGAGCAATCCGGCCACCACATAGAGCCCATGCTGTTTGGCCAGTTCGCCAAAGTACTTGGTCGATGGGCCAGGAATCGGCTCGGCACACTCCGCGTACGTCTTGCCGCAGGCCACATAAGTGAGCGTTTCGCCCAGCACCACAAGATCGGCTTTCTGCTTGGCGGCTTCCGCAATCAGCGGTGCGAACTCCTCACAGTTCGCTTGCATCGACTTGCCCGACGGGCGAAAGTGAACCGTCGCCAGCCGCACGGTTCGCGGCGTGGGAGGCGGCACCTCTGCGAACGACACATCTGCCCACTCGATCTTCCCAAGTGGTGCCCACATGAAGTGAAGTTCGACAACCGCTTGCGTGGCCTTCGCGGGTGCAAGATACGTGTCGGATACTTCCGTCCATCCGTTCGCATCGGTGGTCTTGTCGGTGGGGTGCTCCGGTTCCGCCCGACCCGTGAAGCCTTTGAGATAGCCCTTCACGGCCGGTTCGCTCATTGGTACCGGTTTGCCATCTGCGTCTTGCCACACAATCCGGACGGCCGCACTGCGCCGCGGGATCGCCACGTTCGTCACCTTTCGGGCTGCATGGAACCGATAATGTTGCTCGCCTTTTACCGGGAACGCTTTCTGCACCCAGCCATGCAGTCCTTCGCGTTCATCGGCGGAGATGACGAACGCGCCGTTCTTTTTGGGTCCGCCCGCCGGATCGTAGTGAAAGCTCGGGCGAATCTCTTCGCGCGGAGTGGAAGCCTTCCACCCGCTCGGCATTTCATTGGCAACGGGTTGATCCGCGCGAACCCGCACGCCAGAAGGGGTTGTGTGAACACCAAGCACGATCATGATGCCGAATAAACCACAACAAATGGAGAAAGCACGCATGAGAAGCTCCCGGTATTCACGTTGATGTGATACCGAGAGTAGCCTTATGCGCTTCATGGGTCAATCTTCCGCTGTTTTTCATGCCACCTGAGGTGCGGCATCTGGCCAGAGAAGTGTGTGTACTCCGTTCGCCAACATGGCGAGGAAGAAATCGATAATCAGAATGGCTATAAACGACCAAACGAAGGCTTCGGTGGCAGCGCGGCCAACACCTTCGGCCCCGGCACGTCCGTGAAAGCCGCGATGGCACGCGATCAGCGATATCACGAAGCCGAACATCACCGACTTCGCCAAGCCAGTGGCAACATCCCAAACCTTCACGAATTGCTGGGTATGTTGCCAGTAGTGAAAAGCATCGATGCCATAAATCTGAATGCACACAAAGGTACTTCCGAAAAGGCCCAACACATCAGCTAGCACGGTGAGGAGTGGAAGCATGAGAACACACGCGAGCACACGCGGAGCCACCAGATGCTTGACCGGATCGACACCCAGGCACGCCAGCGCATCGAGTTGTTCGGTTACTCGCATGGTGGCTAGCTCGGCCGCCATCGCCGAACCAACCCGCCCCGCCAACATTACCGCTGCCAACACAGGACCGAGTTCCCGAACAACCGACATGTGAATGACGGCACCGAGTGAAGTCTCCAGGCCAATGGTTCGGAACTGGCCATAAGTTTGCACTGCCAGCGTCATACCGATGAATAAGCCAGTCACGCCCACCACGGCAGCACTGGCATAGCCCACTTCGAACGCCAGTTTCAGGAATTCGCGAGCGCGGAACGAGCGGTGAAAAATCCCCGATACCGCCCGGCTCGCGAAAAGTGTCCAATCGCCCAGAACAACAATCGTATCGGTGATTGGCGAAAGCAAAGGCCGGCGTTCAGGGGCATCGGGTGTCATGCCAAGGTTGTAACCATCTATTGGCGAAACCGCAACGCGGAGCCGAAAAGTGAGGTGATGCAACGGAACTGGCACATCTCATTCCAGATCGGAACTTTCGCCTCTTTCAGTGTGTGCCGTGTGCTAGAGTCCCTGATGAACCCGGATAGTCGCGGGTTGGGGCACAACCATGTTGATTGCGCAAACGATCTATTCTTGGGGAACTGCCCATCTTCCAGTTGTGATTGGCATCGGCGTCGCGATTGCGGTGCTCGTCGCCTTGTTCCTGCTGAGTCGCCGCCGCGGATCATTACATCCCGTCGCGGCACCTCTAACCGTTCCGAAAGCCGAGCAATCCGCGCAGTGGTCTCCGCCAGAACAATCCTTCGCCGATCGGCGAGGCGCACTCCGGCGCGATGGCAAGCCCGTTAAGGTGCAACTCGCATCGCCGGTCTTCCGCAATGGCGTGAGTGAGGGATTTGTGACGGACCGCTCCACGGGTGGCTTGCGGATCACCATGCGCGAGGCGATTGCACCGGGCAACTCGGTGCAGGTTCGGGCCATGAATGCGCCGAACAATGTGGGATTCATCATGCTGATTGTGCGAAGCTGCCACAAGCAAGACGATTACTTTGAAATGGGCTGTGAATTCGAGCACACGCCCCCATGGAGCGTGTTGCTCTTGTTCGGCTAAGCCAGATCACCGCGTGCGTCAATCATTCTTCTGCTCATGCAAAACACGTGAGCCAATTCGCCCGAGGAATCGGGCTTTCTGTGCGGCGCTCAGTTCCTGCGTGTAACGCTTTCGCACCGCATCCACCCAGCGAATGTCTTGTTTGTTGTAGTCTGTCACCACGCGTACCAACACTGGCCCGGCATGACAGAGCGCACCACGCACTTTCGCATCCAATTCCGCATGCGTATGAACTTCCGCATACGCAACACCCAGTGCTTGCGCGAGTGCCCGATAGTCGGTGCGGGCGAGAATGGTCGCCGTGGTGCGGAGGTATGCGGGAAGCTGTAACATCTGCATGTAGTGATACGTCTGGTCGTCGAGAACAAAGAACTTCACCGGCAGGTGTTCCCGTGCGGTGGTGCCAATCTCCAACGCGGTCATCAGCGCGCAGCCATCGCCCGTGAGTGTTGCAACGGTGCGGCCGTGATTCACTCGCTGCGCGCCGATTGCCGCCGGAATGCTCCAGCCCATCGCCTGGTTATTCACAGGGTTGAAGTACGTTCTCGGCTGGCACACGCGGAAGTGTTCCGCAGCCAGATGCTCGCTGACGGACACATCCGTGAAGAGAATCCCATCGTCCGGCAAGCAACGGCGCAGCGAAGCGATAAGAGCACGCGGATCGATGCCACACGCCGGTTGCGGAACATGAACCAACTCGCGGGCCGCCTCGGCTTTCAGTTCACGAATGCGTGTTGTGAGTGCCACATCCGCCGGACGCCGAAGCGTATCGCCGCAGGCCAGCAAGCGGCCCAGGAAAACGCCTGCATCCGCATGAACGCAGACATCGGTCCGCAGCACTCGCCCGAGGTTGCACGGATTCGCATCCACATGCACAACGTGCTTCGGTTGCGGGTTGCCGTAGTAACCCGTGGAAACCTCGCCGAACTTCACGCCGATCGCCAGCAGCGTATGCACGCCGGTCTTGTGCGGGTGTAATCGTTCGCCATCGAAGACTCTCTCAGCCACAACACTGGCATGCGGGCCAAAGCCCCAACCGACCGCGAGCGGGTGCGAGTCGGGAATCACACCCTTGCCCGAAACACTCGTGGCCACCGGAGCCTGAAGCAACTCCGCAACCGCTGCGAGTTCGTGCGAATAGTCCATGCAGCCCAGACCCGCATAAATGCCGATGCGGGCTTTGGGATCGGCCAGAAATGGCAATGCTTTCTGGAACGCCGCTTCATCGAAGGGCGGCGGTTCCACGGCGGGCGGCGGGCAACGATAGTCGTGCGCTTCGATGAACAGGTTGTACGGAACAACCACGGCCACCGGTCCGGGTTCGCCACTCATCGCGGCCACGAATGCCTGACGCACGGCACCGGGAATCTGGGCCACTGTCTGGACCGGGAACACCACCTTGCACACCGGCCGGAGCAAGTCTGTCTGGTTCAGGTTATGCACCTGGAACGGTCGCGCTTTATCGCCATTGGCCACGTCGCCCACAATCGCCACGATCGGAATGGAATCGAGCAGCGCTTCGCCGAGACCAGTCAAAGAGTTCGTCACACCGGGGCCAGGCACCACGCAAAGCACGCCGGGGCGGCCGGTGGTGCGAGCGTAGCCATCGGCCATGCAGGCCGCGCTGAACTCGTGCGTCACGAGAAGATAGGGCAACGCGCGGTCTTTGAACGTATCCCAGAGTTCGTTTTCCTGCGCGCCCGGAATGCCATACACGCAGCCCACGCCTTCGGTTAGCAACGCCTCGGTGAGCGCTTCGGCTCCGGTCATGCGGCCAAAGACCCAACCCGGGTGTCTGGCTTGCCGAATCTTCGCCACCGGCCCAGCTTGGCCCACGCCCATTGCGAGCGCCCCACCGACTGCGGCCGTGCCCTGGAACAGACCGCGACGGGAAAATGGGAAATCCATGACAGCCTCTCAGCGGGGGTATTGCGAGAGTTGTATCGGCTATCGCAGCGGTGCGAGTTTGGAGAGTTCCCGCGAATTTGGCAATTGGTGGCGTTGGCCAAGTAAGACCAGATTCGCACTTCACAAGACTTGCGCTGCTCCACAACGGCGCAAGCCTCGCCGGTGAAGGCGAGGCTTGCGAATGTCCCACTATGCTCGGAGCACAGTGTTAGCGTTGTGGCGGGGCCACGTCGCGGATTGCGGCTCCGCGATCGTCGCTGAGCACCAGCACCGCGAATCGTTCGATGGCCTGGCGTTCCGGCGTGTTCACGGAAGTGTAATCGAAACGCCCGCGAAGGTCGGTGTAGCCATCCTTGTGGAACTTGACCGAACCATCCGCCAGCTTGGCATACACCTTCACATAAACCTTACTCAGTGGCCGGGCGGCGGCGTTGTCGGCCACTTTCAACTGCCCGTAATTTTCGGACATCGTAACAGTCATGGTGTTGGCAAGGTGCGACACACTGCGCGTCTTGCCCGCCGCCACGACTTCGACCAGCACGTTGCGGCCATCGAACTCGGCTGGCATCGGGATGGTGTGCTTATCGCGGCCCGCAGGCAGCTTCACCAACTCGGTGCCATTGGGTTTGATGGTCGAGAACTGTTCGCCCGCACGTTGCACGAACGGACTGGTGCTGAATAACAGTTCCACATCCATCAGGTAGTAGTTCACGCGAAGAGTATCGCAGTTCTGCCAGCTCAGGTTCACCCCTTGCGGGCCAACCTTCACATCGAAGGTCACTTCCGTGGCCGCAAGCCCGCCCTGCTTCTGATCGCGATCGTCGCCATCCACGACCTTCGCGCCCTTCCCTTCGATTTCATCGAGTTGAGCAATGATCGCGGCGAACGTGTTACGCCAACGATCGACCGGGTGGAACTTGTACGCGGTGGCAATTGCCCGTGCCTTCACCGGCTCGTCTTTGAACATCTCCAGATAGGCCGCACAGTAATCGTACTGCATGCGTGTGGGTATGCGGTCCGGGTTAACTCGCGCGAACGCGGCCATTGCCTCTTCAATCCGATCCTGCAGCAGCAGATAGTAAACCGTACCGAGAAGCGACTTATCATCGAGCTGGTTCTGGTAAGTCAACGTCTTGAGGAAGGCGTGATACTGTGCCAGGAACGCATCATTAACAATCTGCCGGCGGTTGCCCAGGCTGTGTGCCCGTGCGTTCACCAGCGGCTTGTATTCGAGATGCTCGTACTGATGCCGATCCACGAGATCGATGGTCATCAGTGGGCTATCGATCGGCCCGCCGCAGGTGTTCACGAACGCATCCTGGTGCGGGAGATACTGGCGAATCGTCGGCACATCGGCGTGGTGAATGCTGTAACTCCACAGTGTGGGGTTGAACTGGTGCCGATCGTTGAGCAGCTTAATCGCCGCCTCATAGAACTCGCGATCCTTCATGCGGAACGCGATCTTCTCTAATGAAAGTGCCCGCACATTCTCGCGGTTCAGGAACGCCAAGACGCCCTCGTTGGTGCCGTTTTGCGACATCCAGTCCCACGATTCCGTGTCCTCGCGTGTGGCCTTGGCCACCACGTTGAACGTCATCGTTTGGGCGGCACCCACATGCTGCTCGTTCTTGGCCACATGCGCCGGGAAGTGCGGGAACTTGCCCGCTGCGGGGAAGTAGAAGAAGTAATCGACGGTCTGCGTGCGATACGGTTCCAGATCCAGTGGCAGGCTCCGAGTGAACTGGCCGCTGAGCACCGGAATCGCTCCCAGCGGCAGTTGCAACAGCACCGTGAGCTTCTGTCGCGACGAAGTCGGGTTCGTGACCACGATCTGCGAACCATACACAACGTGCGTCAGGAACTCTTCCGTAATGAACTTGTCGTACTTCTCGCCATTTTCTTCGCGGTAGCGATCCCCGTGGCGATAGAAGTTCTCACTGATCAGAATTGGCAGTTGCCCCCCTGCCCCGGCGGCGGGGCGAACTTCTTCATGGAACGCGATAACCGGCCCGGCGGGTGTGAGCGTCATTTGCCCATCGGCGAACTGCACATCGTGCTTGCCAGCCTCGAATGGCAGATCCAGAACCGATAAGGCGAACATCATCTCGGTGAAGTTGCGGTGCGCATCCGCGACGTGCCGCGTCAGGAACGGGGCCTTCGCCTCGTGCTTCGCGTAGTCGTGCCAGAAATCCGCGACCGGCACCAAGCTGGCAATCTGCTGGTGAATCCGGGTGTTGTAGTAGTTGTTCTCGGCCCACTCCTTCGTCGGGTCGAGTTTGCGATAGAGCTGGCGAATCTCTCTCCGTTTGTTCTCTCCTTCATCAAAGAAATTCCGTTCCAAGTTCGAGGCGGAGAAATCCACTCCCATTTGCTTATCAGCCTCTCCACCTGCTTGCTCTTTCTTGCTTTCATCCCGCTTCATTCCGCCTTCGCGGTGGTCCGAACTGGGCTTCTTGGCCGCCGGCTCGGGGCTGTTTATAGCTGGCATGCCTGGCATCGGTGCTGCTGCTGATGGTGTCACACCAAAACCACCCGGACCACTACCACCCATTGCGCCGGTTGGCTGCGGAAGACCACTCGGGTCGAATGCTTTCAGGTTCTCTAGTCTCGCTAATGTGCTCTTTTGTTCCATCAACTTTATGGCAAGCACATTTCCATCCGCCGCCAGTAAGGTTCCATCCACGCCGACATCGAAATTGAAAAGCTCTTTGTCGATGTTGGGCGGCAGGAGGCGCAACATATCGTCCAAGTGGCGTGTGGCTTTGGTGCGTTCGCCCGGCACGCGTTGCGCCAGCAACACACGCTCGACCGTGTTCAAGCGGCTGTATTCCCACGGCTTCAAGTACCCGCTGACATCGTTGCCGAGCAAGTAGTGATCGAGGAATGTCTTGTCCTTTTTGTTCCGCAAATATGGCTTCACGGCCTCTTCGAAGAACTGCGGATCTTTGCGTGAGATAAAGAAGCTTAACTCGTGGCAAGCGTTCTCGGAGTAGAGCTTCCGTTTCTCTTCCACCTTGAGTTTGGGCCAACCCAGGATGAAGCCGAACTGCGTCAGCGTGGGGTTCTTCGAGAGTGTGGTGTAGAACGCGAACACCTTGCTCAGGCTGTCGTACGACTGGAACCGACTCCCGGAGATATCCGCGATCGTGAAGGCTTTGCCGGCTTCGAGCACGGTCACTTGCTTCTGCTGCGTGAAGTGCTGTTCCGGGTTCAGGCCGTTCTTGAGTCGCAAGTCGCGGAACGAGGCCGGAACTTCCGGGAGCGAAACGGAACGCACCGTGGTGCCGAGCGGATCAACTGCCACGACATGGATCATGGCATGCGGGCCAACTTCCTTGCGGGTCAGTTTGATAACGCCATCTTTGTCCGGCAGCATGTTCATGAGCACGGTGGCCGTTTCACCGAGGAAATCGAGATTGGCGAAGTCCTGGCCACCGGCCAACTGGCCATTCCACCCGCCCATGATTTGCGAGTCTTGCGCCGGCTTACTAGCGAGCAGATCCTTGCTCTGTTGGAATCGACCACCTTTGGCAAAGTCGTCGCCGCCCATGGCGAGTTGTTCGCCGGTCTCGGTGGTGCGAATGGCCCATGGGTTCAGGAGAAGGGCCGGGCGATCGAGCATGTTGCCGGGGAACTTCCGCATCCCCTTACGATCGAGCACATAGCGATATTCATCGCCGATGTTGCGCCCGGTGAGATACACCGACTCCGCGTTGCCAGGCATCACGCCCGCGAGTTCCGCATCGCGCACGCGGCCCAGGCTCGCAAAGGCACTGAACGCCGGTTGATATCGCGTGGCAAAAACATGGACGCGGGTGAACTCCGATGCGTCCCGCACCTTGACCGTTACGGAGTCCTTATCTGCGGTCACCGATTCCACCGCGACCGGTTTGAGTGCGACCATCTCAAGATGGCGCGTGCTGCCAAGAACATGCCCGGCATGCACCTTCCCATCTACCACCCGCAACCGGATCTTTTGCCCAATCTGCTTCAGATGCAGCACATAGTCTGCCGCCGCAAGCCCCTTGATGACGATCTGCCCATTGGCAACCGTGATCGCATCGAACCTGTCGGCGCGAATGTTTTCGCCGATCACTTCCAGCAACCCAAGTTCCGCGCGATCGGCTTTGCCTGCGTCGCCCACATAAGGGAGTGTAATGGGTTCGCCAGCCTTCGCGTGAATCACGGAGCGATAGGTGTGGGCGTCGGTCAACAGATTCCAGGTGTGCGCGGTGCCTTCTGGCCCGGTTGCGGTAAGTGTCACGATGTCCTTGAGTTCACCCAGGTGAACGCGGCCACCCGGATCGGTCTTCAATGTCGCTGTTACTGCAGTCTTGAACTCTCGGTGTTTGAGAGAGAGTTGCACGGGGCGATCGGGTTTGGTTTCACCCGTTCGACCCAGCACTTCCAGGACGTAACCTTCACCGGCAAAGCGGGCGAGATGCAGATCCTCGATCTTATCAGTGCGTTCGATCTCGTTGAGTGCGAAGGTTTGGTTCGCGGCCAATGGCACATCGAGGCCTGTTGTGGCGGCCTTCACATTCGCAGTGAGGGTCACGTTAATCGCCTTCAACCGGGCGGGAACGCGAATCTCATGCACCGACTCACGATCTTCGAACAGCTTGAAGTCGGGCACCTCGTTAGATGCGGGAATGCCCAGGTGATCCACGGTTGTCACCATTAATCGCACGTCTTCCAACAACTTTAGCGAAACAGGGCTGCCATTGAGGAAGAGGCCGGGGCGAACAACGATCGGTGCAATTCGCTGCGTGAGCATGGTTTCACGATCGATGTGAATACCAGCAGCGAGGCGATAGGCTTCTGGCTTGTGGTCGAAGGTGCTGAGGCACGAAAAATCGCCACGCGAAATCACAATCGATCGCATGCCCGGTTCGGAAGTGAATGGCAGAGTGATCGCACCGTTCTTGTCCGCGGTGTGTTCCGTTCCGCGCAGCCAAATCTTGGCGTCGGTCACGAGTTCATTGTTCTCGTCCACAACGCGAATGGTCTGCCCGGCCGACCCGGTCGAGACGAGTGGGCGAAGGCTTCCCTTGCGAATCAACGCACGGCTACTTTTACCCCCACCGATGAAGTCCACCACATACACGCCCGCTTTCTTCAGTTCGGGGAACTCGAAGCGGCGTGGCATGCGGCGGAACGGCGAGTCGTCGTATTTCACGACACGTTCCCAGTTCGGCACCAGGCCGTCCAGGTTCACGTCGGTATCGACTTCGGACTGCCGCAGGCGATAGAAGTTCGTGGTGTTGATCTCGAACACCTTGATAATCAACTGCGGAACATTCTTGATGTGAAGATCGAGGGCAACCGGATCATTGATGTTGTAATCCACGCGATTGGTGAACTCGAAATCGATATCAATCCGATCTTTGAGAGCGCGAAAACGCTCGGGTGCGAGCTTGGATGCCCACGCTTCCGGTTCACCGCGACCCAGTTCAATCTGCGTTTCGGCGAACACATTCCGGAGCCACACATCATCGATGTAGGCCTCGAACTCTTTGGTCGCCGCGCCATCTTCGGAGAAGAACTGCTGCACATAGCTCCGCACGAGCGATTCATCGCTCCCGACAGTTGGCAACAAGGTGAACGCAGAGTAATCGGTGGTTAATGTTGCGGGGTGTCGGTGCGATTCCGTGCGGTCGTTCAACGCGCGACACATGTAGGGCTGGAATCGCGGCAACTGGATGTAAGCCATGAATCGCTTCTTATCGTAGATGCCATTCGATCGGTCGAGTGCCAACCGGTGGAACGCAACGTGAGCTTTGAGCGCGTTGTGCACCGGGTCGAGCGTGGCAACGAATGTCTGGAGTCGTTCCAGGTATGCGAGCGTGAGTTTGCGATCGCGCTTCCAGTCGTCATCCGCCCCGGGTTGCAGTTTGGTCAGATAGGTTTGAACGAACGCGGACTGGTTGCGTACGTCCGGTTTAAGCTTGAGCAGTTCATCGAGTTGGGCCAACGTGAGTTGCCGGTGAATGGGGAGATAACCGAACTCACCGGTGTCTTTCACGCTCAAATCTTCGAATACCAGATTCGCCAACTTTGGGATGTCGGAGCGTGTCAGGCGTTGGAGCAGATTCCGCCGGAGGTGCCATTCGAGACCTTCTTTGCCCTGCGGGCGATACCATTCGCGGCCTTCGTTCGCCAGTTGATCAAGTGCAACATCCTCGAAGTTATCCAGGTTGCTCCAGGAACTGAGCGAATACTTGCGAAGCGTTTCGCGCGAGATGAGGTTCGGGTCGAGCGAAATCGGCAGGTTGGGAACCAGACCGACCGTTTCCTTCTGATGGTCGAAGTTCAGGCCCAGGTGATCGCGGATATAGCGGAGCGTTTGTTCGGGGTTCTTCTCATAGGTCAGCAAAGCCTGGCGCGTTTGAATCTCGGTTAAACGCGCGGTTTGCCGGTGCCGCTCATACCATGCTCGCGTCAGCGGTTCGATCTTCTCGAACTGGCTGGAATTCAGGTAATGCAAGCAGTGGTAATAGTAATAATCTTCCGTTCCCGGAATGAGTTGCTTCAAGGCCGATTCGCGGTCCTTCGACAGTGCGAAATCCTCGACGTAATCGACATCCCCCGCGCGTGAGGTGGTGGGGGTAATCATCATGATGCCTCCCAGGGCTACGAGAACCGCCCCTGGCAGCCACATATGGAACCGGCTCATAAGTAATCCCGGTAAAGGAGGGGTGACGCAGCGAACGCGCACAATCACAGGACTGGCTACACCAATGACGAAACAAACCGTGCGAAGTTTGCCCAAAGTGTAACAACTGCGATACCCGGCACTCGCGAACTTCACATTCCGATAAGAATCGAGGCATCGCCCGCGATAGCACCGTGGCTTGCCAGGTGTGACGCGTGGCTTGATTATTCTATGGTTTCGTTGACCAGATGTGAGAACGATCGAAGTGCCAGGTATGTGCGGGGCAAATGCAGAACCGCCCCAGACCGGGTTGCGATCTGAGGCGGCGGGTTACTGCGATTGCATGACTACTGAATAGGATCAGATCATTCGGGCGGCCCGGCCCATCAGCAACCCTAGGCCGAAGCCCACGAGCACGGCCGGCAGCGGATGGCGACGAATCATCGTGGTGACTTCTTTGCCAAAGTCGCCGACTTGATCCGCAGCATATTCATACGCTTGCGTTGCTTTCTCGCGAACTTGCTCGCCAGTTGAGCCAAGTGCGTCGCGAGCGTCTTGAGCCAAGCCGACCACGGTGTCGCGTGCCTGACCAGCGTAGTCTCCGGCCGCGTCCGCGATTCGCGAAGCACCTTCCTTCGCCCGATCGACAACATTCGATGCTTCGTTCCCAACCCGGTTGCCCACATCTGCTGCTTTATCGGCGGCAGACTTCGCACCGCTTGCCAGGTTGTCGATGCCGTTCTTGGCTTTCTCTTTCATATCTGCCATTGGAAATACCTCTTGTTGTGAGTTCGATAAACTTCCAATCACCACACTCCACTTATCATGCACCTGCCGTGCCAATCGGAACTAAATCGGTGTCCTTCTTGCGAGCAGGTCGATTCGCCGCTGAAAACACGGGAAGTAAGTCGTGGAGGCGCTTGCGGGTTTCGCCAAGAGTTTTATCAATCCCATCGGCCCCCTTGATACCCAGCGAGGAATCCAGATCGATTTCCTCGCCACAACTCCACCTTCCGATCACCAACCGCACACCCGGACAACGAACCCGCAGGCGATTCACCAGATACCGGCAATTCGACAGTCCTCCCGGTGGCAAGGCGACGATGACGACAACGGCGGGGTCCACTCTCTCGACTTCCGCAACCAATTCGGAAGCCAGCATCTCATCCGTTGCCACTGTCACTTCCCAGCGATTGGGATCGAGTGTGACAGCCAGAGCCTCGGCAGCAACATGCTCTGCCTCGTCGCGGACGGGAACGATAAGGACTCGAACCCGATCTTGATCCGGAGTCGGTTCCTTGGCCTCTTTCAGCTCGCTCAATTGACCGACGATTTCACGCGCGGATAGAACCGCCGAATGGAAATCTTCAACTGACAAATCGCCGTTATCTTGTTCACCGCGTGCGATGCATAATGCGGGGATAATCACTTGCTCCAGAGCGGCAGTTGGGCCGTCCTTGCGAGCCACTTTCATCGCAACGGTAGCCGCTTCGTCTTGATCGCGTGCCGCCAATCGTTGGTAGAACGCGATTTCCGGCTTTAGTGGCGGTTCGACACCGAGGATCACTTCAAGCGAGCGATAGCGAGGGAAATACTTGCCCACCACGAGCAAACAGGTGGTAAGCGGTCCCGAGAGAATGAGGCCAACTGGCCCCCAAAGGAACGCCCAGAACGCCGCCGCGATGAGTTGCGCCACTTCGGAAAGGCCCATGCTCTTGCCGTATAACCACGGCTCGAAGACATTGTTGCCAATGACTTCGTAGATCACGAACATCGCGATCACCGTTAACGGTTGGCCCCATCCACCGCCCCATTCGGGAGCAGTCGCGAAAGAAAACAACACGGCCGGGATCATGCCGAGAGGAGTGCCAATGTATGGAACATATCGCATAACCGCCGCGATAAAGCCCCACAGCAGTGCGTAGTCTACGCCGAGTAAGTACAGCGAGACCGTGATCAACACGCCAAAGCCCGAGTTGATGAGCAATTGCATGAGCAAGAAGCGGCTGATTCGTGTGGAAGCGTCGTCCACGGCCTTTGTCATCGTTGTGACTTTGCCATCGCCGATCAAGCGAATGATCCGGTTACGCAAGTCTTCTTTCTTGATCAGGAAGAACACCGTTAGCACGAACGCGAACATCGCCTGGCCCAGGAATTCACCCGCCGGGTTGAGGTAAGTCCCGTATTGCGAGGCAAACGATTCTTCCGTCACGACCGTTTGCTGAGTCGGACTTTTGGGTGCAATGACCGAAGTGACATCCTCAATCAACGCACCAAACCGGCTATTGCCATCGCCGTTGATCCACTCCTTCGCCTTCACGAGCTTGGCTTTGATCGCTTCTTTGCGATCTGGGAGTGTATCGGCGAGCTTGCTAACCTGTTGCGTAACGAGCGCGCCAACGCCAATGGTGATGCAGACGACCATGCCAACCGTTAATAGCACGGCGGGCGTGCGGCTGATGCCGCGACGTTGCAGACGATTGACCAGCGGGGCGAGCACGAACGCCAGGAATGCCGCCAAGACGATCGGAAGAAAGATCGGCCGGGCTATGTACAGCACTGCGAGAATCGTTACTGTCACGAATGAGCCAGATAATATGACAAGCGACCGTTGCCAGTCGGACGACATGGGAGTTCCTCCGGTGAATCAAATTCAAGCAGAGGAACAGTTGCAATCCCGGTGCCAGAATGATGGCAAAGTGGTGCTGCCGAATCGGCAATGAAGTGCGCGAAATGAGCCGGGCCACTCTCACAGGGGCGACTGATCGCCTGCTAGTTCCTGATCCGTCGCACGGGGTTTAGTGGGAAGTTCGACCGTGAATTCCGCACCGGTGCCGGGTCCATCGCTGTGGGCGCGAACCAAACCGCCGTGCATCTCGACCAATCGCTTGACGAGTGCCAAACCCACGCCAAGGCCGCCTTGCGACCGGTTCAGCGACCGATCAACCTGCGTAAAGAGGTCAAAGATGCGCGGCAGCAGTTCGATGGGTACTCCAACGCCCGAATCCCGCACCCGCACAACGACTCGGTTCACATCCCACGATGACGTGAGTTCCACCGTTCCGCCCGCGTCTGTGTATTTGGCGGCGTTGTTGAGAAGGTTTGAAAAGACTTGGGCCAACCGTAGCCGATCTCCATCAAGCAAGATTTGCTCTTCGGGAACATTGACCGTGAATTGTAGTTCTGCCTTCTCGAGATGCGGGCGGCTTAGTTCAATCGCCGATTGAATGACCTCATTGAGAGTGAGTGTTTCCATGGCGAGGCGGAGTTTGCCCGTCACCACACGCGACACATCGAGTAGATCGTCCACAAGACGGACCATCTGAGTGACTTGACGCTCCATGCGTTCACGCTGTCGGGCAACCACATCTGGGTTGTTGCCTGCCAAACGCATGATCTCAAGCGAATTGCGAATCGGTGCCAGCGGATTTCTTAACTCGTGCCCGAGGGTCGAGAGGAACTCGTCTTTGCGCTGATCGGCTTCCCGCAGTGCTTCGTTCACACGTGCCAGTTCATCCGTTCGTTCACGCACTTTTTGTTCGAGATTCGCTTCGGCGGCATGCTTGGCCAGAGCGTAGCGAATGGTGCGTTCGAGCAGCGCGGGTGTAAGCCCGGCTTTTTCCAGGTAATCATCCGCGCCTGCGTCGAGCGCTTCCAGATCGGTCCGCCGTTGGCCCTGACCGGTCAGCAGAATCATGGGACCAGAGCAGTTTCGTCCCTTGGATTCCCGCAGGAGATCAATCCCGGTCTTCTTCCCTAATTGATAGTCGATCAGATAAACATGGTGCTCACCGGCGCAGATCGCTTCGAGTCCGCTATCGTAGTTCGACGACCACTCAAGCTTGTAGCGACCTCCTGGGATATCTTCAACGATGTCCTTGGTGAGAAAGTAATCGTCACGATCATCGTCGATGAGCATCGCCCGAATCGTCTTCAAATCTGTCGCATCTTTCACGTCGCCAACGCCATCGACAGGGGAACTCCCCGCCAAGACGTTCGCGTCGGCCCCGCACTCGCAATCAGGTTCAACGGGTTCCGGTGACATCGTTCGCTTCGTTAGGAGGTAGTTCCACGATCTCGAGCCAGTATCTACCAAGGATACGAACGACTTCGACCAAGCGTTCAAACGTGACCGGCTTCGTGATATAAGAAGCCGCGGAGAGATTGTAACTCCGGACGACATCCTCTTCCGCTTTGGATGTGGTCATGATGACAACCCGGATGCCCTTAAAGCGCGGGTCTTGCTTCATCTCTTCCAGCGCTTCTCGGCCATCCTTTTTGGGCATATTTAAATCAAGAAGAATAATCGCGGGGCGTGGGGAAGTTGCAGGGTCGGCATACTTCCCCCGGTGGTTCAGGTAATCGAGCAGCTCTTCGCCGTCTTCGACGAAGCGAAGTTCATTGGCAAGGTGGTTCTCCTCAAAGGCTTCCAGGGTTAACTGTCGATCGTCCGGATCGTCGTCTGCCATCAAAATGGTGATGGGCTTCTTGGTTGGTTCAGGCATTGTGGCTCCGGTTCCATTTCGATCTAAGCGATTGTCTCGTCTGACTTCGAAAGATCCAAGGCATGATGCACGGGCAGCGTGATAATAAACGCGGCTCCTTCACCAACTTTGCTCCGTGCAGTGATGGCACCGCCGTGGCGCTCCGCGATCTTGCGGCAGATAGCTAATCCAATCCCTGTTCCCTCGTATTCTTCTTTGCCATGCAATCGCTGGAATACTTGAAGTATTCGGCCCAGGTATTTTTCATCGAAGCCAATCCCATTATCGCGAACCGTTATTCGACAGAATTCGACAAGTTCAGTCGGGTTTTGGGCAAGTGGTTCTTCAACCACTTCTGCCTTGATATCGATAACCGGTGGAATTCCCGGTCTCTGGAATTTTACGGCGTTGGCAATGAGGTTCTGGAAAAGTTGCCGGAGTTGAGAGGGATCGGCGTCAATCACGGGCATTGGCCCCACGTTCACCTTACCTTCCGCAGGTTCAATCCGCTCGCTCAGATCCGATATCACTTCGTTAATCAGTTTACCGAGATCGACAACCACAAAGGGGCTGGTCTGCGTGGTAACCCGTGAGAATGTGAGCAGATCATCGATCAACCGCCGCATGCGGCTCGCTGAGACTTGCATTCGATCGACGTATTCCTGCCCCGCTTCCGGAAGATTATCGCGGAACTTGGTCCGAAGCCGGTCTCCAAACGCCTGAATCTTTCGCAATGGCTCCTGCAAATCGTGGCTAGCAATGTACGCGAATTGCTCTAACTCCGTATTGCTTCGCGCCAGTTCCAGGTTCGCGCGTTGAAGTTCAATCGCCGCCTCGCGAAGTTTCCGTTCGGAACTTTTCCGCTCACTGATATCTCTCATCGAGACCACAGCACCGAGTTTTCCCCCAGCTTCGTTGATGAGTGGTTGCCCGCTTGCCAGAACGGTTCGCGGTGGCCGATCTACCGGCGCAATGACGAACTCAAAATCCCGAACCGTTTCACCATTTAAGGCTCGAATCAAAGGAATTTCGTCTTCGCACAGCAGTGTCTCACCGTCGGCACCATAGAGAGAGTAATACTCGGACCACTTTTGAGAATTGAGTGCCTGGTTCGTGAGTCCATGGAATTCTTTGGCAGCGCGATTGAAAAGCGTGAGCGTGCCTTCTTCGTCACAGGCCACAATCCCATCCGCCACATTGGCGAGAATCGCTTCTAGAAACTGGCGTTGTTCGCTCACTTCCGCTTCAGCCTGTTTCCTATCTTCGACTTCCTCCCGAAGCTCTGCCGTTCGTTCACTCACCATTCGCTGGAGATTTTCGGCGTATCGTTTCTGATCATCGATGTCGGTAATGCTTCCCACCCACTCGACTAATTCTCCAGATGGTTCCCGAAGTGGCACTGCGGTGGATAACATCCACCGGTACTCGCCGCTTGTCGCATGGCGGATGCGGTACTCTTGGCTGAAGCGATTGGGCTGCTCGGCTACCGCCTTTTTCCATTCAGCATGGAATCGCTTGCCATCCTCTGGATGAATAATCCTTAACCAAACATCGATACCTCCCACAGCCATAGGTGAGCCGGTGATCTCATCCCAGCGGCGGTTATAGAACGTTGGTTCTCCCAGCGGGTTGGCGGTCCAAACAATCTGAGGCACGGCTTCCGTTAATGTGCGGAAACGGTCGGCGGAGTCGCGTAAGGCTTGTTCCATCTCCAGTCGATCGGTAATGTCCGTGTTCGTGCCAAACCACTTCACGACTTTTCCCGAGAAGTCCCGTATGGGTGTGGCACGGCTGAGATGCCACCGCATCCGGCCGTCGTGTCGCCGCAATGGAAACGTGTCTTCCCAGGGTTCTCCGCTTGCGATGTGAGCCTTGAATTTTTCCACTACCCTCGGCAGTTCTTTCGGATCTTGAACGGACTGCCAACCCCAAGCTTTCATCTGCTCAAAGGTGGTTCCGGTATATTCATACCATCGCTTGTTGTACCAGGTTATCGACCCCTCGACGTCGGTCATCCAGGTGAGTTGCGGTATCGAGTCTGCGAGCGTGCGGAACTTCTCTTCGCTCTCTCGAATCGTTTCCTGAGCCTGAACGCGTTCCGTGACGTCTTCCGCAATGTAGCAAAAGAGTTGTCGGCCATCGAGCTCCACGGGAAGCGGGCTAACTCGCGCCGACATCCATCTTTGCCCAGTAGCCGTGGTATGCTGGTATTCGAATTCCGAAAATGCATTTTTTCGAGCGCTCTCCTGATACTTGCCAAGCCATAACGAAACGATTTCCTGCGATGCGACGATATCGGTTGCTCGACGGGGTGTACCGCCATTTGGACCGACGCCAAAGTAATTGCAGCTTGTTCGATTGTCGTAAAGGTGCCACAAGTCTTTGCCCGCCAGTTCCACGATTCCCATCAAGAGCGGCGAATTATCGTAAAAGGCTCGCAATGTTGCTTCTGTCGTGCGTAAGCCGGCTTCGGCGGTTTCACGGCGTGCCGCTTCCGCGCGTTGGGCATCCTTTTGTTCGAGTGCCAACGCCAGTGCCGCTTTGGTGCTTCGCTTTGCGATCATTTGGGCTTCACCCAATGCGGCGCAACAAACGCCGCAGAAGAAGAACAACGCCAGTGCCACCTGATTACCAAAGCTAGTGATGAGCAAACTCCCGCGCGGCTCGATGAAAAAGTAGGTCATGCCAAACATCGTGATGAGGAGCGTCACGATTGCGGGGCCAAATCCGTGTTGCCAGGAAACGAACACGACCGCCAACAAGGGAAGGACAAATATCAGATCGTTACCAGCCAGGCCATCAACCGCGCCTCTCAGGAGAAGTGCCATTGCACTGGCCAGAATGGCAATGAGGTAATCCCCGGTACGATCTTCGTCGGTATTCAACGCGAGGTGGTGCAAGGTCGTGTCACCCAGCCCAGGACTGTCCTTGCTTCCCGGCAGATCCAATGACACCGAAGCCATGACTCGCGACACTACGGGCACCAACGCAATGACTGTGATCCACGACACAACGGCGGTCACCACCTTCCAGACACCCGAAAGACGGTACAGCGGATGCACAAACATTAACGCTTCGATAAGGTGCAAGAAGCCACACGAGAGGATAAACAACGCAAACAGAATGAATAGTTTGGGGTATGGCAGTTCGCGTCTTCGAGCAAACACGAGAAGCATCAGCGGGATGGAAAGATAGGCCAGCCAAATGAAAAGGTCGCCACCAATGTGCATCCACATCAGCGCAGGCGTCCAATCCGTTCCGCAATTCGCACGTGGTGTGAAACCGTTAGAATCGAAAAGCCGCGCCGCAAACTCGAACATGTTTATCCTCTACCTATCCACCGTTAGGGACCTTCACTTACCTGCGATGTTTATACTGCGAGGCTGTAAGCCACTGAAAAGCACTTACATGTTACAACTGAACCGCTGTGTTGTTCTGGCGAACGGAACGCACCAATTGCTCGATGATTACCGGGCCATAGGCAGTAGAATAGCTTAGCATTCCACTACCGTGTTTCGGAACGACGCATGTCCCAACCTATTAATAAAGCACAAACCGTGCCGGCCGGCGTTAAGCAAAGAATCCTCGTTGTTGAGGATATCGAAGACCAACGCGCTTCACTTCAAGAGTTACTGCAACTCCAACTCGGTCTGGAAGTCGATGTCGCAGAAGATGGTGCAGCAGGTCTTGAACGGCTACGCTCGCAACCCTACAGCCTGGTGATTACTGATCTGCGCATGCCCAAGGTCTCGGGAATGAAGCTCCTGGAGGCCATTGAAGCTGAGAGAATCCCGGTGACCGTGATCGTTACAACGGGCCACGGATCGGTCAAGGATGCGGTCGAGGCGATGCGAAGAGGCGCATACGACTTCCTCACCAAGCCCGCTGACCCCGAGCACATGAGCCTTTTGGTCAAGCGTGCTTTGCGCGACCGCTCGCTTCAAGATGAAGTGATCGCGTTGCGGAACCAACTTCAGGAGCGGCACTCATTTCAGAACGTGCTGACTCGCAGCCCGCGGATGCACGACGTATTCGAGCTGGTTGGGCAAATTGCCGACACAACTTCGACAGTGCTCATTCGTGGCGAAACCGGCACCGGGAAAGAGCAACTGGCGCGTGCCATCCATCAAGCATCCGCACAGCATCGAACCGGTTCTTTCGTTGCGTTGAACTGCGGGGCGTTTAACGAGAATCTACTGGAATCGGAACTCTTCGGTCACGAGAAGGGATCGTACACCGGGGCTGATCGCAAGCGAATCGGGCGGTTCGAGCAAGCCCATCAAGGCACGCTCTTTCTGGATGAGATCGGCGATGTTCCGATGACGATGCAGATCAAACTGCTGCGGGTGCTCCAAGAGCGGCGATTCGAGCGCGTGGGCGGCTCCGAACCGATCGAGATCGACGTGCGTGTGATCGCCGCCACGCACCAAGACATGGAAAAAATGGTCAAGGACGGAAAATTCCGCGAGGATCTCTACTTTCGGCTCAACGTCATCCGCATCGATATTCCCCCGCTGCGTGAACGGCCGGAAGACATCCCGGTGCTCGTGGCCCACTTTTGCCAGAAGTTCTCCCGTTCCGGTCAAAAGCCCGCAGAGATAACGCCCGATGCCATGGAAATGCTGGTGAAATGCCCGTGGCCCGGAAATATCCGACAGTTGGAAAACGCCATCGAGCGGGCGTGCGTGATTGCTCGCGACGGCGTAATTACCCGCAAAACACTTCCGCCGGATGTCGAAGGACGAGGCGACGGGAAGCCGCATCCGTTCCAGGTGGATCTTGCCCGGTCTCTCCCCGATCAGTTAGCCGAGATGACGGCCGAATTCGAGAAACGCTACCTGCGAAAAGCAATGAAGAAGACTCGTGGTCATGTGGGCAAATGTGCGGAGATCACGGGCTTATCGCGGCGAAGCATCACCGACAAAATCGCACAGTATGGCATCAACAAAGACGACTTCAAGCGCGAGTAAATCCGGTGCGTAAATGAACCAAGCCCACCAGCATTGATACTGGTGGGCTTGGTTGAATCGGCTATTTGTCCCCAAGGCAATCGCTAATCGCGTTTCGTTCCACCGACAACCAAGAGCAATCCACTTACCAAGACAATCCCACCTACAACGGGCGGAATCCACACAGTTCTCTGTTTATCGGCTGAAACTTCAATCGGGCCAGCGTCAATGATCTTCTCTTCCGTTACGTAGCTGAAGCCGCCGTAACCGAGGCCAAGGACGCCAAGAATCACCAGGATGATGCCAACCAGACGCATAGCTATGTCCTCTATTATTATGATGGATAAGGTTTAGAAACGATTACCGGAACCGTTCATTGCCGCTGTCGAGCGCGATTCCGGAGTGAGCCGTTCCGCTGCCAATTCGGTTGCGGCGTTCACAAGCTTTGGCACTTCGTGCTTCACGTTTTCATTCAAGGTTTCGCTCGCCGACTCGATCACACTCTCGCCGACCGCCATCAGCTTTTTGCTAACGAGATCGATGAGTTGATCGAACACGCCGGGCGTTGCCGGTGCGGTGTTGGCTGTGTGCATCAAGGACTGCGTGGGAACATACTGTACCGGAGCTGCAGCCTGCGTGCGGCCCCGGAAAACGAGTAAGCCTGTTAGAAACCCGAGGCCCGCCGAGACCCCGACTGTGCCCCACGGGTTACCACGCACATGGCTCGTGATATTGAAGATCTGCTTCAGCTTATCCGTTACCACATCGGCAACTTCCTTTACCGTGTCGGTAACCGCTCCGGGTGCTGTGTCCATCAGGGACTTCACCGCGTTCACGGTTCCCTGCACGGTTTCGGAAGCCGTCTGCACGGTGCCAACCATCTGGTTTTCCAGAGCCGCGATCTTCTGACTCAAGGCTTCTCGCGTTTGGCACATTTCCGCCTGAATCTGGTCCGGGCCTTTATCTGGATCTGCTGGCGGGTTCACGTGGTTTTCCATGTCAGATTCTCCTGCAGTGCGTTAAAGGTCTTGTCCGGGAGCGGGTTGAAGCGTTCGAGCAGAATGTAGCTGAACGCCGCGAGTGCCCCGCCCACTGCGAGGAAAATCCCACCCGTTATGCCCCACGAGGCCCACATCGAGAACTGATAAGACTCGTGCAGGTAATAAGCCAAGGATGTCACGACACCCAGAAAGCCAACGGTGAGCAGCACGATGCCCATGCTTCCGAATTCGGCGGCTCGCTTGGAACGGCGGAAGTCTTCTTTGACTTCGGCCTTGAGCATCTGGACTTGTTGCTGCAGCAGTTTTTGTGCGTCGTCAACAATGCCACTCACAAGCGAAGTTGTCGTGCTGCTTGCGATTCCGCTCGGTTGGCTAGGTCGAATCTCATTATGAGTTAGTGTTTCGGTCATGGTTGATATCCTTTAAGGAACTCAAAGCGACAAAGGATTATGCATTCGGCGTGCCAACTCGGAAGAGTTCGCCAACTTCCTGCAAAACAGGGGGAAATGGAAAAGCCCCGGCCGCGATGATCTGCGTTATCACCGCCTTAAAGGCAAAGGATTACGCATTCACATCGCGGCCGGGACTTCAAACCTTCATCGCAACTCAAGCGAATGAAACTTCCGCTTCTGATGAATCAGAACTTGGTTGCCTCCAACGCCACCTTCGCGGCATCAATCGGTTCCATCTTGGCTTCATCGGCCGGAACGGTGATTCCTCCTTCACCTTCCAGGCGACCAATGTCCTCGTGATTTTCGATATCCAGGAGCGTGGGCAGAACGCGGAAGTCTCCGCGCAACACCTTCAACGCCATTCTCTCTTGCTCGATCTCGCAACCCGGGCGGAAACCGAAAGCACGGCCAACGCCATCTAGCAAAGAGTTGCAGGAGAACGCATATTGCAGCATGAATAGCCCTGCAATCCCTGGCAGCACGAGCCACAACGGGTTATGAAGTGCCGCCATTGTGCACCCCACCACTATTAGCACGCCGATAATGGATTTGGTCACGCGACTGGTAGACCATTCGCCATCCAATTCCAACAACCGATCTTCAATCGCCTGCGGTCCCGCATCGGCGAGACACGCGATGCGTTTTTCCAAGTTATCGATATTCCGGCAGCCAGGTTTCGCTGCCGGCGCGTTTGTCGTTGAACTGTCCGACATGATGTGTCCTCTGGGTAGCAGCCGCCCATACCGAATGGGGGCCGCCGGTGTGTAAGCACGACTCCACAACGTGGGGCGAATGCTCACAACAGATTGGGTTTCAGGCCCAGTCTGCTCAACATGATTCCGCAACTCTCGTGCCACAAACATTCCGAGTTGCGTGGAAAATGATCAGTGCCGTTGAGGCAGTGCGACTTTGTCACTTCGTTTCGATTCCGGCAGCGCAGTTCGCTGCGAATAGACGAATGTTAGTTCAGCGCCGAAAAGCAAGATCTGGCTGGAGTAGTAAATCCAAACCAGAAGCACGACGAACGCACCGGCAGTTCCATAGGCCGATCCGACCGCTGCCGTTCCCAGATAAAGACCAATCAGATACTTTCCGATCGAGAACAGCACCGCCGTGACGGCCGCACCAAACCACATGTCGGACCATGCCAGTTCCGTTTCGGGCAACCACTGGAGAATCATGGCGAAGAGGAGTGTGAGCAATCCAAGTGTCACCACAAAGTTGGCCAGTTCCGCAATCAGGTTCATGCCGGGCATCCATCCGGCCATCTCATCGCTGATGCCCGATAGCACAGCACTCACAACCACAGACAACCCCAGCAGGGCAATCAAACCACACACCAGCAGCATCGCCATTACACGTTCCCAGAACATCGCCATGATTCCGCTGATCTTCTTCTTTTCCGGCACGCTCCAAATGGTGTTGAGCGCACCGCGCATTTCGACAAACACACCGGTTGAAGCAAAGAACAGCACCGCAAACCCCGCAATGGCGGCCAGGCTTGTGCCAGTGATGCCGGGGCTTTCGGCCACAAGCTGTTGCAGAACAACGGCACCTTCTCGCCCGACGAGTTCTTCCATCTGCTTCAAAGCTTCGCCATTGGCAGCTTGCTGCCCAAAGACCATACCCGCTAAACCGACCACAACTAGCAAAAGAGGAGAAAGCGACAGGATGGCATAAAACGCGATCGCTGCACCCATGCGCGAGGCATTGTCGTCCACGAATTTCACACCTGCCTCTTTCACTATGCTTGCAACTTCTCGGGTGTTCATGCTCTGTTCCTTCCTCGCGTGGATTTGATGGTGCGTGCGTGTGCCCCGGGAAACACCAGAACCTCGGGGCAATGCCCGAGGTTCTGGTGTTTAACTTGATCGTTTCAATGCCAACTAGAGCGTGTCTTTCGTCACCCGGCGATCACCCGTGAGCAACGAAACCACGAACAGAACAATGAACACGAAGAACAGAACCTTGGCGATCATGAGGGAGTAGCCCTCGATGACACCAAAACCAAACAGAGCGGCGATCAGAGCAACGATAAGGAACGTGAGGGACCAGCGTAACATGGGAAGCCTCCATCGAGGGTAAGTGATATCGGTGCGCGGTACAGGGGTATATGTGAACTGCCTGAGGTAAACGACTGTCAGGCAGGCTCAAGTAGACCGATCAGCTATATTCGCCGCGTCGTAGCGGGTTGTTTTGTCCGGCCCGTTTGCCGGGCACCACAAGCTAAAGCACTCGCCGTGCCAAACGGGAAAACCAAAGCTGCGAGAAATCCATTTCGGAAACGAATGCCCTCGAAAAGAGCTGTTTTCGCTACATTTCCGGCAGAAATCATTGATGCAAGTAAGCGAAATGTGTGAACGGCTACGCAGAAACACTTGCTGATTGGTGTGCTTCCATACCCATCACGAAGCGGAGTTCTCAATATCAGGCAGTGGAACGTCATCGGAGCTGATCGCCAACGCCATCATTCCACTCCCGGCCACTTCATCCCCGAACTGTACGCTGCGACGCCCTGGTCCTGCGGGCATGCCATTGGGTTTATCAGTGCCCCCGCCAAGGGCTGCTCGATACACTTGGTGAAACAGAGCTAATTCAAGGCGTTCCATGTTCAAGGAGTTCGCCCGTGAGCCTACGCTGTTTACTAGCTGCGATCGCGTCGTTCGTCTTCATTCCCGTTGCATTCGCCCAGGATCAGAAAGAACTCCGTTGGGCGACCGACCCAACAGGGGGCGCGCCGTACATCTTCAAACCGCCCGGAAGCGGTGAGGAAGACCCGTACATTGGGTTCGAGGTAGATCTGGCGGAGTATCTCGCGAAGAAGCTGAACCGCAAGAGCGTGCCTGTCGATGGGCTGTGGAAATCGCTACCGGAATTGCTGGATCAACCGCGCGAAGGCGAGAAGGGGATCGATATCGTCTTGAATGGTTACGAAGACCGCGAAGACCTCAGAAAGAAGTTCGGGGCCACGATCCCGTATTACGCATATCGGCTGGTGCTCATCGGGCGAAAAAGCGACGAAGCCGTCAACGACTGGGAAGACCTCCAAAGCAAACCTGGGCAACGGATCGGGGTGCTGGGAGAATCGCAGGCGGCGATCGTCGCCAAGAAGTTCTTTGGCGAGGATGCTGTCGATGAGAGCGACGACGTGGCCAATGTGGTGGGGTTGGTAAAAGAACGGCGGTTGGCGGCGACACTGCAAGACAACCCGGCCGCGGTCCACTTTCTCAAAGAAAACCCGGACCTGCGGGCGATCGGAGCGGGACGCAAGCCGGGGTTCTACACCATCTATCTCCGCAAAGGCGACGAACAACTGCGGCAGCAGATCGACGACGCCTTGAAGGAGGGCTTCAAGGACGGCACCCTGCAAAGGATCTATCGGAAGTACGGGCTATGGAACGGCGATCAGGAATGGCTTGGCTTCCATCACACCGGCGTGTGGCCGCCTGCGATCGATGAGAAGCCCGTCGGCGCGGCCGAGAGTCGCGGCAGCATCTGGAAACTGATACCGCAACTCATTCGGGCCGCGGGCATGACGGTGTTGTTGGCGATTACGTCCTTCCCGCTGGCCATGCTTGGCGGGCTAATTCTCGCCGTGGGCCGCGTGTATGGCCCTGGTTGGCTAGGCTTCCTCTTTGCGTTGTTCGTGGAAGTGGTTCGCGGAACGCCACTCATGCTGCAGTTGTTCGTGATCTTCTACATGCTGCCGAAGATCGACCCCGCCTTATCGCTGTCGCCGCTCTACGCGGGCATACTGGGGCTGGCGATCAATTACTCGGCATACGAAGCGGAGAATTATCGCGCGGGCTTGCTCGCGATTCCGAAGGGGCAGATGGAAGCCGCACTCGCGTTGGGCATGAGTCCGTTCACTGCAATTCGCCAAGTGATTGTTCCGCAAGCCGTGCGGATTGTGATTCCGCCCGTCACCAACGATTTCATCGCACTGTTCAAAGATACTTCCGTCTGCTCGGTAATTCTGATCACAGAACTGACGCGAAAATACAATGAGCTGTTTAACTTCAATCGCGATTTGGTTGTCGAGTTAGCCCTCGTCACCGCGGGGTTATATCTGTTGATGAGTTACCCGATGGCCCTATTCGCCCGACGTCTGGAACGGCAATCTGGGTCGGCGCTTTCAGGAGGCCACCGATGATCCGAGTTTCAAACGTGGTGAAATCGCACGGCTCGCTCAACATTCTTCGCGGTGCGAGTCTGGAAATTCGCAAGGGCGAAGTGGCGGCGCTCATTGGTCCGTCTGGCGGCGGCAAGAGCACGCTGTTGCGTTGCATCAACGGCTTCGAGCCGTTTCAGGAAGGCGAGATCACAGTCGGCGACCTGAAGCTTATGGGCGGAACCGCGACCCCGAACGCGACGTTGCAACAACTGCGTCGCCGTGTGGGGATGGTGTTCCAGCAGTTCAACTTGTTCCCACATATGACCACGTTACGCAACGTGATGGCTGGCCCCGTATACGCACTGGGCCAATCCGCCGCCGAAGCCGAAGCCACGGCACGCACGCTTCTGGATCGCGTGGGGTTGGGAGATAAGCTGGACAACAAACCGGCGCAACTTTCCGGCGGGCAACAACAGCGTGTTGCAATTGCCCGCGCGCTGGCGGTTAACCCTACGGCGATCTTGTTCGATGAACCCACTAGCGCTCTGGACCCAAAGATGTCCGCCGAGGTGATGCGAGTGATCGACGACTTGGCCGAGGATGAACAGTTCCGCGTTGCCATGGCAATTGTGACGCACGACCTCGCATCGGTCCGCAAAATCGCCGACACGGTGCACATCCTGGAGAAAGGGCGTGTGGCGTATTCGGGGCCGTCCGAAGAAGCGTTCGCACCGGGTGGCCCGGTCGAACGGATGGAATAAGGATTCTGAAAACGGGGAGTGTGTTTCGCACCGCTGCCCTGATCGCTCTCGGCGCGTTCCACTTTCTGGCTCAACCGATTGAGGCACTTATGACCACGACAACGCAACCGCAGCTCATCCGCGTGGGCCACAGCCCCGATCCAGACGATGCGTTCATGTTTCATGCCCTGGCGAATGACAAGATTCCCACCGGGAACCTGAAGTTTGTACACGAACTTCAAGACATCGAAACTTTGAATCGTCGTGCGCTCAATGGCGAACTCGAAGTGACCGCCGTCAGCATTCATGCCTACGCGCATCTGCTCGATCGCTACGCCTTGCTTCCCACCGGAAGCAGCATGGGTGACAAATACGGGCCGATGGTTGTGGCACGAAAGCCGATGACGGTGAGCGATCTTCCCGGCGAACGAATCGCCATTCCGGGAACACTCACCACGGCGTTTCTCTCGCTCAAGCTGCTGTTTAATTCGATCCACGCCAAGAACCAACTGGTGTTCGATGTGGTGCCGTTCGATGAAATCATTCCCGCAGTGGTGGCCGGCAAATACGCGGCTGGCCTCATCATTCACGAAGGGCAACTCACGTTCCAGAACCAGGGCTTGAGCCTGGTCACCGATCTCGGCGTGTGGTGGCAGGAGAAGACCGGGCTGCCGCTGCCGCTCGGTGGCAACGTGGTACGCAAGGATCTGGGCACCGAGACGATGCAGGAAGTGAGCCGACTAATCAAGCAGAGCATTCAGTATGGCTTGGATCACCGCGACGAAGCACTCGCGTACGCCTTGAAGTATGCCCGCGACATGGATGTTTCGCTCGCGGATAAGTTCGTGGGCATGTATGTGAATCACTGGACGCTCGACTATGGCGATCGCGGTCGTGCGGCGATTCGGCGATTGCTCGAAGAAGGCTTCAAAGCCGGCGAGATCCCCCACCATACGGAACCTGAGTTTGTGAAGTAACGGAAGTTCAGCAAAGCATATGCGTCTTACAACGTGACTCGTGCCAATGGTGGCAAGACAAAGAATTCTGCCACCATTGGCATGAGTCACACACGCGAGACCGGTTTCTTTGATTGCTTACCAAGTGGGAGTAGCGAATCTGCTCAAAATGCTTCAGGTCGGAACATAACAATGTCTCATTTGCATTTTCAACGAGAACTTTCTTCTGTGGCAGTACTTATCCAATTCAACGGCGAATAACAACTTGCGTCGAATTCCTCAGCCTTCTAGTTCGGCTTAGATGAAATCGAGTTCCAATTACGCCATCAACGTAAATCTTGATTAGCCAACTATTTGCACTTTTACAATTCCAATTCGCATTCATAATTATCGATGGTACGCAGCAACAATAGGGGATTCTCCTCCCCTTAGCTGATGTCCCGCCGTCACACCCGCTCTGGTCTGCCCAACCAAGCGCGGTCTTTCAACTTCGGGCAGGCGTTCGCCCGACGCTACCCGGCCAACAAAACGGCCTCCGTCGCAACGCCCAAACTTTCTAACTCGGAGGTAGATCATGAAAGGGATGAAGTGGTTAGTCGCAAGCGCACTCGTTGCGATCGTCGGCTCATCGGCATCGGCTTCAACGATCGCGTTTGACTTCACCGGCGCGGGCTCCAACGTCACGAGCCTCGTGAAGACCAATGGCGGCACAACCATAACGGCTACACCGATTGCTCAATCGGAAGGACTGTTCACGGTTAACAACGCATTCCTTACGCAGAATGCCACCGGGCTTGGTGTGACTTGGTCAGGAACTTTTTTAGGTTTTATCCCAGTTAGCGACACTGACCCAACGCAAGTTGACAACTTTGGCCCAAATGAGGCGATTAACTTCACGTTGAACGGAGTCCGCACGCTCGAATCCGTTACATTTCATACGGAGAATTTACTGGGTCAGCCGCCCTTCACGGAGGATTTCGCTCTGCTTGTTGATGGCAATCCTGTCGCGTTGGGAAGCCTATCGGTGATTAATTCTCCCGGGCTCACGGGTACGTTTACGGTATCACTCGATTCATTACCCTTCGATGTGCGCACGGGTACGAATTTCCTCATCCGTCCACTGGGTGGTGGGTCCGACTTCCAAATCGCAGCGCTTGATTTCCGCCCCATACCAGAACCGGCAACGCTTGCAGTGTTCGGGTTGATGGCAATTGGTGGAGCGGGTTATGCACGCCGGAAGTTGAAGCTAGCTCGAGTTGCGTGAGAATAACGCACCCATGAAAACCTAGAACCCCGGCTGTGGCAGCCGGGGTTCTATCGTTTTGCGGAGCAAGTTGCATTTCACGCGTCGGATTCGCTATCGGCCGTTGCCGCGGGTTGACCATTCACTTTGGGCGTTACAGCAGTAGGTGAAGGCTTGGTGTCGGCGGGTGTTTCTCCCGTCAGGCGAGCGAGGAATTCTGGCACCTCCACGCCACCCACTTCTTTCATCACTTGCAACATCGGCGGCATCACGTGAGCTAAATCTTTGAGGAACGATGCGGTGCTGGAAGTTCCATTCCCGCCGCCTTCCCACACCACGATCTTGTCGAACTTGATGTTCGAAATCGCCTGGGCTGACGCCTGTGCCAGTGCATCGAGATGTTCCAGCATCAGAAGTTGGAACGCCGCCTGTGCGCCGCCGCACGCATCGATGATGGTCCGCAACCCTTCACCTTTCTTGGCCAGAATCTCATACTGCCCGCGTGCCTCGGCTTCGAGCTTCGTGTAATTGGCCGCGGCCTCGGCCTGTGCCGCGAGTTTCACTTGCTCGGCGGCCGCCTCGGCTTCCACGATTGTCTTCGCCTTTTCGGCTTTTGCGGGTGCTTCCAACGCGGCACGCTTTTCAGCTTCAATGCGAGAAGCCTCGGCTAAAGCGGCCTTGGCCATCGCGCGGTTCTGCGCTTCAAGAACTGCCGCCTCGGCTTCGCGTCGTTTCGTTTCGGATATCTGATACGCTTCCGCTTTTTTGATCGCAAGCGTGGCCTGCGCCACGGCGATCTCGGCCTGAGATGTCGATTCGCCAGCAATGGCCTTGGCATTGGCGTCGGCCATCCTCACACGCCGATCTCGTTCGGCTTCCGCGATTCGCGATTCGCGCTCGAACGCGGCTTGCTGCTCACCGACTTTCTGGTCGCGATCGAATTCGGCAATACGAATCGCCTGTTGCCGTTCGGCTTCCTTCACCAGTGCATCTTGCTCGTATTTCGCCGTTTGCTCGCCGACTTCGCGTTCTTTATCCAGTTGAGCCAGGCGAATGGCTTGTTCGCGGGTCGCAGTGCGGGTGCCGATCTCGCGTTCCTTGGTTTTGTCCGCCACGCTGATGGACATCTCTCGCTCGGCTTCGGCCACGCCGATCTGCCCCTTCTTCTCTTGCTCCGCCACGTCAATCTTGGCTTGTTGAATGGCGACCGCTGCTGCCTTTCGACCAATAGCTTCGATATACCCGCTCTCGTCGGTGATGTCGGTGATATTGACGTTGATCAGCACAAGGCCAATCTTCTTCAACTCGAATTCGAGCGACTTCTGGATGCTCTCCAGGAACTTGTCGCGGTCGCGGTTGATCTCCTCAATCCGCATCGATGCGATCACTTGCCGCAACTGCCCAAAGATGATGTCGCGTGCCTGCTCCTTGATCTCTGGCGTACTCAACCCCAGTAAGCGGATGGCCGCGTTCTGCATGGTTTCGAGATCGGTGCCAATGGCCACGGTGAAGACGCTGGGCACATTCACGCGAATGTTCTCGATCGAGAGTGCCCCTTTGAGCGGCACTTCAATCTGGATCGGGTCGAGCGTGAGATATGCATAATCTTGAATGAGCGGGTAAACAAACGCGGCCCCACCATGCACGCACTTGGCCGCATTTCCACCGCCGGTTTTGCCATAAATCACCAGCACCCGATTACTCGGGCACCGCTTGTACCGCTTCACGATCAGCAGGATCAGGCCAAAGAGTACAACCGCCGCCGCAACAGCGGTAATGACGGGCCAGGGTAAATCCGAGGTGAGGCTCGATTGGCTGGCCGACCGCGCCTGAGCAAAGAGAGTGATAGGCGACATCGATTACTCCGGGTGAAATGTGTCGATCGATTAGACTGCTTCAACTTCGACCGTGTCGGAATTCACAATCGCAACCACCTTGATGGCCGTGCCAGTTGGGAGTTCGTTCCCGGCCGTGACCGCCTGGTATTCCACCGTGCGGTTTTGCAACATCATCTGAATCTTGCCAGCGGCAGAACGGCCCGCAGGAATCCGAAGATACACCGTTCCCGGTCGCCCGATCGCGCGTTCGACGCGAGCCGTGCCATCGGCTTTAAGCTTCGCAACCGACTTCATCAGCGTGGCAACCAGATAGAGCGCCGCCAATCCGGCCCCGATGGCAACACCAAACGCAGCGGGTTCGTCTGCTCCGTAATAAAGCGATGTGAGGCCACCCAACCCAAAGAACAACAAGGCCGACGACACCGTTCGAACCGTGAGCATTCCGAGAAAAAAGTTATCGTGGTGAGCATCGTCGTGATCGGTATCGCTGTCCGTGTCACCCATCATCCCAAACACGCTGGCCAGCATCTGACAAACGACAAGCGTGCCACCAAGCACCGCACAGAGCAGAAACGCCGTTTCCATGAGGCCTCCGACAGAACGGGTTCCGGAAGTAATAATGGCACCGCACTCGCAAGCCGCGTGGCGGGCGTATACTCATGGTTCGCCAGGATGAGCTGATGATTTGACAAAAGCCATCGGAAGTCAATCACGGAGTGGGCATCGGCATGGCCTACGCAACTACCTCGACCTGTTTGTTCCATAGAACCGGCACAACAATCGCTTTTTACCATCCGCGTTTCGAGAAGTGCGAATGAGAACAGGGCGATGGCGATGGAACAGGTCATGTTGACCACTCCATCGCCATCGCCCCATTCTCGCCAAATGAATCGCCCGGCGATCGCTTCACAGCGATTGGGTAATCAGTTTCCGTCTACAGTCACCCCGCCGGTGAGGATGCTCAAGCCAAACCCACCCGCAAGAAACGCCCCGGTAATCGGATCGATGTACTGGATGCCAGAAGATGTGGCCTGAAGCACCAGCGCCAGATCCGTTGTTCCGTTACCCAGTGCTTGAACATGCGTGGTGGCATGATCGACTACTTGATTGCCAACCGTGTAGCTAGTTGGCGAAGCCCCACCACCGGTGCTGATGAGTGTGGCAAGCCCCGTGGCAGTGTTCACCGCATACGCCGCGACGCGGACGCGAGTATTGAACGGATCAGTGACCCGATCGAGTGCGGAGAAGACCAGTTCCGCCTTGCCGTCGCCGTCGGTATCCACGAAGGCGATGCGGGCATCGCGATTAATCACGCTTCCGTCCGGGCTGCTGAACTGTGCCGCCGGGAACGGTGCGAACGGCACCGGATTGCCATCCGAAGCAAGCGCTCCGCCTGCCAGATTAAGCTGGCTGAACGCCCCACCCACGAATCGGTAAGCCTTGAGTTTCACCGTCTGAATGTTGGGGTCAGTCGAGTTCACGGGGCCGCCGCGAGTAACGGCGACTTCATCGGTTCCGTTACCATCCAGATCGCCCGCAGAAACCACCACACCCTTCTCGTATCCGGTTCCAAATGGCTTCTGGATCGCCCCAATCTGAACATCCTGGCTACCATCGATAGCGGCACCGGTTTGGATCACGACGAACCGACCATATTCGCGATTGCCCGCCGTTGCCGTGTTACCACGCGTTCCGGCAATGAGTTCGATTGTGCCATTCCCATCGATATCACCCGTCGCAATGTTCAGGCCGTTGATGTACGTTCCCGAAGTGCCGCTCGGCCCATCGGTATTCGCAAAAGGTATGTACTGGTGGAGCAGTGTCGCGCCGCCGCCTGACACCAGAGTGGCACCATCGTAGACGAACACCCTTCCAGCCTTACTCGAGTCCAGACCAAAAGC